>CAYORM010000005.1:0-85101 GCA_964406375.1 uncultured Mycobacteriaceae bacterium | reverse complement strand
CGGTGATCGGCACAGAGGTGCGCGAGCAGATCACCGCGCTGGAAGGCCGGCTGCCCGACACGCTGGTCGCGGCGATCGGCGGCGGCTCCAACGCGATCGGCCTGTTCCATCCCTTCCTGGACGAGCCTTCCGTGCGCATGTACGGCGTCGAGGCGGCCGGACACGGGCTGGAGACCGGCAAGCATGCCGCCTCGCTGACCGGCGGCGCCCCGGGCGTGCTGCACGGCAACCGGACCTACCTCCTCCAGGACGAGGACGGCCAGATCGCCGAAGCGCATTCGATCTCGGCCGGGCTCGACTATCCCGGAATCGGGCCGGAGCATGCCTGGCTGCACGATCTCGGCCGGGTGAAATACGTCTCGGCCACCGACCGCGAGGCGCTCGACGCCTTCCGGACGTGCTCGCGGCTCGAGGGCATCATACCGGCGCTGGAGCCGGCGCACGCGCTGGCGCATGTCATCCGCCTCGCTCCGACCCTTCCGAAGGATCACCTGATCGTGATGAACATGTGCGGCCGCGGCGACAAGGACATCTTCACGGCGGCCGCGGCGCTGGGGGTTGATCTCTGATGAGCCGGATCGAGGCGCGCTTTTCGGCCCTGAAGGAAGAGGGCCGGGCCGGGCTGGTGACCTTCGTGATGGCCGGTGATCCCGACCCGCAGACAAGTTTCGAGATCCTCTCGGCGCTGCCGGGGGCGGGGGCCGACCTGATCGAGATCGGCATGCCGTTCACCGATCCGATGGCTGACGGCCCGGCGATCCAGGAAGCCGGGCTGCGGGCGCTCGCCGGTGGCATGACGCTGCGCGGCACGCTCGATCTCGTGCGTCGCTTCCGCGAACGGGACGATGCGACGCCGCTCGTGCTGATGGGCTATTACAACCCGATCTACAATTACGGTCCGGAACGCTTCGCGGCCGATGCGGTCGCGGCCGGGGTCGACGGGGTGATCGTCGTCGACCTGCCGCCGGAGGAGGATGAGGAGTTCTGCCTGCCGGCGCTCGGCGCGGGGCTCGCCTTCATCCGGCTCGCCACGCCGACCACCGATGACCGGCGCCTGCCGGCGGTGCTGCGCAACACCTCCGGCTTCGTCTATTACGTGTCGCTCACCGGCATCACCGGCACCGGCTCCGTCGATACCGGCGCGGTGGCGACGGCGGTCGAGCGGCTGAAGCGCCACACCACCCTTCCGATCGCGGTCGGTTTCGGTGTCCGGACGCCGGAGCAGGCCCGCACCATCGCCGCGGTGGCCGATGGTGTCGTCGTCGGCTCGGCGATCGTCCGCGAGATCGCGGGGGCGCTGGACGCCGAGGGCCGGGTGACGGCACAGACCATTGAGGCGCCGCTCGCGCTGGTGCGTCAGCTCGCGGCCGGGGTCCGCGCGGCGCGGCGGTGACCCGCGGGAGCGGTTCGCCCGCCCCGCGACTTGACGTCCCGTCCGCGAAGCCGGAGAACGGCCCTCCATGAACTGGTTGACGAATTACATCCGGCCGAAGATCCGCGCTCTCGTCTCGCGGCCGGAGGCGCCCGACAATCTCTGGTCGAAATGCCAGAGATGCGAGGCGATGCTCTTCCACCGCGATCTGGAGGCGAATCTCTTCGTCTGCCAGCATTGCGGCTATCACATGCGCATCGACCCGATGCGGCGCATGAAGATGCTGTTCGACGACGGGCGCTTCGAGACGATCGAACTGCCGAAAGTGCCGGTCGACCCGCTGAAGTTCCGCGACCAGAAGCGTTACAGCGACCGGCTGCGTGAATTCCAGACCAAGACGGGGCGCCAGGACGCGATCGTCGTGGCGCATGGGCCGATGGGCGGGCGCGATGTCGTGGTCGCGGCCTTCGACTTCAATTTCATCGCCGGTTCGATGGGCATGGCGGTGGGCGAGGGCGTCCTCGCCGCGGCGAAGCTCGCGGTCATGCAGAATGCGCCGCTGATCACCGTCCCAGCCTCGGGCGGTGCCCGGATGCAGGAGGGCATCCTGTCGCTGATGCAGCTCCCGCGGACGGTGATCGCGGTGCAGCAGGTGAAGGAGGCCGGGCTGCCGCATATCGTGGTGCTGACCGATCCGACAACCGGTGGTGTCACGGCCAGCTTCGCCATGCTCGGTGACGTCCACATCGCCGAGCGCGGCGCGCAGATCGGTTTCGCCGGCACCCGGGTGATCGAGGAGACGATCCGCGAATCCCTGCCCGAGGGCTTCCAGCGCGCCGAATACCTGCTCGATCACGGCATGGTCGACGTGGTGGTCCACCGTTCGGAGCTGCGCGAGACCGTGATCCGCGTGCTGTCGCATCTGCATCGGCAGCCGACCGGCCCGGTGCCGGTCATCGCCGGTTCGGCCCAGGCGGTCCCGGATGCCGAGGAGGAGACGGCCGGCAGCTGACGGCCGGGAACTGACAGCGCCCTGCCGCCGGACCCCATCATGCCCGACACCCAGGACAGCGATGCCTCGCTCACGGCGGCGCTCGACCGGCTGACGCATCTCCATCCCAAGCGGATCGACCTGTCGCTCGATCGCGTCGAGCGGCTGCTCGCGGCGCTGGGCAACCCGCATCGCCGCCTGCCGCCGGTGCTGCACGTCGCCGGCACCAACGGCAAGGGCTCGGTCTGCGCCATGCTGCGCGCGGCGCTCGAGGCGGCCGGGCTGCGGGTGCATGTCTACACCTCGCCCCATCTCGTGCAGTTCAACGAGCGCATCCGCCTCGCCGGCCGGCTGATCGCGACCGAGGCGCTGGTCGATCTCCTGTCGCGGGTCGAGGCGGCGAATGGCGAGGCGCCGGTGACCTTCTTCGAGGCGACGACCGCCGCCGCCTTCCTGGCCTTCGCCGAGACGCCGGCCGATGCGCTGGTCCTCGAGGTCGGGCTCGGCGGCCGGCTGGACGCGACGAATGTCGTCGAGCGGCCGGTGGTGACCGCCATCACCCGGGTCTCCTACGACCACCCGCAGTTCCTCGGCACCGCGATCGACGGCATCGCCGCGGAGAAGGCCGGCATTGCGCGGCGGGGGGTGCCGCTCGTCGTCGGGCCGCAGACCGAGGCGGCGGCCGTCGCGGCGATCGAGCGGCGCGCCGCCGAGGCCGGGGCGCCGCTCGATCTCTGCGGCGAGGATTGGACGGTCGAGCCGGTGCCCGGCGGCTTCCGCCTCACCGACCGCGCATCCACCCGCCTGTTCGCGGCGCCGGCGCTGCCGGGGCCGCATCAGATCGCCAATGCCGCGACCGCGATCCGCTGTCTCGACCGATCGGGGCTCGCGATACCCGAGGCCGCTGTGCGGCGGGGTCTTGCGACCGTCGAATGGCCGGCGCGGCTCGAAAGGCTGCGCGCTGGCCCGTTGGTCGAGGCCGCGCCGCCGGGTTGGGAGGTCTGGCTGGATGGCGGCCACAATGACAGCGCCGGTGAGGCGCTGGCGGCTTGGCTCGCAACCCTGCCTGCGGCGCCGCTCCACCTCGTCCTCGGGATGATCGAGAGCAAGGCGCCTGCCGCCTTCCTGGCGCCGATCGCGCCCTTCGTCACCCGGCTGCGCGCCGTACCCGTGCCGGGCGAGCAGGCGGGGCTGCCGCCCGAGGCGCTCGTCGCCCATGCCAGGGCGGTGGGCATCGCCGATGCAGCGGCCGCGCCCGATCCGGCCATTGCCGCCGCGGCCGCGCCGCCAGGCCCGCCCGGCCGGATCCTCGTCTGCGGCTCGCTCTATCTCGCCGGCGCCGTGCTCGCGGCGATCGGCTGACGGCCGCTCCGGCCGCCCCGGGGGCACCGGAGCGGGCGAGTTGCGGAGAGCGCGTCGGGGCGCGTATTGTCCGCGGCCGATCACCGAGAGCGGATCCCGCGCGGAGCCATGGCCGAATCGACCCTCCCCCCCGACATTGCCGCGATGAGCTTCGAGGAGGCGCTCGCCGAGCTGGAGGCGATCGTGCGCCGCCTCGAGACCGGCCAGACCAAGCTGGAGGAGGGGATCACCGCCTATGAGCGCGGCTCGCTGCTGCGCGCGCATTGCGAGGCCAAGTTGCGCGACGCGCAGGCGCGGATCGAGATGATCGGCCGCGCCGCGGACGGTACGCCCATCGCCCGGCCGGCGGATCTCGAGCGCTAGCCGCCTGGAGGGGTGCGGAGCCGCAGGGTGTGACCATCGATCTCGACCTCCATCGCGCGATGGCCGATGGCGCCGCGCGCGTCGAAGAGATGCTCGACCGGCTGCTGCCGCGTCCGGGGCCGGGTGGCGAGGCTCAGCTCGCCGAAGCGATGCGCTATGCCTGCCTGGGCGGCGGCAAGCGGCTTCGGCCCTTCCTCGTCCTCGCCTCCTCCCGGTTGTTCGGGGTCGCCGATTCCTGCGCCCTGCGCGTCGCCGCGGCGACCGAGATGATCCATTGCTATTCGCTGGTGCATGACGACCTGCCGGCGATGGATGACGACGATCTGCGGCGCGGCAAGCCGACGGTGCATCGCCGCTTCGACGAGGCGACGGCCATCCTGGTCGGGGATGCGCTCCTCACCCTCGCCTTCGAGGTGCTGGCGGCACCGGAGACCCATGCCGACCCGAAGATCCGCGTCACGCTCATTGCCGAGCTGGCGCGGGCGGCGGGCGCGGCTGGCATGGTCGGCGGCCAGATGCTCGACATGCTGGCCGATGGCGACGGCAGCGGCCCGGCCGATATCGGCGCGATCACGCGGCTGCAGCGGCTGAAGACCGGCGCGCTCTTCGCCTTCGCCTGCGAGGCGGGCGCGGTGCTGGGGCGGATCGAGGATGCTCGCCGCAGCGCGCTTGCCGGCTTCGCCCATGACATGGGCCTCGCCTTCCAGATTGCCGACGACCTGCTCGACATCAGCGGCCGGGCCGAGGAGATCGGCAAGACGCCCGGCAAGGATGCGGCGCAGCGCAAGGCGACCTTCGTCTCCATCCTCGGCGCCGAGCGGGCCAAGGCGCAGGCGCGGCTCTTGGCGCAGCAGGCGATCCGCCACCTCGACGCCTTCGACGCCCGCGCCGACCTCTTGCGGGCCGTGGCGCGCTTCGTCATCGAGAGACGCAATTGACGAGCCCGTCGGCTGCCGAGGCCAGCTCGCGCATCAGCCTCGGCATCCTGCTGTTCCTGACCGGGATGGCGCTGTTCACGGTGAACGACGCGCTCGGCAAATGGCTCGTGGCCGACTATTCGGTGGCGCAGGTGATCCTGCTGCGCTCGGTCTCCGCGCTCCTGGTGCTCCTGCCCTGGATCGTGCGCGACCGCCGGATCCTCGCCCGGCCGCCACAGCTCGGGCTGCACCTTCTGCGGCTGGTGCTGCTGGTCGGCGAGGTCGGCTGCTTCTACTGGGCGCTGCGCTCGATGCCGCTCGCCGACACGATGACGATCTACATGTCGGCGACGATCTTCGTGACCGCACTGTCGGTGCCGCTGCTCGGCGAGCGGGTCGGGCCGCGCCGCTGGACCGCGGTGGTGGTCGGCTTCGCCGGCGTGGTCATCGTCCTCGATCCGTCGGGGGCGACCCTGTCGGCGCCGGCGCTGGTGGCGCTGGGCGGCACCATCGCGTTTGCGCTGCTGCTGATCGTCACGCGCAAGCTGCGGGCGGCCGCCCCGCTCAGTCTCGTCGCCTATCAGAACATGGCGGTCGGCCTCGCCGGCGCGGTCTCGGTCCCGACGCTGTGGATCACGCCGCCGCTGGGCGATCTGGCGCTGCTCTGCCTGCTCGGCGTCGTCTCGCTGGGGGCGCATCTCATGATCAATCGCGCGCTGACCCTAGCGCCGGCGGTCGTCGTCGCGCCGTTCCAGTACAGCTCGATCGTGCTGGCGGCGATCCTCGGCTATCTCGTCTGGGGCGATGTGCTGTCTGAGCGGATGCTACTCGGGAATGCCATCATCATAGGGAGCGGTCTCTACATCTGGCATCGCGAGCGGATCGTCGCCGCCGCGCCCAGGCGCTGAGGTCGTTCCCTCCAGCCCGCGCGGATCGCCGGGCAAGAGCAGACCCGTCCCCTCGACCTCGCCGAGATCGTTGACCCAGTCGACATGCTCGCCATCGAGCAGCAGCGTGTAGCAGTCGGTGATCTCGTAGAAGCGGACGCACATCCGGTCGTCCTCGATAGACCAGGCGCCGGCATAGGGGCCGTCATCGCCGATGCCGTGGATCGTGCCGTCGAGCGCGTAGTACTCGAAGAATATCGTCTCGCCGAACAGCCCGTCGATGCTGTTGCCGATCACGCGCGAGGCGATGCCGACGCCGTCGAGCGGCTCGGCCGCGAAAAGAGCGCGCGGCAGCATAGCCGGCACGAGGGCCAGCAGGACGGGCAACAGGGCGAGCTTCACGGGCGATCTCCCCCAACTCGTGCGGACCCGGCGGGCCGCCCCTAGAGTGTGCGCGCTTCGCTGATGCTGCAAGCGCGAAGGGGACGGCGCATGGCCCGGCACCTGCTTCGCCTCCCGCTCGCCATCGTTTCGACATGGGGTATGCGGTACTGTTCTGTGAGCGAGACCAGGAACTCGGGGGAGTCGCCATGCGTCCGTCTGTCCGCCGGGGGGCACGCCTCCTCCTCGCTTCGCTCGCCCTTGCCTGCGGGCTCGCCGCCGGCAGCGGTGCGGCCCTGTCCTTCGAGAATGCCGGCTATGCCGACCGCCTCGCGGCGTATCGGGCGGATCTCGCCCGGGCGGGCGAGGGCGCCTATGCCGGCATGCCGGATGGCGAGCTGCTGGAGCGGGTGACGGCGGCCTTCGACGCCAGCGACTTCCGCACCGCCGCGGGGCTGCTCGAAGCTTATCTGATCCGCCATCCGGACCGCGCTGACGCCTGGCTGTCGCTGGCCGAGACCCTCGAGCGGACCGATCCCTATTCCGGCCGGGCACTCGCCGCCGCCTATGCCGCCTACACCCTGGCCGCCTCCGACAAGGAGCGGTCGCAGGCATTGCCGGTGCTGGCGCGTTCCATGGCGCGTTGGGGCGACGGGCGCGCGGCGATCGACGTGATGGCCGAGGCGGTGGCGATCGCCCCGACCGAAGACAATCAGGCCTATCTCGCCGAACTCCAGGACCGCTACGGCTTCCGGATCTGGGGGGCCAACGTCCGCAACGACACCGACATCCCGGCAATTTGTGTCGAGTTCTCCGATCCGCTCGCCGACATCCGCCGCATCAACTACGCCGATTTCGTCGCGATCGAGCCGGCGACGCCGATCGAGCCGATCCTGTCGGGCAACCGGCTCTGCCTTGAAGGCGTCGATTTCGGCCAGCGCTACACGGTGACGATCCGTCCCGGCATCGAATCGCGCGAGGGGCTGCGCCTGCTGCGCGAGGATGTGTTCGAGGTGACGGTCGACGACCGTCCGCCGACCACCGCCTTCTACGGCCAGGCCTATGTGCTGCCGAGGACCGGCGAGGGGACGCTGCCGCTGACCACGGTCAATGTCGACGAGGTCATGCTGCGCCTGATCCGGATCAATGATCGCAACCTCGTCCCGCAGGTGGTCGACGGCGCGATCGGCGAGATGGTCTGGAGCTGGAACGTCGATGATCTCGCCGATACCGACGGGGTCGAGGTCTGGACCGGCCGCATGGCCGTCTCGGGCGAGACGAACATCGCCAAGACGACCGGTGTGCCGGTCGATGTGATGCTTCCGGAGCCAGAGCCGGGCGTCTATGTGCTGTCGGCACGCGATGCGCGGCTGGTCGACAATGCCGACCAGTATTGGGAGGACACGCCGCCGGCGACGCAATGGCTGGTCGTCACGGATCTCGGCCTCGCCACCTTCGCGGGGCTCGACGGGCTGACGGTCGCGGTGCGCTCGCTCGACAGCGCGCTGCCGGTCGAGGGGACGCGCCTCGTCCTCGTCGCCCGCAACAACACCGTGCTCGCCGAGGCGACCAGCGGCCCTGACGGACTTGCCACCTTCCCCGCCGGTGTGATGCGCGGCCAGGGCGGCGCGCGACCGGCGGTGGTGATGGCCTATGGCGAGGGGGATTTCACCTTCCTCGAGCTGACCGGCCCCGCCTTCGACCTGTCCGATCGCGGTGTCAGCGGCCGGACCGAACCCGGGCCGCTCGACGCCTATCTCTACACCGATCGCGGTGTCTACCGCCCCGGCGAGGCGGTGGCGCTGACCGCGCTCCTGCGCGACGAGCGCGCCCATGCGCTGCCCGGCCTGCCGCTGACCATCAGGCTCCTGAGGCCGGATGGCATCGAGGCGCAGGTGCTGCAGCTTGCCGATGAGGGCGGTGGCGGCCACACAGCGCTGCTGGCTCTGCCGGCGACCGCCTATACCGGCGTCTGGACGGCCGAGGCCTATGTCGACCCAGACGGCGCGCCGGTCGGATCGGTGCGCTTCCAGGTCGAGGATTTCGTGCCGGCCCGGCTGCGCGTCGGCCTCACCTCGGAAAGCCCCGTGCTGCGCGAGGCCCGGCCGACCGAAGTGGCCCTGAGCGCCGCCTTCCTCTACGGCGCGCCGGCGGCCCGTCTGGCGACCGAGGCCGAACTGACGATCCGCCCCGCCGAAACGCCGTGGCCGGAGTATGCCGGCTGGTCCTTCGGCCTTGTGCAGGACGAGCCGCTGACGCGGATCGTCGGCTTGGCCGCGCCCGAGACCGACGAGGCGGGTGTCGCCCGCTTCACCGTCGATCTCGGTGCCCTGCCCGATACCACTCGCCCGCTCGAGGCGGTGGTCCGCGGCGCCGTCTTCGACACCGGCGGGCGTCCGGCGGGGGATTCGATCGTGCTGCCGATCCGGCGTGACCGGCCCTCGATCGGTCTGCGCGCGGAGGGCGGCCTGTCGGTGCCGGAAGGCGCGACCGCGGTGTTCGAGGCGCTGGCCCTCGATCCGGAAGGCGAACGCACGGCGCTCGGCCTCGATTGGGTGCTGATCCGCGAGACGCGCGACTACCAGTGGTACACCTATGGCGATGTCTGGGAATACGACGTCATCCTCCGCGAGCAGGTGATCGAGGAGGGGACGGCGGCGGTCCGGGCCGACGGGGTGGCGCGGATCGAGGCGCGGGTCGATTGGGGCACCTATCGGCTCGACGTCTGGAACGCCGAGAGCGGTGCCGCCTCGAGCCTGCGATTCTCGGCCGGCTGGTGGATGTCCGAGGTCGCCGACCCCACCCCGGACAAGCTGGACGTGGCGCTCGACGCCGAAAGCTACCGTGCCGGCGACACGCTGACGGTGCACATCGATGCCCCCTTCGCCGGCGAGGCGCTGGTCATGGTCGCCAATGACCGGGTGCTCGCCAGCCGCAACGTCACGCTCGGCGGCGACGGCGCGACGGTCGAGATCCCGGTCGGTTCGGATTGGGGCGCCGGTGCCTATGTTCTGGCGACGGCCTTCCGCCCCGACGCCACGCCGGGCGAGCGGGTGATGGGGCCGGCGCGGGCGGTGGGTCTGCGCTGGTTCGGCATCGATGTGCGCGAACGGACGCTCGATGTCGCGATCGGCGCACCGGACGAGGTGCTGCCGCGCCAGATCATCGAGGTGCCCATCGCGGTGTCCGGCGCCGCCGAGGGCGAGCCCGTCTATCTCACCCTCGCCGCGGTCGATGAGGGCATCCTCCTGTTGACGGATTTCGCCTCGCCGGATCCGACCCGCCATTATTTCGGCCGGCGGGCGATGGGGCTCGATCTGCGCGACGCCTATGGCCGGCTGATCGTCAGCCGGGGTGAGCGCGGCAATCCGCGGGTCGGTGGTGACGCCGGCGCCGATCAGCGCCTTGTCCTGCCGGAGCGCTCCACGCAGACGATCGCCCTGTTCAGCGGCATCGTCCGGCCGGGTCCGGATGGACGGGTGACGATCCCGATCACCATCCCGGATTTCGCGGGCGAGCTGCGGCTGATGGCCGTCGCGTGGAGCGCCGCCGCCATCGGTGCGGCGGACGCGCCGCTGCTGGTCCGCGACCCGGTGGTGGCCGAGCTCGTGACGCCGCGTTTCCTCGCCCCCGGCGACACGGCGCAGCTCGCCTTCACGCTGCGCAACCTGTCGGGTCCCACAGGCGCCTATACGGTCGAGATCGACGTCGATGCGCCGCTGCGTGCCACCGCCGACACCGTGCTCGAGCGCAGCCTCGATACCGGCGAGGAGCTGCGTGCCGTGCTGCCGGTCACCGCCGATGCCATCGGGGTTGGCCGGATCCGTGCGGCGGTGACGGGGCCGGACGGCTTCGCCGTCGCGCATGAATGGGCGCTGTCGGTGCGGGCGCCGCAACCGATGGTGACCGAGCGTATGTCCAGCGTGCTCGCGCCGGGCGAGACGGCGGTCTGGGATGCGGAGCTGCTGCGGTCCTTCGTGCCGGGCACGGTCACGGTGTCGGGCAGCGTGTCGAACCGTCCGGCCATCGATATCGCCGGGCTGATCCGCGAACTCGACGGCTATCCCTATGGCTGTCTCGAGCAGACGACGAGTCGGGCGATGCCGTTGCTCTACGTCGCCGATCTCGCCGAACGGATCGGCGAGGAGTGGCGGCCGGACGATCTGCGGCGGCGAGTGCAGGACGCCATCGACCGTGTGCTGACGATGCAGATGCCCGGCGGCGCCTTCGGGGTGTGGAGCCCGTTCAGCCAGCAGGATGTGTGGCTGTCGGCCTATGCGACCGACTTCCTGCTGCGGGCACGCGAGCAGGGCTATCGGGTGCCAGACCGGCCGCTGCGCGAGGCGCTGCGCTTCCTCTCCGGCTATCTCGACAGCTGGGAGGCGCGTGACACGTGCAACCCGCTCGGCGCCTATGTCCTTTACGTCGCCGCGCGGGGCGGCGCGGCCAATGTCGGGGCGATGCGGACGCTGCTGGACGCCTGCCTGCCATCCTATCCGACGGCGATCGCCCGGGCCTTCGCCGGCGCCGCCGCGGCGCAGTTCGGTGATGCCGGACGGGCCGAGACCGCTTTTGCGCTGGCGATGGCGACCGACCGGCCGGCGGTGCTGCCCGAGCCCTCCTATTACGATTACGGCTCGCCGGTGCGCGACCAGGCGGCGGTGGCGACGCTGATGGCGGAGGCGGGGCGGCCGCTTGACGAGGTGCTCGACATGGCCGACCGGGCCGCCGAGGGTTTTGCGCGGCATCGCTGGCATTCGACGCAGGAGCTCGCCTGGATGGTGCTGGCCGCCGAAGCAGCGCTGGTCGAGGCCGGGCCGGTCGAGGTGGCGATCGATGGGCGGGCGACGACGGGGGAGGGCGGGGTCCTCACCTTCCTCGACGATCCCGACGATCTCGCGAGCGGCGTGACGGTCGCGAACGTCTCGGACGAGGCGGTGCGTTCGGTTGTGACCCTGCGCGGCATCCCCGCCAAGCCGCAGCCGGCCACGTCCGACGGTTTCGAGATCGAGCGGATCCTCATCGGGCGCGACGGCACGCCGATCGATCCCACCGTGACGTCCATCGCTCAGGGGGATCTCGTGACCGTGCTGATCCGCGGCCGGTCGACCGATCAGCTCGACCATCGGGCGCTCATCGTCGACCTGCTGCCGGCCGGTTTCGAGATCGAGAATCCCGAACTCGGCGACGCGGCAGAGCTGGGCGACATCGATGCGACGCTGAGCTACCCGGTCCATACCGAGATGCGGGACGACCGCTATGTCGCGGCGATCGACTTCTACGCGGGTGGCGATCGCAGCTTCGCGCTCGCCTATCTGGCGCGGGCGGTCACGCCGGGCAGCTTCGTGCTGCCGCCGGCCCTGGTGGAAGACATGTACGCGCCCGAGATCTCGGGCCGGACGGCGATGGGCCGGATCACCATCGTCGGGCGGTGAGGCAGGCTCCGGCGCGGGCCCAACGCGCGCCGGATCGGCCCCACGGCGGTGGAGACGATCCGCGTTGCCGGGGTGCAGGCGCGCCTCGCCCCGGGACTATTGCGCGCGCGGCGGCGGTGAACCACATGAGCGGTGCGCCCTTGCGCTTCGGTCATGCTGCTCGTGCTGCCGGCCCGTCGGCCGGTCCATGGCGTCATGAAACGATCAGGTCAGACACCGTATCCGATCTGTTGTTCGTCTGAAGCTCCTGACGGCCCCGCGCATCCCCCCGCCGTCATCCTTCGATTCCGTCCCGGACGCCCGCGCGCCCACCGGTCACGCTCGACCAGCGGCGCCCCGCCGTGACCGCCCTGCGGCCGGCCGGCGCTTTCCGGCGCACCGTGCCGACCGCCGTTCCGGCCGCTGTTCGCCGTGCCGCCGCTGCCGCGCTCCGGCCGGCGCGCCCTTCCAGCCGTTCATTTCAGGGATCAGTCAATGAAGATCGCCCAGATCGCTCCATTGGCCGAACGCGTGCCGCCCCGGCTCTATGGCGGGACCGAACGCATCGTTTCCTACCTCACCGACGAGCTGGTGCGGATGGGGCATGATGTGACCCTGTTCGCCAGCGGCGATTCCTCGACCCGCGCCCGTCTGGTGCCCTGCGCCCATATGGCGCTGCGGCTCAACCCGGATGTCCGCGACCCGCTGCCCTATCACGTCATCATGCTCGAACAGGTGCGCCAGCGCGCCGACCAGTTCGACATCCTGCATTTCCACATCGATCTCCTCCATTTCCCGCTGATGCGCGACATGGCGGACCGGACGGTCACCACCCTGCATGGTCGGCTCGACCTGCCGGACCTCGTGCCGTTCTACCGGACGTTCCCTGCCTTCCCGCTGGTGTCGATCTCCGACGACCAGCGCAGGCCGATGCCGCCCGTCAACTGGATGGGCACGGTCCATCACGGGCTGCCCGTCGATCTTTTGCCCTTCACCGCGGATCCGTCGGAGCGCTATCTCGCCTTCCTCGGACGTATATCGCCCGAGAAACGGCCCGACCGCGCCATCGAGATCGCCGCACGGGCCGGCATGAAGCTCAAGATGGCCGCCAAGATCGACAAGGCGGACGAGGCCTATTGGCGGGACGAGATCGCCCCGCTGATCGAGGCCCATCCCGATGTCGCGTTCATCGGCGAGATCAGCGAGCAGCAGAAGGCGGATTTCCTCGGCAATGCCGCGGCGCTGCTCTTCCCGATCGACTGGCCCGAACCCTTCGGGCTGGTGATGATCGAGGCGATGGCCTGCGGCACGCCGGTCATCGCCTTCCGGTGCGGTTCGGTGCCGGAGGTGATCGATCATGGCGTCTCGGGCTTCATCGTCGATACGGTCGATGAGGCGGTGGACTGCGTCAGGCGCATCGACGCACTCGACCGGAGCCGCGTACGCGCCACCTTCGAGGCACGTTTCACCGCAAGGCGCATGGCCGAGGACTATCTCGCCCTCTATGCGCGGCTGCTCGAAGGCCAGCCGCCCGAAGAGGGGCGCTTCGTTCACGCGAACGGCAATGAGGCGTTCGCGACCCGCGCCTACGCCTGAACGGAGGCTGTCATGAGCGAACACGCCGAGATGTCGGGAACGTGCCCGCCACCCGGCGACGCCGGGGCCGCCTATGCCGTCTCGGCCCGGGTCTCGCTGCAGGAGGTCCGCAGCCGGACGCTCAAGCACGGCGACACCTTCGGCGTGTTCGACGCCAATGGCGACATCGACCGGTCGGCCGCGGGGGCCGAGGGCCTGTTCCATCGGGATACCCGGCACCTCTCGCGGCTGTCGCTGGCGATCAACGGCGCCCGGCCGCTGCTGCTGAGCTCGAGCCTGCGCGACGACAACGCCACGCTCACCTGCGATCTGACCAACCCCGATATCGTCGATGCGGCCGGCGCGATCGTACTCGATCACGATCTCGTCCATCTGCGGCGCTCGCGCTTTCTCTGGAACGGGGCGTGCTACGAGCGGCTGGCGGTCCGCAACTACGCCGACCGGCCGACACGTCTTGTCATCACCTTCTCCTTCGCCGCCGATTTCTGCGACCTCTTCGAGGTGCGCGGCACGCGGCGGGCGCGCCGGGGCCATCACCATCTGCCCGAGATCGGCCGGGACAGCGTCATCCTCGGCTATACCGGCCTCGACGGTCTGACCCGCCGGACGCGTCTCACCTTCGCGCCAGCGCCGACGACGCTGACGGCGACGGCCGCGGACGTCGCCCTCGACCTCGCACCGGGCGAGACGCGTGTGCTCTTCCTCACCATCGACTGCAACGGCACGGACACCCGCCGCACGGGCATCCGCCACCGGCCGGCGGAGGGTTTCTTCTCTGCCATCCGCAGCGCGCGCCGCGCGCTCAGGCGCGCCGCCTCGCGGGCGGCGGCGATCGTCACCTCGAACGACATCTTCAATGAGGGCGTCCGCCGCAGCGTCTCCGACCTCTACATGCTCATCACCGAGACGGGTGAGGGGCCTTATCCCTATGCCGGCGTGCCGTGGTTCAGCACGGTCTTCGGCCGCGACGCGCTGATCACCGCCTTCGAGACGCTGTGGATGGATCCCGAGATCGCCCGCGGCGTGTTGTTCCACCTAGCCGCCAACCAGGCGACGGACGTCGATGCGGCGGCCGATGCCGAGCCGGGCAAGATGCTGCACGAGCGGCGCTACGGCGAGATGGCCGAGCTGGGGGAGGTGCCCTTCCGCCGCTACTACGGGAGCGTCGATTCCACCCCGCTCTTCGTGATGCTGGCCGGTGCCTATCTCGGCCGGACCGGCGACATCGAGGCGGCGCGCCGCCTCTGGCCGTCGGTCGTGGCCGCCCTCGGCTGGATCGAGACCTATGGCGACCGTGACGGCGACGGCTATGTCGAATACGCGCGGCGGACCGACAAGGGCCTCGCCAACCAGGGCTGGAAGGACAGCCACGACGCCATCTTCCATGCCGATGGGCGGCTCGCCGAGGGGCCGATCGCGTTGTGCGAGGTGCAGGCCTATGTCTATGGCGCCTTCATCGCCGCCCGCGATCTGGCCGGCGCCCTCGGCGAGACGGACCTCGCCCGAGACTATGCGTCGAAGGCCGAAGCGCTCGCCGAGCGTTTCAACCGGGATTTCTTCGACGAGGAGCTCGGCACCTTCGTGTTGGCGCTCGATGGCGAGAAGCGCCCCTGCCGCGTGACCGCGTCCAATGCCGGCCATGCGCTCTGGACCGGGATCGCGGCGCCCGGCCATGCGCAGAAGGTGGCGGCGACGCTGATGAACCCGCGGATGTTTTCCGGTTGGGGCGTGCGCACCATCGCCGCCGGCGAGAGCCGGTACAATCCGATGAGCTATCACAACGGCTCGGTCTGGCCGCACGACAATGCCCTGATCGCCGCGGGTCTGGCGCGCTACGGCTTCAAGAGTGAGGCGAGCCGCATCCTCGGCGGGCTGTTCGCGGCCTCGACCTATGTCGATCTGCGGCGCCTGCCCGAGCTCTTCTGCGGCTTCGCGCGCGTCAAATCGCAGGGACCGACCTGCTATCCGGTCGCCTGCATCCCGCAGGCCTGGGCCGCCGGCGCGCCGCTCTACGGTCTCCAGGCCTGTCTCGGCTTGCAGTTCTCGGTGGCCGAACGGCGCATCCTCTTCGAGCGTCCGACGCTCCCGCCCTTCCTCGACACCGTCACCCTGCGGCGGATCACCCTCGCCGACGGCATGGTGGACATCGCGCTGCATCGTGCCCGCCGGTCGGTGGTCGTCGAGGTCCAGCACAGCTGCGGCACGATCGACGTGGTCACCTCGAACTAGGCGGCCACCCGCGGCCGGCTGCCGAGGTGGCCGTCGATCGGGTATCGTCACAGCCCAGCCTTGATCGTCCCCGAGCATGCGCGCCGATGGCCGTGAGCGATCCTGACCCGTCACCGAAGCCGGTCCCGTGGCGCCGTCGTCTGCGACGGGGCGTGGTCCGGCTCGCCTGCCTGCTCGTCGTCCTAACCGGCGTTATCGGGGCGGCGCTGTGGCTCGATGCCCGCTATCCGCCGGTCCTCGACCGCTATCTCGACCGCTCGACGGTGGTGCTCGATGCCGAGGGCGGGATCCTGCGCGCCTATACCACCGCCGACGGCATGTGGCGGCTTCCGGCGACGGTTGCCGATGTCTCGCCGGTCTATCTCGACATGCTGGTCGCCTATGAGGACGGGCGGTTCTACGCTCATCCCGGGGTCGACCCGCTGGCGCTGCTGCGCGCCGTCTGGCAGGCGGCGACGAGCGGCCGGGTGGTCTCGGGGGCCTCGACGCTGACCATGCAGACGGTCCGGCTGCTCGAGCCGCGGCCGCGCACGCTCTGGTCGAAGCTGATCGAGCTGGCCCGGGCCATCCAGCTCGAGGCGCATTTCGAGAAGGACGAGATCCTGGCGATGTACCTCACTCTCGCGCCGTTCGGCGGCAATCTCGAGGGGGTGCGGGCGGCATCGCTGGCCTATTTCGGCAAGGAGCCGCGGGCGCTCTCGCCGGGCGAGGCGGCGATGCTGGTGGCGCTGCCGCAATCGCCGACGCGGCTCAGGCCGGACCGGTTCCCGGCAGCTGCGTCGGTGGCGCGCGACCGGGTGCTGGAGCGGGTCGCCGCGGCCGGGGCGATCGACCCGGTGCTGGCCGCCGAGGCGGCCGAGACGCCGACCCCGGCCGCCCGTGCCGACATGCCTTTCCTCGCCCCGCATCTCGCCGACCGGCTGCATGCGGCGTCGGGCGGCGCGCCGCTGGTCGAGAGCTTGGTCGATCCGCGGCTGCAGGCAGGGCTCGAAGACCTCGCCGCCCGCGCGCTCGGCGATCTCGATCCACGATCCAACATCGCGATGATCGTGGTGGAGAATGCCAGCTTTTCCGTCGTCGGCTATGTCGGCTCAGCCGATTTCTTCGAGTCCCTGCGCGAGGGACAGGTCGATCTCGGCCGGGCGGTGCGCTCCCCCGGCTCGACCCTCAAGCCCTTCGTCTATGGCATGGCCTTCGAGGATCGGATCATCGCGCCGGCGACGCTGCTGCGCGACGCGCCCACGCGCTTCGGCGGCTATGCGCCGACCAATTTCGATCCGGGCTATGCCGGCGACGTGACGGTGCGTGAGGCGCTGCAGCTGTCGCTCAACATCCCGGCCGTGGCGCTGCTCGACCGGATCGGTCCGGTGCGTTTCGCGGCCCGGCTACGTGCGGTCGGCACGCCGATCCGCCTGCCGCCGGGTTCCGGCCTGCCGGGCCTGCCGATCGTGCTCGGCGGCGGCGGTATGACGCTGATCGACCTCGCCACGCTCTATACCGCGCTCGCCAATGGCGGCGAGATCGCGCCGCTGCGCTGGTCGGCGGCCGATCCGATGCCTGTGGAGCGGGACCGGTTGCTCGAGCCGCTCGCCGCCTGGTACCTCGCCGACATCCTCGCCTCGGCGCCGGCGCCGCTCGCCATGGTCGATGCGCTCGCCACCCGGGTCGGACGGCGCATCGCCTACAAGACCGGCACCTCCTACGGCTTCCGTGACGCCTGGGCGATCGGCTGGGACGCCGAGCACACGATCGCCGTCTGGGTCGGGCGGCCGGATGGCTCGCCCAGCCCCGACCGCTACGGGCGGGCGACGGCGGCACCGCTCCTCTTCCGCGCCTTCGGCCTGCTGCCCGCCCCCGCCGCCGATGTCGCAGGCCCGCCGCCCGCCGGGGCGATGCTGGCGGCGACCGAGGATCTGCCGCCACGGCTGCGGCGGCTCGGCCATCCGGGCCTCTCCCTGCCGCCGCCGCCCGCGGCCGGTGTCGCCGATCCGCTGCAGATCGCGGTCCCGGCCGACGGGACGCGGGTGGCCACGGCGGCCGACGCGTCGATCGGTCTCGTCGCGCGTGGCGGTGAGCGGCCGCTGCGCTGGCTCGTCGACGGGCGGCCGCTCGCGGCGCCGCCCTTCGCGCGCGAGCTGCGTTGGACGCCGCCCGGGCCGGGCCAAGTGGATATCATGGTCATCGATGCGGCGGGTGCGACCGCCAGCGCCAGCGTGTGGGTGGAGTGAGATGCGAATCGTCATGATCGGGGCGGGCGCCATGGGCTGTGTGTTCGGCGCCGCCTTCGCCCGGGCTGGCGCCACGGTGACGCTGGTCGATCCCTGGGCCGCGCATATGGCGGCGATCGCGCGGCATGGCCTCGTACTCGAGGGTGTGCTGTCGCCCGGCCGGGTTGGCCTCGCAGCCGTCTCGGACCCGGCGGCGTTGGGGGAGGCGGATCTCGCGGTGGTGCTGTGCGATGCCGCGTCGACCGCGGCGGCAGCCGACACCGCCGCCGGCATTCTCGGCCCCACTGGCGTGGCGCTGACGCTGCAGAACGGCATCGGCAATGTCGAGGCGCTTCAGGCCCGGCTCGGGGCGGGGCGGGTCCTCGCCGGCAGCACCTACAACAGCGCGGCGGTGCTGGCGCCCGGCCGGGTGCTGCACAGCAATCGCGGCGAGACGGCGATCGGTGTTCCCGACGGCGCCCCCGCCGACGCCGCCGGACGGCTCGAGGCACGGGCGACCGCGATCGCCGCGATGCTGGAGGCGGCCGGGCTGCCGGCCCGCGTGTCGGCGGCGGTGACGGGGGAGATCTGGAGCAAGTTCCTCCTCAACTGCGTCGCCAACCCGGTCTGCGCGGTAACCGGGATGCGGCCCGGCGAGGCGGTCCGGGATCCCGATGCGCTGGCGCTGATGGAGGCGCTGCTCGACGAGGTGCTGGCCGTCGTCGCGGCCAAGGGCGTCCGGCTGCCGGAGGCGGATCCACGCGCTGCGGTGCTCGATCATTGCTGGGAGCGCTACAACCGTCCCTCGATGCTGCAGCATCTCGAAGCGGGGCGGGCGACGGAGATCGGCGTGCTCAATGGTGCGCTCCTGCGCGAGGCGGAGGCGCTCGGCGTGCCGGTCCCGGTCAATCGGACGATGGTCCGGACGGTCCGCGCGATCGAGGCGCGACAGGCGGCCCGCGCCGCGTCCCCGCAGCTCGACGAGGCGGCACTCGAGGCCGCCGCCCGCGCCGCCCCGCGACCGCGCGGCTGACGCTCACCCGAAAGCGACGCGGAAGCGCAGAAAGCCTTCGGGTGTCGGGCCGACCGGCGTCGCATTGATGCCGCGCGGTACGGTCTCGCCGGCCGCCGGCGCGGTGTCATAGGTGGCGATGACGCCGTCGGGCAGCGGCATGATCGACCAGTTGCGGTCGACCGTCGGGGTGACCGTGCCCTGCTCGAACAGCCAGCGTCCGAGGACGTCGCGCATCATGTCGGGCGAGACGGCGATGCGCGTCGCCTCGGCGAGACCCGGCACATTGCCGGCGCCCGAGGCACGCCGCTGGCTGGTTGCGACGAGGAAGAGGTTGGTGTCCTCGACCGGCATCAGATTCCAATTCAGATCACGAATGCGCGAAGCCGAGGGGTCGACGAGCCGGCCGGACGGGTCGTAGCGCCGCGGCTGGGTCACGTCGATCCGGTAGGAGACCCCGTCGATCACGTCGAACTGGGCGATCGGGAAGTCGGGATCGATCAGCGGCTGCGGGTCGCGGCGCGCCGGGTCGATCCGGTTGAAGAGGCCGGCGGCGAACTCGAGCCATTCCCGCAGCTCGGCGCCGGAGATGCGCAGCACCGCCACCCGGCTCGGATGGGGGCAGAGATCGGCGGCGGCACGCAGCGGGATCGGCCCCGCCGGGATGTCGACATAGGCGTCGCGCCCGTCGCGCCCGCCGGCACGGAAGGGCGAGGCGGCCGCGAGCAGCGGCAGGATCTCGTCGACTGTCCCGCGCACGAATCGCTGAGCATGGGCCATCTGGGCGGCATTGACGAGCTGCAGCCCGGGATCGTCGGCAATCAGCGCCCAATGGCTGGCGATACGGCCGGTCGTCTCGCCGACCGGCTGGGCGGCATAGCGACGCGTCGCCTCATGCGCCTCGACGACCACCGCCGCGACGGCCGCGACCGGCTCGACCAGCGGCTCGCCCGCCGGCCCCGTGATCGGCCGCGCCTCGACGGTGGCGGCGGCGACCCGCCACGCCCCGTCCGCGTCCCGGTCGAGAGCGAGGTCGATGATGCCGAGATGGCTGCCCCAGAAGCCCGGCATCACCGCCGGCACGCCGGCGAGCCGTCCCGCCTGCGCATCCACCCCGTCGATCCCGGCGAAGGCCGGACCGGGGAAGACCAGATGCTGGTGGCCGGCGAGGATCGCATCGATGCCGGGGACCCGTGCCAGAGCGAGGGCGGCATTCTCCGACTCGCCGCCCGGCCCGCCGCCGGTGGTGATGCCGGCATGACAGAGCGCGACGATAATGTCAGCGCCCTCCGCGCGCAGGTTGGGCACCGCCGCCTCGGCCGCCGCGACGATCTCGCCGATGGCGATCCGCCCCATCAGGCGATCGCGGCTCCACAACAGGGTCTGCGGGGGCAGGAAGCCGAGCAGCCCGACGCGGATGGTGGCTCCATCGCCGACGGTCCTGTCGAGCAAGAGGGTGCGCCGGACGAAGGTGCCGCCGCCCTCGCGCGTGACATTGGTGGCAATGACCGGGAAGGGGGCCGCCGAGAGACACGCCTCGAGAAATTCGACGCCATAGTCGAAATCGTGCTCGCCGAGCGTCGCCGCGTCGTAACCCAGGCTGCCCATCGCCGCGAAGACCGGATGGATCTCGCCTTCCTTGATCCCGCGCTCGAAGGCGATCCAGTCGGCCAAGGGGCTGCCTTGCAACAGATCGCCGCAATCGAAGAGCAGCACAGCCGCCTCGCCGGCCTCCGCTCGCGCCGCATCGATCAGCGCCGCCGTCCGCACGAGGCCGATCGTCGGGTCGGGGCGGTCCTTGATATAGTCGAAATCGCGGATCGTGCCGTGCAGGTCGCTGGTGGCGAGCAGCCGCAGCCGGGCAGAGGCGGGCTGGGCCCGTGCCGTGCCGAAGGGAAGCATCGCCGCCCCGAGGCCCAGCCCGGTACCGGCGAGGCCGGTGCCGAGCAGGGTGCGGCGGGTCATGTCCGGGCGAAAGGCGTCGGCTGGCATGGCATCTCGGGGTCGGGAGGGCCGCACACCCAGACTACCGCATCATCTCCGCGATTCCACCTGCGCCCTTGCCTCGGCGGGTCGGGCATGTTCCCTTTCCGTTCATGAGCGCCGCCGATCGCACCCCGTTGTCCCTCGCCGCGCGCGATGCGCGGCGTCTCCTCCTCTTCGCCCAGGGGCTGGGTGATCCGCCGCGGCGCCGCATGGATGCCGCTGCCTGCCTGTCTCTCGTCGAGCGGATGGGTTTCGTTCAGGTCGACAGCGTGCAGACGGTGGAGCGCGCCCATCACATGATCCTATCGAGCCGCAGCCATGGCTATCGCCAGCCGCTGCTCACCCGGCTGGTCGAACGCGACAGGACGCTGTTCGAGAATTGGACGCATGATGCGGCGGTAATTCCGACGCGCTTTTTCCCCTATTGGCGCCGCCGCTTCGCACGCGAGCGGCAACGCTTTGCACAGAGCCGCTGGTGGCGCGAGCGTGCGGGGGATTTCGACCGGGCCCTGGAGCGGGTGCGCGCGCGGCTGGCGGCCGAGGGCCGGCTGATGGCGCGCGATTTCGACGGCGAGCGCAACGGTCGGTCGGCCGGCTGGTGGGACTGGACGCCGTCGAAGATGGCGCTCGAATTCCTGTGGCGGACCGGCGAGGTCGCGATCGCCGGCCGCGAGGGGTTCCAGAAGATCTACGATCTGACCGAGCGGGTGGTACCGGCAGAGGCCCGAGCCGCGACACCGGACGAGGCCGAGATCATCGACTGGGCATGCCGCTCGGCCCTCGACCGGCTGTGCGTGGCGACCGCGGGCGAACTCGCCGCCTTCTGGGATCTGGTGTCGGTCGCCGAGGCGCGCGACTGGATCGCCCGGCAGGGGCCGGACACGCTGGTGCCGGTGACGGTCGCCGCGGCCGAGCCGGAGATGCCGCGCATCCGCGCCGTGGCGGTCGCGGATATCGAGGCGCGGCTCGCGGCGACACCCGCGCCGTCGGCGGGGTTGCGGCTTCTGTCACCCTTCGATCCGGTGGTCCGCGACCGGCGGCGGGCGCGCCGGCTGTTCGGCTTCGACTACCGCTTCGAAGCGTTCACGCCGGCGGCGCGGCGGGTCTACGGCTATTACGTCTTCCCGATCCTCGAAGGCGACCGCATGGTCGGGCGCATCGACATCCGTGCGGCCCGCGCGGAGGGTGCGCTCGTGCTCGCCGGGCTGTGGTGGGAGAAGGGGACCAAGCCGGGTGTTGCCCGGCGCGCGGCCCTCGATCGCGAGCTCGACCGCATCCGGCGGTTCGCCGGACTCGACCGGGTGGTGGATGCGCGCGGGGCGCCGCCGGCGGAGCGCTCGGTCGGGCCGGACGAGGATATCGCCGCCGAGGGGCCCTTCGGCGATGGGATGGTGGAGGAGGATGCGGGTATGGTGGAGGGCGATGGCGGATCCGTCTGAGGCGCCCCCGGCATCCTGCCGCGGGCCCGCCAACCCAGCGAGAGGCAGATGCGCAGACATCCCGTCCTTCTGACCGTCCTGCTGCTCGTCATCGGCGTCATCGCCGGCCTTGCCCTCGCGACGATCGGGTTCGGCGGCGGGCTGCGCGGCGCGGCCCCGCTCGCATTCCCCGCTCCTGTGCTGGCCGAGCCCGACCCGGCGGATGCCGCTGCGGTGGAACGCGGTGCCTATGTCCTCGCGGCTGCGGGCTGCGTCGGCTGTCACACCGCGCCGGCGGAAGGCGGGGCGCAGCCGGTGGCGCTGGCCGGCGGCCGGGCGCTCGAGACGCCGTTCGGCACCTTCTTCACGCCGAACATCACGCCCGACCCCGCGACCGGCATCGGCGGCTGGTCCTTTGCCGATTTCCGCCGGGCGCTTCGCGAGGGACGGTCACCGTCGGGCACACCCTATTTTCCGGCCTTCCCCTACACCGCCTATAGCGGGATGACCGAACGGGACATCGCCGATCTCTGGGCCTATCTGCAGAGCGTCGCGCCGGTCGAGCGCGCCAATACGCCCCATGAGCTGCCGGCACCGTTCGGCTGGCGCGCCCTGCTGCCGGTCTGGCGCGCGCTGCATTTCCGCGAGGGGCCGCCCGCAGCGCCGCTGGGCGCTGCGCCCGACTGGTATCGCGGCGCCTATCTCGTGGAGGTGCTCGCGCATTGCGGCGAATGCCACACGCCGCGCGACTGGATGGGCGGGCTCGACCAGAGCCGCGCCTTCGCCGGCAATCCCGAGGCACCGGAAGGCGGTGGAGCCGTTCCGAACATCACGCCGCATCCCGACGGGATCGAGGGCTGGACGGTTGATGACATCGAATGGTTCCTCGCCGACGGCATGCTGCCCGACGGGGATTATGCCGGCGGCGCGATGGCCGAGGTGATCCGGCGGTCGACATCCGTCCTGACGACGGAGGACCGGCGCGCGATCGGCAGCTATCTCCTGTCGCTGCCGCCGCGCCCCGGCTCCTGAGCCCGAAGACCGTGGCGTTGCCAGCGCCGGGTCTTCAGTCGGCGCGGTACAGCTCGTGACAGCCGCCGCAGCTCGCACCCGTCGCCTGCGCCGCCGCCGCCAATGCATCGACGTCGCCGGAGCGGGCCGCCGCGTCGAGCGCCGCGACGGCCTCGACCAGATGCAGCGCCTTGGCCTGGAAATCCTCGTGATTGGCCCAGATCTCGGGCTTCGCCTCGCTGTCGCCGATGGCGCTGCCCTCGGGGAAGAGGGCGAGAACCGCGTCGAGATCGGAGGCCGATGCCACCATCGCTCCCGTCGCCTCCGCCACCTCCTCGATCGTGCCGGTGCCGTTGCGCAGGAACTGACCGACGGTCCGCATGCCGCTGCCGAAGGTCTTCATCGCGGCGACGCGGGCCTCATAGGCGGCCTCGGGGGTTGTCGGGGCGGCCTCGGCGCCGTCCTGTGCCACAGCCGGTGCGGCCCAAGCGGCCCCCAACAGCGCCACTGCGCCGACCAGCCCTCTCGTCCACCATGCCGATCGCATGCCTCGCTCCTCTCGCTGTGGTCTCGCCGGATGGCGCCATCGCGCCGTCCGGGTGTCTCTTCGTCCGTGGCGCGCGGACCGTTACGAGCGATCGGTCCATCCGGCCCGCTGCTCCCCCGTCCGCTGGTCCTGCCCTGCTGACTTCCGCCGGCTGATGCCCGGCCGTTGACTTCGCGGCGTCGACGCCTTAGATCGACGCCTCTTTCCGGAATCCGGCCCGCGGGGCATGCCCGAGGCGGCGCCGCATCAGCCGCAATGGGTGAGACCATGAAAGTCGCAAACTCGCTCAAGACCCTCAAGTCCCGCCATCGCGCCTGCCGCGTGATCCGGCGCAAGGGTCGGGTCTATGTGATCAACAAGGAGAATCCGCGCTTCAAGGCCCGCCAGGGCTGAGCCGCGCGGGCGGCAGGATCTCCTGCCGCCGTTCTGCTGGACGTCCGATCCGGGCGAAGGGGCCGGCCTTTCGGCGTGCCCGCATCGCGTCAGCCGGTGACGGCCTTCATCCGCTCCATCGCTTCGACCAGCGCCGCTCGGATACCCGGCTCCATCGCCGAATGCCCGGCATCGGGCACCACCACGTAGCGCGCCTCCGGCCAGGCCCGGGCCAGCGCGTCGGCCGTCTCGATCGGGCAGACGATGTCATAGCGCCCCTGAACAATCGTCGCGGGGATGTCGCGCAGCCGGTCCACCCGCCGCAGCAGCAGGTCGGGCGGATCGAAGCGGTTGTGCATGAAATAATGCGCCTCGAGCCGCGCCAGCCCCAGCGCGTGATCGTCCTCGGCCGCGGCGCCGACGATGTCCGGATTGGGCAGCAGCGTCGTGCACACCGCCTCGTAGACGCTCCAGGCGCGGCAGGCGGGCATGTGCACCGCAGGATCGGGGTCGAACAGCCGCCGGTGATAGGATTCGAGCGGCGTCGCCCGTTCCGCTTCCGGCAGGAAGCCGATGAAATCACGATGCGCCTCGGGAAAGATGTGCCGCATCCCGTCGAGGAACCAGTCGATCTCGCGCGGCTGCATCAGGAAGATCCCGCGCAGGGTCAGTGACAGGCACCGGTCCGGATGGGTCTGGGCATAGGCCAGTGCCAGCGTCGACCCCCAGGAGCCGCCGAAGACGTGCCAGCGTTCCACCCCGGCCCGCCGCCGCATCGCCTCGATGTCCTCGACCAGGAGCGCGGTGGTGTTCTGTCGCGCCTCGCCGAGCGGTCGCGACCGGCCGGCGCCGCGCTGGTCGAAGATCACGATCCGATAGAAGGCGGGATCGAAGAAGCGGCGATGTACGGGTGAGGCGCCGGCGCCGGGGCCGCCATGCAAAAAGACGACCGGCACGCCGTCGGGCCGGCCGCTCTCCTCCCAATAGAGGCGGTGCAGGTCGTCGACGGCGAGGGAGCCGCTCGCGAAGGGTTCGATGGGCGGGTACATGGCTTCCTGGGGTCGGGTTCGTGCGGCCGAGGCGGCGTGGCGGAAGGGTTTCGGGCGGGGATCGCGCTTCATCGGGAGGGGGAGGGCGTGCGAAGCCGGCTCGGCGATGCTAAAGGGAGGCGAGCGGAGGCCGCCCGTCCGCGGTGGCACGAATGGCCGCCGTGGACCCCGGTCGGGGCATCCTAGGCGGTCGTCCGGCGTGCGCGAAGCCGCTTTCGCATCGGTGACGCGGCGCCCCGTGCCCGGACGCCGTCGATGGGACGCGTGGGCCGGCCGCGGCGGTCGCGCCGGGCGGGAGGGCCGTCATGCGCCGCAGGGATGCGGGTTTGCTGCTGATGTCCGCCGCCGGCCTGCTCTGGCCGGCACGGCCACTGTTCAGGAGGGACGCGATGGCGGCCGATGACGCGGTGCAGGCCGAGGGGCCGGCCGAGGCGGCGGGCGACGGCGCGCCGCTTGCGGGTGGCCAGGGGTTGCCCCGGCTGCCCGACGGGCTGCTGATCGAGGGTGAGGACCGGGTGGCCGCGGTGATCGACGGCGACACGGTCGATCTCGCCGACGGCACCCAGGTCCGGCTGGTCGGCATCCAGGCCCCCAAGCGCGCGCTCGGCCGCCGCGGCTTCGTTCCCTGGCCGCTGTCGGAGGAGGCGGCGGCGCGGCTCGAGGCACTGGCGCTGGGCCGCGCGGTCGGGCTCGCCTATGGCGGCGCACCGATCGACCGCCACGGGCGGCGGCTCGCCCATCTCGTCCGCAGCGAGGACGGTGTCTGGATCCAGGGCGCGATGGTCGCGGCCGGCTTCGCCCGCGCCTATGCCAATTTCGCGGATAATCGCGGCGGTCTGGCCGTGCTCCTGTCGCTCGAGGCCGCGGCGCGGGCGGCGCGTCGCGGCATCTGGGCCGATCCCTTCTACGCGGTGCGCCGGGCGGACCGGCTGTCGGACGCCGATCTCGACGGCTTCCAGCTCGTCGAGGGGACGGTGCTGGCGGTGGGGCGGGCGGCCGGTCGGGTCTTCCTGAATTTCGGCGCGGACTGGGCCACCGATTTCACCGCCACCATCCAGCCGGAGGACCGGGAGGCCTTCGAGAACGAACAGGGCGAGGTCGATCTCTCCCGCCTCGAGGGGCGGCGGGTCAGGTTGCGCGGGTGGCTGACCTGGCGGGACGGGCCGGCGATGGATCTCGTGGTGCCGGAGCAGATCGAGCTGCTCGGCCCTGGCGGCCGCTGAGCGCATGGCCGGCCCCTGTCTCCACCGCCGGACACTCCTGGGGGCAGTGCTGGGCCTGTCGGTGACGTCACTTGTCACGGGGGCCGCGCGGGCACAGGACGCGCTCGACGTCGAGGCGCGGCGGATCATCGCCGAACATGGCGGGGTGCTTGCCGATGCCCGCATCGCCACCCACGTCGCGACCGTGCTCGACGGGCTGGCCGCGGCGGCCGGCGGCGGCACGTTCTCGGCGACTATTCTCGATTCGCCGGCCTTCAACGCGCTCGCGCTGCCTGACGGCCGGCTTTTCATCGCCCGTGGTCTCGTCGCGCTGGCGGCCGACAGCGCCGGTCTCGCCGCCGTCCTGGCGCATGAGATGGCGCATGTGATCGCCCGGCATGCGGCGGCGCGCGCCGCAAGGTTGGGCATCACCGATGAGCTCGCCGCCATCGTCGGCGTCCCGGCGGATGCCGCGGCGCTGGCTTTCACCCGCCAGCAGGAACTCGAGGCCGACGCGATGGCGCTCGAGCTTCTGCGACGGGTGGGCTGGGATCCGGGGGCGTTGGCCGAAATGGTGGTGGCGGTCGCCGGCATGGCGGCGATGGACGGCCTGCCGGCTGCGGATCCCCGCCATCCGGGGACGGAAGAGCGGCTGGCACGGCTGCCAGGCGCCTCCGGCGGCACGCGTGAGCGCGACCGGCATCTCGATGCGATCGACGGGCTGCGCTGGGGCGAGGCGGTGGGTCGGCCGGCGCTGCGCGGCCGTCTGGTGATCGATTCGGTGGGGCCTGTCCGCTGGCAGGCGCCGGCCGGCTGGCCGCTGATGCCGAACCGGCTCGGCACCGTCGCCCTCGGTCCGGGCGAAGCGGCGATCGCCCATGACGCGATCACCCAGCCCGGGGCCCCCTCGGCCGAGATCCATCTGTCGCGGCTGTGGGGGCCGCGGCTCGGCATCACCGCGGCGCAACGCGTCACCGTCGGCGGTTTCCCAGCGGCGGTCGCGACCACGGCGCTGCGCGGCGCAAACGGCAACTGGGAGGCGCAGCTGGCGGTCATCGAGACGACGCCGGAGCGTCGCGACCGGTTCGCCCTGGCCTGCCGGGCCGGTTCTGGGCTGATGCCGGTCATGCAGGCGGCGCTCGAGACGGTCGGACCGCCTTCAGCGGCGGAGCTGGCGCTCGCCGCGCCGCGGCGGATCGCCATCGTGGCGGCGCCGGCCGGTGATCCGGTCTCGGGGCTGGCGGCGCTGATGCCACCCGATCTCGGCCAGCCGGAGCGGGTGCGGCTGCTCAACGGCTTCACGGCGGACCGGCCGCCGGTACCGGGCGCGCGCGCCAAGATCGTGACGTGAGCCCGCCTACCCTCAACCCGCGTGCCCTTAGGGCGGCGCGATCAGGTCTTCGGCGGCCTCGACATGGCGCATCATGCTGGTCCGCAGCTTGGTCAGCGCGCGCGTCTCGATCTGCCGCACCCGCTCCTTGCTGACGCCGAGCTGCCGGCCGAGCTCCTCGAGGGTCGCACCGCTGCCGTCCTCGGCCAGCCGCCGCCGGTGGATGATCGTGCGCTCGCGCGGCGACAGGGCGCCGAGCGCTTCGGCGAGCCAGCGCGACCGCGTCTCGGCGTCACGCATGCCGATCACCACGCTCTCGGGGGAGGGACGGGTGTCCGGCAAGAGGTCCTGCCACTCATCCGCCTCTTCGCCGATCGGAGCGTTGAGCGACCGGTCGCTGCCGGACAGCCGGCGTTCCATGGTGACGACATCGGCGAGCGGTACGGCGAGCGTGTCCGCAATGTGCTGCCGGCCCGCATCGTCGAGCGGTATGCCCGCCTGCTCGATGCGTGCCCGAAGCCGCCGGAAGCTGAAGAACAGCGCTTTCTGGGCCGCCGTCGTGCCGGTGCGCACGATCGACCAGTTGCGCAGCACGTAATCCTGGATCGCCGAGCGGATCCACCAGGTGGCGTAGGTGGAGAAGCGGACCTCGCGCGTGTGCTCGAAGCGCTCGGCCGCCTGCATCAGCCCGACGCCGCCCTCCTGGACGAGGTCGCCGAAGGCGAGGCCGTAATGCCGGTAGCGCACCGCGATCGCGATCACGAGGCGGGCATGCGCACGGGTCAGCGCGTGCAGCGCCGCCTCGTCGCGCGCCTCGCGCCACCGCCGTGCGAGCTCACGCTCCCGCGCACGCGTGAGCATCGGCATCGCCATCGCCGCGCGGATGAAGCGCAGATTGGCCCTACGGGTTTCCGGGTCGTCGAACTGTGCCATCGGATCCGCCCGCCGTATGACGATCTATCGATCTATATACGCGCGGGCGGCTCATCCGGGTCACGCGGACCCGAAGAACGCGATCAGGCCGCCTTCTTCAGGACCTCTTCCAGCCGCTGGGTGGCGCGGATCTCGTCGATCTTCTCCACCGCCGCGAGCTCACGGGCCAGCCGCTCCAGCGCGGCCTGATAAATCTGACGCTCGCTGTAGGACTGCTCGGGCTGATCGGTCGCGCGATGCAGGTCGCGCACCACCTCGGCGATGGAGACCGGATCGCCCGAATTGATCTTCGCCTCGTATTCCTGCGCGCGGCGGCTCCACATCGTCCGCTTCACGCGGCTGCGGCCGCGCAGCGTCTCCATGGCGGTCTTGATCCGGTCGGCGGAGCTGAGCTTGCGAAGGCCGGACTTCTTCGCCTTGGCGACCGGCACCTTCAGCGTCATCCGCTCCTTCTCGAAGGAGATCGCGTAGAGCTGGACCGTCATGCCCGCGATGCTCTGCGTCTCGATGCTCTCGATGCGACCAACGCCATGCGCCGGGTAGACAACGTGGTCCCCGACCTCGTATTCCAGATCTTGCGTCATGTCAGCCAAGGGATCGTCCCGTCAGTTCCTGTCTTCTTCCCCGCTCTCGACCCGATGGTCGGGCGGTCGCCGGACATCCCGACGCGCCTTCGGCGGTCACGCGATATCACCGGCCAGGCAGAACTGATCCTGCCCGACGGTGCGCACGGTCCGGCGGCGGGCCCGTCGCGCGCGGCAACGAAATAGGCGGCCGGTATGACGGGATCCGGCAGACAATATACTACGGAAGGGGGGTCGCATTGAAGCCATCCGCCCCCGGGGAATGACGCTTTTTTTGCAGAGCTGGGGCGCAGTTAAGCCGGATCACACCCGATGACGCGGCGCCCTCTCCGTCAGCCGCCGGGATTCGGCGAGAAGTATTTCTCGAACTTCTCCGGCACGTCCTTCATGGCATCGGCATCCGCCGGCGGGTCCTTCCGCCGGGTGATGTTCGGCCAGATGGAGGCGTATTCGCGGTTGAGCTCACCCCACCGTTCGAGGATGCCGGGCTCGGTGTCGGGCTTGATCGCATCGGCCGGACATTCCGGCTCGCAGACGCCGCAATCGATGCACTCGTCCGGGTGGATGACCAGCATGTTCTCGCCCTCGTAGAAACAGTCGACGGGGCACACCTCGACGCAGTCCGTGTATTTGCAGCGGATGCACGCCTCGGTGACGACATAGGTCATCGCGATCTCCTTGCTCGCGGCCCTTCCGCGCGGCGGGCCGGCCCGTCGTCTGCCACCGAATGCCGGGCGCGGCAAGGCCGCGGCGCATCGGCGGCCGGCATTCAGGGCGTGCGCGGCAGCGCTGTCGCCGGCGTGGGCGGGGCGAGGTCGCGATAGAGCAGCCGCGCCTCCGGCGCCGGGCCGCGGCGCGAGGCCAGGGCCTGGACTTCTATCACACGGATATGGCGACCCTGGACGAAGGTCACCACCTGTCCGGGCCTCAGCGGGGTGTGCGGTTTCGCCGCTGGTACGCCGTCGACCCGCACCCCGCCCGCCGTGCAGGCCGCGGCGGCGAGGCTGCGCGATCGGAAGAAACGGGCGAAGAACAGCCATCGGTCGAGGCGCTGCGCCGCCTGCGCCGGCGCCTCGGAGAGCGCGCGCGCCACCGCCGCCCTCAGCCGCGCAGCGCCGCGAGCGCGGCGAAGGGGCTGTCGGGATCGGCGACGGCGCGACGCTGCCCCCGGCTGCTGCGGGGCGGCTTCGCCCGGGCATAGGTGATGCGGCCCTCCGCGTCGGTGCGGGCGCGATAGCCGAGCGCCGAAAGGATGCCGGGCAGGGCCGAGGGGCTGGCTCCGATCAGCCGGGCGAGCGCCGGATCGGCGGCGAGCGGGCCGTCGCGCAGGCGCGCGGCGGCCGCGGCGTGCAGCGCTTCGAGCCGGTCGAGCCGGATGGCGAAGGGGCCCGCAGTGACGAAGCCGAGTGCGTCGAGCGTCGGCCGCGTGCCCGCGGGTGGTGCCGGGATCGAGACGGCGGCCGGCGGCGGCAGGTCCGGCGGCGCGGTGCCGCCTGCAACCGCCAGCAGCAGCGCACGCAGCGCGAGTGGCCGCGGCCGGAGAAGCGCCGGAAGGAAGACGTGATCACGGCCGATGCGGATGCCGGCCCGGCCGAGGGCACGCCGATCGGCCGCGCTCAGCCCCTCGACCGGGGTCTCCAGCGCAGCGCGCGGCACGACGCCGAGCCGCTCGACGAGCTGGAAGGCGATCCCGCGCGCCGCCCCCTCCGGCGGGTCGTCGCGCAGCCGGGCAAGGGCGTCGAGCCCGTGATCGAGATGCGCCGCGATCCAGCGCGACAGGCGCTGCTGCACCGTCCGGCGCAGCGGTGCCGGCAGCGGTGTCGTCCCCGGAAGCCGCACCGCCGGACGCAGCGGGTCGGTGCCGCGGCCGAGCGTGGCGATCGTCTCACCCTGCCAGGTGATGGCCGGGCGTCCGCGCATGCCGGCCGGCGGCGGCATCTCGAGCGCGAAGGCCGTGTCTTCTGCCGACTCGATCTGGCGCGCCCGGCGCTCGACCGCCTCCTCGACCGCCCGCCGCACCAGGCTCTCGATGGTTCGGGCCTCCTCGCGGTCCTGCGTGTCGTCCGGCACGAAGCTGAGCCCGCGGACGGATCCGACCGGTTCGCCATCGAGCATCACCCTGCCACCTGCATCGACCGCGGCCAGCGGCGCATCCTCCCGTCCCAGCCGGGCGCGGCGCAGCAGGGTCGTGCGCCGGTCGACGAATCGCTGGGTCAGCCGGTCATGCAGGGCGTCCGACAGCGCATCCTCGATCGCGCGGGTGCGGGCCTGCCAATGGGCGGGATCGCCGACCCAGTCGGCGCGGTGGGCGATATAGGTCCAGGTCCGCACATGGGCGATGCGGCCGACCAGCGTGTCGATGTCCCCTTCGGTGCGGTCGAGGCGCGCGACCTGGCGCGCCACCCAGTCGGTGTCGAGGCGCCCCGAGCCGCCGGGCGCAGCAAGCTGGCGGAAGATCTGCGCCTGCAGCCGGGTATGCGCCTCGCTCAGCACCTTGCGGAAGTCGGGGATCTGGCAGACCTCCCACAGCAGGCGCACGCGCTCGGGCCCGCGGGCGAGCGAGGCGAGCGAGTCGTCGCGGATGAGCGTGGCGAGCGAACGGTGGTCGTCGGCGTCACCGGTGCGACGCAGGACCGGCGAGGGCGGCTGCGCCTCGAGGCTGCGCAGCAGCGGCAGCGGCGCGCGGAAGTCGAGATCGGCGTTGCGCCAGCGCAGCGTCTTCAGCGCGTCGAAACGGTGGTTCTCGACCCGCTCCACCGTCTCGGGATCGAGCGGTCCCGCCTCATCCGTCGTGCCGAAGGTTCCCTCGCGGGTATGGCGGCCGGCGCGACCGGCGATCTGCGCGATCTCGGTGGCGAACAGGCGCCGCGGGCTGCGCCCGTCGAACTTGGTCAGCCGCGCGAAGGCGACATGGTCGACATCCATGTTGAGGCCCATGCCGATCGCGTCGGTCGCGACCAGATAGTCGACCTCGCCCGCCTGATACATCGCCATCTGGGCGTTGCGGGTGCGCGGCGACAGCGCCCCCAGCACAACGGCGGTGCCGCCGCGCTGGCGCCGGATCAGCTCGGCGATCGCATAGACATCGGCGGCGGAGAAGGCGACGACGGCGCTGCGTGCCGGCAGCCGTGTCAGCTTGCGCGGCCCGGCATAGCGCAGCTCGGAGAGGCGGGGGCGGCTGACGAACACCGCATCCGGCACCAGCTTGCGGATCAGCGGGCGGATCGTTTCCGCCCCCATCACCATCGTCTCCTCCGTGCCGCGGACATGCAGCAGGCGATGGGTGAAGATATGCCCGCGCTCGGGGTCGGCGCAGAGCTGGATCTCGTCGACCGCGACGAAGGCGACACTGCGTTCGACCGGCATGCTCTCGACGGTGCAGACGAACCAGCGGGCGCCGGGCGGCACGATCCGCTCCTCGCCGGTCACCAGCGCTACCCGGTCTCGCCCCTTGGCTGCCACGATCCGCTCGTAGTTTTCCCGCGCCAGCAGCCTGAGGGGGAAGCCGATCATGCCGGAGGCATGGCCCAGCATGCGCTCGACCGCGAGATGGGTCTTTCCGGTGTTGGTGGGCCCCAGCACGGCCGTGAACCGGGGACGATCGGCGGGGGTCATGCCCGAGATTTGGCCGTTGACGGCCTGTTCGGCAAGTGTGAGAGAGACCCAGGTGCTGTTCCGTAAGGCGCACGGTCGGGGGAGGCCGTGCCCGGCGCTGGCGCCGGGTACCGGCAACGACAACAGGTCGGCCGCGGCGCCGATCAGCCACGGGAGTCATTAGGATGCGCAGATCGTTGGTTCTTGCCGGTGTCGCGGCGGTCGGGCTTGGGGGGATCATGCCCGCGGTCGCGCAGGCGCCTCAGGTGACGCCCGAGGGCGCGGAGATCATCCGCCTGGGCATCAAGGATTGGCTGGCGGACCATCTCAACGACGCCGAAGCCGGCGTGACCACGACGCTGCAGGGGCCGATCGCGGTGACGCCGCAGGGCGATCACTATGCGTTGACGATCCCGGCGATGGAGATCGCGATCGTCCCCAATCACGACGATGGCGGCGGCACCATCGCCTTCGGTGCCATCACCGCCCAGATCAAGCCGACGCCCGAGGGCTGGTACGATGCGACCTGGACGCTGCCGACCGAGGTCGTCGCGACCGAGAATGACGGTGACGACCGGATCACCGTGACGATCGGCGGCCAGCGCGGCACCGGTGTCTATGCGCCGGCGCTCGAGAGCTTCATGTCCTCCGACATCGCGGTAACGGACATCGCGATCAACGCCGAGGCGGATGGCGCCGTCGCCCGGATCGGCGAGATCACGGTCGTCTCTTCGAGCGAACAGGTCCAGCCCGACATCTATGACGGGTCCGTCCTCTTCACGCTGGGCCGTCTGTCGGTGACGGCAGACGGGGCGGAGGTCGCCTCGCTCGACCGGCTGCAGGTCGAGGCTTTGGCGGAAGGCGCCAACATGCCGGCGCTTGTCGAGTTTCAGGCGGCGATCGAGCAGCTCGAGGAGCGCTACAGCCCTGACGCCGCCGGCGACATGGAGGAGGCCTTCTTCCAGGAGGTCACCGCGCTGCTGCAGCGCCTGCCGGTGCTCTTCGACGGGATCCATGGCGAGTATCGCCTGGAGGGGCTGATGGTCGACGCCCCCGAAGGCCGCGTCGAGCTGGCCTCGACGGCGTTCGGCTTCGGCCTCGACGGGCTGGGCAGCGGCGCGTCGTCGATCCACCTGCTGATCGGCCTCGACCAGCTGGGCATCGCGCCGCCGCCGCCCTATGCGGAGTTCATCCCCTCCGAGACGCTGGTCGACGTCACGATCTCCGGCATCCCGAATGCCGAGCTGATGCAGACGCTGACGGGCTTCATGCAGTCCTCGACGACGCTGGGTGCCGAGGCTGCCGGTGAGATGGCGGCCGGCCAGCTCGTGCAGGCCATCCTGGCGAGCAACACCGCCTTCCAGATCGACGCGATCCGTGCGGTGACATCGACGGTCTCCTTCGACATGACCGGCCGCATCGAGCCGAACGTGATGTCGCCCTTCATGGTGACCGGCAATGCGACGATCGAGATCGGCGGGATCGAGCAGGCGATCGCCGCGGCGCAGGGCATGCCCGAGGGCGATCAGGCCATCCAGGCGCTGACCATGCTCCAGACGCTCGGTGCACAGGCCACGAATGCCAGCGGCCAGTCGGTCCGGCGCTACGAGGTGGTGATTGGCCAGAATGGCGATCTGCTGCTCAACGGCGTCGACCTGAAGCCGCTGCTCGGCGGCTTGTGACCCGAGGCGGCGCGCGCCGCCTTCCCATGCCGGCCGTTCGACCGGCCTGACATTGACGGGCGTCCGGGGCATCCCGGGCGCCCGTTTTCGTCGTCATGGCGGCCCGTCTTCGCCATGGTTTCGACGCGCGGGGCGGCGAGGCTGCCATCAACAAACGCGACGGGGGAGCAGGGTGGGCGAGAAGAAGACGATGGGCAGCCGTGTCCGGCCCGCGCTCGTCGTGCTGGCAGCGTTGCTCCCGGCCACGGCCACGGCGCTGGACGGGTTGGGAGCCGAGCAGGCGGCGGCGCTCCGTTCGACACTCGAAGGCTGGATCGCGGCCCGTCTCGGCCCGAGCTCGGCTCTGCGGCTCGACCTTGATGGCGCGATGCAGGTGACGGCGGCGGGCGAGGGCTACGTCGTGACGTTGCCGCCGGCAAGGCTCGTCCTGCCGGGGGCGGCGGAGGCCGATACGCAAGCGGAGCCGGGCAGGCGCAGCATCGCCCTCGACGGTATCACGATCGAGCTGGTGCCGGAGGCGGGCGGGCTGTGGTCGGTCGCCTGGACCCTTCCGGAGACCTTCGCTTTCACGGTCGACGGCTCGCCGCGGACGATCGTCACGATCGAAGATCAGCGCGGCGAAGGCGTCTATGCGGCCGGGCTCGGCACCTTCATCGCCCTCGACGTCGCCTGGCACGGCGTCAGGGCGCTGCCCGGGCCGGACTCGGCGCGCGGCGGCTCGATGGATGCCGAGGCGCTGATGGTGGCGCTGGCCAGCACGCCCCATGACGGTACCGACGCGGCCGCTCCCGTCCGGGATGCGGTGCTGTCGGCGACGCTGCGCGGCTTCGACTTCATCGATACGGGACCGGCAGATGCCCAGCCCGCCGCGAGCGACCGGACGCAGATCGGCGGGATGTCCGTCACCCTCACAGCCGAGGCGCTCGACATCGCCGCGGCCTTCGCCTTGCTGGCCGACCCGGCGCTGCTCGGCGCAGCGGCGCCGCCGATGACCGGTTTCGAGGTCGCCTGGACGCTCGACGGTTTCCGGCAGAGCGAGACGCCGGGCGGGGTGGATGGATCGGCGGCGACCGGGACGGAAGGCGACACCGGTCTCGTGATCGACGAGGCCCGCTTCGCGGTCGGGATCGAGAGCCGCGAGGAGGGGGACGGCGCCGCCCGGTTCAGGCTGGGTTTCTCCGGCATCGACAATATGGGCACGCTGGGCGCCGATGGCGGGCTCATCCCGACCATGGTCGATCTCGACATGACGGTCGACGGCGTGCCGGGGACGCTTGCCGGCCGTGCTTTCCGTGCCCTGTTCGTCGCGGCCGGGGAGGATGCCCTGGACGAGGCGTTCGATCTCATCCTCAGCGCCGCCTACAAGGCGGTCGCGGGCGGTGGCGGCCGGCTCTCCATCGAGCGGCTGCTCGTCGATTTCGAAAGGATCGATGCCGGGCTGTCGGTCGCGGGCCTGCTACGCGGCGCCACCGTCTCGCCGATCGGTTTCGCCGGGGTGCTGACGGTGACGCTAGGGGGCATGGAGGCGCTGTTCGACGCCATCCAGGGCGCCCCGACGTCGGAAGACGACGCGTACATCGCCGCGCTGCAACTGGTCGGCACGCAGGAGACCGATGCCTTCGGGCGCCCGGCCCGACGCTATGAGATCGTGATCGATGAAACCAGCGGCGGCGTAACGCTGAACGGCGTGGCGCTCGACGCATTGTTGACGGGGCAATGACGATGACGCTGCGCAATCGCACCCTCGCCGCCGTCATGGCGCCCCTGATGCTGGCCTCGGTGCCGGCCGTATCACAGGAAGAGACGGGCGACCGGCTGATCGAGGCGCTGTCCCAGCCGGTGCGCCAGCTGGCGGCGATTGCGGGGCTCACGCCCGAGGCGGTCTTCGCCGTCCCGCCCGAGGCGCGGCAGCTGGGCGATGGCTGGCAGATCGATCTTCCGAGCTGGCGCGTGCCCTATATGGACGGGCGGCTCTTGGTCGGCTGTGGCGCCCAGAGCTGGCGCGCGACCGTCGCCCGGGATGGTACGATCGAGGCGCGCACCGAGAGCCCGCTCGCGTGCGAGCTGCGCGCCATCGGTTCGGAGGGTCTGGCGCAGCGGACGATCATCGAGGGCCACGTCGGCACGGCGACGATCGCGCCGGACGGCGCGCAGAGCTTCCGGATCGAGGGAAGCGGCGGCAGCATCGAAGAGAAATCCGTCCTCGGCGGCAGCTCTGCGACATTCGGCAGGCTGCTCTTCGAGATCGAACTCGAGCCGGACCGGCAGCACGGCGGGGATCGTGTCGACCTTCGGGTCGCCGGCGAGATGCAGGGCGGGCGCTGGGAGGACCGGTTCACCGGGATCGTGATGTCGTCGGGGGCGGCCCGTTACGAGGCGGCCTACGAGGACATCGACATCGGCGCCGTGATCGGTCTGATGACCGGGGTCGCGGCACTTGAATTCGATGTCACCGGGATACCGGACCCGGCCTCGCAGTCGCAGCTGGCCGATCTGCTGCCCCGCTTCTCCGACTGGCTCGCCGCGGCGGAGGAGGAGGCGACGGTCGAGGATCTCGCGATCACCATCCCGTTCATCGGCGAATTCGGGTTCGGGATGTTCTCCTACGCTTGGGCGGTGGAGGATGTCGGGACCGACGCGCTGGGCGGCGCGCTCGAGATGCGCCTCTCGGATGGCACTTTCGATAGGGCCGGTGAGGCGATGGCGGGCTGGCTGCCACGCCACGCGGCGATCGAGGTGGAACTCGAGGGCCTTCCGCTCGAGACGTTGCTGGCGCAGTTCGCCGCCATCATCCGCAGCGGGTTCGACGTCTGGCCCGGCGCGGTGATGGCCGATATGGGCGCGGCACTGCGCGGTGCGGGGACGCGCCTGTCACTCGAGACGCTGGAGTATCGCTCCTCCGCGCTCACGTTCGAGATGGCGGGGGAGATCGCCGCGGTCGAGGGTGCGTCGCTCGGCCTCGCGGCGGAGGCCGAGCTGCTGGTCACCGGGCTGAACGGGCTGATCGCCCTGGTGGGCACGCTGCCCGAGGGCGGGGAAATCGCCGCGGTGCTGACCGCGCTGTCGCTGGTCGGCCAGCCGGCGGAGCCGCTGGAGGGTGAGCCGGCGCGCCGCTTCGCCTTCGCGATTGGCCGCGACGGGGCCATCACACTCAACGGCACCGACCTCTCCGCGCTCGTGCCCTGATCCCTGCCCTGATCCCCCTGTCGTGACGCGCATCGACGGTCGGCGCTGGAGCGGGTCCATCTGCAAGCGACGCTTGCGGCGGCGTCCGCGAGGCGCCATATGCGCCGGCATCCGATCTTCCTGCGGACCGATCATTGCCGGATGCCCCGATGAGTGCGACGGAAGCCGAGACCCTGTCCTTTCAGGCCGAGACCGGCCGCCTTCTCGATATCGTCGCCCGATCCCTCTACAGCGAGAAGGAAGTCTTCCTCCGGGAACTGGTCTCCAATGCCTCGGATGCCTGCGACCGGCTGCGCTATGCGGCGCTGACCGAGCCGGCGCTGGCCGCGGAGGACAGCCGCTACCGGGTCGAGCTGACGCCCGATTCCACCGCCCGTACCCTGACGATCGCCGATAACGGCATCGGGATGAACCGCGACGAGCTCGTTGCCAATCTCGGCACGATCGCGCGCTCTGGTACCCGGGCCTTCCTCGAACAGGTCGCCGAGGGCAAGCCCGCCGATCTGTCGCTGATCGGCCAGTTCGGCGTCGGCTTCTATTCCGCCTTCATGGTGGCCCGTGAAGTCGAGGTGTTCAGCCGTCGCGCCGGCGAGGCGCAGGGCTGGCGCTGGGCCTCCGACGGCAAGGGGCAGTTCACCGTGGCGCCGGCCGCCGCTGTGGCGCGCGGCACGCGGATCGTCCTGCATCTGGCCGAGGGGGAGGACGAGTTCCTCGACCCGCACCGGCTGCGCCACATCATCACTACGCATTCCGATCACATCCCGATCCCGGTGCTGCTGCGGCAGCCGGACGGGAAGGAGGAGGTGCTGAATCGCGGCGCGGCGCTGTGGACGCGGCCGAAATCCGAGATCACCGCCGAGCAGTACCGCGACTTCTACCGCCACGTCTCGCATGCTTTCGACGAGCCCTGGGCGACGATCCATTGGCGGGCCGAGGGCATGATCGACTACACGGCGCTGCTCTTCGTGCCCGGCGCGCCGCCCTTCGACCTGTTCGAGCCGGAGCGGCGGCATCGCGTGAAGCTCTATGTCCGCCGCGTCTTCGTCTGCGACGACGCCGAGGGGTTGGTGCCCTCCTGGCTGCGCTTCCTGCGCGGCATCATCGACAGTGAGGATCTGCCGCTCAATGTCAGCCGCGAGATGCTGCAGGCGAGCCCGATGGTCACCAAGATCCGCCAGGGCCTGACCAAGAAGGTGCTCGCCGAGCTCGCCCGCCGCGCCAAGGATGATCCGGAGGCCTATGCCGGCTTCTGGACCCATTTCGGCGCGGTGCTGAAGGAGGGGCTCTACGAGGACCGCGAACATCGCGACGCGCTGCTGCCGCTCCTGCGCTTCCGTACCACCGCCGGCGACGGCCTCGCCTCGCTGGAGGATGTCGCCGGTCGGCTGCGGCCGGGGCAGGACGCGATCTATTACGCCACCGGCGATTCGCCGGAGGCGCTCGCCGCCTCGCCGCATCTCGAAGGATTCCGTGCCCGTGGCGTCGAGGTCCTGCTGCTGACCGATCCGATCGACGAGTTCGCGATCCCTGCGCTGGGCAGCTTCAAGGATCTGCCGCTGCGCTCGGTGACGCGCGCGAGCGCCGATCTCTCGCGCATCGCCGGCCCCGAGGATGCACCCGCAGCGGAGCCGCCGCCGGCCGAGGTCGCGACGCTGGTCGACCGGTTCAGGGCAGCGCTCGCCGGCGAGGTGAAGGATGTGCGCGCCTCGCAGCGCCTGACAGACAGCGCCGTCTGCCTCTCGGCGGATGACAGCGGCGTCGACATGCGCCTCGAACGGCTCTTGATGCGCCACCGGCAGATCGACGCCTGCAGCAAGCGCATCCTCGAGGTGAACCCGACGCACCCGCTGATCCGGGCGCTCGCCGCCGCCGACCGGTCGGAGGAGGAGCTGGCCGAGATCGCGCGCCTGCTGCTCGATCAGGCGCGGATCGTCGAGGGGGAACCGGTGCCCGATGCCGGCGCCTTCGCCCGGCGCCTCGCGGCAATCGTCACACGGGGGCTGGCGGCCTGAGGCCGCCGGTTCAGCCGGCGCGCTGGCGCAGGACCTGCAGCAGACCCTCGATCGTGCCGCCGTTCTGCGCGATCACCGAGGCGAACTCGTCGCGCTGGGTCACGCTCATGCTAACATTTGCGACGATCACGTCGACCACCTGATAGCCGGCGCCGCGCGCCCGCACCCGCCAGCCGACATCGATCGGCGGCCCGTCGAGCTGGCTGATCTGCGTCTGGACCAGCAGGTCGCCCTGGCTGCCGGCGTCGCGCACACCGAGGACCTGCAGCGACTCGCCCCGGTAGTTCTGGAAGCGGCGCGCATAGGTGCTGACAACCATCCGCTCGAACAGCGAGAGATATTCCTGCTGCTGCTCGGGGGTCGCCTGGTTCCAGTAGCGACCGAGGACGAAGCGGCCGATCGTCGGGACGTCGAAGCTCTGACGGAAGATCCGCGCGAACTCGGCCTGGCCGGCCTCGCTGCCGGTGCCGACCGTCTCCAGCACCCCGATGGCTTCGCGCGCCATGCTCTCGATGAAAGCGGCCGCGCCATCGGCGTCCTGCGCGCGAGCAGCCAGCGGCGGCAGCATGGCGCTCGCGGCCAGCGCTGCGATGCCGGCCAAAACAACTCGTCTCGTCGTCATGGATGATCCTTCCTGCAGCTCGGCGCCGGGCGACCTTCGGGCGAACGGAATTGCCAAGCGGCCCTCCCCCCGAAGGCCGGTCATCGAAAAGGCCCGACGCCGAGAATAGCGTAACGGGCCTTTCGTTGTCTGCGTCCGGTGCGGCGAAAAGCCGGCCGGCTCCATCCGAATGCGGCAGGACGGAGGCCCATGGGCCTCCGTCCGGTGCGCAAAGAGATCAGTCGAGCGGGCTGGAGCAGGTGCCGAGCTGCGTGCAGTCGGTGAGCGCGCCGGCCGCCGCGCCGATGCCGCCGCCGATCAGCGCACCGGTCCCGACATTGCCGCCGGTCAGCGCTGCCGCGCCCGCGCCCGCCGCGGCGCCGCCCGCGCCGCCGGTGAGCCCGCGCTCAAGCGGGGTATTGCCGCACGCCGCCAAGCCCAGCCCGACGGCGAAGAGAATGGCCACCTTCTTCATCTCAGTCTCCTTGCCCTGCCGTCGCCGGCCCGAAGCGGCTCTCCGGTCACCGACGGTCGTTACGGCGCTTCGACCGTGTGCAACGCGACTGCCGGGTGAAGGTTCCAGGGCTACGGCATCCCGAACCCGTCTCAAGCTTTGCTCGCCGGCCCCCCCTGCAGTGCCGCCCCCGTCCCGATATCGTCCGCCGAAGCGCCCGTTCCGGCCGCCCCCCGGCCGGTGGCCTGCGGCTCTGCAGGAGCCGTCTTCTCCGGCGCCGCCGGCTCGGACTCCCGCTCGGGCTCCCGCCGCGTCGTGCCGATGGCCAGCACCGGCGAGGTCTCGCCGGTCCGGGCTGCGCGCGCGGCCCGCTTTGTCCGTATCGCGATGATGCGGACCCGCAGCGCCGCGACGATCTCGCTGCGCGACTGGAACAGCGGCAGCTTCGGCCGCGCACCGCGGCTCGGGGTGAGGGCGAGGCCGACCTCGGCGATACGGCCGGTCTCAGTCAGGCCTCGCACGATCAGTTCGACGGGCCCGAGGGTCAGCCGGTCGCCCACCTCCACCGTGCCGCCAAAGACCTGTTCGAGATGGGCGCCCACCGGCTTCTCGGTGAGCTCCGGCGGGACCTGTGCGCCGTAGAGCGTCGATATCTCGCCCAGCGTGGCGGTGGGTTGCAGCGAGAAGTCGCCGTAGAAGTCACGGTCGTCATCGGCAACGGCGGCCGGGCTGGCAAACAGCCGGTCGAGTAGCGGCACCCGGCCCGGTGCGGCGAAGATGTAGACCTGATCACCGGGCTGCAGCCGTCCGGCATTGTGGATGTAATAGGAATGGCCGTCGCGGACGATCAGCGAGGGGCGGGCCCAGCGCGGCAGGCGTTCGCCGCGGCCGACCGGGCTCTTGGGGTGGATGCGGTAGGCGATGAGCTCGTGATTGGCGCCGCCGGGCAACTCGAGCTCGACACGGTCCACCGGCCCGAGGCGCGGCGGCACGATCAGGCCGAGCCAGCGGGCCATCGGCCGGATCGTCCAGCCCTGCAGCAGCAGCGAGATGACCACCACGAGGAAGGTAGCGTTGAACAGAACCTGCCCGTTCGGCAGCCCCGACGCCATCGGCAGGATCGCCAGCAGGATCGCAACCGCCCCGCGCAGGCCCACCCAGGCGACGAAGGTCGTCTCGTTGCGCGTGAAGCCGAACGGGATCAGCAGCAGCCATACCGCCGCCGGCCGGGCGATGAAGATCATGAAGACCGCGAGCAGCGCCGCCGGCAGCACGACATCCGGGAAGGTCGACGGCTTGGCCAGCAGGCCGAGCGTCAGGAACATCGCAATCTGGCACAGCCAGGTGAGACCGCTCTGGAAGCGGCGCACCAGCTGTCCCGATTGCAGCTTGGCGTTGCCGGCGACGATTCCCGCCGCATAGACCGCGACGAAGCCGCTGCCGCCCAACATGCTGGTCGACGCGAAGACCAACAGCGCCGAGGCGAGGACGATCACCGGGTAAAGGCCGGCCTCAAGCCGGATACGGTTGACGATCTGGACGATCAGATAGCCGCCGGCCACGCCGAGCGCGACGCCGAGGCCTGCCTGCATCAGGAAGGTGGTGACCAGACCGATCGCCAGCTCGCCGAGCGTAATGCCGGTACGCGCCACCTCGATGAGGGCGAGCGTCAGGAAGATCGCGACGGGATCGTTACTGCCCGACTCAATCTCCAGCGTGGAGCGGACCCGGTCGCGGATCGTGATGCCGCCGACCCGCAGCAGGAAGAAGACGGCGGCGGCGTCGGTCGAGCCGACGATGGCGCCGAGCAGCCCCGCTTCGATCCAGGGCAGGTCGAAGAGGAGATAGGCTGCAAGGCCGGTCAACGCCGCCGTCAGCATCACCCCGAGGGTGGCCAGCGTGAAGGCGGGCGGGGCGGCGACGCGCAGGCTGCTCAGCCTCGTCTCGAAGCCGCTGTCGAAAAGGATGACGGCAAGGGCAAGACTGCCGATGAAATAGGCGGCGGCGCCGTCGTTGAAGACGATGCCGCCAATGCCGTCCTCACCGGCGAGCAGCCCGATCGCCAGGAAGACGAGCAGCAGCGGCGCACCGACCCGGAACGAGATCAGGCTCGTGAAGACGCTGATGGTGACGAGCCCCGCGCCGATAAGGATGGCGAGGTTCATCGCATCGAGCATCCGTCGGTCCTTCCTTCCTTGCCGTGACAGGGCGGGGAGGCCGCGTCCGGTGATGCGATCACGGCCATTGGTGAAGATGCGACGTGAGATCGGGCGCCGCGAGGCCTATTCTGACCGGAAACGTCGCGGCGGAGGAGGCAGCATCGTGACCATAATGCGCTTTGTGCAGGCGTCGCTCGTCGGCCTCATCGGCCTGTTCGGACTGCTCGTCGCCTTCAACAAGGTCACCGATTACGGGTCGAACTTCGCCTTCGTCCAGCACGTGCTGTCGATGGACACGACCCTCCCCGGCAGTGAGATGACGTGGCGGGCGATCACCGATCCGACGCTGCATCACATCGCCTATTGGATCATGGTCGTCGGCGAGGCGGCGACAGGGCTGCTCTGCCTCGTCGGCGCTATCCGCCTCTATGCCGTGATGGGCAGCGATCCCGACACCTTCCACCATGCCAAGCCGCTGGCTTTCGCCGGCCTGTTCGTCGGCTTTCTCGTCTGGTTCGGCGGGTGCTTCCTGGTGGGGGGCGAATGGTTCGCGATGGGGCAGTCCGATAGCTGGAACGGCCAGGAGGCGGCCTTCCGCGCCGTCGTCTGCATCGGGATCGTGATGATCTTCCTGCAGCGTAAGGAATGAGGCTCAGCCCGGTAACCGGCTGAGCCTCCGGCCGATCAGCTTCTCGATCTCGAGGATCGCGAACAGGGCCGCGCCGGCCCCCAGCACCATTCCGACCTCCGCGATGCCGAGAGGGCGGGTGTCGAACAGCCCCTGCATGAAGGGCGCATAGGTGAACAGCAGCTGCAGCACCGTCACGCCGGCGAGGGCGGCCAGGACCGCCGGCGTGCCGAGGGCGCCGCGCCAAGTCAGCGATGTCATGTGCCGGAAGCGCACGGTGAACAGATAGGCAATCTCGAAGGCGACGATGGTGTCGACCACCATCGTCCGGGTCGCTTCGAGCGGCAGGCCGCGCGCCTCGCCCCAGGCGAAGATGCCGAAAGCGCCGGCCGCGAACAGCGCCGAGACGAAGACGACGCGCCAGAGCAGGAAGCGGGAGATCAGCGGCTCGCCGCTGCGGCGCGGCGGTCGCCGCATCACGCCCGGCTCGCTCGGCTCGAAGGCCAGCGTCAGGCCGAGGGTGATGGTCGTCGCCATGTTGATCCAGAGGATCTGAACCGGGGTGATCGGCAGCGTCAGCCCGCAGAGGATCGCGAGCACCACACAGAGCGCCTCGCCGCCATTGGTCGGCAGCGTCCAGGCGATCGTCTTGCGGACATTGTCATAGACGGTGCGCCCTTCGCGGACCGCTGCGGCGATCGAAGCGAAATTATCGTCGGCCAGCACCATCTCGGCCGCCTGCTTGGCGGCCTCGGTGCCCTTGCCGCCCATCGCGACGCCAATATCGGCCCGCTTGAGTGCCGGGGCGTCGTTGACGCCGTCGCCGGTCATCGCGACCACCGCCCCCTCCGCCTGGAGAGCCGCGACCAGCCGTAGCTTGTGCTCCGGCGCGGTGCGGGCGAAGACATCGACCCGCCGCGCCAGCGCCGGCAGCCGGGCATCGTCGACCGCGTCAATATCGGCGCCGGTCACCACGTCGTCGGGGTTCTCGAGCCCGATCTGGCGGGCGATGGCGGCAGCCGTCGCGCCGTGGTCGCCGGTGATCATCTTCACCCGGATGCCGGCGGACCGGCAGTCCGCCACCGCGGCGATCGCTTCCGCCCGCGGCGGGTCGATGAGGCCGAGCAGTCCCAGGAGCACGAAGCCGCCCGCCTCGATCCCCTCGAAATCGAGGGCGCTCGCACCGGTGGCGTCGCGCATCGCAACGGCGAGGACGCGCTGACCGTCCGCTGCCATCGTCGCGATCGCCCGTTCCCATCGCGCATGGTCGAGCGGCCGGTCGGCCGAGCCGTCCCCGCCGCTGCCCCGCTCGGCCGTGCACAGTTCGAGAACCCGTTCCGGCGCGCCTTTGAGGCAGATGAAGCGTTCCCCCTCCTCCCCGTGATGCAGCGTCGCCATGAAGCGGTGGCGTGCATCGAAGGGGATCTCGTCCTGGCGCGGGAAGCGTGCCGCCAGCGCGGCGGGATCGAAGCCGGCCTTCATTCCGGCGACGACCAGCGCCCCTTCCATGGGATCGCCCTCGACCCGCCATCCCGTCCCGGTGTGGTGCAGCGCCGCGTCGTTGCACAGCATGGCGGCGATGGCGAGGGCGGCGAGGTCGGGCGGCGGCGCCTCCATCGCCGTCACGGTGCCCGATCCGTCCTCGGCGCGCCGACGGAACCCGCCGACCGGGTCATAGCCGGTACCGTCCACCACGTAGCGCCCGGCCGCGGTCTCGATGCCGCGGACCGTCATCTCGTTGCGCGTCAGCGTGCCCGTCTTATCGGTGCAGATGACCGAGACGGCGCCCAGCGTCTCGACGGCCGGCAGCCGCCGGACGATGGCATTGCGCCGCGCCATGCGCTGCACGCCGAGCGCGAGGGCGATCGTCATCACCGCCGGCAGCCCCTCGGGGATCGAGGCCACCGCGATCCCGACCACGGCGAGGAAGGCATCGGCCGTCGGCATGCCGCCGAGCGTCACGCCGAACAGGAAGATGACGGCGCTGGCCGCCAGGATCGCCGCGGTCAGCCGGCGGGCGAAATGGTCCATCTGGCGCAGAAGCGGCGTCGTGATCGGCTCGACGCTGCCGAGCAGCCGGCCGATCCGGCCGAGTTCCGTCGCCTGGCCGGTCGCGACGACGACGCCCGAGGCGGTGCCGGTGGCGACCAGCGTGCCGGAATAGGCCATGCAGGCGCGATCGCCGATCGCTGCATCGGCCTCGACCGCCGCCGCCTCCTTCTCCGCCGGAACCGATTCGCCGGTCAGCATCGCCTCGTCGATGCGCAGCCCGCGGGCCCTCAGGAGCCGCAGATCGGCAGGCACGCGGTCGCCGGGCTCGAGCAGCACGATGTCCCCGGGGACGAGGGTGGCGGCATCGACCGAGACACGCCTGCCGTCGCGCATCGCCGCCGCATGCGGCATCAGCAGATCGCGGATCGCCTCGAGCGCGCGCTCGGCCTTGCCCTCCTGCAGGAAGCCGACAATCGCATTGATCGCGACGACCAGCAGGATCACCGCGGAATCGATCGGATGGCCGAGCAGCGCCGTCACCACCGCCGAGGCGAGCAGCACGTGGATAAGGACATTGTCGAACTGCGCGGCAAGGCGGCGCCATGCGCTGCGGCGCGGCGGCGCCGGCAATGCGTTGCGGCCATGGACGGCGAGACGGCGCGCGGCCTCCTCGCTCGACAGGCCGTCCCGGCCGGAAGCGAGGTGGCCGAGGGCCGCCTCCGGCGTCAGTGCGTGCCAGGCGACCGGTGGGGCGGTGCCGGTCGGGCTGGCATCGGCCGAAAGGGTGCTGGCGGGGTGGCTGCTGTCGGTCGGATCCATGCGGCAATCATCCCGTTTCTGCCCGGCGTGGCCTTGATCTCGTGCAAGGCCCGGCATTCAAGACTGTATCAGGGGGGCATGCGCCATCCTGCGAGATCGGCGCCGACCGCATCGGCGACGGATGCGAACCCGTCCGCCTTCAGCAGGGCGGCGAGCTCGCGCGCGATCCGTGTGACGAGGCCCGGCCCCTCGAAGACCAGCGCGCTGTACAGCTGCACCAGGCTGGCACCGGCACGGATCTTCGCATAGGCGTCGGCGCCGGAGGCGACGCCACCCGTGCCGATCAGCGGGATCCGTCCGCGGGCGACCTCTGCCGCGCGTCGCAGCGCCGCGGTCGAGGGGGTGAAGAGCGGTCGGCCCGACAGCCCGCCGGCCTCGCGGGAAAAGGGCTCCGGCAGCTCCGGCGGTCGGGCGATCGTCGTGTTCGAGACGATGAGCCCGTCCATCCCCGCATCGATCGCGATGGCGACGATCGCCTCGATATCGGCCTCGGCGAGATCGGGGGCGATCTTGAGCAGGATCGGGCAGCTCTTGTCGCCGCGCGCCGCCGTCACCGCCGCGAGCAGCGCCTTGAGCGGCGCCGGATCCTGGAGAAGGCGCAGCCCCGGCGTGTTCGGCGAGGAGACGTTGACGACGAGGTAATCGGCAAGGCTGGCGAAGGTGGCGACGCCGGCGGCGTAATCGGCCTCCGCATCCGGCTGGTCCTTGTTGCGGCCGAGATTGACGCCGAGCGGTCCGGGCAGCGGGCCGGCGCGGCGGCTGCGTCCGATCGCCGCCTGCATCGCCGCATGGCCGCGGTTGTTGAACCCCATCCGGTTGATGACGGCGCCCGCGCCGGGGTCACGGAACAGGCGCGGCCGCGGATTGCCCGGCTGCGGGCGCGGCGTGACGCTGCCGATCTCGACGAAGCCGAACCCCAGGCCGAACAAGCCGCGGATCGCCTCGCCATCCTTGTCGAAACCGGCGGCGAGGCCGATCGGGCTGGCAAAGCGCAGCCCCCACAGCCGGGTCTCGAGCACCGGGTCGTCAGGAATCCCGTATCGCGGCACCAGCCCCGCCGCCACCGCCCGCAGCGACAGCCGGTGCGCCAGCTCCGGCGGCAGGGTGAACAGCGCCGCCCGCAGCGCCCGCCAGCCGAGGCTCATGGCAGCGGGAGGAGGTGCCGTCCGTCGGCGCCGAGCGGCATCGGCCGCGTCCACAGGACGGCCGTCAATGGCAGCGCAGCGTAGAGATGCGGGAAGAGGTCGCCGCCGCGGCTCGGCTCCCAGCGCAGCGCCGCCCCCAGCGCCGTGGCATCGACGGCGACAAGCAGCAGATCGTCCCGTCCGGCGAAATGCCGCGCCGCCGTCTCGGCGAGCTGTGCGGCGGTCGAGAAATGGATGTAGCCGTCGCGCCGGTCGATATCGGCGCCGTCGAAACGGCCCGCCGCCTCGGCTTCGGCCCATGCCCGCGGCGTGGTGATCTTGTAGATCGGCTCCTGCATGCGCCGGACGCTACGGCCGGGGGCGGGGCGATGCCAGGAAAAAGCGCGCCCGTCGGGTGCCGGTACGGCGCCGCGGCGCCGAACATTAACTATTTGCGAACTCAGTAAACGCCCAGCGAATTCTTACGGAGATGTGGTAATAGATCGGAGCCATCTCTACGGAGGTACGAATGGCAAAGGGTGAAAAGGGCACCGAGAAGGGTTCCGGCAAACCCGCGGGCAAGCCTGCTGACACCAAGTCCGGCACGAAGAAAAAGTAGGCGGCGCTGCCGCGACTGAGGACGGGGCCGGCGCACCCGGTCCCGTCCTGCACGCGCGCTCCGGCACATGCCGCAAGCCATCAAGGACAGGTCGCTGCGAGAACGGCCGCCTGGCCGCCGCGGGCGATGATCGGCGTCGAGCGCCATGCCGCCATCGGCGTGTCGCGCGGCAAGTCTCATGCAATCCGGCTGCCGCGACGCGTGGCGGGCTGCCGGCGTAACGAGGGTGTGGAGGCCCGTCCCTATGTCGCGTGAACGATCGACGCCACGGCGGCGGCGGGAAGGGGCGGTCGGTCTCGCGCAGCTCCCCTGGCAGCAGCTCGAGAACCCGCTGCGGCCGATCGAGGTGCTGACGGAGGAGCAGGTCGAGCGCATCCACGAGGCGTCGCTGACGATCCTCGAAGAGATCGGGATGGACTTCCTGCATCCCGAGGCGCTGGAGATCCTCGCCGCGGCCGGTGCCGATGTCGAACCGGGCAGCCAGCGCGTGCGCCTCGATCGCGGGCTGGTCATGGAGGCGATGGCGAAGGCGCCGTCCAGCTTCACCCTGCATGCGCGTAACCCGGCCCGCAGCGTCCGGATCGGCGGCAATGCCATCACCTTCGCGACGGTGGGTTCGGCGCCCAACGTTTCCGACCTCGAAGGCGGACGGCGGGTCGGCAACTTCAAGGACTATTGTGACCTGCTGCGCCTCGGCCAGGCGCTCAACATCGTCCATCTCTATGGCGGCTACCCGGTCGAGCCGGTGGACCTGCCGCCGGCGACCCGGCATCTCGACGCGGTCCGGGCCTTCGTCACCCTCTCCGACAAGCCCTTTCATGGCTATTCGCTGGGCCGGGCGCGCATCCTCGACGCGATCGAGATCGCGCGCCTCGCCCGCGGCATCGATCATGAGACGCTGCGGCGCGAGCCGAGCCTGTTCACCATCGTCAACACCTCCTCGCCGCTGCGGCTCGACGGGCCGATGATCGAGGGTGTGATCGAGATGGCGCGGGCCGGGCAGATCGTGGCGGTCACGCCCTTCACCCTGTCCGGCGCCATGGCGCCGGCGACGATCGCCGGTGCGCTCGCGCAGCAGAATGCCGAGGCGCTCGGGGCGATGGCCTTCCTGCAGATCGTCAGCCCCGGTGCGCCGGTGATCTATGGCGGCTTCACCTCGAATGTCGACATGAAGTCCGGGGCGCCCGCCTTCGGCACGCCGGAATACACCAAGGCGGCGCTGGCCGGCGGCCAGCTCGCCCGGCGCTATGGCGTGCCCTACCGGTCCTCGAACACCAACGCCTCGAACGCGGTCGACGTGCAGGCGGCCTATGAGAGCGAGATGTCGCTCTGGGGCGCCGTGATGGGGCATGGCAATCTGATCATGCATGCGGCTGGCTGGCTCGAGGGCGGGCTGACGGCGAGCTTCGAGAAGATGATTGTCGACGCCGAGCTGCTGCAGGGGATGGCGGAGTTCCTGCGCCCGCTGGTCGTCGATGACGACACGCTCGGTCTCGACGCGGTGCGTGAGGTCGGGCCGGGCGGGCATTATTTCGGCGCCGCCCATACCCTCGCCCGCTACGAGAGCGCCTTCTACGCGCCGATCCTGTCCGACTGGCGCAATTTCGAGAGCTGGCGCGAAGCGGGCGCGGAGGACGCCACCCGGCGGGCCAACCGGATCTACCGGCGGATCCTCGAGACCTTCGAGCCGCCGCCGCTCGATCCCGCCATCGCCGAGGCGATCGATGCCTTCGTCGAGCGCCGCCGCGCGGAGGGCGGGGCGCTGGCGGACTGAACCTTCGCGTCATCCGTGCGATCGGCCGTGCGATCGGCAGGCCGGTGACGGGCCGGCACGTCTCCAGCCCGATTGCATTCGTGCGTCTCCGGGCCTAAGCGTCGGAGGACCGACCAATACCGACGGCTCGACCCATGTCCCGCTTGTCCGACCTCCTCGCCCAGCGCCCCGTTCTGTTCGCCGACGGCGGCATGGGAACCGGGCTGTTCGCGCGCGGGCTCGAGACCGGCGACAGTCCCGAACTGTGGAATGTCGAGCATCCCGACCGGGTCGGCGCCGTCCACCGCGATTTCGTCGAGGCCGGTTCGGACATCATCCTGACCAACACCTTCGGCGCCAATGCGCGACGCCTGCAGCTCCACCAGGCGCAGGGGCGGGTGCGCGAACTCAACATCGCCGGCGCGCGGATCGCACGTTCGGTCGCGGACGCGGCCGGACGGCCGGTGCTGGTCGCCGGCTCGATGGGACCCACCGGCGACATCTTCGCGCCGGTCGGCCCGCTGAGCCATGAGGAGGGCGTGGCGGCCTTCCGTGCCCAGGCCGAGGCGCTGGCCGAGGGTGGCGTCGACATGCTGTGGATCGAGACGATCTCCTCGGCCGAGGAGATGGCGGCGGCGCTTGAGGCGGCGCGTTCGACCGGCCTGCCGGTGGTCGCGACCATGACCTTCGACACCAATGGCCGGACGATGATGGGGCTGACCCCGGCGGCGGCCTATGCCACGGCCTATCCGTCGCATGCCCCGAATGCGGCGTGCGACGGCCGGCACGCGCATCCGCCGGTGGCCTTCGGCGCCAATTGCGGGATCGGCCCGGCGCAGCTGCTGCACAGCGTGCTCGGCCTCGCCGAGGCGGCCGGGTCGGGCGGCATCCTCGTCGCCAAGGGCAATTGCGGCATCCCGCAATACCGCGACGGGAAGATCGTCTACAGCGGCACGCCGGAGATCATGGCGCGCTATGCGGTGCTTGCGCGCGACGCCGGCGCACGGATCATCGGCGGGTGCTGCGGCACGACGGGTGCGCATATCCGCGCCATGGTCGAGGCGGTCGCCTCCACCCCGCGCGGGCCGGTCCCCGATCTCGATACGGTCGAGCGGCTGCTCGGGCCGCTCTCGGCCGGGATACGCCCCTCGGAGGAACCGGCGGGAGAGAGCAGCGGCGGCCGCGGCGAGCGCCGTCGCCGCAGGGGCTGACGGACGGCCGGCACGCGCGGCCCCGCAGACGGGGCGCGTTCGCCGGGGGCTCGCTGCGCGCCTACTGGAACAGCGAGGAGACCGACTTCTCCTCGGCGATGCGCAGGATCGCCTCGGCGATCAGCGGCGCGATCGTGAGCTGACGGATGTTGCGGCTGTTCAGGACCGTGTCGGTGGCGCGGATGCTGTCGGTCGTGACCATCTCGGTGATCGGTGACTGGCCGATGCGGGTGACCGCCTCGCCCGAGAAGACGCCGTGCGAGACATAGGCGGAGACGTCGGTCGCGCCCTGTTCCTTCAGCGCGACGGCGGCGTTGCACAGCGTGCCGGCGCTGTCGGCGATGTCGTCGATCAGAACGCAGCTCCGGCCGGCCACGTCGCCGATGACGTTCATCACCTCCGAGACGCCGGCGCGCTCACGCCGCTTGTCGATGATCGCGAGATCGGCGTCCAGGCGCTTGGCGACCGCCCGCGCGCGCACCACCCCGCCGACATCGGGACTGACGATCACCAGATCCTTGTCGCGGTAGCGTGGACGGATGTCGCGCACGAAGACCGGGGCGGCGACGAGGTTGTCGAGCGGGATGTCGAAGAAGCCCTGGATCTGCCCGGCATGAAGATCGAGCGTCAGTACCCGGTCGGCGCCCGCACGGGTGATGAGATTGGCGACCAGCTTGGCCGAGATCGGCGTGCGCGGGCCCGTCTTCCGGTCCTGTCGCGCATAGCCGTAATAGGGCAGGACGGCCGTGATCCGTCGCGCCGAACCGCGCCGCAGCGCGTCGATCGCGACCAGCAGCTCCATCAGATTGTCGTTGGCCGGGTAGCTCGTCGACTGGATCACGAAGACGTCCTCGCCGCGGACGTTCTCGAGGATCTCGACGAAGACCTCCATGTCGGCGAAGCGCCGGATGCTGGCGCGGGTCAGCGGCACCTGAAGATAGGCCGCGATCGCGTCGCACAGGGGCCGGTTGCTGTTGCAGGCGAGGAGCTTCATGGCGGGCCTGTGCAGGACGGCTGGACCGTGGGGAACGTCGGAAGATGGCGGGCTGGCGCGCAGCCGCGGGAATGCGCCGCCGCGTATAGACCCCCGTCATCGGGTTGTAAATAATCGCTGCTGTCGGTGGCCCGCGCGCGGCGGATGGCAAGTATGACCATCCGTGTTGCCCGGTACGATCATCTTCAGTATCCAGGGCGCAAGGATCTGCCCCGCCGCCGGCGCGGGACGCCGACGGGCGGCCGGACGGGCGGGCGGGCCATGGGCCCGGAACGAGATCCGAGCGGAGGATGGTGTGGAAACAGCCCGGGACCAGCGATCGCGCCTTTCGGCCGGCATCCGCACGATGCTGGGGCGCGCACCGGTCTGGGTCGCGGTCGTCGTCCTCTATGTCGTGGCGGGGCTGATCACGCCGGCGATGTTCTCGGTCGACCAGGCGCTCAACATCCTGCAGGTCACCGCCTTCCTGGGGGTCATCGCCATCGGGCAGACGCTGGCGCTGCTGGTCGGCGGCATCGATCTCTCGGTCGCCGGCATCGTCACGATGACCAACATCGTCGTGACCAGCCTGATGCTCGGCCAGGACGCGAACCTCGTCTATGCCGTGGTGGTGACCGTGGCCCTGGCGGTCGCGGTCGGCGCACTCAACGGCGTGCTGGTCGCCTATCTGCGGGTGACGCCGCTGATCGCCACGCTCGGCATGAACTCGATCCTGTTCGGCGCGGCGCTCGTCTATACCGGCGGCGCACCGCGCGGTTCGGCCTCCGAGGCGTTCCGGGTGATCGGCCAGGGTCAGATCGCCGGCATCCCGGCAAGCACGCTGTGCTGGTTCGTGATCGCCGCCATCGCCACCTTCGTGCTGCGGCGAACGCTGTGGGGACGCTGGCTTTACGCCGCCGGCGCGAGCCCGCGCGCCGCGGCGCTGAACGGGGTCCCGGTGCGGCCCGTTCTGGTCGGCGCCTATGCCGGCAGCGCGCTGATGGCCTGCCTCGGCGGTCTTCTGATCACCGCCTATGTCGGCAATCCCAGCCTCGGGATCGGCAACCAGTTCATGCTCACCTCGGTCGCCGCGGTCGTGGTCGGGGGCACCGCGCTCACCGGCGGGGTCGGCTCAGTGCTTGGCACCGTCGGCGGCGCGCTGTTCATCACCGAGCTGTCGAGCTTCACCAATATCGCGCAGGTCTCCACCGGGGCGCAGTTCGCGATCCAGGGGGCCATCATCGCCGCGAGCGTCCTGGTCTATCGGGCGGTCGGCCCGGCACGGGCCTGAGAGGCCCACGTGAATCGCAAGGGAGGACAAGCATGATCAATGTGAACACGCTCAGCCGCCGCCGACTGCTCGGCACCGGCGCCGCGATCGCCGCCGGTCTCGCCCTGCCGGCCCGTCTGGCACGAGCGCAGGCGGACGTCATCGCCAGCGCCACGATCACCCCGTCCGACGAGCTGGTCGCCGGCGCCGATTTCGCGAAGCCCGGACCCTATCGGATCGGCTTCTCTAACGGCTTCTCCGGCAATACCTGGCGGACCGAGTGCCTCGCCTCGCTGCGCAAGGAGGTCGAGGCGCAGCCCGACATCGCCGAATTCATCGTGGTCGACGGCCAGGGCGACATCACCAAGCAGGTGAACGACATCGCCGACCTGATCGCGCAGCAGGTCGACGCCATCCTCTGCATCCCGAACTCGGGCTCGGCGGTCGCGCCGGCGCTGCGCAACGCGACGCGCGCCGGCATCATCGCCGCGCCGTTCAACCTGCCGGTCGATGGCGATGCGTGGACGACCTATGTCGGCACCGACCCGGTGAACAAGGGACACGGCCTCGGCCAGTGGCTGCGCGACGCGCTCGGCGGCAGCGGCAAGATCGTCGCGCTCGGCGGCCTGCCGGGCAATTCCTACACCGCCGCCGCCTGGCAGGGCGCGCAGGATGCGATGGCGGGAGCCGACATCGAGGTGCTGGCGTTCCGCGACGCCTATTGGGAGGAGGACCGCGCCAAGGTCGTGATGGCCGACCTGATCGCCGCTTATCCGCAGATCGACGGCGTGTGGTGCGACGGCGCCCAGGTGGCGGCGGGCGCGATGGCGGCGCTGCTCGATGCGGGCCGGCCGCTCGTGCCGGTCACCGGCGACGACTACAACGGCCTTTTGAAGCTGTATCACAATCACAAGGACTCACAGCCGCGCTTCCAGATCGGCTGCATCTCCGAGCCGACCTGGCAGGGCGTGGTGTCGCTGCGCGGCGTGCTCGACCTCTTGCGTGGCCAGGACGTGCCGCGGACGCAGACGATCCAGCCGCAGATCATCACCGGCGACAACTACATGGATTACGTCCGCCTCGACCTGCCCGACGGTGTCTTCGTCGACACCGATCTCAGCGAGGAGGAACTGCGGACGCTGTTCTCCTGACGCATCGGCCCGGGCGTGACCATGTCGGCATCCGTACCGGTCCTCGCCGTTGCGGGGATCGAGAAGAGCTTTCCCGGCGTACGGGCGCTGAATGGCGTCTCGTTCGAATGTCGAGCCGGCGAGATCCACGGTCTCGTCGGTGAGAACGGGGCCGGGAAGTCGACGCTCATGCGGGTGCTGGCGGGGGTGCATGCGCCCGACCGCGGCACGATCGAGGTGCGGGGGCGGCCGGTGGTGCTGCCCTCGCCCTCGGCGGCGCGGGATCTCGGGATCGCGATGGTCTATCAGGACACGCGGCTCGTCCCGGATCTCGATGTCGCGCAGAACATCTGGCTCGGCCGTGAGCCGATGGCGGGGCCGCTGCTCGTCGACCGGGCGCGGATGGATCGCGACAGCCGGGCGATCCTGGCACGGCTCGGGCTCGACATCGACCCGCGGCTCTCGGTCGCCGATCTCTCGCAGGCCGAACGGCAGATCGTCGAGATCGCCCGCGCCCTCACCGCCGATCCGGCGGTGCTGATCCTCGACGAGCCGACCTCGGCACTCGATCCGGGCGAGGTCGCGCGGCTGTTCCGCATCCTGCGGGCGCTGCGGCGCGCCGGCACCGGCATCGTCTTCATCTCGCACCGGCTGCCCGAGGTGATGGCGCTGGTCGACCGCGTCACCGTGATGAAGGATGGCGAGGTCGTCGGCACCGTCGATCGCGAGGGCCTGACCGAGGAGCGGCTCGTCTCGCTGATGGTTGGACGCGAGATCGCGCTCGCCTATCCGCCCAAGGCCGAGCGGCTCGGCGAGCCGGTGCTGACGGTGGAGGGGCTGTCGGTGCCGGGCGCGCTGTCGGGGGTGGCGTTCACCCTGCGGGCCGGCGAGATCCTCGGCATCGGCGGCATTCAGGGCAATGGGCAGCGGGCGCTGGTGCGCGCGCTCGCCGGTCTCGAGGCGCATGGCGGCCGCATCGCCGTCGACGGCCGCCCGGTCCGGCTGTCGAGCCCGGCCCGCGCCCTGTCGGCCGGGCTGGTCTACATTCCCGCCGACCGGCGCGGTGAAGGGCTGTTCCTGCCGCATTCGGTCGCCGAGAACATCGCCCTGCCGCATCTGCGCGATTGGGCGACGGGCGGGCTCGTCCCCGCCGGTCGCGAGCGGCGGACGGCGCTCGCCGCGATCGAGGAATTACGGGTGCGCACGCCCTCGGCGGCACAGCCGGTCGGCCTGCTCAGCGGCGGCAACCAGCAGAAGGTGGTGTTCGGCCGGGCGATGGCCGGCCGGCCGCGGGTCTACCTGCTCGAGGAGCCGACGCAGGGCGTCGATGTCGAGACCAAGCTCGAACTCTACCGCCGCATCAGGGCGCTGGCAGAGGAGGGGGCGGCAGTCCTGCTCGTCTCCTCCGATGTGCTCGAGCTGATCGGCCTGTCCGACCGCGTCCTGGTCCTCTCGCGCGGCCGGATCGTTGATACCGTCCCCGCCGCCGAGGCGACGGAGGAGCGGATCGTCGGCAGTGCGGTCACCGATCTCGAGGAGGGCGCGGAGGAGACGGCGGACCGTGATCGCCCCGAACCCCATTCCGGCGCCCATCCGGCCGCCCATCCGGCAACGACGGACGGTACGGGCGATCGGCGCCGCCCGCCGGGCCTTCTCGGCCGGTACGCCCCCTCCCTGCTGCTTGCGGTCCTGATCGTCGCGCTGGTCGGGGTGACCGCCAGCCAGTCCGACTATTTTCTGACCGGCCGCAACTTCACCAATCTCGCGATCCAGATCGCACCGCTGGCGATCGTGGCGCTCGGCCAGCTCGCGGTCGTCCTGCTCGGCGGCATCGACCTGTCGGTCGGGCCGTCCGTCAGCCTGACCACCGCGATCGCCTCCTTCCTCGCGATCGAGGAAGCGGCCGGCGATACGCTGCTGGCGGTGGCGACGGCGCTTCTTGCCGGCCTGGTTGTCGGCGGGGTCAACGCGGCGCTCATCCTGCGTCTGCGCATCCCCGACCTGATCGCCACGCTCGCGACCTTCTCCGTGGTGACGGGAGCGGCCCTCATCCTGCGGCCCGCGCCGGGCGGGATGATCAGCCTGCAGTTCATGGATGCTTTCAGCGTCACCCTCGGCCCAGTCCCGCTCGCCGCCCTGCTCATTCTGCTCGCCTATGGGGGCGCCGAGCTGCTGCTCGCCCGCGGCCGGCTCGGCCTGCGCCTCTACGCGACGGGATCCAGCCATGAGGCGGCGCGGCTCGTCGGCATCCGCGTCGATGTGGTGCGGGCGGGGGCCTATCTGTTCTGCGGCGTGTGCGCAGCGATCGGCGGGCTGCTGATCGCGGCGCGCATCGGTAGCGGCGATCCCCAGGCGGGCACGCAGTTCACGCTGATGTCGGTGACCGCCGTGGTGGTCGGTGGCGCCAGCCTGTTCGGCGGCCGCGGCACGGCGATCGGCGCGCTGCTCGGGGCCATCGCCGTCGGCACCATGCAGAACGCGCTCAACCAGATGCATGTCTCGGCCTATTGGCAATATGTCTGGGCCGGCGCGCTGACGCTGATCGCCGTCGCCGCCTATTCGATCCGGCTGCGCCGGGCCGGATGAGCGTCGGAGGAGGAGAGGATGGCCGGACCGGAGATCCGCTGTGTCGTCGAGGCCCGCAACCGGCTGGGCGAGGTCCCGGTCTGGGACGTGGCGGAGCAGGCGCTCTATTGGGTCGATATCGAGGAGAAGCGCCTGCAGCGCTTCACCCCGGCGACCGGGGTGGTCGAGCAGTGGACGATGCCGGAGCGGATCGCCTGCTTCGCCCTGCGCGAGCGCGGCGGGCTCATCGTCGCCTTCGCCAGCGGCTTCGCCTTTCTCGATCTCGCGACCGGAGCCGTGGAGCGGCTGGCGGCGCCCGACGCCGATCCAGGCAATCGCTTCAACGACGGCAAATGTGACCGGCGCGGCCGATTCTGGGCCGGGACGATGGATGACGGGCTCACCCGCCACAGCGGCGGTCTCTTCCGGCTCGATCCCGACCTCGGCTGCCGGCGCATGGCGGACGGCATCGGCATCTCGAACAGCCTCGCCTGGAGCCCGGACGATCGGGTGATGTATTTCGCCGACACGCTCGACCGGACGATCTACCGCTACGATTTCGACATCGAGACGGGGGCGATCGCCAATCGCCGGGTCTTCGCCACCACCCATGACCGGCCCGGCAATCCCGACGGCTCGACGATCGATGCAGAAGGCTATCTGTGGAACGCCGAGTGGGATGGCTGGGCGGTCGTCCGCTATGCCCCGGACGGGCGCGTCGACCGGGTGATCGAGCTGCCCGTACAGAAGCCGACGAGCTGCATGTTCGGCGGTCCCGATCTCGCGACGCTCTACGTCACCTCGGCCGTCTGGGATCTGAGCGGCGCCGCGCTGGCCCGTCAGCCGCTGGCCGGCGGGCTGTTTGCGATCGATGTCGGGGTGCGCGGCCTGCCGGAGCCGCGCTTCGCCGGATAACGCGTCAGCCGGCGAGCATGATCGCTGCGATCTGGCGCCCGTAATCGTCCTCGCCGCGCAGCACCGCGCGGCGATGGCTGAAATAGCGGGCCTCCTCGGCCAGCGTGTCGGCGGCGATCGTCTCGATGTGCCCGACACCGGCGGCGCGCAGCCGTGTCGCCACATAGCCCGGCAGATCGAAGAGCACCTTCGCGGTGCCAGGCCGCGGCCGGAAGAAGCGGTCGAGCGCCGGATCATCGGCGAGGAAACGGGCGCGAAACTCCGGACCGACCTCGTAGCTCGCAGGACCGATCGTCGGGCCGATCGCCGCGGTGATCCGCTCCGGCCGTGCCCCGATCGCGGTCATCGCCGCGACCACCGAGCCGATCACCCCGGACCGCGCACCCTTCCAGCCGGCATGGGCGGCGCCGATCACCCCCGCCTCGCCATCGGCGAGCAGCACCGGCGCGCAATCGGCGGTCAGCACGGCGAGCACCACGCCCGGCCGGTCGGTCACCAGCGCATCGGCAACCGGCGCCGCCTCGGGTGGCCATGGGCGGTCGACCCGGACCGTGTCGGCGGAATGGGTCTGATGGACGGTGACGAGCGTCGCCGCCCTGGACCCCGCCAGCGCCCGCCGGCAGCGCTCCCGGTTCTCGATGACGGCGGCGCGGTCGTCGCGCGAGCCGAGCCCGCAATTGAGGGCAGTGTAGATCCCGACGGACACGCCACCCTGCCGGCCGAAGAAGGCATGCGCCGTACCCGGCACGGCGGCGAGCGCGGCGGCCCGGTCGACGGGGAGTGCGGCGGTATCGGTCATGGCCTGTCCTCGGTGGGGGGCGGCGGGAAGCCGGCGATCGGGAAACCGGGCGGCGGCGGCAGGTCGGGCGCCTGGAGCGCCATCGCCTTGAACAGCGAACCCATCGCGTCCGGCGCGGTCAGCCGTTCGATCTCGGCGGCAATGGCGCCGGTGCGTTCTGGCCGTGCACGGGCGAGGGTGGCGCCGCGCTGGACGAGGCCGAGGGCGCGCAGAAAGGACCCCTGGTCGACCGGCCCCGCCACGGCCGCACCCGCCGCCCGGGCGGCGCCCGCCAGCGCCTCGAAATCGACATGGGCCGTCAGATCGGCTGTCCCGGGGGCATCGAGCGGATCGGCGAAGCGGTGACGGCGCACCGCCTGGAAGCTGTCGCCCTTGCCGCTGCGCCGCGGGCCGTAATCGACGATCAGCGCTGCCCCGCCGGACCGGGTGAGGCGGCGGGCGAGGCTCCCGACGATGGCATGGCCGATGGCTGTATGCTCGACGATGTCGCCGGGCTGCACGGGATAGGGTGGCCAGCCTGGGGGTGGGCCCGCATCGGGCTCTTCGATCCAGAAGAGACGCCCGTCCCGCCAGCCGATCCGCCGTTCGCACCATCCCCCATTCGTCCGCCGCCACTGCCGGATCGGCAGCGCATCGAAGAATTCATTGGCGAGCAGCAGCATCGGGCCGTCGGGCAGGGTCTCGACCGTGGCGTGCCAGACCGGGGTGACCGAAAGGGCGGCCAGCCGCGCGGCCTGCGCGCGGCGCAGCGCCGGGCTGGTCTCCACGAGGTGGAGCCGCAGCGCCCGGGCGAAGGCAGGCATCGCCTGCCCGATCGCCCGCAGCGCATCCGCGGCCAGCGTGCCCCGCCCGGGGCCGAGCTCGACCAGCGCCACTGCGTCAGGCCGGCCCAGCGCAGCCCAGCGCTCGGCACACCACAGGCCGAGCAACTCGCCGAACATCTGGCTGATCTCGGGAGCGGTCGTGAAATCGCCCGCGGCGCCCAGCGGATCGCGCGTCGGGTAGTAGCCGAATGCGGGATGGCCGAGGGCGAGCGCCATGTAGCGGTCGAGGCCGATCGGTCCGCACCGCTCGATCTCGGCCCGGATCAGCGCGAGCAGCGACACTCCGGTATCGCCGCGTTCAGCCCGCAACGCCCGGCCGGGCCGACGACGCCGATCGGCGCCGCGCGAACAGGAAGAAGCCGATCCCGGCGAGGATCATCGGCAGCGACAGGATCTGGCCCATCGTCGCCCCGAGCCACAAGAAGCCGAGCTGCGGGTCGGGTTCCCGCACGAATTCGACGAGGAAGCGGGCGAGGCCATAGCCGACGAGGAAGACCCCGATGATCGTGCCCGACCGTGCCCGCACCCGTGGGCTGAGCGCCAGCGGCATGAGGATGACGAAGAGCAACAGGCCCTCAAGCGCCGCCTCATAGAGCTGGCTCGGATGGCGCGGCATCGGCCCGCCGGCGGGGAACACGATGCCCCAGGGCAGCTCGGTCGGACGGCCGAACAGCTCTCCGTTCACGAAATTGGCGAGACGGCCGAAGAACAGGCCGATCGGCACCGAGGCGGCGACCACGTCGCCGAGGGCGAGCGGCGAGAAGCCGCGGCGCCGCGCGAAGAGGATGATTGCCAGGATCACCCCGGCGAGCCCGCCATGGAAGGACATCCCGCCCTCCCAGACCCGGACAATCGCGATCGGGTCGGCGAGATACTGCTCGAGATTGTAGAACAGGATGTAGCCGAGCCGGCCGCCGAGAATCGTGCCGAGCACCGCCCAGGTCAGGAAATCGTCGACGGCGGCGGCGTCCGGTGGTCCCGGAACGCGCCGCGTCAACCAGATGGCGTAGCGCCAGCCGAGAACGAAGCCGGCGATATAGGCGAGCGCGTACCAGCGGATCGCGAGCGGTCCGATCTGCAACGCCACCGGGTCCAGCCATTCCATCGATCGGGCATCCAGGTTTCCGGGCGCCGCACAGTACGACAGGCGGCCCCACGTTGAAACGGCGGGCGCCCCGCCGGTTCAGGCCGCCTCGTCTGTGCCGATGCCGAGGAAGCCGCCGGACTGGCGGCGCCACAGCGTCGCATAGAGGCCGCCCCGCCGGAGCAGCTCCTCATGCGTGCCGGTCTCCGCGATGCGGCCGTCCTCCATCACGACGAGGCGGTCGAGCAGCGCGATGGTCGACAGACGATGGGCGATGGCGATCACTGTCTTGCCCTCCATCAGCGCGTAGAGCTGCTCCTGGATCGCCGCCTCGACCTCGGAATCAAGGGCCGATGTCGCCTCATCGAGCACCAGGATCGGCGCGTTCTTCAGGATGACTCGGGCGATGGCGATGCGCTGGCGCTGGCCGCCCGACAGCTTCACCCCGCGCTCGCCGACATGCGCGTCGAAGCCGCGCCGCCCCTGCTGGTCGGAGGCCTCGGCGATGAAGCCGTCGGCCTCCGCGCGCTGCGCCGCGGCGAGGATCTGCGCCTCCGTCGCGTCGGGCCGGCCATAGGCGATGTTGTCGCGGATCGACCGGTGCAAAAGGGCCGTGTCCTGGGTCACCACGCCGATCTGGCGGCGCAGCGAATCCTGCGTGACGCCGGCGATGTCCTGACCGTCGATCAGGATCCGGCCGCTCTCGAGATCGTGGAAGCGCAGGAGCAGGTTGACCAGGGTGGATTTGCCGGCCCCGGACCGGCCGACCAGCCCGACCTTCTCGCCCGGGTGGATGACGAGCGACAGATCCTCGATGACGCCGCCGCGCCGGCCGTAATTGAAGCGGACGCGCTCGAAGCGGATCTCGCCGCGGGTGACGGCGAGCGCGGCCGCACCCGGCCGGTCGGTCACCATCGGCCGCTGGGCGATCGTCGCCATCCCATCCTGCACCGTGCCGATATGCTCGAACAGGCCGGCGACCTCCCACAGGATCCAGTCGGACATGGCGCGGATGCGCAGCACCACCGCGACCGCCACCGCGATGGCGCCGAGCGACATCGCCTGCTGCTGCCAGGCCATGAGCGCGAGCCCCCCGATGGTGGCGAGCAGCAGGGCATTCAGCGTGTGCAACATCACCGTCAGCCGGGTGACGAGCCGCATCTGGCGGTGGACCGTGTCCATGAAGCCCGCCATCGCCTCGCGCGCATAATCCTGCTCGCGACCGGCATGGGCGAACAGCTTCACCGTCTGGATGTTGGTGTAGCTGTCGACGACGCGGCCGGTCATCTGCGCCCGGGCGTCGGCCTGCTGCATCGAGACGCGTCGCAGCTTTGGCACGAAATGGCAGAGCAGCGCGACATAGCCCGCGAGCCACAGCACGAGCGGGACCATCAGCCAGGGCTCCGCCCCGCCCAGCAGCACCATCGCGCCGGTGAAGTAGACCACGACGTAGACGAAGACGTCGGTCACCTTCATCACGGTCTCGCGGATCGACAGCGCGGTCTGCATGACCTTCTGCGAGACGCGGCCGGCGAACTCCTCCTGGAAGAAGCCGAGGCTCTGGCCGAGAATGAAGCGATGCGCCAGCCAGCGGGCGAGCATCGGGTAATTCCCGAAGATCGTCTGGTGCATCAGCAGCGAGTTGGCAAAGACAAGCAGCGGCAGGCCGAGCACGATCAGCGCGGCCCAGGCCAGCAGCTCCATCCGATTCGTCGCGAAGAAGTCGGCCGGATCGGCCTCCGACAGCCGGTCGACTAGCGTGCCCAGCACGCTGACGATGGCGATCTCCGCGACCGAGATCAGCGCCGTCAGCACCGCCATCACCGCCAGGAAGGGCAGCACCGGGCGCGAGTAGTGCAGCAGGAAGGGCAGCAGCCGGCGCGGTGGCAGGGTCGGCTCGCCCGGCGGGAAGGGGTCGATCAGCCCCTCGAAGAATCGGAACATGGGATGCGGCCTCTTCCTGTCGGGCCCGGCATCGTGCCGGCGCAGCCTCGCGGCGGGCCCCCTCTTGTGGTCGAACTCGGCATGCGCGTCCACGGTCGTGTTCTCTTCTTGTCCAGTCGCGGCCGCGGAGGCTAGGACCTCAACCAAAGTCGAGGTCAACCGCGAAAGGGACGGGGATGGGGAAAGTCGAAGTCGCGGCTGTTCCGCGTGCTGCGCGCGAACTCTCGGTCGGCGAGGTCGCGCGGCGCAGCGGCGTCGCGGTATCGACGCTGCATTTCTACGAGGCGAAGGGGCTGATCGAGAGTCGGCGCAGTGCCGGCAATCAACGGCGCTATCCGCGCAGCGTCCTGCGCCGTGTCGCCGTCATCAAGGTGGCGCAGCGGGCGGGCATTCCGCTTTCGGCGATCGGCGAGGCGCTCGCCGCCCTGCCACGCGACCGGGCACCCGGCGCCGCCGACTGGGCGCGGCTGTCGGCCGGGTGGCGGGCCGAACTCGACCGGCGGATCGCGACCCTCGAGCGGTTGCGCGATCAGCTCGATGACTGCATCGGCTGCGGCTGCCTCTCCCTCGACCGTTGCCCGCTGCGCAATGCCGGCGACCGGCTGGGCGAAGCGGGACCGGGGGCGCATCTCCTCGACCCGGGCGGCCGCTGCGTTTCCTGAGCAACTCTTCATGGAAATCGGGCGGCGCCGACACATTTAGAAAGGGTGGCGCCGTCATTTCGCCCCGTAGGCGCGGGAGCCTTCGCCGTCGCCGCGAGCCGATGGAGGAGAGCATGTCCGATACGAACGAGATCCGCCAACTGATCCGGGAGACGCTGGCGAAGGTGGCCGCGGCGGATGAGGCCGAGCGTCTCGAGCGTGTCCTTGCGGCGATCCCCCCGGTGGAGGATCCGGCGGTTTATGGCGGGCTGGCGACCGGGACCCTGCGCGCGGTGGCGCGCCAGTTCCGCGCCCGCGAGGCCGGCGACGGACAGGATGGGACGGGCGATGCGGCCTGCGAGGCGGCGGTCGCGATCGAGACGGCCGCGGCCCAGAGCGGCATCGCGTTGCGCCGGGTCGCGCCCTTCTGCTGCGCCGCCGCCTGAGGCGAAGCGGGCGCGCGGGGCAGGAAGGCGATTACCAGCGCGGGCGGACTGCGCCCGTTTGGGCGCCGCCGCGCGTCTTGCGCTCTCTCTCCGGGCTACGGCTTCTGCTAACATCGCCACGTCCCGCTCGGGGACAGTCTTCAGGAACGCTGCGCCATGCCGGATCCGATCGTCCCCGTGCGGTGCCGCACGAGCCGCCTTCTGGCGTTGTTCCGGCTGCGCTTCACGCAATTCCTGATGCCCAACACGCTGACGGTCGACGGTGAAGGCATCGTCTCCGAAACCAAGAGCTTCTGGCTGACACCCTGGGTCACGACGCGCGAGACGGCACCGCTGTCGCGCCTCGCCTCCATCCAGCACGACAAGGGGCTGATCTGGGACAAGATCCGGGTCGAGACCTCCGGCGGGACCAACACGCTCGACATCGATGGCGTACCCAAGGGGCAGGCCAACCGCTTCGTCAGCACGGCGCGCGCGCTGATCGACGCGTATCACCGGACGTGAGGCGGCCGCTGCGCGTGGCGTGCCTGCCGGCGCCGCGCGTCCGTCAGAGACCGAGCTGTCGTTTCAGATCGGCCAGCGCCGCGCAGGCCGCGGCCGGGTCGGTCGCCTGTATCGTCGGCAGGTCCTGGATCTGGCGCGAGATCGCGTCCAGCGTCGCCTGGTCCATCGCGCCATCGCGCACCTTGGCGCCCCAGGCGGCCACAACCGCGGCCGATTCGGCGTTGAAATCGCATGACTGTGCCAGCGCTGCCGCGCCCGGCAGGGCCATGGCCAGCACCGTCAGAAAGCCGATCGCCATGGGTCTCATCGATGCGTGTCCCGATCCGTCCACTCCATCGGAGAGTCGGCGTGCGGGGTGGCGAATTCAAGGCGTGACCGGCGCGGCGATCGCGTCGCCGGCAGGCGCATGACAGGAAGGGGCGAGCGATGGGCGTGATGATCGACGGGCGGTGGCATGCCGAGGAGCCGCGCGAGGAGGAGTTCCTGCGCCAGCCCACCGTGTTCCGCAACTGGATCACCGCCGATGGCGATGCGGGACCGACCGGCCGGGGCGGCTTCCGTGCCGAGCCGGGCCGCTACCATCTTTACATCTCCTATGCCTGTCCCTGGGCCCACCGGACGCTGATCTTCCGCCGGCTGAAGGGACTCGAGTCGATGATCGGCCTGTCGGTCGTCCACTGGTTCATGGGCGAGGAGGGGTGGACCTTCGAGCCCGGCGAGGGGGTCATCCCCGACACGGTCAACGGCACGACGCGCCTTCACGAGCTCTACGCCCGTGCCGACCCGCTCTATTCCGGCAAGGTCACAGTGCCGGTGCTGTGGGACAAGGCGACGGGCACCATCGTCAACAACGAATCGGCCGACATCATCCGGATGTTCAACGCCGCCTTCGACGGGGTCGGAGCGGCGGCGGGCGACTTCTATCCCGAGCCGCTGCGCGAGGCGATCGAGGCGGTCAATGCGCGCGTCTACGACACGGTCAACAACGGGGTCTACAAGGCGGGCTTCGCGCGGTCGCAGCGTGCCTATGAACGGGCGGTCGGCCCCCTCTTCGACAGTCTCGACTGGCTCGAAGAGCGGCTGGGCCACCAGCGCTATCTCTGCGGCGACCGGCTGACGGAGGCGGATTGGCGGCTGTGGACGACGCTGATCCGCTTCGACTCCGTCTATGTCGGCCATTTCAAATGCAACCGGCGGCGGCTCGTCGATTATCCACGGCTCTGGGCGTTCACCCGCGAGCTCTACCAGATGCCCGGGATCACCGAGACCGTGCGTCTCGACCACATCAAGCGCCACTACTATCAGAGCCACGACTGGATCAATCCGAGCCGGGTGGTGCCGGTCGGGCCGGACATCGACTTCACGGTCCCTCACGGGCGGTGAGGGCGGGACCGCTCTGCCTCTGGCAGGGCGCGGCGGGCTGCGGTAAGTCAGAACGACGAGCGGCAGGCGCGAGGATCGAACGGTGAGCAGCACGGCGTTCCGGAAGGATTTCCCGGTGTCCTGGGAGGAGCTGCACCGCAACGCCCGCGCCCTGGCCTGGCGGCTCGCCGACCAGCGGCGGTGGAACGGCATCGTGGCGATCACCCGCGGGGGGCTGGTGCCGGCGGCGATCCTGGCGCGCGAGCTCGACATCCGGTTGATCGACACGGTCTGCGTCTCGACCTACGACCATCAGGCGATGCGCGAGAGCCGCATCCTCAAGCGGCCCGACGCGGCGGTCGGCGATGGCGAGGGCTGGTTGCTGATCGACGATCTGGTCGATACCGGCAAGACCGCGAGGATCGTGCGCGAGATGATGCCGAAGGCGCATTTCGCGACGATCTACGCCAAGCCGGCCGGCCGGCCGCTGGTCGACACCTTCATCACCGAGGTCAGCCAGGACACCTGGATCTTCTTCCCCTGGGACATCGAACTGCGTTACGCCGAGCCGATCGCCGAGATGCGCGGCCGCGGCTGAACGGCTGCCGGCGTCCTGATCCTCAGCCGAACCGTCCCACCGCCATCCGCGGGTCGAAGCGATCGCGCAGCCCGTCTCCGAGAAGGTTGAGGCCGAACACCGCGAGCGCGATCGCGGCACCGGGGATGATCGCCTGAAGCGGTGCCTGCGCCATCAATGTCTGCGCATCGAGCAGCATCTTGCCCCAGGAGGGTGTCGGCGGCTGGGTGCCGAGACCGAGATAGCCGAGCCCGGCCTCGGCGAGGATCGCCACGGCGAACTGCACCGTCGCCTGGACGATCAGGATCGCGCGGATGTTCGGCAGGACGTGCAGGATGGCGATCGCCGGCCGCCTGCGGCCGAGCGCGGCGGCGGAGCGGACGAAATCGCGCGCGAGCACCGTGATGGTGGCGTTGCGCGACACCCGCGCGAAGACGGCGATGTTGAAGATGCCGACGGCGATGATCGGATTGATCGTGCCGGGCCCCAGCACGGCGGTGATCAGGATCGCCGAGAGCACCGCCGGGAAGGCGAAGGCGAGATCGACCGCCCGGCTCAGGAGGTCGTCGGCCCAGCCGCCGCGGAACGCTGCGAGCAGGCCGAGCGGCACGCCGAACAGAAGGCCGATCCCGACCGCGACCAACCCCACCGTCAGCGAGATCCGGGCACCCACCATCAGCCGCGAGAGCGTGTCGCGGCCGAGCTGGTCGGTCCCGAGCCAATGCGCGGCGCTGGGCATCTGCAGCTTGTCGGGGATCGCGATCCCGCCCGCAGGGTAGGGGGTCCAGACGAGGCTCAGCGCCGCCGCGGCGAGCATCGTCGCGCAGATCAGGGCGCCGATGGTGAGGGCGGCGGAGCGGGGCATCGGCTCAGTGCGCTGCCGGCGGGCGCGGATCGATCGCGAGCTGGGCGACGTCGACCACGAAATTGACGACGACCACCATCGCCGCGAGCAGCACGACGACCGTCTCGATGACGATCAGGTCGCGCTGGGCGATGGCCTGGAAGGCCAGCCGGCCGAGGCCCGGCAGGGTGAATACCGTCTCGATGACGATGGTGCCGGCGAGCAGGAAGGCGGATTGCAGTCCGATCAGCGTCACCACCGGGACGAGCGCATTGCGCAGGACGTGGCCGAACAGCACCCGCCGCTCGGAGAGCCCCTTGGCGCGCGCGGTGCGCACCCAATCCTCGCGCAGCGTCTCGAGGAAGGCCGAGCGCACCACCCTGGCGAGGATTGCGGCCTCGGTGAGGGCGAGGGCGAGGGTCGGCAGGACGAGCGATGCCAGGGCCGGGCCGACACCCGCCTGCCAGCCGGGGAAGCCCCCGGCGGGAAACCAGCCGAGGTGGAGCGCGAAGAGCATCACGAGGAGGATGCCGAGCCAGAAATTGGGGATGGCGAGACCGATCTGGCTCGCAGCCATCACCCCCCAGTCACCGGCGCCGCCATGGCGCACCGCCGCCAGCATGCCGAGCGGCAGGGCGAGCAGCGTCGACAGCAGGATAGCGAGGCCGGCGAGCGGCAGGGTGACCGAGAGACGGTCGGCGATCAGCGTCGCGACCGGCATCCGATAGGTGTAGCTGGTGCCGAGATCGCCTGTCAGGAGCCCGCCGACCCAGTCGAGATAGCGGACCGGTGCCGGCCGATCGAGACCCATCGTGGCCCGCAGCGCCGCCAGCGTGTCCTCCCGGGCCTCGGTGCCGAGGATGAGGAGCGCCGGATCGCCCGGCAGCACTTCGAGCACCAGGAAGACGACGAGCGACGCCGCCCAGAGCGTAAGGAGCAGCGTCGCCAGCCGCCGGGCGAGGAGGGCGGCCATGCCCGATGCCGTCGGGCGTCAATCGGCCCAGCGGGCCCGGGTCATGTCGTTGGCCTGGATGGGGCTGTTGGCCCACATCCCGGTCAGCCGCGCATCGCGCACGCCGATCTTCGGAAGCTGGAACAGGAAGACCGCGGGCACGTCCTCGGCCAGCAGCGTCTGCGCCCGTGCGTAGAGCGCCTCGCGCGCGGCGGGATCGACCGTCGCCTCAAGCTCGGCGATCAGCTGTGCGAAGGCCTCGCTCTCATAGCCGAAATAGTAGTCGAGCCCGCGGGCATAGATACCGATGTCGAGCGGCTCGGTGTGCGAGACGATCGTCATGTCGTAATCGTGGGCGGTGAAGGTCTGCTCGAGCCATTGCGCCCATTCGACCGGGATCAGCTCGACCCGGATACCGACCTCGGCCAGATAGGCCTGGATGATCTCGCTGCTGCGGCGGGCATAGGAGGGTGGCGGCACCGTCATGGTGGTGGAGAAACCGTCACCGAGCCCGGCCTCGGCGAGCAACGCCCGTGCCGCTTCGGGGTCGTAGGGGTAGCGGTCGGTCAGGTCGACATAGGCCGGGCTGTGGGGGGCGAAATGCGCGCCGATCGGCGTGCCGTAGCCATACATCGCGCCGTCGATCAGCGCCTGGCGGTCGATCGCATGGGCGATCGCCCGCCGGACGCGGATATCGTCGAAAGGCGCGCGGCGCAGGTTGAGCCCCATCACCGTCTCGCCCTCGGTCGTGCCGACCTCGACGACGAAGCGGTCGTCATTCTCGAACTGTCCCAGCGCCTCGGGCGCGCCGATATTGGGGAAGGCGTCGACCTCGCCGGACAGGACGGCGGCCACCTGGGCGGCGGGGTCGGAAATGAAGCGGAAGGTCACGCGATCGAGGCTGACCGCGTCCGGGCCGACATAGTCGGGGTTCCGCTCGATGGTGACGTGATCCCCCGCCACCCAGTCGACGAAACGGAAGGGGCCGGTGCCGACCGGCCGGGTGGCGTTCGTCGCGGCGCTCTCCGGCGCGACGATCGCCGCATCGCCCGAGCCCATGTTGAACAGGAAGAGACCGTCGGGCCGTGACAGCGTGATGACCACGGTCGACGAATCCGGCGCCTCTATGCTGGCGATCGGCTCGAAGAAGCCCTTCTGGGCGTTGGTCGAATCCGGCGCCATCGCGCGTTCGAGCGAGAAGACGACGTCGGCGGCGTCGAAGCTGGTGCCGTCGTGGAAGGTCACGCCAGCGCGCAGGGTGAAGGTGTAGATGAGCCCGTCCTCCGACACCTCCCAACCCGTCGCCAGACCGGGGCGGACGGCGCCGCTCTCGTCGATGCGCGTCAGGCTCTCGAAGATGTTGGCGTAGACCACCTCGTCGATCGCCGCGGCGGCGCCCGCCGTCGGGTCGAGCATTGGCGGCTCGAGCGCCATGCCGACGACAGCCGATGCCGCGCCCTCGTCATGCGCGATCGCGGGTCCCGCGGCGGCGAGGACGAGGGTCGTCGCCGAAAGCAGGGTGCGCAGTTGCATCGGGATCCTCCTTCACAGACCGGACGCGCCGGCGGGATGATGGGGCCCTCCCGCCTCGCCGCGCAAGCTGCCGACGGGGTGGCGTTCGGGCGGCCGGGGGTGTCAGGTGCCGCGACCCCAGCGATCGCGCCAGCTCGTGAAGGGGCCGGCGCTCTCGGCGTGATAGACGCCGCGGGCGATCGCGCGGGCGACGCAGTCGGCGGCGATCGCCCCGATCCGCGCGAGGATCGCGGCCCGCCCCGCCTCCGGCAGCGCGACGCGGCCCGTCGCCATCACGAAAAGCGTGTCGCCGTCGCCCGGTGTGTGCACCGGCCGGATCGCGCGGGCGAGGCCGTCCTGCGCCATCATCGCGATGCGCAGCGCCTCGGCCTTGCCGAGTGCGGCATCGGTCGCCACAACGCCGATCGTGGTGTTGCCGGCGGCGGCCGGGTCGGCGGCGTAGAATTCGGGTTCGGCTTCTGCCCGGCAACCGGGCATCCGCCCGCCGAACTCGCCATCCTGCTCGAAGGGCCAGGCCCAGAATGTGCCGTCGGGCATCACCGGCGAGCCGGCCGGGTTGGCGGCGACGAGGGCGCCGATGGTGATGCCGGTCCGGGCGTCGACGGCGGAGACGCTGCCGAGGCCGCCCTTGCAGGCGGCGGTCTTGGCGCCTAGACCGGCACCGGCATTGCCGAGCCGGACATCCGTGCCGGCGGCCGCGCAGGCCTCCGCCCCCAGCCGCCGATAGGGCGGGGTCTCGCCCCAGTCCTTGTCGCCGCCATGGGTGAGGTCGAACAGGATGGCCGATGGCACGATCGGCACCCGCAGGCCGCGCACCGGAAATCCCCGTCCGTGCGCGGCGAGCCAGGCGGTCGCGCCGGCCGCGGCCTCGAGCCCGTAGACCGACCCGCCCGCCAGCACGACGGCGTCGATGGCGTCCACGAGGCAGGTCGGGTCGAGGGCGTCGGTGTCACGCGTGCCCGGCCCGCCGCCACGCACATCGACCGCCGCCACCGCCCGTTCGGGCGCCAGGATCGCCGTGACACCTGTCAGGGCCCGCCGGTCCTCGGCATGGCCGACGATGATCCCGGCGACATCGGTGATGAGGTTGCGCGGCCCCGGCCGGATGGCGGGTGCTGTCTCGGGATCGGTCATCGGCCTGCGACCATCGCTGGGACGAGGGACGGGACGCATGGAAGGGCGCCGCGCTGCCCGCGTCAACCGGCCGTACCTGTATCGCGACAACGGCGAACGTGTCATGCTGCGCCGCAACAAACGAGGAGGTCCGACATGGGCAGCGTCGCCATTCTCGTCTTCGACGGCTATGCCGATTGGGAGCCGGCCCTGGCCCTCGCCGGGTTGCGTGAGCATTTCGGCGTGTCGGTCACCAGCTATGGCTTGTCCACCGCGCCGGTGGAATCGATGGGCGGGCTGCGCGTGCAGCCGGACGCCGCCCTCGATGCGTTCGACCCCGCCGCGCATCGCCTGCTGATCCTGCCCGGCGGCGAGCTCTGGACCGGCGACGCGGCACCGGAGATCGGTACGCTCCTGACCCGCACCATCGCCGCGGGCAGCGGCATCGCGGCGATCTGCGGGGCGACCGTCGCACCGGCCAGGGCAGGGCTGCTCGACGATCGGGCCCATACCTCGAACCGCCTCGACTTCCTCGTGGAGCACGCCGGCGCCGCCTATAGCGGCCAGGCCTATTACCGTGACCAGGCGACTGCGGTCGCCGATCGCGGCGTCATCACCGCACCCGGCACGGCGCCGGTCGCCTTCGCCGCCGCGATCTTCCGCCAGCTGGTGCCCGAACGTGCGGCAGAGGTCGCCACCTTCCGCGAGATGTACGCCCGCGAACACAAGGGGTGAGCCCCGCCGGAGAGCGCGGCGCGTGACGCCGCCGCTTGCGGCGGGCCGCCGAAGCCCTATGCTGCCGGCGATGGTCGAATTGCGCCCCACCGTTCGTCTGCAACCGGGCCGCGAGCGGCGCGCCCAGGCGGGCTACCCGTGGATCTTCGCCAACGAGATCGTCATGAACCCGCTGCTGAAGGGGGTGCCCACCGGGGCGCTGGTGCGGGTCGTGACGCAGGCCGACCGGCCGGTCGGCGTCGCCGGCTTCAACCGCCACGCCCTCATCGCCCTCAGGATGATCGACGCCGATGCCGAGGCGGCGATCGACGCCGGATTTCTTGCGGCGCGGCTGGAGCGGGCGCTGGCGCTGCGCGCGGCGCTGTTCGACCGGCCCTTCTACCGCCTGATCCATGCCGAGGCCGATGGTCTGCCGGGGCTGATCATCGATCGTTATGGCGAGGTGCTGGTCGTCCAGTGCAACACCGCGGTCGCCGACCGGCTGACCGAGCCGCTGCTTGACGCCTTGGAGACGTTGCTCGCGCCGCGGGCCGTGGTGCTGCGCAATGACAGCCCGGCGCGGGCGCTCGAGGGGCTCGAGACCAGCGTCACCGTCGCGCGCGGCAGTCTCGACGGGCCGATGGCGGTGGAGGAGAATGGCGCGCGTTTCGCCGCCCATCCACTCGACGGGCAGAAGACCGGCTGGTTCTTCGACCAGCGTGAGAACCGCGCCTTCGTCGCGCGCCTCGCCGGCGGCCGGCGGGTGCTCGACGTCTACGCCCATACCGGCGGGTTCGGGATCCAGGCGGCCTTGGCCGGGGCGACGGATGTGACGCTCGTCGACCGATCGGCGCCGGCCCTCGACCTCGCGCTCAGGGCCGCGGCCGAGAACGGCGTCGCCGACCGGGTCGAGGCGATGCGGGCGGAGGCCTTCGCCGCGCTCGAGGCGCATGTCCGGGCCGGCCGGCGCTGGGATGTCGTGGTGGTCGACCCGCCGGCCTTCGTGAAGTCACGGCGCGACCTGCAGGCGGGGTTGCGCGGCTACCGCAAGCTCGCCCGGCTCGCTGCCGGGACGGTGGAGCCCGGCGGCATCCTCTTCATCGCCTCCTGCAGCCACCATGCCGAACCCGCCGCCTTCGCCGAACAGGTGGCGCGGGGGTTGAGCGATGCCGGCCGCACCGGCCGGATCCTGCGCAGCGCCGGTGCCGGGCCGGACCATCCCGTTCACCCGCTCCTGCCCGAGAGCGCCTATCTGAAGGCGCTGACGCTGCAGCTCGACTGAGGCTCGGCCGGTCGTCGGCTGGCGAAATTGACTCGCCCGCGCGGCGGCGCCTATAACCCGCGACCGATTTTCTGGCCAGAGCCATTCGACGGAGTTCCCGACGTGAAGAGGACCTTTCAGCCGAGCAAGCTGGTGCGCAAGCGCCGCCACGGCTTCCGCAGCCGCATGGCGACGGTCGGCGGTCGCAACGTCATCGCCGCGCGCCGCGCCAAGGGCCGCAAGCGCCTCTCCGCCTGACGGCGGGGTCCGGAAGGGACGGGATGCGCGTCCGACGTGACGAGGCGGGGCTGGTGCCCCCCGGCCGCCTGACCCGGCGGGCGGAGTTTCTCGCCGTCGCCGCGGCACGCCGCAAATGGGTCGCGCCGGGCGTGATCGTCCACGCGATGCCGCGCGGCGACGACGCACCGATGCGCGTCGGCTTCACGGCCAGTCGCCGCGTCGGCCCGGCCGTCATCCGCAACCGGGCGCGGCGCCGGCTGCGTGCCGCTGCCGCCGAGGTGCTGGGACGCCGCGGTGCGCCCGGCTTCGACGTCGTGCTCATCGCCCGGTCGGAGACGCCAGCGCGCGGTTTCGACGATCTCGCGGGCGATATCGGCCGGGCGCTGGTGAAGCTGGGCGCCGCGCGCCCGTCATCGCAGCCGGTGGCGCAGCCCATTGCCGGCGCCTCCGCCACGCCCTCGTCGCACGGCATGGCCGACCGGTGAGTCCGATCGCCCATATCCTGCGCGGCGGTGTCTACGCCTACCGCTACTCGCTCTCGGCGCTGATCGGCCGCGAATGCCGCTTCCTGCCGAGCTGCTCGGACTACGCCCTCGAGGCGATCGCGGAGCATGGCGCTTGGCGCGGCAGCGGCCTTGCCCTGCGGCGGATCGCCCGTTGCCATCCCTGGGGTGATTCGGGGTACGACCCCGTGCCGCCGGCCCGCCGACCGGCGAGATCCATCATGCCGCCGCGCGAAGATTGATCCGGGCGGCGTTTTCCCGGACAACCGGGGTCGTCCGGCGGGTGCGGGTCGCGCGCCGGGATCGCGCCCCAGACGGCCTGCGCTTGGCGGACCGCCCCTGACGTTCCGGCCGGTGCCGGACACGGAGCCTCGAACCGAGATGCCCGACCAGAAGAACCTGATGCTGGCGATCGTGCTGTCGATCGCCATCATCTTCGGCTTCTACATGATCTTCCCGCCGCCGAGCACGACGGCGCCTCCCGGCGGCGTCGCCGTGACGGAGCAGGGTGCGCAGGCGCCGGCGGTCGGGGCCGGTTCGGTGGGCGGTGCCATCGCGGTGGTCGACCGGGCGGAGGCCCTCGCCGGTTCGGAGCGGGTGCGGATCGACGCCGCGCGGGTCGAGGGTTCGATCGCGCTTCGCGGCGCGCGTTTCGATGATCTGACGCTGCGCGACTATCGGGTCACCGTCGATCCGGAGAGCCCGGAGGTCGTGCTCCTGACACCGCGCAACGCACCCGGCGGCTATTACGTCGATTATGGCTGGGCGCCCGTCGATCCCGGCGTGCCGGTGCCCGACGCCGAGACGGTGTGGACCGCCGACCGCGACGTCCTGACCCCGGACGAGCCGGTGACGCTGAGCTGGGACAATGGCGCAGGCCAGCGCTTCGAGCGCGAGATCGCCATCGACGCCGATTACATGATCACGGTCACCCAGCGCGTGATCAACGAGGGTGCCGATCCGGTGTCGCTGGCGCCCTATGCGCGGGTGCAGCGCATCGGCACGCCGTGGACCGAGGGCTTCTTCATCCTCCATGAGGGGCCCTATGGCGTCTTCGACGGTACGCTCGAGGAGTATTCCTACGACGACATCGTCGACGACGGCACGCTGCTGCACGATACGACGGGCGGCTGGCTCGGCTTCACCGACAAGTACTGGCTCGTCGCGCTGATCCCCGACCAGTCGAAGCCGGTCGACGCCCGCTTCATGCATTTTGCCGAAGGCACCGACCGCTATCTCGGCAGCTGGCAGGGCGAGGTGGTGAGCGTCGAGCCGGGGGCGAGTGTCGACAGCACGAGCCATGTCTTCGCCGGCGCCAAGGAGGTCGAGCTCATCGGCACCTATGGCGATGCGCTCGGCATCACCCATTTCGACAAGGCGATCGATTTTGGCTGGTTCGCCTTCCTGACCAAGCCGTTCTTCTACATTCTCGCCTGGATCCACGGCCTCGTCGGCAATTTCGGCGTCGCGATCCTGATCTTCACCGTTATCCTGAAGATCCTGTTCTTCCCGCTGGCCGACAAATCCTACCGGTCGATGGCGAAGATGAAGGCGCTTCAGCCGGAAATGGTCCGCCTGCGCGAGCAGTTCGGCGATGACCGTCAGAAGCTGAACCAGGAGATGATGGCGCTCTACAAGCGCGAGAAGGTCAATCCAGCGGCCGGCTGCCTGCCGATCGTGATCCAGATCCCGATCTTCTTCGCGCTGTACAAGGTTCTGTTCGTCACCATCGAGATGCGGCACGCGCCCTTCTTCGGCTGGGTACAGGACCTGTCGGCGCCGGATCCGACGACGATCTTCAACCTGTTCGGGCTGATTCCCTGGGAACCGCCGCAGATCCTCATGATCGGCATCTGGCCGCTGATCATGGGCCTGACGATGTTCCTGCAGCAGAAGCTGAACCCGGCGCCGGCCGATCCGATCCAGGCACGGATCTTCATGTTCCTGCCGATCATCTTCACGGTGATGCTGTCGGGCTTTGCGGTCGGCCTCGTCATCTACTGGGCCTGGAACAACACGCTGTCGATCGCCCAGCAATGGCTGATCATGAAGCGCATGGGCGTGAAGATCGGAGGCGGGACGGAGACCCCGCCACCCACGGCCTCGACCGCCCACCTGCCGCCGTCGGTCGCCCGCAAGGCGGCCAGGGCCGGGGCCGCGACCAGCGGCGCGGGCAACGGTCCCGCCGCCGCGGCCGAACCCGCGGAGACGGGTGAGGCGGAGCCGGAGACGGGCGAGCAGCAGCGCCGGTCGCCCAAATCCGCCCGCAAGGCGCCCAAGGGTGGCGGCGAGCGCCCTGCCGGCCGCCGCCCGGCGAGCGGGCGCCGCGGCCGCTGAGGGGAATGGCATGAACGGAAAGCCGGCCGCGGGTGAGGGGCCGCCGACCTTCCGGGAGGAGGCGCCCGACGCCGGGGCGATCGAGGCCGGCCGTCTCCTCTTCGCACAGGAGTGCCGCTTCACCGCGGGGGCCGCTTCGCTCGATGCGCTACCGCCCGAGACGCTGCCGGAGATCGCCTTCGCCGGTCGCTCGAATGTCGGCAAGTCGAGCCTCGTCAATGCGCTGACCGGGCGGAACACCCTCGCCCGTACCAGTCACACGCCCGGCCGGACGCAGCAGCTCAACTTCTTCGATCTCGGCGGTCGGCTCGGCCTCGTCGACCTGCCGGGATATGGCTATGCCCAGGTCTCGAAGAGCCTCGTCGCCGCCTGGACCGCCCTGCTCAAATCCTATCTGCGCGGCCGGGTGACGCTGCGCCGGGCGCTGGTGCTCGTCGACGGCCGCCACGGGCTCAAGCCGCCCGATCGCGAGATCCTCGCGCTGCTCGATGCGACGGCGGTGCCCTGCCAGATCGTGCTGACGAAGATCGACAAGGTCGGTCCGGCGGCACGGGCCAAGGTGGTGGAGGCAGTGGAGGCCGAACTGAAATCCCATCCGGCCGCCTTCCCGACCGTCCGGCTGACCAGCAGCCAGTCCGGCGAAGGGATCCCCGAGCTGCGGGCCGCGCTGGCGGCATTGGCGCTGCCTGCCGCCTGACGGGCCGGCGGCAAGCGGTCAAGCGGCGATTCCCATCGGCGCGGGCCTCGACTAGAGTGCGCCGCCGAAGGGGGATGTCCCCGCCGTAGGAGCCGCCCGGAGAGCCCATGTCAAAGCCGTTCGCCACCCCGGCCGCGCTGCCCTCCGAGGCCGCCGGGACGGCCCTGACCCTGGTCGAGGCGCTGCCCTATATGCGCCGCTTCGCCGGCCGGACCTTCGTCGTGAAGTATGGCGGCCATGCCATGGGCGACGAGACCCTGGCTCGCAAATTCGCACATGACGTGGTGCTGATGAAGCAGGTCGGCATCAATCCCGTCATCGTGCATGGCGGCGGGCCGCAGATCGGCGCAATGCTCGACCGGCTGCAGATCAAATCCGAATTCGTCGACGGGCTGCGCGTCACCGATCGGTCGGCGGTCGATGTCGTCGAGATGGTGCTCGCCGGCTCGATCAACAAATCGATCGTCACCGCCATCCAGTCGGTCGGCGGTAAGGCGGTGGGGCTGTCGGGCAAGGACGGCAATCTGATCACGGCCCGCCGCTTGCAGCGCACCCGGCGCGATCCGGACAGCAATATCGAGCGCGTCCTCGATCTCGGCTTCGTGGGCGAGCCGGACGCCGTCAATCCCGAAGTGCTGCTGCCCTTCGTCAATACCGAGTTCATCCCGGTGATCGCACCGATCGGCATCGGCCCCGACGGCATGACCTACAACATCAACGCCGATACCGCGGCCGGGGCGGTGGCGGCGGCGCTGGGGGCGGCGCGTTTCTTCCTTCTGACCGACGTTCCCGGGGTGATGGACCGCGACCGCACATTGATCCCCGAGATCACCCCTGAACGGGCCGCCGAACTCGTCGCCGACGGCACCATTTCGGGCGGCATGATCCCCAAGGTCGAGACCTGCCTTACCGCCGTCGAACGCGGGGTCGAGGCGGCCGTCATCCTCGATGGCCGGGTGCCGCATGCGCTCTTGCTCGAGACCTTCACCGAGGGCGGTGCCGGAACCATGATCCGGCCCTGAGCCACCGCCCGCCGGAGGCCGCCGATACAGCAGGGACAGACACATGACCGCCACGATCGGATATCTGACGACGGTGCAGTTCGGCGCCGGTGCGATCGCCCTTCTGCCCGATGAGATGGCGGCGGTCGGCATCAGCCGGCCCTGCGTCGTCACCGATCCGGGGCTGGCGGGCCTGCCGGTCTTCGATCGCATCCGCGCATTCCTGCCGCCCGATGCGGTGGTGTTCACCGACACGCCCTCGAACCCGACGGAGGCCGCCGTCGAGCGCTGCCTCGCCCTCTACCGGAAGGCGGGCTGCGACGGGCTGGTCGCGGTCGGAGGCGGCTCGCCGATCGATCTCGCCAAGGCGGTCGCGGTGCGGGCGACGCATGACGGGCCGCTGGCCGATTTCGCCCTGATCCTCGGTGGGCTGGGCCGGATCACCGCCGCTGTCGCTCCGGTGATCGCTGTGCCGACGACGGCCGGCACCGGCAGCGAGGTCGGCCGCGGCGCGCTCATCACGCTCAATGACGGGCGCAAGCTGGCGCTGATCAGCCCGCATCTCATCCCCAAACGTGCCATCTGCGATCCTGAGCTGACGCTCGGCCTGCCGCCGCTGCTGACGGCCGCCACCGGCATGGACGCGCTGTCGCATTGCATCGAGACCTATCTCTCGCCGCGTTTCAACCCGCCGGCTGAGGCGATCGCGCTGGACGGGGCGCGCCGGGTGGCGCGTTATCTCGGCCGCGCCGTCGCCGATGGCAGCGATCTCGAGGCGCGGACCGAGATGATGGTGGCCGCCCTCCATGGCGGGCTGACCTTCCAGAAGGGGCTCGGCGCGATCCATGCGATGTCCCACCCGCTCGGTGGGCTCAAGGAACCAGCGCTGCATCACGGCACGCTGAATGCGGTGATCATGCCGGCGGTCCTGCGCTTCAACGCCGGGCATGTCGGGGACAAATACGAACGGCTGCGCGAGGCCATGGAGCTGCCGTCGGGCACCGATCTCGCCATCGCGATCGAGACGCTCAACCGCCGGCTCGGCCTGCCGGCCTCGCTGCGCGAGATGGGCGTGCCCGAGGCGGTGCTGCCACGGATGGTCGAAGGGGCGCTCGCCGATCATTCGAGCGCGACCAATCCACGTCCGGCGAGCCGAGAGGATTACGAGGCGCTGTTCCGGGCGGCGATGGACGGCCCGCCGGACTGACGCCGCCAGCCTGATTCGGCCAGGCTGACCCGTCGGCCGCATGCCGGCGCCGGCCGACGGGGCCGGGGCCGCATGCGGCAGTATTTTTGCCGTGCTCCCTTGCCAATGCTGCGGTGGCATTCCACCGTCAGTATGTGGTCAGCCTCCGCAAACGCACCGTCGACGCGGCGCGGCCGCGCGAGACCCGCCATCCGGTGCGGCCGGCGGACAGGAGGATGGCGTGCCAGCCCTTCGAGATCGCGCCGAGCGGGAGCTGGCCGCCGCCCTTCCTCTGGCCGATTGCTGCGGGCGGAATGGGGGTCGCGGCCATCGCCGGCGCCGGGCTCGGTCATGGCCAGCTCGGCCCGGGCGGCGCGGGGCTCGCCCTCCTCGCCTATCTCGTTGCCGGGATCCTGATCGCCGCCGGTTTCCGCCGGACACCGACGCAGCGGCGGTTCGGTGCCGCCAATGCGGTGACGCTGCTGCGCGCCGCCATCGTCTGCCTGTTCGTTGCCCTGCTCGTCGAGCCGCCGCCCCGGCCCGGCGCTGCCTGGACGATCGCCGTCGCCGCCTTCGGCACGCTGGCGCTCGACGCACTCGATGGCTGGGCGGCGCGCCGCAGCGGCTCGGCCACGGCCTTCGGGGCGCGCTTCGATCTCGAGACCGACGCCGCCTTCATCCTGGCGCTCGCGGCGCTCGCCGTTGCCTGGGACAAGGCCGGCACCTGGATCCTGGCCAGCGGTGCGCTGCGCTATCTCTTCCTGCTGGCGGGGCGGTACGAGCCGCGTCTCAGGGCGCCACTGCCGCCCAGCCTGCGGCGCAAGCTGATATGCGTGCTGCAGGTCGGCGTGCTGGCGACGATCCTGGTGCCGGCGGTGCCGCGGTCGCTGGCCGAGCCGGTCGCGGCGGCAGCGCTCGCGCTGCTGGTCTGGTCCTTCGCCGTCGATGTGGCGATGTTGCTGCGCGCCGGCCGCCCGATGAGCCGGTGATGAGACACCTTGCTGCCGCCGCGGGCTATGCGCGGTCACTGCTCATCTATCGCGGCATCCCCGGCCGCGCAGCCCGCCTTCGCCGCTTCTACGCCCCCTTCATCGGCCCGGGCGCGCTCTGCTTCGACATCGGGGCGCATCTCGGCAACCATGCCGCCGCCTGGACCGCGCTCGGGGCGCGTGTCGTCGCGGTCGAACCGCAGCCTGCCTTTGCCGCCCGGTTGCGCCGTCGCTTCGCCGACGCCGGTCGGGTCGAGATCGTCGAGGCCGCGGCCGGACCGGCACCCGGGCGGGCGACATTGCGCTTCGGAGCGGGCTCACCGACGCTCGCCAGCCTCTCGGCCGCCTGGATCGGCCGGATCGCGGCGGAACCGGGTTTCCGCCGCGCGCGCTGGGATGAAGAGGTCGAGGTCACCGTCGTGACGCTCGACGCACTCACGGAGCGGTTCGGTGTGCCGGTGCATTGCAAGATCGATGTCGAGGGGTTCGAGGATGAAGTGCTGTCTGGCCTGTCGCGGCCGCTGCCGTCCCTGTCCTTCGAATACCTGCCGGCGACGGCCGATCTGGCGCACCGCGCGCTCGACCGGCTGGCCGCGCTCGGCCGTTGGCGCTTCAATGTGACGGAGGGCGAGACCGCCCGCTACGCCTTGTCCGACTGGTGCGACATGGGGGTGATCCGCCAGTTCCTCGACCGGCTCGAACCCGCGGATCGGTCGGGCGACATCCATGCCCGGCTGGAGGGATGGGAATGACGCCGACCGATCGTGCCTGGGCCTGGCTGATTGAAGCCCGGGCCGCCGGCCGCGCCGGCCACGCCCCGCCGGCGGTGCCGCGGCTGTCGGGCGAGGCGGCGGCGATGATCGATCTGCTCGGCGCCTTCGCTGCGGCCGGACCCCGCAGGCCGCAGGTGCTCGGCCATATCGGTCAGAGCCTCGACGGGCGGATCGCCACCATCTCCGGACATTCGCAATACGTCACCGGAGTCGACAATCTCTGCCATCTCCACCGCATCCGCGCCCTCGCCGATGCGGTGGTGGTCGGGGCCGGCACGGTGGCGGCCGACGATCCGCAGCTGACCACGCGCCGGGTCGACGGACCCAATCCTGTGCGCGTGGTGCTCGACCCGCGGCGGCGCCTGCCGGAGGAGCGTCACATCTTTCGGGACGGCGCCGCACCGACGCTGGTCTTGTGCCATCCGGAGCATGCGCGTCCTGCCGGCGCGGCGGAGATTGTGGCTCTCGAGGATCTCTCGCCGCCGGCGATCATCGCGGCGCTCCGCGCGCGCGGCTGTACCGCGATCCTGATCGAGGGGGGCGGGATCACGATCTCGCGTTTCCTGGCGGCCGGTGCGCTCGACCGGCTGCATGTTGCGGTCGCGCCGATCCTCGTCGGCTCGGGCGTGCCGGCCTTCGGCCTGCCGGCGATCGAGACGCTCGATGCGGCGCTGAGGCCACCCTGCCGGATCTGGCCGATGGGCGGGGACGTCCTCTTCGACCTCGACGTCACGGGTCTTCGCCGGCCTCCCGCAGCGCCGCCTCGGCCAGCCGCGCCGCCGGACCGTCGGGACGGACCGCCTGCACCGTCCGCCAATCGGCGACCGCCCCCGCCCGATCGCCCGACAGGAACCTGATCCGGCCACGCAGCAACAGTGCATCGGTGCTGTGCGGATCGAGGGCGATGGTCCGGTCGGCATCAGCGAGGGCCTCGCCGATGCGCCCGGCCGAGGCGAGCGCCGTCGCCCGCAGCAGGAGGAGCGCCGGCGCCTCGCCCTCGGCGGCGATGGCGCGGTCGAGCGAGGCGATGGCGTCGTCGAGATCATGCAGCGCCATCGCCGCGGTGGCGCGTACTAGCAACAGGCCCGGCTCGTCACGGGCCGTCTTCAGCCCCTCGCTCGCCACGCCATGCGCGTTCATCGGCCGGCCGGCCACCAGCCAGGCCTCGCCGGCGTCGCGGAACAGCGCGACCGAGCGGACGGGATCGAGCAGCAGCGATTCGCGCGCGAGATCCTCGAAGATGCGCGCGGCGGCCTCCGGCTCACCGACGCCCATCAGGGCCAGCGCCTCGCATTGCCGGGCATAGGCCGCACCCCCGGCCGTCTCCCAGGCGCGCGCCTCCGCCAGTGCCTCTGCGGGCGCCTCGCGGGCCGTGGCGAGGCAGGCGTCGAGCCGGGCGCGCGCCGGCGTGACCCGCAGGCCGCTGGACGCCGCGGTCTCGGGCAGTGCCTCGAGATCTGGTGCGGCAGCCGCCTCCTCCGCCGTACCGATCACCGGCGCCTCCTCCGTCCCGCCGGAGGACGCCGCATCCTCGGGCGGTTCCGGGGTGGCGGCCGCGGCCGTGCCGGGAGGCAGGGGCGGGACCGGCACGGGAAAAGGCGGCTCGGCCGCGACCAGCGCCGGTGCCGTCTCCTCCGCCGCCGCCACCGCGCCGGCAGGCGCTTCGATTGCTGCGGGCGGGACCGGCCGAGGGGCGGGGTCGGGTTCAGCGGACGGGGGTTCAAAGGGCGTGATGTCCGCAGACGCGGGCTCGGCAGCTTCGGACGGTGTCGCAGGCCGCAGATCCGGAACCGGTAGGGGCGCCGAGACGGGCCGCGCATCGGAGGTCGGCGGCGCCGCCGTCGACATTTCCGTCCCGGCCGCCGTCACGGCTTCGTCCAGCGCTTCGTCGGTCGCCGCCTCCTCGGCCGTCACCTCCGTCGCTATGGGGAGCACCACCTCCGCCATCGGCATGCCGGCCGGCGCCGACGCGTCGGCCGGCTCTTCCGTCAGGTCTTCAGCCAGCTCTTCCACCACCGCGACTGGCGGCTCGGCAGTCGGCTCGGCGGGCGGTTGGATCGCCTCGGCGGTCGCATCCGGACGGGCCGGATCGAGCGGTGCCGCATCCGGCGGTAGCGCGGCCGGCGGCAGCGCCGATTCGGCGGGCGTGGTGGCGCCAGGGGGCGGCGCGGGCAGCGCCTCTCCGTCGGCCGCGGCCGGCTCCGGCTCGGCAAGGGCCGGCGCGTCCTCTTCGGGCTCCGTCGCGTCGATCGGCGCCGCCACGGGCGGTTCTTCCGTCACTGCCGGCGCGTCGCTCCGTGCCGGGCCCTCCGGGGCGTCGCGAGGTGGTGGCGGCGGCGGCGCGATCATCGGCATCGGGGGCGCGGGTTCGGCGGTCTGGCCGTCGGCCGTCACCTCCAGGACCACCGCGATCAGGGCGGCGGCCAGCGCCACCGGCATCAGGGCGGGCAGGGCCGAACGTAGGGCGGGCAGCATCCGGCGGATCATGCCGCACCCTCGTCCTGCGCTGCGTCGAAAGCAAGGCACCCGCGCCGTGGCACCTGTTGCCGCCGGCCCGGCGTGCTGCCACGGTGTTCCGCCAGCCGCAGGCCGCCGCCCTCGCTTCGGGGCGGCGCTGCGGCCTGATTGCGCCCGGAACGATCATGACCGTCACCGCCTCCGATCTCGACCTTCTCGCCACGCGCAAATCGCCACCGCTGCGCGCGCTCACCGCGCCCGGGCCGGATGATGCGGCGCTCGAGCGCATCCTGTCGGCGGCGCTGCGCGTGCCCGATCACGGGCGGCTCGCCCCCTGGCGGATCAAGGTGCTGCGCGGCGCCGGCAAGGAGCGCTATGCCGACGCCATCAGCGATCTCTACCGCAGGCTCAATCCCGACGCGCCGGAGGAGCAGGTGGCGCTCGAGCGGCGCAAGCCGCTGATGGCGCCGGTGACCCTCGCGGTGATCGCGACGCCGCGCGAGCATCCGAAGATCCCGGATTGGGAACAGCTCCTCTCCGGTGGCGCGCTGTGCATGCAGATCCTGCTGGCGGCGCATGCACTCGGCTTCTCCGGGGTCTGGCTGACCGGCTGGCCCGCCTTCCGGCCGGAGGTCGTCTCGCTGCTCGGCCATGACCCGCAGGTCGACCGGATCATCGGCTTCGTCCATCTCGGCACGCTGTCAACGCCCACCGAGGAGCGGCCGAGGCCGGCGCTGGCCGAGATCGTCTCCGACTGGGAGGGACCGCCCGCCGCCTGATCCCGTCCGCGCCGCCGCGGCCGACAGCCGGCCAAGCCGATGCCTCAGACGATCGCCGCCCTTCTCTCCTGCTGGGCGCTGCTCACCACCATGGGGCTGATGCTGGTGGGCAATGGGATGCTCGTCACGCTGATCGGGCTGCGGGCGCCGGCGGAGGGCTTCTCCACCGGCACGATCGGCATCGTGATGGCCGGGTACTATACGGGGATGCTGCTCGGCTCCTTCGTGGTGCCACGGCTGATCGCCCGCACCGGTCACGTCCGTATCCTCGCGACGGCCGCGGTACTCTATGGCGCCGGTGCCATCGCCCATGTGCTGGTGGTGGACCCGATCGCCTGGACGCTGCTGCGCTTTCTGGTCGGGACCGGCTCGGCCGCGATCTACATCGTCGTCGAGAGCTGGCTGAACGACCGGGCGAGCAACGCCACCCGTGGCGTGCTGCTCGGCGTCTATTCGATCGTCCAGCTCGGCGGCTTCGCCGCCGGCCAGGCGGCGATCGGTATCGTCGATCCGCTGGCGGCCGAGCCCTTCCTGTGGGCGGCGCTGATCGTGACGGTCGGCGCGCTGCCGATCCTGCTCTCGACCATGCCGGCCCCGCCGCCGCCGGCACCGCGGGTCGCTGACCCGGCGGGGCTCGCGCGCGTGGCGCCGCTCGCCGCCTATGGGGCGGTCGCGGTCGGGATGCTGCAGGGCGCCTTCTACGCGCTCGGCACGACCTGGGCCGACGCCCGCGGACTCGGGGCCAGCGGTGCCGCGATCTTCATGGCACTGGCCTCGGTCGGCGGCATCGTCTTCCAGTTTCCCTTCGGCGCCCTGTCCGACCGGATCGACCGGCGGATCGTGCTCGCCATCGTCGCCTTCGCCTGCAGCGGCACGGGGCTGCTGCTGGGTGCCGCGATCGGTGCGGGCCCGGGCCTCGCCCAGCTCGCGGGCTTCGTGATGGGCGGGCTCTCGGCGGTGCTCTACACGCTGATCGTGGCGCATGCCAATGACCGCGTTTCGGCCGAGGAGCGCGTGCCGCTGAGCGGCGGGCTGATCCTGCTCTACGGGGCGGGGGCGGTCGCCGGCGGTCCGGTCGCCGCCCAGGCGATCGAGCAGCTGGGCGGTTTCGGCCTGCCGCTGACCGTCGCTGTGCTCGGTGGCGGGATCGGCGCCTATGCGCTGTGGCGCCGGCGCCGGCAGGCCGCGCCGGACGAGAAGGAGGGCTTCGTGCCGGTGGTCGCGCCGAGCGCCCCGCTGCCCGGCGATCCCGCAGAAACCACCCCTGCAGAAACCGCCCCTGCAGAAAGCGCCCCCGCAGAAGCCGCCTCCGCAGCGGCCGAAGGCGAGCCGCCGGTCAGTCGTTCCCCATCTTGAGCGCGGCGATGAAGGCGCTCTGCGGGATCTCGACCTCGCCGAACTGGCGCATCCGCTTCTTGCCTTCCTTCTGCTTCTCGAGAAGCTTTCGCTTGCGGCTGACATCGCCGCCATAGCATTTCGCCAGCACGTCCTTGCGCAGCGCCGAGATCGTCTCGCGGGCGATCACCCGGCCGCCGATCGCCGCCTGGATGGCGATCTTGAAGAGCTGCTTGGGAATCAGATCCTTCAGCCGCTCGCAGAGCTGACGGCCGCGTCGCTCGGCCTGGCTGCGATGGACGATCATTGCCAGCGCGTCGACCGGCTCCTGGTTGACCAGGATCGACATCTTGACC
>CAYORM010000004.1:0-96123 GCA_964406375.1 uncultured Mycobacteriaceae bacterium | reverse complement strand
GCACGACGCAGGCGCCGCACTGGCTGGTGTCGCAGCCGACATGGGTGCCGGTCAGTCCCAGCGTCTCGCGGAGGAATTGGACGAGCAACGTACGGGATTCGACCTCGCGCGTGACCGCGCGCCCGTTCACGGTCATCGATACGGAGACTGTACTCATCGAACTCCCTCCCGACGATGGCTGCCTCGCAGAGATGCGGGGCGCGTCGCTGTCATTGTCTTGTCGCCCGGGCCTTTGCGGCCTTCATGGCGAAGGCTATTGGGCGGCGTCGGCACCGGTCAAGCCGCGAGCCGGGGGGCGGCTGCGAAATCGGCGCGCAGCCGACATTGCCGCCCCGATCCGATCCCCTCCCGATCAGTCGATGAAGATCCAGAGCAAGATCAGCACCACCACGATCAGGCCGATGATCCAGGCCGCCGGCGGGATGCCGCCGCCGCGTTCTGCGGGGTAGGGCGGCGGTGGTGCGGCCGGGGGTAATTCGGGCTCGATGACGGGCGGCACCGGCGGCGGAGCCGGCGCGGCGGGCGCGGCCGGCGCCGGTTCGGGCTGCTGCGGTTCGGGCTGCTGCTGTCCGGGGGGCGGCGGCTCGGGCTGTGCTGACGCGGGCGCGGTCGGTGCGGGTTCGGCCGGTGCGGGTTCGGCCGGTGCGGACGCCTCCGGCGGCGGCTCGGCAACCGGCGGTTCGGCGAGGGCCTCCGGTGGGGGGGCGGCGGTTGCGACCGCGGCGGCCTGCGGCGCCAGCTCGGTCTCGACGATGCCGGCGAAGCGCGTGAAGAAATCCTCGGCCATCCTGCGCGCGGTGCCGTCGATCAGCCGGGCGCCAAGCTGTGCGATCTTGCCACCGACATTGGCCTTCACCTCATAGGCGAGCAGCGTGGCATCGCCGTCCGGCGTCAACCGCACATCGGCGCCGCCGGAGGCGAAGCCCGCGGCACCGCCGCTGCCCTCGCCCGATATCGTGTAGCTCTCGGGCGGGTTGAGGTTGGAGAGCGTGACCTTGCCGTTGAAGCTCGCCTTGACCGGACCGAGCTTGGCGGTGACGGTCGCCGTCATCTCGGTTGGTGAGGTCTGCTCCACGCGCTCGCAGCCGGGGATGCTTCGCCGCAGGATCTCGGGATCGTTCAGCGCCTGCCACACGATGTCGCGCGGGGCGGCGATGCGGTGCTGGCCGGTCATCTCCATGGCGGGTGTCTCCTCGATATCGCCGCCGCGAGGCGCGGCGTGGCGGGCCCAGGGGCCCCGGCGCCCGCGGCTCCAATAGAGCGAATCCGGGGCGGACGAGGTCCGGTCAGACAAGCAGAAGCGGCGTCCGCCGACAACGGTGACAACCGCAGCGCATCGGTCGCCGGCGTCAGGGGCCCCTCTCCAGCACCGCCGCCACCACTGCGTCGAGACCGCCTGGCTCTCCCTTCGTGAAACTGTCGAGCTGGCCGTCCAGCACCAGGAAGGCGAGGCCGTGCACCAACGCCCAGGCTCGCACCGTCCGGGACCGTACGTCCGGATCAGAGGAGGTCGTGCCGGGATGGGCCGCCGTCACCGCGTCGATCAACAGGGTGAAGGCGGCGTGCCCCGCGGCGGCGAGTGCGGGATCGGCGCGATCGAGCCGCCCGTCGCCGAACATCAGCCGGAAGAGCTGCGGCCATTCGCAGGCGAAGCGGACATAGCCGCGCCCGGCGGCCGCGAGCCGCGCTCGCGCATCGCCGGGCGGCGCCGTGTCGCGCTCGGCCGCGATCGTCGCAGCCAGCCGGTCGAACCCTGCCTGCGCCAGCGCCGTCAGCAGCCCCGCGACGTCACCGAAATGATGCGCAGGTGCGGCATGGGAGACACCGGCGCGCCGCGCACATTCTCTCAGCGTGAATCCCTGGGACCCGCGTTCGGTGAGCACCGTCTCGGCGGCCTCGAGCAGCGCCGTGCGCAGCGCGCCGTGATGATAGGGCCGCATCTCTCCGGCCACCGTCATTCCGTCTCTCCCCATCGCCGCGTCGGGCCGGCCGCATCGCAGGCGAAGCACTGTCGTCCAGCGTCTTGACGACGTCAAGATGGATGTCTAGCGTTATCTTTCCATTGTCAATATGGGGCAGCCCACGTTATGGCGGACTATCTGCTGACGATCGCCCATCACGCGGCGGTGTTCTCCCTGGTGGGCGTGCTGGCGGCCGAGATTGCCCTGTTGCGCCCCGGTCTGACGGCGCTGGCGGTGAAACGGCTCGGCCGGCTCGACGCCGCCTATGGCGCGCTCGCGGCCCTCGTCATCGCGGCGGGCTTCGGCCGCATCTTCTTTGGCCTCAAGGGGCCGGAGTTCTATCTGCCGAACCCGTATCTCTGGCTGAAGATCGGCGCCTTTCTCATCGTCGGCCTGATATCGGCGGTCCCGACGCTCGCCATCCTGCGCTGGCGCCGGCGGCTGCGGGTCGAGGCGGGTTGGTCGCCGCCGGACGCCGAGGTCGCGGGGCTGCGCCGCTATTTCGCCGCCGAGCTGGCGGTGCTGGCAACGATACCGTTGTGGGCGGCGGCGCTGGCCCGCGGCTGGGGCAGCTGACGCCGGGCGGTGGCACGGAGAGCGTCGGGCGAGGTTCGGCTTGGCCGGGGCGGCCCCCATCTGCATACTGCGCCACCCGCCTTCGGGAATCCGCCGACGCACACCATGGTTCGATGACGCTTTCCCGCGCCGCCACGCTACCGCTGACCGTCCTCCGACACTTCCTTCCCGTTCTGTTGCTCCTCTGCGCCTCCGGAGGAGCCGCAATCGCCGCCACAGACGGGGCGGATCATGTCCCACATCTCGACGGCGCATCGCTCGACATCGTCTGGATCGTGCCGTTCGTCGGCATCCTCCTGTCGATCGCCATCCTGCCGCTGGTCCGGCCGCATTTCTGGCACCATCATTTCGGCAAGGTCGCGGCCGGCTGGGGTGCGGCGTTCCTCATCCCCTTCGCGATCATCCACGGCTTCGACCTCGCGCTCTACGAAGCGCTGCATGTCGGACTGCTGGAGTACCTGCCTTTCATCATCCTGCTCGCCTCGCTCTTCACAGTGGCGGGCGGGGTCAGGGTGGTCGGCACGCTGCAGGGCACGCCGATCGTCAACGGGGTGATCCTGCTGCTCGGCACGGTGATCGCGAGCTGGACCGGCACCACCGGCGCCTGCATGCTGCTGATCCGCCCGCTGTTGCGCGCCAATGAGCACCGCCGCTTCCGCGTGCACACGGTCGTCTTCTTCATTTTCCTGGTGGGCAATATCGGCGGCGCGCTGACGCCGCTCGGCGATCCGCCGCTCTTCCTGGGCTTCCTGCAGGGCGTCGGCTTCTTCTGGACGACCCAGCATCTCTTCCTGCCGATGCTGATGACCAGCGGCATCCTTCTGGTGCTGTATGTCGCCATCGATACGGTGCTGTTCCGGCGCGAGCACGGACTGGAAGAGGTGCCGCCGGAGCGCGCCGAACCGCTGCGCATCGAGGGCGGGATCAACCTCCTGCTCCTCGCCGGCGTCGTCGGCGCGGTCTTGATGAGCGGGGTGTGGCGGCCGGGCGTGGTCTTCGAGATCTATCACGTGCCGATTGAGGGGCAGAATCTCGCCCGCGACCTGCTGCTCATCGTCATCATCGTGCTGTCGTTGCTGCTGACCTCGACCGTCAGCCGCCGGCTGAACGATTTCAACTGGTTCCCTATCATCGAGGTGGCGAAGCTGTTCGCTGCGATCTTCGTGACGATCGTCCCGGCGATCGCCATCCTGCGCGCCGGGACGGATGGCGCGCTCGGCGGTCTCGTCGCGCTGGTGGACAAGGGCGGGCAGCCGGACAACATGGCCTATTTCTGGCTGACCGGCGTCCTATCGAGCTTTCTCGACAATGCGCCGACCTATCTCGTGTTCTTCAACATCGCCGGTGGCGACGCCGAAATTCTGATGGGGCCGCTCGCGACCACACTCGCCGCGATCTCGGCCGGCGCGGTGTTCATGGGCGCCAACACCTATATCGGCAACGCGCCGAACTTCATGGTGCGGGCGATCGCCATCGAGCGCGGCGTGCAGATGCCCAGCTTCTTCGGCTACATGGCCTGGTCGGTCGGTATCCTGCTCCCGGTCTTCGTCCTGGTGACGTTCGTCTTCTACGCCTGAACGGCCCGGACCGCACGGCCCTGGGCGGCCGAGACGGTGCCGAGATAGGCGGCGATCTCGGCGCTCGGCGGGTCGCGCAGGAGCGTGTCGGCGGCGCCCGTCGCCTTGACGCGTCCCTCCGCGAGGAAGGCGGCTTCCGCGTCCGCGCCGGGGAGCGCATCGAGCTGGTGGCTCACCATCACCACCGTCAGCCCGCGGTCACGGCGCAGGGCATCGACGAGGTCGGTCATCTCGCGGCGCTGTGCCGGGCCGAGCGCCGCAAAGGGTTCGTCGAGAAGCAGGATCGGCCGGTCGAGAACGAGGCAGCGGGCGAGGGCGACGCGCTGGCGCTCCCCGCCCGAGAGCTGGCCGGGCAGACGGTCACCGAAGCCGGCGAGCCCGACCCGGTCGAGGGCGGAGGCGGCACGCACCTTTTCTGCCGGGCTGAGCCGCAGCGTCGGGCGAATGCCGAGGCCGACATTCTCGGCCGCCGTCAGGTTCGGGAACAGATTGTGATCCTGGAACAGCGTCGCCACCGGCCGCTGTCCGGGCGAAACCCCCGCCATGTCGCGCCCGAGCAGCCGCAGCGAACCGGCGACCGGAGTCTCGAAACCAGCGATGAGGTTGAGGAGCGTCGATTTGCCGGCGCCGCTCGGCCCGAACACGATGAAAAAGGCGCCCGCCGCGACCGCGAGATCGAACTGCATCGCCATCGCCTCATAGCGATAGGTGACGCCGTCGAGGGCGATGGCGGGTACCGAAGTCACGCCGGATATCACGCAGTTTCCTCCTGACGTCGGGGGCCCGCGATGGCCCGCTCGATGACGACGAACAGTAAAAGCCCGGCCGCCAGCAGCAGCAGCACGACCGTCGCCGCCTCGTCCAGCCGATAGGCGCCGAGGAACTGGGCGAGCAGCATCGGCAGCGTCTCGGTGCCGAGCGAGCCGAACAGCGCGATCACGCCGAAATCACCGAAGGACAGGCAGACGGAAAGGGCGAGGGCGAGGGCCACCGCATGCCGGGCAGCGGGAAAGTCGACGAGCCGCAGCCGGGCCCAGCCGCGCAATCCGAGATTGGCGCAGAGGCGGTCGTGCCTGGCATGGCTCTCGGCGAGTGCGGGGATCAGCAGCCGCGTTGCGAATGGCAGCGCCATCAGCGCGTTGACCGGCACGACGAGCCAGGGGATCGTCCCCCAGGAACCCGAGCGCAGCGGATCGAGCGTCGTGCCACGCAGCAGCAGGAAAAGCCCCGCGCCGATCACGAGGGGCGGCGTCACGAAAACAATGGTGGCGACGAGGTCGGCGGCGGTGGCGCCGATCATCCGTCCGCCGGCCCGCAGCCTCACGATCGAGAGCGCGAGTCCCCAGCCGGCCGCGACCGCCCCTGCCCCTGCAAGGAGGGCGATCAGGAGGCTGCGCCCGAAGGCCGCCCACACATCGGCGCGGGCGAGGACCGGACCGCCGATCCCGACCAGGCCGTCCGAGACGATCGCCGCGAGCGGCAGCAGCACGAAGAGCGCGGCCCCGCCGATCAGCAGCGCGTCGAGAGCGCGGGCGCGAAGGGTCGTGCCGTCCCAGCGCCGGACCGGCCGCCCGATGCCCGCGTCGCCGACCGGATTTCGTCCCGCCGCGCCGGCGAGGAGTGCGAGGGCGAGGCAGAGGGTGACCTGGATCAGACCGAGAATGGCGGCGCGGTCGAGCGCCACGTCGAAGCGCAGTGCCTGATAGATCGCGACCTCGAGTGTGGTCGCGGCCGGGCCGCCGCCGAGCGTCAGAACCACGGCGAAGCTCGTGAGGCACAGCAGCAGCACCATCGCGGCGAGTGGCGGCACCTGCCGGCGCAGCATCGGCAGCTCGACGAGACGGAAGAGTGCGCCGGGCCCGAGACTGAGCATCGCCGCCAGCCGCCAGTGCTCGGCCGGGATCGTCGCCCAGCCATTGGCGAGGATGCGGACCGCGAGCGGCATGTTGAAGAAGGCGTGGGCCAGAACGATGCCGAACAGGCCGTAGATGTCGGGCCGCCAGTCACCGCCGGCGGCGGCGACGATGTCGGTCAGCCAGCCGCTGCGGCCGAAGACGGCAAGGACGCCGAAGGCGCCCGCGAGGGCCGGCACGATCATCGGCAGCCCGAACAGGCGCAGCAGGAGCGGCCGAAAACCGAAATCACGGCGCGCCATCGCGCGGGCGACGGGGATCGCCACGCCGATCGATACGACGGCCGACAGCACCGCCTGCAGGATCGTGAAGCGCAGGACGCCGAAGAGATAGGGGTCGAGAACAGCGGTTGCGTCGCCGGCATTCCCACCGAGATGCGGCGCGAGGCCGGCCAGCGCACCGCCGACCAGCCCCGCCACCATCGCGACCGCCGGCAGGGCCGGCAGCCAGGCACGCGTCACGGCGCGAGCGCCGACAGCCATTCCGCGACCCAGGCAGCGCGATTCTCGGCAACCGTCTGCGGCGGGAACAGGCGCGCGCTTTCCCGTGGCACCGGATCGGCGAAGGCATCGGGCAGCGGTTCGGCCGGCGTGACGGCGGGATACATCCAGTTGGTCTCGGGGATCACCGCCTGTGCCTCGGGCGACAGAAGGAAGGCCAGGAAGTCGGCCGCGAGTTCCGGCTCGTCGCTGGAGGCGAGCCGGCCGGCGACCTCGACCTGCATGTAATGGCCCTCGGCGAACACGGCGGCCGCCACGCTGTCATCCTCCTCGGCGAGGATGTGATAGGCGGGGGAGGTGATGTAGCTCAGCGTCATCGGCACCTCGCCCTGTCGGAACAGGCCGTAGCTCTCGCTCCAGCCTGGTGTCGACGCGACGATTCGCGGGGCGAGGGTCCGCCAAGCATCCGCGGCCTCCTCACCAAAGACGTGCTTCATCCAGAGCAGAAGGCCAAGGCCCGGTGTGCTGGTGCGTGGATCCTGGATCGTGATCTCGACGTCGCTCTCATAGACGAGCTCCCGCAGGCTCGCGGGTGGTTCAGGCAGGACGGTCCGATCGTAGACGAAGGCGAAATAGGACCAGTCATAGGGGACGAAGATCGGATCCTCCCAGGCGATCGGCAGGGCCGTGGCCGCGCTCCCGGGCACGCCGCTTTCGGCGAAGAGGCCGGTCGCCGTCGCTTCGGAAATGAGGTTGGTGTCGAGGCCGATGACGACATCCGCATCGGTCGTGTCGCCCTCGAGCCGCAGGCGCGACAGCAGTGCCACTCCGTCATCAGCCCCAACCCAGCGGATCGTGCAGCCGCAACGCGCCTCGAACAGCGCCTCGATCTGTGGGCCCGGCCCCCATTCGGTGACAAAGGAGGAATAGGTGTAGACGGTGAGGGTCGGCGCTTCCTGTGCAGTCGTCGGGCCGGCGGCCAGCAGCAGCGGCAGCGTGACCGGCAGGGCGAGGGCGAGGGGCAGGGATCGCATGAATTCCTCCGCGGACGGATCGTCCGGCGGAGAGCGTCTCGGTCGGGTGAGACGGTCTCGGACTCCCTCCGCCGGTATGACCCGGATCAGGTTCCTTGGGTTGGCGACGCAGCGCCTCTCAGCCCGGAATCGGGCACCCCAGTCGAGACGGAAGGACACTCCGCCGCCGCGCGTTCCCTGTCAATACCGGCCGCGGCATGCGGCGCGTGCTCAGCCCGGCAGGATGCGGTAGAGCAGGGCGCCCGCCTCCATCGCCCAGTCGCTCCCGGCAGCGACGATCGCCGCCGTCAGCAGGAGAAAGAGGCCGTGGCCGACCAGCAGGGCGGCGCCGGTGCCGAGGGTGCGTCGGGCATGTGTCATGTGACCTCGCTACCGCCGCCCGGACACGGCGTCGAAAGGGCGCCGCCCGGGCGGTCCAGGAGAAACGGTCCGCTCGGTGACCGCGTTCCCGGGCCGCCGCGACGGCCCCGATACGGGCCGCGGTTGCGTTACATCTGCTCGGACTGGGCGCCGCTGTTCGGGCGGGCCTTGCCGAGGACGGGCTCCTGGCCCATCGCCTCGGCGGCGGCGGCAGTGAATTCCGCCACGCCGTCGAGCGACGGTCCGGAGCTCCAGCGCCCCTCGGGCGGTGGCTTGTCGAGCGAGGTGTTGAGGAAGACGTAGGCGTGCTCGAGCGCTTCCTTCTCGCGCGGATGCGAATTGGGGATCGGCAGGACTGCGGCGAGACCGCCCAACTCCTCGATCACCGCGAGCCATTGCTGCTGGTGCATCGTGTCCCGCGCGATCAGGAAGGACAGCATGTCCTTCATGCCGGGGTCGTCGGTCATATTCTGGAGCCGGGCCGCAAGGACGCGTCCGCTGCCTTCGGCCATCGCATTGGCCATCATGTCGGCGGCGATGTTCCCCGAGGCATAGATGTGGCTCATGTCGAAGGGAACACCGTTAGCGTTCACCGGCATGGCCGACAGGCCGGATGACAGGATGTGGCGGGGGTTCATGCCGCCGAGGATGGCGCCGATGACCGGATCCTGCGCCGCTTCCTCCTGCATCGACAGCGGCGCGGTCTCGAGGTTCAGCGCCACCGCGTGGCAGAGCAGCTCAATATGCGCGAGCTCCTCGGTCGCCGTGGCCATCAGCATGTCGCGATATTTGACGGGGCCGCGGGCCCCCATCGCCTGGAAGAAGTACTGCATCGCGACGCGGATCTCGCCTTCGACGCCGCCAATGGCCTGCTGAAGCATCTTGGCGAAGAGCGGGTTGGGCCGGTCGACCCTGACCTCGTACTGCAGTTTCGAGGTGTGGAAGAACATCGCTTGACCTCTCCGGGGGTTGCTGCTGCGTAAAGAGATCGGGCCGGCGGGTGTCGCGGCCCGCCGGCCCGCCTTCGTCACTGCTCGGTCGGCTGCGCCTCGGCGTCCTGGTCGGGATTGTCCGCGACCTCGTCGAAGGGCTGCGCCACCATGCGGATGTGGTCATAGTGCTGGGCGATCACCGGTACCGCCTCGCCGGCCACGGCGCGCAGCGCCTCGTCATCGCCGCCGCGGGCATAGGATTGATGCAGCGCCAGCGCCTGCTGATGTGCCTGCAGCTGGGCACGGACATAGGCCCGGTCGAAATCATTACCCGCTTCCTCGAGCGCGGTGATGATCTGCTGATGCGCTTGGTCGAGTTCGGTCGGGACCTCGACCTCGATGCCGGACTCGCCGGCGGCGGCCTGGAGCCGCTCGCTCAGCGCGCTGTGGTCCTCGATCATCTGATTGGCGAAGTCGAGCACCGTCTCGTTTTGCGAGTAGTCGAGCGCCATCTCGCTCGAGCGGATCTCGAACAGATCACCCATCGCCGCCTGCTGCACATAGCTCGCGGCATCCGGCGCGTCCTGCACCGCCTGGTCCTGACCCTCGGCCGCAGCAGCGGCACCTTCGGCGCCCGCCGCCTCGAAGCGGACCTGGGCCTCACCGGTCTCGGTGTACTGGATCTGCGGCTCGCCGGCCGATTGGACCTCGACGATCGGTTCGGCGGATTCGTAATGGACGATGGGCTGTTCCTGCTCGACCTGGACCTGCGCCTGGCCCTGGCTCTCCTCGGTCGTCACGACCGCGGCGGCCGCTTCGGTCTGGACCTGCGCCTCGCCTTCATGCTGCTCCACCCGTACCTGCGGCTCTGCCTGCTCCACGCGGACCACGGGTTCTGCCTGCTCGACCCGCACCTCGGGCTGCGGCGTCGTGACGGCGACCTGCGGCTCCGGCATGCGGATGATGATCTCCGGCTGAGGCTGCTCGATCGTCACGACCGGTTGCGGCATCTCCAGCCGGATCGTCGGCTGCGCCTGGCGGACGATGATCTCGGGCTGACCCTGCATCACCGTCACCTGCGGCTCCGGCTGCGACACTGAGACCTGCGGCGCGGCCTGCTCGACCGTCACGCTCGGCTCGGGTTGGGACACGACGATCGCGGCCCCGGCCTCGGCGCCTTCCGTCGCTGCCTCGGTACCCTCCGCACCGGCTGCCGCCGTATCGCTCGGTTCGCTCGGTGTCGCGCCCGCTTCCTCGGCGGCCGACGCAGCATCGCCCGTCCCCGCGGTCCCCTGCTGGCGCATGTAGTCGATTTCCGCGCTGGCCTGCTGGATCGCCGTCGCGCATTCCTCCTGGCGATTGCGCTCGAGGATCAGCTCGACATTCCCGAGGCTCTCCTCGCTCAGATAGCTTCGCTGCTCCTCGGCCAGCGTGGCGAGCTCGGCACAGCTCGCCGCGGCATCGTCCTGTGCAAAGGCAGCCGGAATGGCGGCCGTCCCGCTCAGCAGAACGGCGACCAACAGCGGACGGTTCATGACGTTCATCTTCGTCTCCCGACGTGATGTGACGGACGATGACAAAGAGTTAACGGTGATGCGGGGTTCCGGTCTTTTCGCGAAAACAGGAAGTACAAGAGTCACAAGAAGAGAACGTGCCGCGATGCCGTCATCACCGCTTCGCTTTTGCGTGAGCGAGGCGGTTGACTTCGAGAAAACTATGATGATCCGGGGCGACAAACATCATGTCTCGCACCGAAGAAACCGGCTTGGCGGCGTCGCGCGGCTGCGCTACCGCTAGCCTGTGACTCCCCGAAAGGTGCGCGATGGAGAGGTCGGGTTGGGCTTGGCTGCGGCGTCTCCGGCGCTGCCTGATGGCATTCCTGCTGCTCGCTCTGCCGGCGTTGATGCCGCTGACGGGGGCGGCTCCGGCCATGGCGGATGACAGCTGCCAATGGGCACTCGACGGCGAATGCGACGAGCCCGGTGTCGGGACGGGGGCCTGCGCGCGCAAGACTGACACGACGGATTGCTGGCAGGCGTATTTCGGCACGGGCCAGAACGGCGGCCAGAGCGAGGCGCCGGCCGTGGAGTCCGGCACCGGCACATCGGGTGATGCGGCGGCCGAGGCGCAGGCCGCGGTCTGCAGCCGCATCTATTCCAGCTGCCTTGCCACCTGCCCGATGTTCAGCGGTGCGCTGGCGCTGACCCGCTGCCAGACGCATTGCACGATCTGCTACACCAACTGCACCGCCGGGCTGATCTCCACCTGCACGGCACCGCCCGTCTGGTGACGGCAGCAACTGCCCTGTCAGGCGGTTCGCCCGGTCCTGGCACGCTCTGTGCCGTTCTGCCGATTCGGCTCCCGGGGGCGCTGGACATCCCATTGAGTTGCCGCTAGGAATTCCGCGCCTTCCCGGGGCGGGGCGTAGCGCAGCCTGGTAGCGCATCTGCTTTGGGAGCAGAGGGTCGGGAGTTCGAATCTCTCCGCCCCGACCAGTCCGGGATGGCGCGTTGACGCAGGAGACAGGGGCGAGATGGCCGAGGCGCGCATCTATCGTCGTTCGAAGACCGCGATGCAGAGCGGCCGTGGCAAGACCCGTTCCTGGATCCTCGAATTCGCCCCGGCAACACCACGTCGGCCCGAGCCGCTTATGGGCTGGGTGTCTTCTGCCGACACGCTCCACCAGATCGAGCTGAAGTTCCCGACCCGCGAGGACGCCATCGCCTATGCGGAGAAGAAGGGGCTCAACTACGTCGTGCTGCCCGAGCATGAGCGGCGTGTCGTCCCGCGCAACTACGCCGACAATTTCCGGCCGCGGCCGCGCTGAGGCGGCCGTCCTGCTGGCACCGGTCGATGCCGGTGGTTGATCTGAAGTGTTGATCAGCCGGGCGGGATGCGTGTAGCGAAACCGCGACGGCCCCGTAGCTCAACCGGATAGAGCACCTGCCTTCTAAGCAGGATGTTGCGTGTTCGAGTCACGCCGGGGTCGCCATTCCCTGCGTTTCGCTGGCTCAGGCGGAGACGAGCGACAGCGCTGCGCCGCCGAGGGCCGCGATCAGCACCGCGACCCAGGACGGCGCCCGCCAGACGGTCAGCAGCAGGAAGGTGCCGAGCGCCAGGGCGAAATCCGCCGGCGTGAGGACGGCGCTCGTCCAGACTGGATCATAGAGCGCTGCGGCCAGCAGGCCGACCACCGCCGCATTGGCGCCGCGGATCGCCGCCTTCGCCCGCAGATGGCTGTGCAATGCGCCCCAGAAGGGTAGAACCCCGAGCACCAGAAGCAGGCCCGGCAGGAAGATGCCGAAAAGTCCGATCGCCGCGCCACCGAGACCGCCCGGCCCGGTCTCCGCGACCGCGCCGAGATAGGCGGCGAAGGTGAAGATCGGTCCCGGCACCGCCTGGGCCGCCCCATAGCCGGCGAGGAAGGCATCCGCATCCACCCAACCGGGCTCGACGACGGCAGTCTCGAGCAGCGGCAGCACGACGTGCCCGCCGCCGAAGACGAGGGCGCCGGAGCGGTAGAAGGCGTCGAAGAGTGCGAGGCCCGGTGCGGCGAGGGTCGCCGACAGGATCGGCATCAGGGTGAGGAGAAGAAGGAAGAGAAGGAGCGCAGCCACACCCAGCCGCCGCGACACCGGGAAGGCCGGCGCGGTGGTGTCATCCGTCGGACCGGTCCGACCGAGCACCATTCCCCCGAGGCTGCCGAGCAGGATCGCCGCGATCTGGCCGAGGGATCCGCCGACGAAGGTGACGAGGAGAAGGGCGAGGAAGGCGATCCCGGCGTGCGGCCCGTCCGGGGCCAGGCTGCGGGCCATGCCCCAGACCGCCTGGGCGACGACCGCCACCGCCGCGAGTTTCAGCCCGCGCAGCAACCCGGCACCCGCCGGTCCTTCGAAGAGCGCGGCGCCCGCAGCGAAGAGCAGCAGGAGGATGGTGGAGGGGAGGGTGAAGGCCACCCAGGCGGCCAGCCCGCCGATCGGTCCGGCCCGCAGCAGGCCGAGTGCGAAGCCGGTCTGGCTGCTGGCCGGTCCCGGCAGGAACTGGCACAGCGCCACCAGCGACGCATAGCCGGCCTCGTCGATCCAGCGTCGGCGTATCACGAGCTCGTCGCGGTAATAGCCGAGATGGGCGATCGGGCCGCCGAAGGCGGTCAGGCCGAGCCTGAGGAACGTCCGGAAGACCTCGGCCGGCGTGCCCGCTGGAGGGGGGTACCGGCGCGGCACCATGATTTACCCGCCGGCCGGGAAAGCGTCAGGCCGTGCCGAACCGTTCGGCGGCGCGCATCACGCCGCGCAATTCGGCGAGACCCTTCAGCCGGCCGATCAGCGAGTAACCCGGATTGACTCTCTTGCCGATGTCGTCGGCGAGCAGGTGGCCATGATCGGGCCGCATCGGGATCGTCGCATCCGCCCGGTCCTCGGCGCGGCGCCGCCGCTCCTCCGCTATCAGCGCCGCGATGATCCCGACCATGTCGGCGTCACCGTCGAGATGGTCGGATTCGATGAAGGAGCCGTCGGGCTCGCGCGTGACGTTGCGCAGATGCACGAAATGGATGCGGGGTCCGAACTCCCGCGCCATCGCGACGAGGTCGTTGTCAGCGCGCGCGCCGTAGGAGCCGACGCAGAAGGTGAGACCATTGGCCGGGCTGTCGACCGCGGCGAGCAGCGTCCGGGCATCCTCGGCCGTCGACAGGATGCGCGGCAGGCCGAGCAGCGGGAAGGGCGGGTCGTCGGGGTGGATGCACAGCCGCGCGCCGACCGCCTCGGCGACCGGCACGACCTCCTCAAGAAAGGCGATGAGATTGGCGCGCAGTGCGTCGGGTCCGATACCGCGATACTGGTCGAGCCGGCGTCTCAGCGTCGCCCGGTCGAAAGAGAAGTCCGAGCCCGGCAGACCGGCGATGATCGTCCGTTCGAGCGTGTCCCGCGCTGCAGCGTCCATCGCAGCAAAAAGCGTCTCGGCCCGGTCTCGGACATCCGCCGGATAGTCGTACGCGGCACCGGGCCGCTCGAGCAGGAAGAGGTCATAGGCCGCGAAGGCGGCCATATCGAAGCGCAGCGCATAGCCGGTCGACGGCATCCGCCACATGAGGTCGGTGCGGGTCCAGTCGACCACCGGCATGAAATTGTAGCAGATGGTCGTGACACCGGCGGCGGCGCAGGCGCGCAGTGAGACCTTCCACGCCTCCACAAGGCTACGCCAGTCGCCGCTGCGCGTCTTGATGTCGTCATGGACGGGGATGCTCTCGACGACCGACCAGCGCAGGCCGGCGGCGGCGATCACGTCGCGTCGGGCACGGACCTCACCCTCGGGCCAGGGCGCGCCGCCCGGGATGTGATGCAGTGACGAGACGACCGCCGTCGCGCCCGCCTGGCGCACATGATCCAGTGTCACCGGATCCCGCGGTCCGAACCAGCGCCAGCCCTGCTCCACGATGTCCTCCCTCGATGCGGCGCCCTCCTCTTATCGGCGAATGGCGCTGCGATGAAGAGGCGGAACGCTCAACGGTGATGGCAGGCGACGGCGCGGCCGTCCGCGGTGACCCGCAACGGCGGACGTTCCGCCGCGCAGAGCGGCGTCGCCAGCGGGCAGCGCGTCCGGAAATGACAGCCCGAGGGCGGCGCGGCGGGGCTCGGGATCTCGCCGGTCGGGGTGGCGCCCCGCCGGCGCCGCGCCGGGTCGGGGTCGGGCGTCGCGGCGATCAGGCTCTCGGTATAGGGATGGGCCGGACGGGCGATGACCGCCTTGGCCGGGCCGCTCTCGACGATGCGGCCGAGATACATGACGGCAATGCGGTGGCTCAGATGGGCGACGACGGCGATGTCGTGCGAGATGAAGAGATAGGCCAGCTGGTGACGGATCTGCAGCTCGGTCAGCAGGTTGATGATCTGCGCCTGCACCGAGACGTCGAGTGCCGAGACCGGCTCGTCGGCGACCACCAGCCGCGGGCCGACCGCAAGGGCGCGGGCGATGCCCAGCCGCTGACGCTGGCCGCCGGAGAGCGCATGCGGATAGCGCGCCATCTGGTCGGGGCGCAGCCCGACCTGGACGAACAGCTCCGCCACCCGGTCGCGCAGCGCGCGTCCGCGGGCGAGACCGTGGATCTGCAGTGCCTCGGCGACGGCGGCACCGGCAGTCATCCGCGGGTCGAGCGAGGCGTAGGGATCCTGGAAGATCATCTGCACCTCGCGGCGCAGCGCCCGCAGCGCGGCTCCGCGGATGCCGGCCACCTCGCGCCCGGCGAACAGCACGCTGCCGGCATCCGGCCGGTCGAGCCCGACGATTAGCCGGCCGGTCGTCGACTTGCCCGAGCCGCTCTCGCCGACGAGCCCGAGCGTCTCTCCGGCCGCGACGGCCAGCGAGACGTCGTCGACCGCCCGGACACGGCCGCGCGGGCGGCCGAGCAGCGTCGTGCCGAAGGGGAAGGATCTGTAGAGCCCGCGGGCGTGAAGGAGTGGCTCCGTCATGGGGTACTGGCCCAGCAGGCGGCGGCATGGCCGGCTTCGTTCGCCAGGAGCGGCGGCCGTTCGGCCCGGCAGCGCGGCATGACATGCGGGCAGCGATCGGCGAAGGCGCAGCCGGGCAGGGCGGCGGCACCGGCCGGGACCACGCCCGGCATCACCGGCAATGGCGGTGGGGGACCATCGGCGGCAAGCGCCGCCTCAAGCGACGGTCGTGCCGCCATCAGCCCGCGCGTATAGGGGTGCCGCGGCGCCGCAAGGAGGCGAGCCACCGGCCCTTCCTCGACCACCCGGCCGGCATACATCACGACGATCCGGTCGGCGATCTCGGCGACCACGCCGAGATCATGGGTGATCAACAGGATCGAGGTGCCGAGCCGGCAACGGAGATCGTCGAGCAGGTCGAGGATCTGCGCCTGGATCGTGACGTCGAGCGCGGTCGTCGGCTCGTCGGCGATGACGAGGGCGGGATCGCAGGCGAGGGCGATCGCGATCATCACCCGCTGGCGCATCCCGCCCGAGAGCTGATGCGGGTAATCGCCCAGCCGGCGGCGCCCGTCGGCGATCCGCACGAGTTCGAGCATCTCGAGCGCCCGGGCGGTCGCATCGCGGTGCGACAGGCCGAGATGCTTCATCGGCCCCTCGGTGAGCTGCCGTCCGATCGTCAGGACGGGGTTCAGCGAGGTCATCGGCTCCTGAAAGATCATGCCGATGCGGCGGCCGCGGATGCCCTCGAGCACCTTCTGGGACGCGGTGTCGACGCGCTCGCCGGCGAGGTGGATCGTGCCGGCGGCGATCGTGACGTTGCGCGGCAGGAGGCGCGGCACCGACAACGCCGTCATCGTCTTGCCGCACCCGCTCTCGCCGACCAGCGCCAGCACCTCGCCCCGGGCGATCGAGAAGCCAACGCCGTCGACGACGGGCACCCGTCGGCCAGCGCCGGGAACCTCCACACGCAGCCCGTCGATCGCGAGGACCGGCTCTGCCACCGCGCCTGCCATGGTTGCGCCCGTCACACGACCCCCTTCTGGCGCGGGTCGAGATAGCGCCGCAGGCCGTCACCGGCGACGTTGAAGGCAAGGACGGTCAGCATGATCGCGAGGCCGGGGAAGATCAGGATCCACGGCGCACGGGTAATGTAGTTGCGGCCGTTGGCGAGGATCGCGCCCCATTCCGGCGTCGGCGGCTGGGCGCCGAGCCCGAGGAAGGACAGGCCGGCGGCCGACAGCACCGCCGAGGAGAAGCCGAGCGAGGCCACGACGACGAGCGGCGGCAGGCAATTGGGCAGGATGTGCCGCACCAGGATCCGCAGCGGTCCGGCGCCGATCATTGCGCAGGCATCGACATAGAGCTTGGAGCGCTCGACCAGCACGACGCCGTAGGTGACCCGGGCGTAATAGGGGACGACGCTGATGCCGATCGCGATCATCGCATTGGTCAGGCTGGGGCCGAGGAAGGCGAGAAGGGCGAGCGCGATTAGCGTGTCGGGGAAGGCGTAGAGGACATCGACGGCGCGCATCAGCAGGCTGCGCAGGATGCCGCCGGCATAGCCGGCGATGAGGCCGATCGCGACGCCGACCCCGAGACCGATCCCGACGGCGACGCTGCCGACCCAGAGCGTCAGCCGCGCCCCGTAGAGGACACGGCTGAACAGGTCACGGCCGAGTTCGTCCGTGCCGAAGAGATGGTCGCCGCCCGGCGGGCTCAGCCGCGGGCCGACCCGCATCTCGAACGGATCGAACGGCGCGAGCAGCGGCGCCGCCAGCGCCGCGACGACCAGCGCCACCATCACGGCAAGCGCCCCCGCCAGCACCGGGTTGGCGCGCAGCGCCGCGAGCAGGCGCAGCGGCGCGGGGCGCGGCCGGGCCGCGAACGCGTCAGGCGCGGGCGATGCGGGGGTCGAGGAGGACATAGAGCAGATCGAGGACGATCGAGACGATGACGATGGTGGCGGCGAAGATCAGCAGGAAGCCCTGGATCAAGGGATAGTCCCGCTGGAGCATCGCCTGGATGGCGAGCCGGCCGATGCCGTTCCAGCTGAATACATTCTCGATGATCACCTGGCCGCCCATCAGATAGCCGAAGATGAGACCGATGACCGTGACGATGCCGATCATCGCCGGCTTGAGCGCATGGCGCAGCAGCACGGTGCGTTCCGACAGGCCCTTCGACCGTGCCGTGCGGATGAAATCCTCGGAGAGGATCTCGATCATCGAGGAGCGGGTCATCCGCGCGATGACCGCCGCATAGGTCGCGCCGAGCGTTGCCGCCGGAAGGATCAGGCTGCGCCAGCCATCACCGGCCACCGGCAGCCAGCCGAGCTGCAGCGAGAAGAAGACGAGGAGAACGAGGCCCAGCCAGAAGCTGGGGATCGACACGCCGATGACGGCGCCGACCATGATCACCCCGTCAAGGGCCGTTCCCTGCCGCCGGGCGGCGAGGATGCCGAGCGGCATCCCGATCGCCACCGCGATCATCAGGCCCGAGACCGCGAGAATGAGCGTGTTGGGCAGCCGCAGCAGCAGGAGGTCGAGCACCGGCTCGTTGCCCATGATGGTCCGGCCGAGATCGCCCGACAGCACATGGCCGACGAAGATCCCGTACTGTTCCCAGACCGGGCGGTTGAGGCCGAGCCGGTCACGCATCTCCTCCATCGCCTCGGGCGTGGCGGTGACCGATTGCGACATCATCACGGTCACGGGGTCGCCCGGGACGACATGGATCAGCATCGCCACCGCGAAGGTGGAGACGAGCAGCGTCAGGACCGCGGCGAGGCTTCGCCGCGCGAGATAGCTCAGCATGCGCGTCGGTCCGGCCGGCGGATGGCGTGGTCGGCGGCGCGGGCCGCGCTTCCCGAAGGATGCGCGGCCCCGATGACACCGGGAGCGGTCACTCCACCCAGGTCACGTCGTTGAAGATGAGCGAGACCATGTGGCCGAGCTTGAAGCCGTCGACATCGGCGGTCGAGGCCATCAGCCAGCCCCAGCCGGGCGACAGCAGCGGCACGGCGTAGACGTTCTCGAGCAGATAGCGGTGGATGTCGAGGATGGCCGCCTCGCGCGCCTCGCCGGTCAGCGCCCGCTGGGCGTCCAGCATCGCGTCCAGCTCCTCGTTCAGCCCCATGTTCACGAAGCCGGGCTGATGCCAGAGGAAGTGGAGATAGTCGGGGTCGACACCCGACATGCCCATCGTCCAGATCACCGGCGGGCCGTCCGTCCGATGGTTCTCGCTGGTCATGTGGTCGAAGAACGCCGCCACCTCGCGCTGCTCGAGCGTGGCGTTGATCCCGATCGAGGCCAGCTGCTGCAGCAGGATCTCGTGCATGCGGTCCCAGCCGGGCAGCTTGTGGACCGAGAGCACGATATCGAGCGGGTTGTCGGGGCCGTAGCCCGCCTCGGCGAGCAGCGCAGCGGCGAGGTCCGGATCCTCCGGCACGCCCCACGCGGCGCATTTCTCCTGATCGGAGCCGAGCAGATAGGGCGCGACCGGGCAGTAGGTCGGCTCGACCAGCCCCTCGAAGGCGATGTCGGCGTAAAGGCCGCGCTCGACGATTGCGCCGATCGCCCGCCGCACATTCACGTCGTCGAGCGGCGGGATCCGCCAGGTGAAGGCCATGACGATCTGCTGGCCGCTGAGCGTTGCGGCGTAGACGCGGAATGCGTCGTCATCCAGCAGCAGCGCCGCCTCTTCCAGCGAGGGTTCGGCGAACTGGACCTCGCCAGACCGCAGCGCGGCCATGCGGGCGACGCCCTCCGGGATCACCTGCAGCACGAGGTTCGGGATGTGCGGCGCGCCGGGATTGTCGATCAGCGGGTGGACGTTCACGTAGTCGGGATTGGCCGTCAGCGTGATCTTGTCGTTGCGCACCCAATCGACGAGGGCGTAGGGACCAGTGCCGATCGCCGTGAACTCGTCGCCCGCATAGGCCGAGGGGCACAGGATCGGCGCCTGGATCGAGGTCAGAAAGCTGAGGAACGGGCCGTAGGGCTCGGCCAGCGTGACCGTCACTTCGCTGCCCGCTGCGGCGACATCGGCGATGGGGCCCCAGGCCGAGGCGTTCGGGTTGGTCGTCGCCGGATCGACCGCACGGCGGATGCTGGCGGCGACACCGTCGGCGTCGAGCGCCGATCCGTCATGGCAGGTGATGCCGTCGCGGATGGTAAAGCCGTAGGTCAGCCCGTCCTCGGAGACCGTCCAGGCATCGGCGAGCCCGGGATGGATGCCGCCCTCGCCGTCCATGGTGAGGAGCGTGTCGAAGATCAGGTTGGTGACCTGCAGCGACTGGGTGTTCGAGGTCTTCTGCGGGTCGAGGCTATCGGCGTCGACCGAACGGGCGACGGTCAGCGTGTCACCCGCCGCGAGGGCGGGCCCCGCTGCCAGCAGCGCGAGCCCGGCGAGGCCGGCCTTGAGCGCGGCGCGCACCGGGCGCGGATGGCTCCGGAACATGGTCATCGATCTCCCTCCTCCTTCAGGCGTCGGCGTCCCGGCCGACCCAGACCGGCGGCCGCCGGTCGGCCCAGGGGCGGGCGGCTTCGAGTTGCGCCGCCAGCCGGAACAGCGTGGCCTCGTCGCCGACGCGGCCCGCGAACTGCACGCCGATCGGCAGACCCTCGGCGTTCCAGTGGAGCGGCACCGACATCGCCGGCTGGCCGGTGATGTTGAACACATGCGTGTAGGGCATGAAGCCGAGATAGGCGCGCCAATGCTCCGCCGGCTCGACCGACAGGTCGAAATGGCCGATCCGCACCGGCGGCACCGCGAGGGTCGGCGACAGGTAGACGTCGTAATTCTGGAAGAACCGGCCGTAGTCACGGGCGATGCGGTGCAGCACCGCTGTGGCGCGCGCCAGCTCAACGCCCGTGGTGCGTCGGGCCCCCTCGATCATCCGCCACATGACCGGCGGGAAATCGTCCTCGGTCAGCGGGCGGCCCATCCGCTTCTCTTCGGCCGCCATGTCGGAGGCGTATTCGACGCAGATGAAGGTCTCGAACGCCTTCCACCCATCCTCGGGCAGCGGCGGCACCGCGCGCTCCACGATATGGCCGAGGCTTTCGCAGAGCCGGGCCGCATCCTCCGCGGCCGCGATGCAGTCCGGGTGGGTCGGCGCCCCGTAGGGGGCCGTCGTCGACAGGGCGATGCGCAGCCGGCCGGGTTCCGCGCCGACCTCCTCGGTGAAGGGGCGGGCCTTCGGCGGTGCCTCGTGGAAGGCGCCGACATCGATCCCGTCGGTCGCGTCGAGCACGCCCGCACTGTCACGGACCGACCGGCTGAGCACATGCTCGCAGATCATGCCCTGCCAGATGTCGCCGAGCACCGGCCCCGACGGATTGCGGTGACGCGAGGGCTTGAGGCCGAAGACGCCGCAGGCCGAGGCGGGCACCCGGATCGAACCGCCGCCGTCATTGCCGTGCGCCATCGGCACCATGCCCGCGGCGACCGCTGCCGCCGTGCCGCCGCTCGAGGTGCCGGAGGAATGCGCGGTGCTCCACGGGTTGTGAGTGGGGCCGTAGAGCCGGCTCTCCGTGCTCCAATCCATGGCCAGTTCGGGCACCGCGGTCTTGCCGAAGATCGCAAGGCCGGCGCGCTTGTAGCGCGCGACGAGTTCCGTGTCGTAATCGACGACCGTGTCGGCGCGGGGGATCCAGCCGCAGCTCGTGACGGTGCCGGCGCAATGCGCGGTCAGATCCTTCAGAAGGAAGGGCACGCCGCGGAACGGCCCGTCGGGAAGGCCCTCGGCAATGGCGCGACGCGCCATGTCATAGCAGCGGATGACCACCGCGTTCAGCTGCGGGTTCAGCGCCTCGACGGCTTCGATCGCCGTCTCGAGCAGCTCCGCCGGATGGACCTCGCCCCGCCGTACCAGCGCCGCCAGCCCCGTCGCGTCATAGGAGGCATACTCCGCCAGCGACATGGCGCTCCGCGCCGAGACTGCTCCGTCCTTGCCCATCGGCATCCCCCGCCTGACATCGCGCTCGGCCGACGCTAAGGTCGCGCGCCGGCGGCTGTCATGCCTCGAAAGGGTCAGAGGGTCGTCGGCTCCCGGTGACCCTTTGGAGGGATGGATGGTCCGGCGCCCTCTCATCGGCCAGCTCATCACGACCAAGCTGCACCCGCCGGCCCTGCCGCTCGGCGCGGTGCCACGGCAGCGGCTGATCGACGGGGCGGGGCTGGTGCCGCAGCGGCCGCTGACGCTGGTGACGGCACCGGCGGGGTTCGGCAAGTCGACGCTGCTCTCGCAATGGCATCACGGACTGCTCGAGGAGGGGGTGCCCGCTGGCTGGCTGTCGCTCGATGCCGAGGACGACGCGCCGGCCCCGTTCATGACCTATCTCGTCGCGGCGCTGCAGCAGGTGCGACCGAGCCTCGGGGCGGGTCTCTTCGTCCAGCTCCTGACCGCTCCGCCGGAAGAGCTGACGGCGCTCGCCCTGCCGATGCTGGTCAATGATCTGGCGGGGCTGCGCCATCCCTGCGTCCTGTTCATCGACGATTTCCACCTCGTGCGCGATCCAGCGATTCACGGCTTCATTGCCGCGCTGCTGCGTCGCCGCCCCGCGGCGCTGCGGCTGGTGATGGCGGGGCGCAGCACGCCGCCGCTGCCGCTCGCCCGGTTGCGCGCCGCCGATGCGGTCTGGGAGATGACGGCCGCCGATCTGCGCTTCACCGCACCGGAGGCGGCGCGTTTCCTGCATGCGATCCCGGCGCTGGGCCTGTCGGGCGAGGAGATCGAGCGGTTGCAGGCCCGCACCGAGGGTTGGGCCGCCGGGCTGCGCCTGGCCGCCCTGTCGGTCGGCCAGGGCGGACGCGACGCCGCCTGGCCGGAGGAGGCGAGCGGCCGCGATCCCGCCGTCACCGCCTTCTTCATGGACGAGATCCTGCGCGGCCTGCCCGCCTCGGTACAGGATTTCCTGGTGCGGACCTCCATCCTCGACCGGCTGGGGGCGGGCCTGTGCGACGCCGTCACCGGTCGGTCGGACGGGGCGGAGACGCTCGAAAGGCTGGTGCGTGACAATGTCTTCACCCTGCCGGTCGATCCCGAGCGGCGCTGGTTCCGTTACCACCAGCTCTTCGCCGAATTCCTGCGGGAGCGCGCCCACGCCGTCCTCGGCGCCGAGCTCGCCACGCTCCATCGGGCCGCCTCGTCCTGGTTCGAACGCAACGGGCTGGCGCGCGAGGCGGTGCGCCACGCACTTGCCGCCGGCGACATGGAGAGCGCGGCGGCAATCATCGAGGAGCGTTGCCTCTCGGACTACCTCAGCTACGGACTGTTCAAGACCTACCACTCCTGGATGGCGCTCCTGCCCGAGGCGGTGCGGCGGCGGCGGCCGCTGCTCCAGCTCCTGCATGTCTGGAGCCACATCAACGACCGCGACTATGCCGCGGCCGATGCGACGCTTCGCCGTGTCGAGGCGCAGCTTCCGCCCGATCCCGGGCGGGAGGAGGGGCCGGGCGCGCTGCGGCTGGCCGGGCGGGTGCGGCTCTTCGACTGCCTGAACGCCGCCTATAGCGGCGACATGGCCCGCTTTGCCCTGCTCTGCGAGGAGCTGCGCGAGACGGTCCTCGACGACGGCCCGTTCGGTCAGGTCGACCTCGATAGCATCCTCAGCTACGGGCAGCTCAATTTCGGCTCGCTCGACGAGGCACAGCGGCTGACCTGGAAGGCGCATGAGCGCTACGCCCGTATCGCCTGCTGGTGGGGCCTCATCCATTCACGCAGCATCGCCGGGATGGCGGCGCTCGCTTCCGGCCGCCTGCGCGACGCCACGCGACTGTTCGAGAGCTCGCTGCAATTCGCCCGCAGCCACTTCGAGGGGGCCTCTTACATGATCGGGCTGCCCTCGGTGCTGCTCGGTGCGACCCGGTACGAGACCGGTGCGCTGGACGCGGCAGAGCCGCTGCTGCGCGCCGGGATCATGCAGGATCCGCGCGTCGACCGGGTCGGACTCGATGACCGGCAGGTCGTGGGCTACGGGCATCTGGCCCGGCTGCTCGCCACGACCGGGCGTGCGGCCGAGGCGTTCGCGATCCTCGACCGCGGTGAGCAGTTCGGCTTCGAGACCGACAACCGCCGCCTGATTGTCGCCCTGCGGACCGAACGGGCGCGGCTCTACCTGCTCGCGGGGCGGATCGGCGAGGCGCAGGCGGAAAGCGACCGGGTGATGGCTCAGCTCGCCGAGGAGAGCGGCCGGATGCCACCCTTCGCCTGGCAGGTCTGGGAGCCCGCGCAGATCCTGCGCGCCCAGATCAATCTCGCGCGGCGGCGGACGGCGGCGGCCCTCGACACGCTCGGGCGCCTCGCCGAGGCGGCGCAGCGCCAGGGGCGCCTGCGCTCGCTGATCGTGCTGCGCGCGGCCCTCGCCACCGGGCATGCCGCGCAGGGCGCGCGCGAGGACGCCGGGCGCCTGCTGGCCGCGGCGCTGTCGGCGGCCTGCGAACGGGGCTTCGTCCGCGCCCTCGTCGATCTCGGACCGGATTTCGCGCAGCTCCTGGCCATGCGGTTCGAACCGCTCGCCCGACAGGCGGAAGGGGCAGGCTGGCTGGATGGGCTGCGGCGCCTCGTCGCCGCCACGGGGGCCGAGCCAGCCGGCGGCGCCGGTGGCGCCGAGCCTGGGCATGGTCCGCCGGCCGCCACCGATCTGCTGAGTGACCGTGAGCGCCAGGTGATGCAGCTCGTCGCCCGCGGACTGCCCAATCGCGACATCGGCAGCGCGCTGGGCATCCGTGAGCAGACGGTCAAGACGCATCTGAAGAACGTCTTCGCCAAACTCGGCGTGGCGAGCCGGACCCAGGCGGCCGCCGCGCTGCGCGCCCAGGGGCTGCTGCTGCCCTGACATGCATGTCTCCCCACGCCGCGGCGCCCTGTGCGCAGTGCGCGGGCCGCCATGCAGGAATCGTGAAACGGTTGTTTCAGGAGTGGTGATAGGATGGGCCTATGAAGCCGCTCGATGCCCGTATTCTGGATATCTATGAGACGCTGACGCCGCTGGAGAAGCGGCTCGCCAACATCGTTCTCGAGCATCAGCGCGACCTCGCCAGCTACTCCGCGACCGAACTCGCGCGACAGGCCGACGTGTCGAAGGCGACTGCGGCGCGTCTTTTCAAACGGCTCGGCTATGGCAGCTATGACGAGGCGCGACGCCAGTCGCGGGCGCTCAGGGCCTGGGGCTCGCCGCTCAGCCGGTTCGACACTCTCGAACGCCATGAGGAGGATGGCAGCGACCTCGTCGCCCATCTGCGCACCGAGATCGCCAACCTTTCGCGGTCCTTCGAAGGCATCCGGCCCGAGAGCTTCGCCGCCGCCGTCGACATGCTGCTGCGGGCCGAGCGGATCTGGCTGATCGGCTTCCGCGGTTCACATCCGGTCGCAGAACTCGCAGCCTTCTGGCTGAAATATCTTAAGAAAAATGTCCAGTTCCTGCCCAGCGGCTGGATGACTTTCGCCGAGGATGTGATCGATATCGGGCCGGGTGACACTGTCTTTGCGGTCGGCTTGCGCCGCCGCCCGGCCGCCTTTCGCGCCCTCGTTCAAAACGCCCGCGAGTCCGGGGCCGGCATCCTGCTGCTCACCGATCTCAGTGCCTCGGCGACGGCCAGGTTGGCCGATGTGGTGCTGCGCTGCCACAGCCGCTCGACCAGCATCTTCGATTCGCTGAGCACGGCGGTCAGCATGGTAAACTTCCTTTTAGGCTCGCTCGCGCTGCGGCAGGGCGAGGCGGTCCGCGACCGGTTGCGGCGGATCGAGGATCTCGCCGACCGCCTCGACGCGATCGGCCCGCCAGCCGTCCGGCGGTCGGTTCCTTCGGGCAAGACCGACGACTGACACCGCTTTGCCAGCCGATCGTCCGGCTGCAACAGTTGTTTCATTTCGGCTTGACGTGCCGAGGGGGCACGGCTACCGATCGCCGATGAGGAGGTGCCTCGGGCGGGGGTCGATCTCGGCTCGAGGGCGCATGGCATAAGGAGGGGGCCATGAAGCTTCGCGACGCCGCGGGCAACGCGATCAGTGCAGCCAGTTTCGAAGAAGCGACCTATGCCTATGCCCGCAACTGGGCGCGGTCCAACCGGCGCGGCTTCCTGCGCGGGATCGGTGCGGGTGCGGCGGCCGCGGCGATGCTGCCGGGCGCCTTCGGGGCCGGCGCGGCCTTCGCCCAGCAGGCCGGCGGCACCTTGCGCATCGCCCGCGGACAGGAGAGCGACACGCTCGACCCGCACAAGACCTCGCTCCTCGTCGCGCACGAGATCGCCTGGCAGATCTATGACTCCCTGATCTATCTGGACGAGGCGGGAACCGTCTATCCTGGCCTCGCGCTGTCCTGGGAGTTCTCGAACGAGAACAAGACCGTCACCTTCAAGCTGCGGCCGGGCGTCACCTTCCATGACGGCACGCCCTTCGATGCGGCGGCGGTGAAGTTCAGCGTCGACCGCCATCTCGATCCGGCGACCGCCTCGCCGACGGCCTGGGTCTACGGGCCGATCGAGGGCGTCGAGGTGATCGACGACATGACGATCGCCTATCACTACAGCCAGCCCTTCGTCGCGCTGTGGGTCGGCCTCAGCTACTCCTATTGCGCGCCGGTCAGCCCGACCGCGGTCGCGCAGCATGGCGACGCCTTCGGCCGCAACCCCGTCGGCACCGGCCCCTACAAGTTCGTGTCCTGGTTGCCCGACCAGGGCATCACGCTCGAGCGCAACGAGGCGCATGACTGGGCGACGCCGTTCTACACCAACCCCGGCGCGCCGCTCCTCGACGGGGCGACCTATGTCGTAATCCCGGAGGATGCGACGCGGGTCGCGGCGCTGATGGCGGGCGAGATCGACGTCCTGTCGGGTACGGATTCGGTCCCGGTCGACAAGGTCCGTCAGCTCGAGCGGACCGAGGGGATCAAGGTCTACAAGCGGCCGTCGGTGGGCGTCTACTACGCCTATATCAACACCAAGATTAAGCCGCTCGACGACGTGCGGGTCCGCAAGGCGATCAACTTCGCGGTGGACAAGCAGAAGATCATCGCTCTGGCGCTCGACGGCAATGGCGAGCAGGCCTACAGCCCGGTGGCGTCGGCCTACGGCACCTACAATCCCGCCGTCCGGTCGATCGGCTACGACTACGATCTGGAGAAGGCGAAGGCACTGATGGCCGAGGCCGGCCAGGAGGCGGGCTGCTCGCTCGATTTCCTGGTGATCGAGAACCCGATCTATCGCCGTGTCGCCGAGATCATCCAGCAGGACCTGGCGCAGATCAACATCCAGGTGAACATCCAGTCGTACCCCGTTGGCGAGCTCTTCGCGCTGGCGCCGAACGGCACCTCCGGGATGACCTTCTTCTACTACACCTGGAGCGACGCGGACGTGATCTACGCGCTGCTCAAGTCGGGCCAGGCGATGAGCTGGGCGTTCCAGGACGATCCCGAGCTCGACCGGATGCTCGAGGAGCAGCGTGGCGAGTTCGACCCGGAGCGCCGGCAGGAGCTGCTGAACAAGATCCAGGAGCGCGCCGTCGACGAGGCGCTGTGGCTCTATCTCTACGAGGGGGTCTACGTGGCCGCGATGCGCGAGGAGGTGCAGGGCCTGACCCTCGACGCCGTCGGCTTCCATCACCTCCAGGAGATGTGGGTCGAGGCGTGACCGTCCGGCGCAAAGGTATCGCCGGGGTGGGCTGACGGGGCGTCGGCATGGCGGTCTTCGTGCTGAAGCGGCTGGCACACGCGATCGTCGTGCTGCTGTGCATGGTCTTCGTGCTGTCGATGCTCATCCGGCTGATCCCCGGTGATCCGGTGGACATCATGTCCGCCGGCAATCCGGGGATCACCGAGGAGCAGAAGGAGGCGCTGCGCGAGCAGCTCGGCCTGACCCAACCGCCCGTGGAGCGCTTCTTCGCCTATCTTGGCGGGGTGCTGCGCGGCGATCTCGGTGAGAGCCTGCGGTTTCGCACCCCGGCGCTCGACCTCGTGATGGAGCGGCTGCCGGCCACCCTTGAGCTGACCGTGCTCTCGATGCTGCTCGCGGTGACGCTGGCGATCCCGATCGGCGTCGTCACCGCGCTGCGTCAGGGCCGGGCGTCGGACTATGCCGGCAGCCTCTTCGCCATTCTCGGCGTCTCGGTGCCGAGCTTCCTGCTCGGCATCGTGCTGATCCTCTATTTCAGCGTGGACATGAACCTGCTGCCCGCCTCCGGGCGGGGCGAGCCGCTCCTCCCGTCGATCGGGGCGGCGCTGGGCGGAGGAGGTGCTGCCGATCTCATCGACAGCCTGCGCCATCTGATCCTGCCGGTGGTGGCGCTGGCGCTCTCCGTCATGGCGTGGAATGCGCGGCTCACCCGGTCGGCGATGCTCGAGGTGATGCGCCAGGACTATGTCCAGTTCGCCCGTGCCAAGGGTCTGCCGCGCCGGGTCGTGGTGATGCACCATGCGCTGCGGAATGCCCTGATACCGACGATCACCATCGTCGGTTTGCAGGTTGGCTACCTGCTCAGTGGCAGCTTCGTCATCGAGAACGTCTTCGCTTGGCCGGGCATCGGTCGCTTGGCGGTGCAGGCGATCTTCTGGCGGGATTATCCCGTGATCCAGGCGGTGGTGCTGGTCACCGCGACTCTGTTCCTTCTTATCAACATCGTGGTCGACCTCGTCTATCGCTGGGCCGATCCGAGGATCCGCTATGTCCGCGGTTGAACCGGCGATGCCGGCGGCGGCCGAGATGCGGGAGGGGCCGGCCCGGCGCTTCCTGCGCGAGCTGCGCGCCAGCCCGAAGGGCATCATCGGTGCGGGAATCGTCGCGCTCGTCCTGCTGGTGGCGATCATCGCGCCGGTCCTCGCCCCGCATGACGCCGCCTTCCAGGTCGTCCAGAACCGGTTCCTGCCGCCCGCCTGGGAGGAGGGGGGCGACTGGTCCTTCGTGCTGGGTGGCGACAATCTCGGCCGCGACATCTTCAGCCGCGTGGTGATGGGCACGCAGGTGTCGATCCTGATCGGCGTCTCGGTCGTCGCCTGCGCGATGATCGGCGGCTCGCTGCTCGGCGCGGCTGCCGGCTATTTCGGGGGCATCGTCGACACCATCGTCATGCGGATCGTCGACTTCCAGCTCTCCTTCCCGTTCATCCTGCTGGCGATCATCTTCATGGCCGTGCTGGGGCCAGGGCTGTGGAGCACCTTCGTGGCGCTTTCGGTGGCCATCTGGGTCAACTATGCCCGGCTCGTCCGCGGCGAGACGCTGAAGCTGCGCGATCTCGAATATGTCCAGGCGGCGCGGGTGGTCGGTGCCGGCAACGCCGCGATCGTCTTCCGGCACATCCTGCCGAATGTGATGCCGACGATCATCGTCATGGCCACGCTGGACGTCGCCTGGGTGATCATTTTCGAGGCGGCACTGTCCTTCCTCGGCCTCGGCGTGCAGCCGCCGACCCCCTCCTGGGGCATCATGATCAGCGAGGGCCGCAATTATCTCTATGAGAGCCACTGGATGACGCTCGGGCCCGGCCTTGCGATCCTCCTGACTTCGGTTGGCATCAATCTCTTCGGCGACTTCCTGCGCGACACCTGGGACCCGCGCCTGGTGCGGCTCTGAGGGAGGGTCGCCATGCTGCTCGAGATCGAGAACCTCGTTACCGAATTCGCCACGCGGCGCGGTCGGCTGCGCGCCGTCGATGGCGTCAGCTTTGGCCTCGATGCCGGCGAGGCGCTCGGCATCGTCGGCGAGAGCGGCAGCGGCAAATCGGCGATCGCGCAGTCGATCATGCGGCTGATCGAGCCGCCGGGCCGCATCGCCGAGGGCCACATCCGCTTCCAGGGCGAGGATCTCCTCACCCTCAGCCCGGCGGCGATGCGTGCGGTCCGCGGCGCCCGTATCGGGATGATCTTCCAGGACCCGACCAGCACGCTGAACCCGGTGCTGCCGATCGGCGAGCAGATCGCCGAGATGCTGCGCCATCACGGCCATCGTGACCGCCGGGCGGTGCGCGCCCGAGTCATCGAGATGCTGGGGCAGGTCGGCATCCCGAACCCCGAGGCGCGCTATGACGCCTATCCGCACGAGATGAGCGGCGGCATGCAGCAGCGGGTGATCATCGCCTGCGCGCTGATCCTCAAGCCGGCGCTGCTGATCGCCGACGAGCCGACCACGGCGCTCGACGTGACGGTGCAGGCACAGATCCTCGACCTTCTCCGGTCACTGCAGCGAAGCGACCGCAATACCGCCGTCATCCTGATCACCCATGATCTCGGCGTGGTGGCGCAGATGTGCGACCGCATCTGCGTCGTCTATGCCGGGCGGATCGTCGAGACCGGCCCGACGGCCGAGATCCTCGCCGCGCCGCGGCACCCCTATACCCGCGGGCTGATCGCCTCGATCCCGCGGCTCGGGACCCGCCAGGGCAGCCTCGAGCCGATCCCCGGCACGGTGGCCGATCCGGTTCGCCCGCCGCCGGGTTGCCGTTTCCATCCGCGTTGCTCCCAGGCGGTCGAACGCTGCCGTGTCGAGGCGCCGGCGCTGCGCCGCCTGTCCGACGGCAGTGCCGCCGCCTGCCATCTGGTGGACGCCGCATGAGCGAGATGAGGAGTCTGTCCACCGCGCCGCTGCTCGCGGTCGGCGACCTCGTGAAGCACTTTCCGGTGCGCCGGTCGCTCACGGAGGTCATGGCGCGCCGGAGGCCCGCCGTCCGTGCGGTTGATGGCGTCAGCTTCTCGATCATGCCGGATGAGACGCTCGGCCTCGTCGGCGAGAGCGGCAGCGGCAAATCGACGATCGGCAAGCTGATCGCCCGGCTGATCCAGCCGACGCAAGGCCGCATCACCGTCGATGGCGAGGACTGGCTCGCCTTGTCGCCGCGCGAGCTGCGGCGGCGGCGCCGCACGGTCCAGATGGTCTTCCAGAACCCGTATTCCTCGCTCGATCCGCGCTGGACAGCGCGGGCGATCATCGCGGAGCCGCTGCTGACCCATCGGATCGTCCCGCGGCGTCAGGTGGCCGACCGGGTCGACGAGCTGCTGGTGGCGGTCGGGCTGACGCCGGCGCATGCGCTGCGCTACCCCCACCAGTTCAGCGGCGGCCAGCGCCAGCGGATCGGTCTCGCCCGCGCGCTGGCACTCGACCCGCGGCTGCTGATCGCCGACGAGCCGGTCTCCGCGCTCGACGTCTCGGTCCAGGCGCAGGTCTTGAACCTGATGCGCTCGGTGCAGCGGCGTTACCGGCTCGGCATGCTGTTCATCTCGCACGATCTCAGCGTCGTGAACTATGTCTGCGATCGGGTCGGCGTGCTCTATCTCGGCCGGCTGGTCGAGCTGGCGGCGACGGAGGAGGTCTTCCGCCGGCCGGCGCATCCCTATACCCGCGCCCTGATGGCGGCCATCCCCGAGCCGGTACCCGAGCGCAGGCCGCTCAAGCCGCTCGCCGGCGAGATCCCGAACCCGCTCGCGCCGCCGGCCGGCTGCCGGTTCCACACGCGCTGCCCGATGGCACGGGACATCTGTCGGCGCGAGGAACCGCAGCTGCGGGAGTGGCGGCCGGGACATCAGGCAGCCTGCCATTTCGCCGGAGAGGCGTGAGCACAAACAGTCGGCGCGGACCGGTACCCGTCGCGATGGAGGAGGAGGCAAGGCATGTCGCCGCCGTTCGAACACCCTTATGTCCCGAACGCAGCGCCGGAGCCGCGGGCGAAGATGCTGGCCGCGCTCGGGATCGAGGACACCGAGGCGCTGTATGACGCGATCCCTGCCGCGGTGAGGCTCGACCGGCCGCTCGATCTGCCACCGCCGATCCGGTCGGAGCACGCGCTGCGCCGGCATGTCGAGGGCATCCTGCGCCGCAACGCCCATCCGGCGGACTTTCTGAACTTCCTCGGCGGAGGCTGCTGGCCGCATGCGGTGCCGGCGGTCTGCGACGAGATCGCCGCCCGTGGCGAGTTCCTGACCGCCTATGGCGGCCTCTCCTATGCCGATCACGGCAAGTTCCAGGCGCTGTTCGAGTATCAGAGCCTCATCGGCGAACTGGTCGGCATGGATGTTGTGACCGCGCCGACCTATGACGCCGGCTGCGCCGCCGGCAGTGCGGTGCTGATGGCCTGCCGGCTGACGGGCCGCCGCGAGATCCTCGTCCCCGACACGATGGGGACGGCGCGCCGCTCGCAGATGCGCGGCTTCACCAAGCCGGTGGCCACGGTCGTGGAGATCGGCCACGATCCGGCGACGGGACTGCTCGACCTGGCCGCGCTCGAGGCGCAGCTCTCCGATCGCACGGCCGCCATCTATGTCGAGGTGCCCGCGCATCTCGGCTTCGTCGAGACGCAGCTCGTCGAGATCGGGCGGCTCGCCCATGCCAGGGGTGCACTCTTCGTGGTCGGCGTCGATCCGATCGCGCTCGGCGTGCTGGCGGCGCCCGCCTCCTATGGCGCGGACATCGTCACCGGCGAGCTGCAGTCGCTGGGCATCCACATGAACGGGGGCGGTGGCCTCGCCGGCTTCATCGCCTGCCCGGACGATGCCCGCTTCGTCGCCGAGCTGCCGACCTATCTGATCAGCGCCGTGCCGACGCTGGACGGCAACGGCATCGGCTTCGCCGTCTCCACGATGGAGCGCACCTCCTACGACAAGCGCGAGGCGGCAACCGACTATTACGGCACGACCCAGTGGCTCTGGGGCATCGTCGCCGGCGCCTATCTCGCCCAGATGGGACCGCGCGGCATGAGCGATCTGGGCACCGGCATCATGCAGCGGGCGCAGTATGCGGCCCGGCGCCTCTCCGCCATCCCCGGCGTGACGGCACCGCGCTTTTCGGCGCCGGTCTTCAAGGAGTTCGTCGTCGATTTCGCGGCGACCGGCCGCAGCGTCGCCGAGATCAATCGCGGGCTGTTGGCGCGCGGCATTTTCGGCGGCAAGGCGCTCGGTGCCGATTTCCCGGCGCTCGACGGCTGCGCCCTCTACTGCGTGACCGAGATCCACGATCAGGACGAGATCGACCGGCTGGCCGCGGCGATCGAGGAGGTGATCCATGCGGCGTAACGTCGAAGCCTTTCACGCCGCCCGCTGGGCGGAGCCGGTCATCACCCAGCTCCATGCGCCGGGTGAGCGCGGCATCCTGCCGCCCGAACCGTCGGAGGCGATCCGGGCGGCGGTGCCCGACCCGCTCGCCGGCATCCCGGCGGCGCTGCGCAGGGCCGTGCCGCCGGCGCTGCCCGAGATCGCCCAGGCCCGCGTGCTGCGCCACTATGTGCGGCTGTCGCAGATGTGCATGGGGGTCGATGCCACACCGGACATGACCGGCACCTGTACGATGAAGTACAGCCCCAAGGTCAATGAGGCGGTGGCGCGGCTGCCGCAGCTGGTCGACAGCCATCCCGACCAGGATCCGGAGACGCTGCAGGGCACGCTGGAGATCCTCTACCGCTTCGGCCGCATCATGGCGGAGATCGCCGGGATGGACGAGGTGACCTTCCAGGCTGGCAGCGGCGCGCAGGGCATCTACACCAATGCCTGCATCATGCGCGCCTATCACGCCGAGCGGGGCGAGGGGGACAAGCGGGACGAGCTGATCACCACCGCCTTCTCCCATCCGGTCGATGCCGCGGCCCCCGCCGTCGCCGGCTATCGGGTGGTGACACTGATGCCGGGGCCGAATGGCCATCCCGACCTCGACGCGCTGAGGGCGGCGCTGTCCGACCGGACGGCCGGGCTGATGCTCGCCAATCCCGAGGACACCGGCATCTTCAATCCGCATATCCGCGAGATGGTCGATCTGGTGCACCAGGCCGGCGGGCTGTGCGGCTACGACCAAGCCAACGGCAATGGCGTGCTGGGCATCCTGCGCGCCGGGGATGCCGGTTTCGATCTCTGCCAGTTCAACCTGCACAAGACCTTCTCGGCGCCGCACAGCTCGATCGGCCAGGGTTGCGCCGCGGTCGCCGTCAAGGCGTCGCTCGCCCGGTTCCTGCCGTCGCCGATCGTGCGGTTCGAGGACGGGCGCTACCGGCTCGACGACAACCGACCCGACGCGATCGACCGGATCCGCGGCTTCGTCGGCAATGTGCAGACGGTGGTGAAGGCCTATGCCTGGGCGATGAGCCTCGGCGCCGAGGGGCTGCGCGCGGTGGCCGAGACCGCGGTGCTGAACAGCAACTATCTCCAGGCGGCGCTGGCACGTCTGAGGGGCGTCGACGTGCCCTGGCCGGCCAACACCGCGCGGCGGCTCGAGCAAGTGCGCTACAGCTTCGAGCGCCTGCATGCCGAGACCGGCGTCACCTCCACGGAGGTGAAGGCCCGCATGGCCGATTTCGGGATGCAGCCCTACATGGAAAGCCACGTCCCGATGCTGGTGCCGCAGCCCTTCACCATCGAGCCGGGCGAGTCCTACACGCTGGACGAGCTCGACGAATGTGTGGCGATCCTCGCCCGCATCGTCGAGGAGGCCTATACGACGCCGGAGATCGTGCGCACGGCGCCGCATCGCGCGGCCGTCGGCAAACTCGACGAGCGTGCCGCCGATGATCCGGAGCGCTGGGCCTTCACCTGGCGCGCCTGGGCCCGCAAGAGGGGTGCAGGCTGAGGAGCGCTCGCATGGCCGCGCGCATCGGGCTCGTCGTCAATCCCGTCGCCGGGCTCGGCGGCGCCTTGGGGTTGAAGGGGACCGACGGGCCGGAGATTCTGGCTGCCGCCCGAGCGCGCGGCGCGGTGCCGGCGGCGGGGAAGCGGGCGGGGGAGGCGCTTGCTATCCTCGCCGCCGGCCTCGGCCCGCCACCGCGGATCGTCACGGCGGCGGGAGCCATGGGGGCCGACATCGCCGCCGCCTGCGGCCTGCCGGCCGAGATCGTGGCCGCTGCCGCCGGCGCCGGCGAGACCGGCCCCGAGGACACCCGCAACGCCGCCGCCGCCATCGCCGCGGCCGGTGTCGACCTTCTGCTGTTCGCCGGCGGTGACGGTACGGCACGCGACCTCTATGCTGCGCTCGGCGAGACGGTGCCGGTCGTCGGCATCCCGGCCGGGGTGAAGATGCATTCCGGCGTCTTCGCGACCAATCCGCGGGCAGCGGGCGAATTGGTGCTGCAGCATCTTCGGCGCGGGCTGCCGGTCCGGCCCGTCGAGGTGATGGACATCGACGAGGCGGCCTGGCGCGCCGGGGCGGTGAATGCGCAGCTCTACGGTTTCATGGCGGCGCCCTATGACAGGGCGCTGTCGCAGGGCGTGAAGGCCGGCCGCGTTAACGGTGACCTCGCTGCCGTCGACGCTGTCGCGGCAGAGGTCGTCGACGCGCTCGCACCCGGCCGGCTTTATATCCTCGGGCCGGGGACGACGACGCGCGCCATCGCCCGGCGGTTGGGCCAGGAGAAGACACTGCTAGGTGTCGACCTGCTGCGCGACGGGCGCATCATCGCCCGCGATCTCGACGCGGCGGGCCTTCTTGCCGCGACGGAGGGGCAGGCGGCCTCGATCGTCGTCACCCCGATCGGCGGGCAGGGGCACATCCTCGGACGCGGCAATCAGCAGATCGCACCGGCGCTGCTGCGACGGCTCGGGCGCGAGGCCCTGATCATCGTCGCGACGCCGGGCAAGCTCGCATCGTTGCAGGGGCGGCCGCTGCGCGTGGACACCGGCGATGCGGCGCTCGATGCGGCGCTCGCCGGCCACTACCGCGTCGTGACCGGCTACCGCCTGTCCGCCATCTGCCCGGTCACCGCCTGACCGCCGTCAGAACGGCTCCTCCGACAGGAAGCGGTTGAGCACGTTCGCGGTGATCCGCGAGACGTTGTTGTCGTAGCCATTGTGCGAAAGGCTGCCGCACCACGCCATCGAGCTGAAGGAGAAGACGGCTCCGCCGCGCCCTGTCTCCATGAACAGGATGTCGGAGCGGATGCGCGGATTGGTGCTGCCCAGCGTGTCCGGCGTCGCGATCGTCTGCTCCTCATTGACGAGGAGGAAGGTGTCCGGCAGCTCCTCCGACTGGGCGACGACCAACGCGTTCGGCGGGGTGCCGAGCGCCGGGTCGGCGATGTCGACCTCGAGACCCGCGGCACCGCCGCCGATCAACCCGAAGTCGCCGATCAGCTCGTCCTCACCGACACCCTCGAAGGCGAAGGCGACGCGCGGGTCGTGGCTCGCTTCGGTGCGGCGATAGGGCGAGGAGAGGTCGAAACCCTGGGCGATGAAGCCGACGCCGACGAGGCGCTGCGGCGCCCGATCCTGGCGTCGCCACAGCCCGCCATACTCGCCGGTGAAGGAGTGGTAGTACTCACCGGGCCGGGCGATCCAGGCGCGGGTGCCGTCCTCGGCACGGCGCACCTCCATCACCCCCGGCAGCGTCGGGTGGAAGGCGACGCGCCAGTAGAAGCCGTTGCCGCCCATGTACATGAGGCGGCCGCCCCGCATGGTGTAGTCGCGCATCGCGTCCAGCATCCGGGTCGAGTAGTACTCCGGATGCGTGCCGGTCAGGACGACCTGGTAGGAGGCGAGCAGGGCCGCGCCATCGCGGTCGAGATCCTCGTCGGTGGCCACGTCGAAGGCATAGCCCTTGGCCTCGAGCCAGTCGGTCAGATGCGTGTCGGCGTTGTACGCCCACACCATCGAGCCGAGGCCTGCCGTGGCGGTCTGGACCTTCGGCCGCATGTTGAGGATCGGCCGCAGCCGCGAGGTGTAACAGATGCCGCTGCCGTCGCTGTGCACGTCATAGAGCGAGGCGCCGTACTCGGGATGGGCGTTGAGGAACTCCTCCCAGGGCTCGATGGTCTGCACCCGATTGGCCAGCAGCTCCGCCCCGCCGGAGGTGAAACCGATCGAGAGGTTGGCATAGGCCAGATAGGTGGCGCTCTGGGCGAGGTAGAGGATCTTCGCCGTCGGTTTGCCGACCGGGCGCCGCACGAAGAACGGCATGTAATCCTCGCCGCTGGCGGCGCGGATCCGGACGGCATAGCAGCCGCTCGGCAGATCCTCGGGCACCGTCAGGGCGAAATCGCTGTCCCAGCCGGCGTCATACACGTCATCGTCATGGAAATGGATCGCGGCATAATCCTGGGGCGTCGCCGTCCAGCACATGCTGCGTCCGGTCCACAGCCGTCCGGTGACGCCGCGCGTCGGCAGGTTCACCGTCTCGCCGTGATTGCCAGCGCCGGACATGTCGACGACGCGCGTCCCCGGAATGTCTTGGGCGAAATCCCACGCGCCGCGCAGGTCGGGCCGCAGGGCCGGCGGCACGGCGGGCTCGGCCGCGGCGGCGATCTCCTCCGCCGAGAGGGCACGGGCGAACAGACGTGGGGCCTCGATCCGTCCATTGTAATGCGCCGTGGTCCGCAGCCGGCCGTTGGCGCCGTGACCGGCGGCCCGGGCCGCCATCACCAGCGGCGCCTGCGCCGCCGGAGCCATCCGGCAGCCGTCACGGGTGGTGGTGACCGACGCCTCCTCGACCGGGTGATCAAAGCTGCTGCGCTGCAGGACCGTCAGTCGGCCGCTCTCGGCCGAGAAGGCGACGGCGATCAGCGACCAGACCTGGGGCCGCAGCGGCTGCCCTGTCGAGATCGTCGCGAATCCGCCGCTGCCGTCGCCGAGCCGCGCCGCCGGCGCACCGGCCGCATCGAGCACCAGCTCGATGCCGGTGCCATCGGGTGTCGCCAGGGACAGGATCGCCTGCTCCTCGCCCTTTGCCGGCGTCGTCGGCCATACCCAGGCCTGCAGCGTCGCCGAGTCGAGGCCATCGAGCGCGGGGGAGGCCGGCACGATGACCGCGGATCCCGCCTGGATCGGCTGGTGGCGGCCGTCATACGAGCCGTCGATCGCGCTCGGGATCTCGACCTCGCGATAGCCCGGTCCGGCCGGGTTGCGGTCGCCGCAGACCACCCGGACGAGTCGCGCCTCGTAGCGCTCGTTCCGCTCGCTGCTGACCATGAAGCGGATCGTTTCGCCCGCCAGAGCGCTGATCTTGTCGCTATAGCCGGTGAGGGTGGTCATACGCATGGCGGCGGATCCTTGCGGCGAGTGGCGCTGCGGCTGGCGTGAAAGACGGTCGCGTGAGGACGGAATCGGGTCGGGCCGAACGGCCGGCGGCTCAGGCCAGATCGTACCCGGTATGCTCCTTCCACCGGAGGCGGAAGACGGCCCGTTCGGCGTCCTCGAGAGAGGTGAAGCGCTGGTCCTCGATAAGGGTCAGCGGATCGCCGCGCTTCTCGCCCACCCGGGCGAGCGTCCATTCCTCGAAAGGCTTGGTGCAGACGAGCACGTATTTCCCGGCGATCGGTCCGCCGCGGAAGATCATCAACAGGCGCTGAAGGGCAGGAGACGGCCGGCCGAACGGGTTCGCCATGAACTCGTCAGCCAAGTGTTTCTGATTATGGGTAACCCTGTGCACCTCTGCCCCTCCCGGCACCAGACGGCGCACCGCTCCCCCGGGCGCCTTTCCTCTCAGGCGCAGTCTGTTTCCCGGTGATCAACCTCGTCAAGAGCCGGCGCGCGTGCCGCGAGCGCATGCCAGCGCATGGCCGCCCCGCCGGCGGCGCCGGACGGCGCCGCCGGCCTCAAGTGCCGGCGGGAGAGGCCGGGATCAGGCCGAGCGGGCGTAGCCGTTCTCGTCGACGCCCTCGTCGGGGCCGTCATCGGTGGCGCGTGCCGAGGCCGCCTCCGCCGCGGCCTGCTGCGCGGCCAGTGTCCGGGGGGAGGGGGTGGCGCGCTGGATGTGGGGGGCCAGATCGACGAGGTCGATGAAATTGTCGGCCTGACGGCGGAGCTCGTCCGAAATCATCGGCGGCGCCGATTTGATCGTCGAGACGACGGTCACGCGCACGCCCTTGCGCTGGACCGCCTCGACCAGCCGCTTGAAATCGCCATCACCGGAGAACAGCAGGATGTGGTCGACCTTGTCGGCCATCTCCAGCGCGTCGATCGCAAGGTCGATGTCGACATTGCCCTTGACGCGGCGCCGGCCCTGGCTGTCGGTGTACTCCTTCAGGGGCTTGGTCACCATCGAATAGCCGTTGTAGTCCAGCCAGTCGATGAGCGGCCGAATCGGCGAATATTCCTGATCTTCGATCAAAGTCGTGTAGTAAAAAGCCCTGATCAGCCGGCCTTTCTTGGCGAACAGATCGAGCAGCCGGCGATAATCGATGTCGAAGGCGAGCGAGCGCGCTGCACCGTAGAGATTCGCCCCGTCAATGAAAATCGCGAGACGTTCTTCCTTGTAAAAGATCATCCGTTGTCCTCAGATATGGCTTCCAGCCTGTGGGGGGTGGACCGGGCGCTCAACGGCCCGTCATCGGCTCCTTGACCGTCTGTCTAATCACCTCGGGGCCGTCCGGAAGCGTGAGCGCATATCTGCGTGTCGAATACGGCAAGGCCAGGGCGTCGGTCCGAAAGCGGCGCGCGTTGCACGCGAGTACGTGCGTCCCTATGATATAGGGACAGTTCAATCCCTGTGGAGCCTGAATCGACATGGCGCGCGTCACCGTCGAAGATTGTGTCCTGAAGATCCCGAACCGCTTCGACCTGGTGCTGGTGGCGGCGCAGCGGGCGCGTGACATCTCGGCTGGCGCCGCGCTGTCGATCGATCGCGACAACGACAAGAATCCGGTCGTGGCACTGCGCGAGATCGCCGAGGAGACGGTGTCGATCGACTCGCTGCGCGAGGCGCTGGTGCGTGGCCACCAGAAGGTGATCGAGAGCGATGAGGCCGATGAGGAGGTCGTCGACCTCATGGCCGGCGAAGAGGACTGGCTGAAGCAGGGCATCGCGGCGGAGTCCGTGGAAGGCGAGGGGCGCAAGCTCTTCGAGGACGTCGAGGAGGACGGTGCCGAAGAAGAGTTCGCGACCGAGTTCGCGACGAGCACGGACGACGACGCCCCCTGACCCGCTGCCGGCGACCGGGGGTGCCGTCGCTGCACGCCCGGACATCGCCACCGCGACCCGGGACGGGCGGTTCGATCCGCCCGTTACGGCCGGTCCCGGGACGCCGCACATTCCGCCTGACGGACCGGCCGCCACCCGGACCGATCCGTCCCGCCCCTCCAGCCATCGCGCGATGATCCGCCAGTACGAACTCGTCGAGCGCGTCAAGGCCTACGATCCCGACGCCGACGAGGATCTGATCAACCGCGCCTATGTCTACTCGATGAAGGCGCATGGCTCGCAGAAGCGGGCCTCCGGCGATCCCTATTTCACCCATCCGATCGAGGTCGCGGGCATCCTCGCCGGGATGAAGCTCGACACCGGCTCGATCGTTACCGGACTCCTGCACGACACGGTCGAGGACACGGGGGCCACGCTCGAGGATCTCGAGCGGCTGTTCGGTCAGGAGACGGCCCAGCTCGTCGACGGCGTCACTAAGCTCTCCAAGCTGCAACTTCAGAGCGACGAGGCCAAGCAGGCGGAGAATTTCCGCAAGCTGGTCGTCGCGATGTCGAAGGACATCCGTGTCCTCCTGGTCAAGCTCGCCGACCGGCTCCACAACATGCGGACGCTGGGGGCGATCAAGGATTTCGACCGCCGCCACCGCATCGCGCGCGAGACGATCGAGATCTACGCGCCGCTCGCCGAGCGGATCGGCATGCACGAGATGCAGGAGGAGCTTGAGGATCTCGCCTTTGCGCATCTCAACCCGGATGCGCGTGACAGCATCGTCCGCCGCCTAGCCCAGCTGCGCGCCGAGGGGCACGACATGCCCGCGCGCATCGTCGAGGAACTGCGCGAGGTGATGCGCGAGGGGGGCGTCGACGCCGCCATCTCCGGCCGCGAGAAGCGCCCCTACTCGATCTGGCGGAAGATGCAGCGGAAGAACGCGGCATTCGAGCAGCTCGCCGACATCATGGCCTTCCGCATCGTCGTCGACACGATCGGCGACTGCTATCACGCGCTCGGGCTGATCCATGGCCGCTACGCCTGCCTGCCCGGCCGCTTCAAGGACTACATCTCCACGCCGAAGCCGAACGGCTATCGTTCGCTGCACACCGGCGTCATCGGGCCGTTCCGCCAGCGCATCGAGGTGCAGATCCGCACCCGTGACATGCATGCGGTCGCCGAGCTCGGCGTCGCGGCCCATTGGGCGTACAAGCAGGGCGGCGCCGCGCGCCTCGCCGAGAGCCAGCACGCGCCGGAATATCGCTGGCTGCGCGATCTGCTCGACATCCTCGACCAGGCGCAGAAGCCGGAGGAGTTCCTCGAGCATACCAAGCTCGCGCTCTTCCAGGACCAGGTCTTCTGCTTCACGCCGAAGGGCGCGCTGATCGCGCTGCCGCAGGGGGCGACGCCGGTCGACTTCGCCTATGCCGTCCACAGCGAGATCGGCGACACCTGCGTCGGCGCCAAGGTCAATGGCCGCATGGTCCAGCTGCGCCAGGTGCTGCGCAACGGCGATCAGGTCGAGATCATCACCTCAAAGACCTCGAAGCCCTCCCTGGAATGGGAGCGCTTCGTCGTCACCGGCAAGGCGCGCGCCCGCATCCGTCGTTTCGCGCGCCAACAGCAGCATGCCGAGCACGCCAAGCTCGGCCGGTCGATGCTGCAGAACCTGTTCCGGCAGGAGGGCTACGAATACACCGAGAAGGCGCTCGACGGTGTCCTCAAGATCTTCAAGGCGGGCACGGTCGAGGATCTCTGTGCCAGTGTCGGCGCGGGCGTTCTCGGGACCCGCGAGGTTTTCAACGCCGTCTTCCCCGGACACCGCCCGACCGGGGGCGAGAAGGCCGGGCGGATCGTGCCGCTCAACCGCGGGCCCCGGCGCTCCGACCAGCCCGGCTCAATCGCGATCCGCGGCCTCATCCCCAATCTCGCCGTGCATTACGCGCGGTGCTGCCACCCGATCCCGGGCGACCGCATCGTCGGCATCGTCACGACGGGCAAAGGCGTCACCATCCACACGATCGACTGCGACACGCTGGAGAGCTTCTACAACGCCCCCGAGCGCTGGCTCGACGTCAGCTGGGACGCCTCGCAGGATTCGCTCGAGCGCTTCGTCGGCCGGATTGTCGTGACCGTCAGCAACGAGCCGGGCAGCCTCGGCACGCTGACGACCGTCATCGGCCGCAGCGGCGGCAACATCACCAATCTCAAGATCACCAACCGTTCGCTCGATTTCTTCGACCTGCTGCTCGATGTCGAGGTGCGTGACGTGAAGCACCTCAACGCCATCGTCGCGGCGCTGCGGGCGACCCCCGCGATCAGCGCGGTGGAGCGTGCGAAGACCTGACGTGTCGGGCCGCGGTTGATTTCGGCGAGACACCGCCCCATACAGGGCCGGCATGTCGAATGTTCGGGACCTGGGGTCGATGGCCAAGGGCAAGAGCGGCGGTCTGGGCGAGACCGTCCGCACCGTGATCTATGCGGTGCTGATCGCCCTCGGGATACGCACCGTCGCCTTCGAGCCCTTCAACATCCCGACCGGCTCGATGATCCCGACGCTGCTGGTCGGCGACTATCTGTTCGTCTCGAAGTATTCCTACGGCTACAGCCACAAGACGCTGCTCTTCGGCCTGCCGCTGTTCGAGGGGCGCATTCTCGGATCGCCGCCCGAACGGGGCGATGTCGCCGTCTTCATGCTGCCGACGGATGAGAGCAAGGATTACATCAAGCGGGTGATCGGCCTGCCCGGCGACGAGATCCAGATGCGCGGCGGCGTCCTCCACATCAATGGTGAGCCGGTGCAGCGCGAGTTCGTCGGCGAGGTTCAGTCGGAATGCGCCGGCCAGGTGGGCACCTACCAGCAATATATCGAGACGCTGCCCAACGGGGTGAGCCACATCGTTCTCGAGCGCAGTGACCGGGAGCCGCTGGATGACACGCGCGTCTATCACGTGCCCGAGAACAACTACTTCATGATGGGTGACAATCGCGACTGCAGCACCGACAGCCGGGTGCTGATGGCGGTCGGTTTCGTCCCCGAGGAGAATCTGGTCGGTCGTGCCGAGATCCGTTGGTTCAGCCTGGAGAATGCGAGCTTCTGGGAAATCTGGAAGTGGCCCACGGCGCTGCGCTTTGACCGGCTGTTCACCGCGATCAGGTGAGCGGGCGTGAGTGCGGCCTCGCCGATCGATCGGCTTGAGGCGCGCCTCGGCCACCGCTTCGCCCGCCGGGCGCTGCTGGAGGAGGCGCTGACCCATTCGAGCGCTGGCGAGGGACGGCGCGATCGCCCAGCGAATTATGAGCGTCTGGAGTTTCTGGGTGACCGGGTGCTCGGGCTCGCCGTCGCCGAGATGCTGATCGAGCGCCATCCGGACGAAGCGGAGGGCGCACTCGGCCGGCGCTTTGCCGCCGCCGTGCAGCGCGATGCTCTGGCCGAGGTGGCGCAGGCGCTCGGCATCGGCCCGGCGCTCGCCATCGCGGCGGGTGACGAGGGCAAGCGGGAGAATCCGACTATCTTGGCCGATGCCTGCGAGGCGGTGATCGGCGCCATCCATCTCGATGCCGGTTTCGACGTGGCGCGGGCGGTGGTGCGGTCCCATTGGGCGGCGATGCTCGATCGCGAGGCGCGGCCGCCGCGTGATCCGAAATCGACGCTGCAGGAATGGGCGCTCGGCCGCAGCCTGCCGCTGCCCCGTTATGTCGTCACCGACAGGTCGGGTCCCGACCATCAGCCGGTCTTCACCATCCGGCTGGAGGTCGACGGCGCCGCTCCGGTCACAGCGACCGGTCCCTCAAAGCGCGAGGCCGAGCGGGCGGCGGCGGCGGCCTTCCTGGAACGCGAGGCCGGACGCCCCGGCGGCGTGCGGGCGGGGAGGCGGCGGCCATGAGTGCGATGAACGAGCAAGCGCCGCGCTGCGGCTATGTGGCGGTGATCGGTGCGCCCAATGCCGGCAAGTCGACGCTGATCAACACCCTCGTCGGCAGCAAGGTTGCGATCGTCTCGCCAAAGGTGCAGACCACGCGCAGCCGCATCCTCGGCATCGCCCTCGAAGGGCCGACGCAGATCATCCTGGTCGACACGCCGGGCATCTTCCGTCCGAAACGGCGGCTCGACCGGGCGATGGTCGCGGCCGCCTGGGCGGGGACGGAGGATGCCGATGAGATCCTGCTGATCGTCGACGCCGCGTTGAAACGCGTCAACGCGGAGACGCTCGACATCGTCGAGCGGCTGAAGGCGGGCGGGCGGCAGGCGATCCTCGTGCTCAACAAGGTCGACGCGATCCGGCCGGAGAAGCTGCTGTCCCTCGCGGCGTCGCTGAACGAGAGCGGCCTTTTCACCGACACCTTCATGATCTCGGCGCTGACGGGCGACGGTGTGCCGGCGCTGCGCGAGGCCCTCGCCGCACGGCTACCGGAGGGCGCATGGCTCTTCCCGGAAGATCAGGTCTCCGACATGCCGATGCGGCTCCTCGCCGCCGAGATCACGCGCGAGAAGCTGTTCATGCGACTCCAGCAGGAGTTGCCCTACGCGATCACCGTCGAGACGGAGAGCTGGGAGGAGCCGGAGAAGGGGGCGATCCGGATCGGCCAGGTCATCTATGTCCAGCGGGAAGGCCAGAAGGCGATCGTGCTCGGTCGCGGCGGCCAGATGGTCAAGGCGATCGGCACCGAGGCACGCCTCGAGCTCGAGGAGATCCTGGAGCGGCGCGTCCATCTCTCGATCTTCGTGAAGGTACGCGCCAACTGGATGGATGACCCGGAGCGCTATGCCGCCTGGGGCCTCGACTTCGGGGCCTGACCGGTCCACATCCTGCCGGGCTATGACCGAGTGCCTCGTCCTCGCGCCGCGCGACCGGCGGCTGAGCCTGGTCGCCGTGCTGGCGAGCGCGGCCTGTGTCGGCCTCGTCATCGGCATGACCGCGCCGCTGATGGCACTCTTTCTCGAGCGCCGCGGCTTTTCCGAAGGGTTCATCGGGATCAATGCCGCGGTCTATTCGGCCGCGCTGCTGCTCGCCGGCCCGCAGGCCCCGCGGCTGGCCCGCGCCCTGGGTCTCGGCCGCTCGATCACCCTCGCGCTGCTGCTCTCCGCCGCGGTCCTGGCGGTCTTCCCGCATGTCGACGGCGCTGCGGCCCTGCTGGCGCTGCGCTTTGTCCTGGGCGGGGCGACGGCGGCCGTCTGGGTGCTCAGCGAGACCTGGATCAACCTTCTGGCCGGTGAGGGGTCGCGCGGCCGCATCCTGTCGATCTACGCGACGATCTGGGGTGGTGGCATGGCCGCCGGTCCGCTGCTGCTCGGCATGGCGGGCACCACCGGCACGGCGCCGTTCCTCCTTGCCGCACTGCTGCTCGCTTCCGGCAGCCTGCCGATCCTGGCTTCCCGCAGGCGGATGCCGGCCCTGCCATCGCGACACGGGGCGGGGCGCCTCGTGGATGTTGTCGCCGCCGCCCCGGTGGCGGTCGCTGCGGGCTTTCTCTGCGGCTTCGGCGAGGGGACGGTCTCAACCCTCTTCCCGCTCTATGGTGTCGCCAACGCCTTCTCCGAAGAACGGATCGTGGCACTCGCCTCGGTCTTCGCCATCGGCGCGCTGGGATTCCAGCCGCTGGCCGGCTGGCTCGTCGACACGGTCCGCGGCCCGCGCCTCGTCCTCATCTTCGTGATGGCGACGCTGGCCTGCACCGCCGGGGCGCCTCTGACCGCAGAGGCCGGTGCGGCTGGCTGGGTGGTGATGGCGCTGTGGGGCGGGGCGATCGGCAGCTTCTACACGATCGGGCTGACGCTCGCCGTCAGGGCCGTGCCGCCAGGCTTCGTCGCGGCTGCCAACGCCACCTTCATCATGGCCTACACAGCGGGCTTCATCGCCGGACCGCCGCTCGGTGGCGTGGCGATGCAGGTCGGGCCGCCCGACGCGCTGTTCATCGCCATGGGACTGCCCTTCCTCCTGGTCGTCCCGCCGCTGCTGCGCGCCGCGATGCGGCGCGCCGGGCGGTGAGGCGGCGGATGGCGCGCGAACGGGCAGGGCAGAGATGATCGAGTGGCGCGACGACGCCATCCTCCTCGGCGTCCGGCCGCATGGTGAGACGGCGCTGGTCGCCACCATCTTCGCCCGGCTCCACGGCCGCCATGCGGGGCTGGTGCATGGCCGCAGCGCGCCGGCCCAGCCCGGCAGCCTCGTTGCGGCGCGCTGGCGCGCGCGGCTCGCCGATCATCTCGGCCGGTTCGCGATCGAGCCGGTCGACCAGCCGGCCGGGCGGCTGATCGACCGGCCGCTGCCACTGATGGCGCTCGGCGCGGTCTGTGCGCTGCTCGACGCCGCGATGGCCGAGCGCGAGGCGCATCCGGCGCTGTGGGACGGGACCGCGGCGCTGCTCTCCCTGCTCGACGGCGAGGCCTGGGACGCGGCGCTGGTGCGCTGGGAGGTCGGATTGCTGGCCGAGCTCGGCTTCGGCCTCGACCTGTCGTCCTGCGCGCTCGGTGGCGACAACGACCATCTCGCCTATGTCAGCCCGCGCAGCGGAAGGGCGGTTTCGGCCGCGGCCGGCGAACCCTGGCGCGACCGGCTTTTGCCGCTGCCCGGCTTTCTCGTCGGCGCCGGGCCCGCCGACGCTACCGCGATCCTCGACGGGCTGGCGCTGACCGGCCATTTCCTCGAGCGCCATCTGCTGGCGCAGGGCTGGCGTGCCCTGCCGGCCGCGCGCACGCGGCTTGTGGAGGCCTATCGGCGCGAGGCCGCAGCATCTGATAGTGTGCCGCCGACATGAAGAGCCCGACCGAAGCCGAAAACATCCTGCCCGTCGCGCTGCACGAGGCGCTCGGGACCCGTTATCTGACCTACGCGCTGTCGACGATCACCTCGCGCTCGCTGCCCGATGTGCGCGACGGCCTGAAGTCGGTGCATCGGCGCATCCTCTACGCGATGCGGCAGCTCCGGTTGTCGCCGAACACCCCGCCCAAGAAATCGGCGCGCGTCGTCGGCGAGGTCATCGGCCAGTACCACCCGCACGGCAATGATGCGGTCTATGAGGCGATGGTGCGCCTCGCCCAGGATTTCGTGCAGCGCTACCCGCTGATCGACGGCCAGGGCAATTTCGGCAATGTCGACGGCGATAATGCCGCGGCCATGCGCTACACCGAGGCCCGGCTCACCGCCGTTGCCGAGGCGCTGCTCGACGGTATCGACGAGGATGCGGTCGACTTCCGCGAGACCTATGACGGCGAGGGACGCGAGCCGGTGGTGCTGCCGGCGGCCTTTCCGAACCTCCTGGCCAATGGCGCACAGGGAATCGCGGTCGGCATGGCGACGTCGATCCCGCCGCACAATGTGGCGGAGATCTGCGACGCGCTGACGCTGCTGATCGAGAAGCCCGACACCTCGCTCGACGCCATCCTCGCGGTCATGCCCGGCCCAGATTTTCCAACCGGCGGCGAACTGGTCGAATCGCAGGAGACGGTGCGCGAGGCCTATGAGAAGGGCCGGGGCAGCCTGCGCCTTCGCGCCCGCTGGGAGATCGAGAAGCTCCCGCAGGGACTCTATCAGATCGTCGTGACCGAGATTCCGTACCAGGTCGCGAAGTCGAAGCTCGTCGAACGCATCGCCGATCTCCTGCTGTCGAAGAAGCTGCCGCAGCTCGAGGACATCCGTGACGAGTCGGCGGAGGATGTGCGGCTCGTCCTGGTGCCGAAGAGTCGCAATGTTGATGCCGACATGCTGATGGGCCAGCTCTTCCGGCTGACCGATCTCGAGACGCGCTTCGCCCTCAACATGAACGTGCTCGACGCGCGCAACGTCCCCTCGGTGATGGGGCTGCGCGAGGTGCTGCGGGCTTTCCTCGATCACCGGATGGAGGTGCTGGAGCGGCGCAGCCGCCATCGGCTCGCCCGGATCGCGCGACGTCTCGAGATCCTCGACGGCTATCTCGTCGTCTTCCTCGATCTCGACGAGGTGATCCGCATCGTGCGCGAGGAGGATGATCCGAAGGCGGCGCTGATCAAGCGCTTCGAGCTGACGGAGGTACAGGCCGATGCCATCCTCGACATGAGGCTGCGGGCACTGCGCAAGCTCGAGGAGATGGAGATCAGGCGGGAGCATGCCGCGCTCACCGAGGAGCAGCGGTCGCTTGAGGGTCTGCTCGCAAGCGAGGCCAAGCGCTGGCGGAAGATCGGCCGGGAGATCGGCGAGATCCGCAAGCGCTTCGGCCCGGGCTCACCGCATGGCGCGCGCCGGACCCGGATCGGCGAGCCGCCGGCGGCGGTCGTGGTGCCGCTCGAGGCGGTGGTCGAGCGCGAACCGATCACCATCCTGCTCTCGGCCAAGGGCTGGATCCGCGCCGTCCGAGGCCATCAGGTCGAACCGGCGGAGATCCGCTACAAGGAGGGCGATGCCGAAGGCTTCGTCCTGCGCGCCGAGACCACCGACAAGATCCTACTCTTCGCCGATGACGGCCGCTTCTACACCCTCGCGGCGGACAAGCTGCCGCGCGGGCGCGGCTTCGGTGAGCCGGTGCGGATGGCAATCGACCTTGCCAATGAGGCGACGATCCTCGGGCTTCTCGTGCATGTGCCCGGCCGCCGGCTGATTGTCGCCTCCTCCGACGGCCGCGGGTTCCTCGTGGCCGAGGACGACGTCATCGCCCAGACGCGGGCGGGCCGGCAGGTGCTGGTGCTCAATGACGGCGCACGGGCGGCGATCTGCCGTCCGGTGGAGGGCGACATGGTCGCCGTGGTCGGCACCAACCGCCGGCTGCTCTGCTTCCCCGTCGCCGAGCTGCCGCAGTTGGCCAAGGGGAAGGGTGTCATCCTGCAGAAGTACCACGGCGCCTCCTTGTCCGACCTCGTCACCTTCGACCGGGCCACCGGGCTTTCCTGGCCGATGGCCGGCGGCCGGATCCGGACCGAGCCGCAGATCCCGATCGCGCGGCGCGGCCTGACCGGCCATCTGCCGCCGCGCGGTTTCCCGCAGACCAATCGCTTCGGCTGACCGGTCGCGACCACCCGCCATCGATGGACATCGGGTCAAAGGAGGCGCCCTTGGATGCGATCGCGCGCTTCGTCGAGGGTGTCGACCGGCTGAACCAGGCCGTCGGTCGGATCGCCGCCTGGGCCGTGCTGGGCTGCGTGCTGCTGTGCTTTGCGACCGCATTCCTCCGCTACGCCTTCCGCTGGGGCAGCATCGGCATGCAGGAGGGCTATGTCTGGCTGCATGGCCTCGTCTTCATGCTCGGCGCCGGCTACGCGCTCGCCCATGACAGGCACGTCCGGGTGGATGTGATCTATGGGCGGCTCGCGCCGAAGACGCGGGCCGCCATCGACATCGCTTGCACGCTGCTGCTGCTTTTCCCCTGGCTGGCCGTTCTCGCGACGGGGGCAACGGGGTTCATCCTGCGCTCCTGGCGCCTGTTCGAGGCCTCGCCCGAACCGGGTGGACTGCCCGGCGTCTTCCTGCTCAAGACGGTCATCTGGCTGTTCTGCGCATTTGTCGGCCTGCAGGGCGCCGCCCTGATCGGCCGGCGCCTTCTCCTCCTCGCCGGCCGCCCGGAAGGCGACCGGTCACCCGCCGTCTGAGACCCGCATGCCGATCGGTGAGATCCTGGCGATCGCGATGATCGTCGCGACCATCCCCGCCATCCTGCTCGGCTATCCCGTCGCCTTCACCCTCGCGGGGCTTTCGCTGTTCTTCGCCGGCTTCGGGCAGGCGGCCGGCGTCTTCGATCCGGCGCTGCTGCTCGGCCTAGCCTCGCGCTATTACGACGTAATGACGCGGGAGGTCTTTGTCGCCGTCCCGCTCTTCGTCTTCATGGGAATGATGCTGGAGCGGTCGAAATCTGCCGAAGCGCTGCTCGACACGGCGGGCAAGCTCTTCGGCGGGCTGCGCGGCGGCCTCGGCATCTCCGTCGTGCTGGTCGGCGCGATGCTGGCCGCCTCGACCGGGGTGATCGGCGCCACGGTCGTCACCATGGGGCTGCTCAGCCTACCGGCGATGCTGCGGGCCGGCTATGACCCGCGCCTTGCGACCGGCATCGTCTGCGCCTCGGGCACGCTCGGCCAGATCATCCCGCCATCGACGGTGCTGATCTTCCTCGCCGACATGCTGCAGAACGCCAACCAGGCGGCGCAGCAGAGCATCGGCAATTTCGCCCCCGAGCCGTTGTCCGTCGGCCAGCTCTTCGCCGGAGCGCTCCTGCCCGGCTTCACCCTCGTCCTGCTCTATCTCCTGTGGATCGGCGGGGTCGCGCTGTTCCGCCCCTCGGCGGCGCCGGCGCGGCAACTTACGGCCGGCGAGCGCGCACGGCTCGGCCGTGACGTGGCCGGGGCAATGCTGCCGCCGCTCGTGCTGATCCTCGCGGTGCTCGGCTCGATCCTCGGCGGTTTCGCCACGGCGACCGAGTCCGCCTCGGTCGGGGCGGTGGGCGCGATCATCCTGTCGGCCCTGCGCGGCCGGCTGACCCTCGCCATCCTGCGCGACGCGCTGCACCAGACGGTACAGATCAGCGCGATGGTCTTCGTCGTCCTGCTCGGTGCCTCGGTCTACAGCGTCGTCTTCCGTGGCCTTGGCGGTGAGGCGATCGTCACCGACGTCCTGTCGAACATGCCGGGCGGGGCGGTCGCCGCCACCGCCGCGGTGATGGCGGTGATCTTCGTCCTCGGCTTCTTCCTCGACACCTTCGAGATCATCTTCATCGTCGTGCCGATCACGGCGCCGGTGCTGCTGGCGCTCGGTGTCGACCCGCTCTGGCTCGGCATCCTGATCAGTGTCAACCTGCAGACGAGCTTTCTGACCCCGCCCTTCGGCTTCGCGCTCTTCTATCTGCGTGGTGCCGCCGATCGCAGCGTGCCGACCACGGTGATCTGGCGCGGCGCCATGCCGTTCGTCGCGCTGCAGCTCATCGGCCTCGGCCTCATCTGGCTGGTGCCGGAGATCGCGACCTGGCTGCCGGGCGTGCTGTTCCCCAGCACGGCGTCCGGCGGCGGGGAGGGTGTGAGCCTCGACCAGTTCATGGCCCCGCCGACGGCGCCGCTGCCCTCGACCAGCCTCGATACGCTGTTCGGTCCCTGATCCTGATCCTAGCGGCGGCGGCCGACCGGCCCGGCCCGCAGCCGGGCCGCCAGTGCCGCATACTCGCCGAAGCGGGTCCAGGGTGCGACGGCGTCGCGGAAGTCGAGATAGCTCTCGATCGCCGCCTTGGACAGCGGGTCGACCGTGTCGAGGAGTTCGAGGATCATCTCGCTCGATGCCTCGGCCATCGCGGCGACCACCGGTTCCGGCAACTCGCGGAGCTGCACGCCGTGATCCTCGACCAGCGTGCGCAGCGCCGGACCGCTGCGGGCGGTGAACTCGGCGTGGATGTCCTCATTGGCCCAATGGGCCGCCGTCTCGACCACCGCTTTGAGATCGGCCGGCAGTGCCTCGAACGCGTCGCGATTGACGATCAGCTCCAGCGCCGCGCCGGGGTCCGGCCAGCCGGGACCGTAGTAATAGGGCGCCACCTGGTGGAAGCCGAAGGTCAGGTCGTTGTAGGGCCCGACCCATTCGGCCGCATCGATCGCACCCGACTGGAGGTTGGTGAAGATCTCGCCCGGCGGCAGGCCGACGATGGTCACGCCGAGCCGTGACAGGACGTTCGCGAGATTGCCGACGGTGCGGAATTTGAGACCGCGGAGATCCTCGACCGCGGTGATCTCGCGCCGGAACCAGCCGAACATCTGGGTGCCGCTGTTGCCGGCGACGAAGGGCTTGATGCCGAAGGGCTCGTAAAGCGCGTCCCAGGCGGCCTGGCCGCCACCGTATTTCAGCCAGGCATTGTGCTCGGCGGCGGTCAGGCCGAAGGGGCAGGAGGTGTAGAAGGCAGCGGCCGGCGACTTAGCGACGTTGTAATGCGGCGCGTCATGGCCGAGCTCGGCGGTTCCGCCGGCGACGGCGTCGAACACCTCGAAAGGCGGGACCAGCTCGCCGGCCGAGAAGACCCGGACCGTCAGCCGGCCGTCCGACAGCGCGCCGATGCGCTCGGCCAGCCGTTCGGCCCCGGTGCCTGGGCCCGGCAGTCCGCGTGGCCAGGAGGTCGCCATGCGCCACTCGATGCGTCCCTGGGCAATGGCGGGCCGCGGTAGCGGCGAGGCGGCCAGCGTCGCGCCGCCCAGCAGCGCGCCACGCATCAGTGTCCGACGATCGGCGATCATGATCTCTCCACCATCTGATCGTTCAACCTTCGCGCCCGAAGGGTACATCCGTCATCCGCGCGGCGGCCACCGGCAGATCGGCAAAGCGCAGCCACGGATTGGCCTGCCGCCGGAAGGCGACATAGCTGTCGATCACCGCGCGCGAGGCGGGATCGGCCGTGTCCATCAGCTCCAGCAGCACCTCATTGGTGGCGACCGCCATCCCGTGGACGACCTCCGGCGGCAGCTCGCGCAGCTGCACCCCGTGGTGTTGGACGAGCGTGCGCAGCGCCTCGCTGCTGCGCGCCGTATATTCGGCCGAGATCGACTGGTTGGCCCAGGCGGCGCCGGCCACCAGGATCGCCTGCAGATCGGCCGGCAGGCTCGCCAATTTGGACCGGTTGGCGAGCAGCGCCACCGCGCCCGACGGCTCCTGCCACCCCGGCGCGTAGTAGTAGGGCGCGACCTGGTGGAAGCCGGCGGCGAGATCATTGTAGGGGCCGGTCAGCTCGGCCGCGTCGATCGCCCCCGACTGCAGATTGGGGAAGATCTCGGCGGGCGGCAGCGAGACGATGGTGGCGCCCAGCCGTGTCAGCACGCGGGCGGCGTTGCCGGCAGTGCGCATCCTGAGGCCGCGCAGATCCTCGACGGTGCGAATCTCCTTCCGGAACCAGCCGAACATCTGCGGCCCGGTGTTTCCCGCGAGGAAGGGCGCGATGCCGAAGGGTTCATAGAGCGCGTCCCACAATGCCTGGCCGCCGCCGAACTCGATCCAGGCCGCCTGCTCGGCCGCCGTCAGCCCGAAGGGGAAGGCGGTGTAGAAGGCGGCGCCTTCCGTCTTGGCGATGTCATAGTAGGGTGCGTTGTGGCCAAGCTCGGCCGTGCCGTCGGCCACGGCGTCGAAGACCTCGAAGGCCGGCACGATCTCGCCCGCCCAATGCAGACGGATCGTCAAACGGCCGTCCGACATGCGGCCGATCCAGTCGACCATGCGCTTCACACCGGTCCCGATGCCGGGGAAATCCGGTGGCCATGCGGTGACCATCCGCCATTCGTAGCGCTGCTGGGCGATGGCGGGTCGCGGCAGCGCCGATCCGGCGGCACCCAGCGCAAGGGCGCCGGCAGCCGCGCCGACGAGGCGGCGGCGGTGGATGGTCATGAGGGCTCCTCTGGCTGGCGCTCCAGGGCGGCAGGGGCCTCCCACCATCACTCCACGGCCGAGGCCGGGTTCAATGGGGGCAGGGGCGCCCAGCCGGTGCTGGTCAGCGCCTCGATGGGGTGGAAGGCGCGCTTGTAGGCCATTTTGCGTGATTCGGCGATCCAGTAGCCGAGATAGACATAGTCGAGGCCGCGCCGACGCGCCTCCTCGACCAGCAGCAGGATCATCTGCGTGCCAAGCGAGCGCCGGTGCTCGGCCGGATCGAAGAAACTGTAGACGGCCGACAGCCCGTCCTCGAGCAGATCGGCCAGCATCACCCCGAACAGCCGACCGGCGGCGTCGCGCAGGCTCAGCATCAGCGAGGCGGTGCTGCCGTCCTCGACCATCGCCACATAATCCGCCGCGGTCATCCGGGCCATGTCGCTGTCGGGATGGCGGCCCGTCTGGTAGGCGCGGAACAATGCGAACTGTTCATCCGTCGCCCGTGCCGGCTCGATCCGCATCACGAGATCGGCATTGGCCCGCATCGTCCGGCGCATCCGCCGGTCGGGCACGAAGGCCGCCGCCGGGATGCGCACCGGCACGCAGGCCTGGCAGTTGCCGCAGACGGGCCGGTAGATGATGTCGTGGCTCCGCCGGAACCCCGCCCGTGTCAGGATGGCGTTGGCGGCCGCCACGGCGTCGGGTGTCACCCGGGTGAACAGCTTGCGCTCGGTACGGCCCGGGATATACGGGCAGGGCAGGGGGCCCGACCGGTAGAAGGTCTGAAGCTGTAGCGGCGGTTCCTCCAGGAGCGACAAGAGCCTAGCCATCCGACTGCCGCGATGAGGGCGGCCGGTCCGCGCCTCGAACCCCGATTAAACGGCCTCGCCCGCGGTGGTGCAACTGCCCTCGGCGGGCACCCGCCGGTCACGCAGGATGGCCGCGGGAGCGGATGCCGTTCAGCCGCCGAGATCGGCGAGGATGCGCGCCGTGAAGCCACTGGCGTTGAGCCGCTCGACGATGACATCGACATGGCTGCGGTCGCGGGTCTCGACGATCACGTCGATATCCGCCCGCCGTACCGGCAGCTGGAAGAAAAGGCGCTGGTGATGGGTCTCGATGATGTTGCCGCCGGTCGCCCCGATCACGCCGGCGACGCGGCTGAGCACGCCGGGCACGTCATCGATCTCGATGCGCAGCCGCACCATCTGGCCGTCACGCACGAGGCCGCGCATCAGCACCGAGGCGAGGATGCGCGGATCGATGTTGCCACCGCACAGGATGGTGGCGACGCGCCGGCCGGCGAAGCGCTCCGGCTGCGCCATGATCGCCGCGACGCCCGCGGCGCCGGCCCCCTCGCACATCGCCTTCTGGACGACGAGAAGCTGATGCACCGCCCGCTCCAGCGTCGCCTCGTCGACCAGCACGATGTCGTCAACGAGCCGTTCGATCAGCGCGCGGGTCAGCCGGCCGGGCTGCTTGACGGCGATGCCCTCGGCGATCGTGGCGCCGCCATAGGCGCCGTTCCGTCCGGCGACCGCATCCGACATCGAGGCGTAAAGGGCGGATTCGACGCCGGTGATCCGGACCTCCGGTCGCAGCGCCCGCACCGCGACGGCGATACCAGCGGCAAGACCGCCCCCGCCGATCGGCACGATCACATCATCGATGGGGCCGACCGCATCCAGCAGCTCCAGCCCGACCGTACCCTGCCCGGCGATGATGAAGGGATCGTCATAGGGATGGATCAGCGTGTAGCCATGCGTCTCGGCGAGCTGCCGCGCATGCGCCATGCTGTCGTCGAGCGAGCCGCCCTCCAGCACCACCCGCGCGCCATAGCCCTCGGTCCGCGCGACCTTGTTGAAGGGGGTGAAGGTCGGCATCACGATGGTCGAGGGGATGCCGAGGCGGGTCGCGTGATAGGCCACCCCCTGGGCATGGTTACCGGCCGACATCGCGACCACGCCACGCTGCTTCTGCTCCTCGTCGAGCGAGCGCAGGCGGTTATAGGCACCGCGATCCTTAAACGACCCGGTGACCTGCAGATTCTCGTACTTCAGGAAGAGCGTGCAGCCGAGCCGGTCACCGAGCTGCGGCGCAGGCAGTGTCGGGGTGCGGACGACATGGCCCTCCAGCGCGGTCGCGGCCTCGCGCAGCTGTGCCAGGGTCACCGTCTGTTCCGTCACGCCGTCCTCCCGTCACCCGTCGTTTCACCCATGGACACGTTGGCCTCCCCTATCGGCCCGCAGCGGCCGCCGGGCGGATGGTCATGCCCGTCCCGCCGCGCCCGGCCAGCATGGCCTCATCCCCAAAGAGGGTCAGATGGCCGCCGTCGCGCCAGAGCGCGACCAGGTCGCGATAGTGGGGCGAGAGCGGGTTGCCCGACTGCCCCGTCGCGATCACGAAGCGTGAGGCGGCGGGATCGGCCAGATCGTAGACCGCTCGATAGCCCGCGCCATGGGTGTGGGGGAAGAGCAGATCCATTGTGCCGCGCCCGCCATCGCCGCGGTTGACGGTGAAGGGACCGCCATCGGTTTCGACCGCCGGCCACAGCAGGTCGCCGAGCAGCGGGATGCGGTTCCAGACCGGATGGGCGAGCGGGGCGCGGTGCGCATCGCCCCAGCGCCAGGTGGCGGGGTCGCGGCCATAGGCGTCGGACAGCACCGCCACGGTCTCGCGGAAGGCGCGTGCGGTGATCTGCGGGCAAATCTCCTCCGCCGCCGTCGTGACGTCGTCGCACCAGCCCGGCGCTTCCGCTGCGAGGCGCAGCAGGCGTGGCGGCAGCGGACGGCGGAACGCCTCGAAGAGATCACCTAGCTCATCGGCCAGCAGGGCGGCGTTCAGGCGGTGGAGGAAGGTCATGTAGATCAGCGGCTCTGGCCGCTCGCGCAGCATCCGCCCGTCCCAATGACGCAGCCGGTCGAGCGCCTGTGCCTCGACGAGCGTATCGGGCGAGACACCGTCGAGCAGCGAAACCACCGCCGGGACATCGAGGCTGAGCGTGTCGGCCAGCATCACCTCAGCGCCTTCGACCGTCAGCGCCTCCTCCGCTGCAAGCAACTCGCCGATGCGGAGGGCGCGGTAGGGCGGCTCATCCGTCCTGCCGAGCGTGTGAGGATAGGGCGGGCCGACCGTCGGGTTGTTGGCGTTCCACAGCATCCCGCTTTCCGGATCGATCTGCACGGGCAGTGCGCTGAAGGGAATGAAACCGCGCCAGGCGAGATCCGCCTGCCCCGGGGTGACGGGCCGATCGCCCGCGTGACCCTCGGCCCGGACCGGAATCAGCCCCGGCATGGCGAGTGCGATGGTGCCCTCCCGCGTCGCGACGGCCACGTTCTGGATCGGTGCGGTCCAGTGCTGCAGCGCCGCGTGGAAGCTTTCCCATCCCGTCGCAAGGTTCATGCGGTAGAGCGCCTCGCCGGTGGTGTTCGGCGCTGCGATCGCGGCGAAGCCGAGTGCCGCGACCTGCCCTTCGGCCAGCGCTTCTGCGGCGAGGGCCGGATCGAGGTCGGAGACGACGGGGCCGTAGCGCGTCGAGCGGAAGGTGACCGTCTCGGCCGCCTGCCCGGCGATCTCAATCGTCTCGGTCCAGCTCTCGAAGGCTTCGGGCCCGTCGGGGCCGAGCCAGCGATCGGGATCCGCGGGGTCGAGATCGAGGAGGAAGAGGTCCTGGGTGTCGGCGACCGCAGTGGTGAATCCCCAGGCGAGATCATCGTTCTGGCCGAGCAGGAGGAGCGGGTTGCCGGGCGCCGTAGCGCCGGCCCAGCTCCGGTCCGGCGTCACGATGCGTACCAGATACCAAAGGATCGGCGCAGAGAGGCCAAGATGCGGGTCATTGGCGAGGATGGGGGCGCCGGTGGCGCTGCGGAAAGCCGCGACGGCCCATTCATTCGACGCGGTGTCCGGGCCGAGCGGGTCGGGCAGCGCGGCGTGGAGCCGATCGAGAAAACTGGGCGATGCGGCGATGCTGTAGGGGCCGTCGGAGAGCGCAGACGACAGCAAGGGGGCGGCGCGTGTTGGGCCGAGCACCGCCTCGACCCTCGCCGCCCGCAACTCGTCGCGGAAATCGCCGGCGAGCTGTAGCGCCATCAGATAGGCCCAGCCCAGGCTGTCGGCCACATCCCACGGTGCCGGCCGCAGGCCGAGAAGGAGGTGCTCGGGCGGCAGCGGCGCGCCATCCCAGGCGATCCAGGCGTTCACCCCCGCGGCGTAGCGCTCGAGCAGCCGGCGCAGCTCGGGCGAGAGGACGGCGACATCCGCCTCAGCCCGTTCGGAGAGCCGCAGGAGGCGCATGAACTTGTCATTGGCGAGGCCGGCCGGTCCGATGAGGGCGGCAAGGCGTCCGTCGACCAGCCGGCGGGCGGCGTCCATCTGCCACAGCCGGTCTTCGGCATGCAGCCAGCCGATGGCGAAGGCGGCGTCCTCCAGCGTGTCGGCGAAGATGTGCGGCACGCCATGGGGATCGCGCCAGATCCGCACCGGGGCATCGACGGCATCCGTCACGATCTCGGTGCCGTCGGTCGGCAGCCCCGAGCGCAGCCAGAACCAGCCTGCGACGAGGATGGCGACGATGAGCAGCAGGAGGGCGGCCAGCCCCCGCGCCAGCCATCTCCAGACGCGCCGCATCCCGCACCCCGTCGCCAGACAAGACGGGCCGGACCCTAGCGCGCCCCGGCCGTGTCGGCCAGTTCCGCTACTTCACCGCGCCTTCGGTCAGGCCGGCGATGAACCAGCGGCCGACGAAGGCGAACAGCGCCACCACCGGCAGGACGGCCAGCGTCGCGCCGGCCAGCATCAGCCCCCAATCGATCTGGTATTGGCCGATGATCCCGGCGAAGCCGACGGGGATCGTCCGGTTGGCATCCGAGAGGATGAGGACCGAGGCGAAGAGATACTCGGTCCAGCTCGCCACGAAGGCGAAGATGGCGACGCTGGCGATGCCGGGCGCCACCAGCGGCACCATGATCCGCAGCAGTACGGTGAGGGGGCCGGCGCCATCGATTGCCGCCGCCTCTTCGAGCTCGGTCGGGACCGAGGCCAGGAAGGAGCGCATCATCCAGATGGCGAAGGGCAGGGCGAAGGTGACGTTGACGATCACAAGCGCCGCCGGCGTGTTGATTAGCCCCACCTGCGCGAACAGCATGTAGAGGGGGATCAGCACGACGATGCCGGGAAAGGCGTAGGCGACGAGGATCAGCCGGTAGAGCGCGTCCCGACCGCGGAAGGTGATGCGGAAGAAGGCATAGGCGGCGAGCAGCGCCAGCACCACGGTGATCGCCATCGAGGCGAGCGAGACGATCACGCTGTTGAGCAGGTAGGTCGGGAAGTCGGAGGCGGCGAGCAGCTTCTCGAAATGCTGCAGCGTGAAGCTCTCCGGGATCATCGTCGGACGGCGGGCGATGATCTCCTGCGGCAGTTTGAAGGCGCTGCTCGCCACCCACCAGAAGGGCAGCAGTACCAGAAGCGCGATGGCGGCGAGGCCGGCCAGCAGCGCGATCGTCCACGGCAGCGAGCGGCGCATCAGCGGCTCTCGCGGGCGGTCATCGCCCGGGTTGCGAGGATGGCGAGCGCCATCATCACGATACTGGCGACCACCGAGATCGCAGCCGCCTCGCTGAGGCGGTAGGATTTGAAGGCCGTCTCATAGATCAGCACCGGCACGGTGCGGGTGGCGCCCGAGGGGCCGCCGGCGGTCAGCAGCCAGATGATGTCGAAGACGTTGAAGGACAACAGCGTGCCGATCACCGCCAGGACCGCGAGTGTCGGCTGTAGCATCGGCCAGGTGATGCGGGTGAAGCGCTGCCAGGGACCGGCCCCGTCGATCGCCGCGGCCTCGTAGAGATCCTTCGGAATTCGTTGAAGACCGGCCAGCATCATGATGGCGATGAAAGGAAACCATCGCCAGGAGTTGATCAGGATCAGGCTCGCCATCGCGGAGTCCGGCGTGGCGAAGAAGCCGACCGGGCGCTCGATGAGACCGAGCTGGATGAGGAGCGGGTTGATCATGCCGCCCGAGGTGCTGAGCAGCCAGCGCCAGATGATCACGACGACGATCGTCGGCACGATCCAGGTCAGGATGATCCAGACGCGCGCCACGCCGACGCCGCGGAAGCGCTGGTTGAGGATCAGTGCCGTGCCGAGCGCGAGGGCGGTCTGGACGACGGCATTGGCGACCACCCAGACGGCGCTCTTGCCGAAGGCCCGCCACAGCGCGGCATCGCCGAGCACCGTCTCGTAATTGGCGAGGCCCACGAAGCCGCCATCCGAACCGATGATCCGGACGTCACGCAGCGACAGCTCGACCGCGGCCAGCAGCGGCCAACCCAGGGTCGCCGCCAGCCAGAGAAGCGCTGGCGCCAGAAAGAGCCAGGCCAGCATCGTGCTGCGCCCGGTTCTCATGTGGCGGATCTCATGCGGCGGTCTTCATGTGGGTGACCCTCTGTCGGATGGCCGAACACACGGTGTGGTGGCCGGCGCCGGCAGGCGGCGCCGGCCCTCACATCAGCGCGAGACCTCTTCCATCCGGGCCTGGCCGGCGGCCACGGCCTCCTCGGGGCTCATGCCATCGATGACGATCTTCTGCAGCGTCTCGGCGATGACGTTCTGGCCTGAGATCGGCGCAATCGACGGGAAGGTGTTGCCGCCGGTGAAGCCGAACAGCATCCCGTTTTGCCCGTTCGCGATCATCTGCTCGATCTGCGCCCGGTACTCGACCGCCAGCGGATCGCTCCAGAAGCTGTCCGCGGTGGCGCCGTCGGCGGTGACCGGCAGGAAGAGGCCGGGCTCCATGTTGAGGAAGCGCCCGTAATTCTCCGGCTCGAGCAGCCAGGCGATGAAGGTCTCCGAGGCCTCGCGCTTGGCCTCGTCGCGGCTCAGCAGCATCACCGCATTTGAATAGGCGATGGTCGCCGAGTCATCCTGATCGTCGGCATGCGGGATCGGGGCGGCGGCGAGGTCGGCCGGATCCCCCTCGGCCTGAGTCTCATAGGTGGTGATGACGGTGAACTGCAGCACCATGGCGCAGGCGCGGCTGGCGAAGCAGGCCTCGGCCTCGCCCCAGGTCCAGTTGGCCGCATCGGGCGGCGAGAACTGGTAGAGATCGGCGTAGTAGGCGTAGGCCTCGACGGTCTCTGGATTGTCGAAGCGCAGGGTGCCGTCCGGATTGTAGATCTCCGACGCCCCGCCATTGACCATCACGCTGTAGACGGTCTGGTCGGTGTAGAGCTGGCGGTTGGCCGGCAGGCCGATGCCATAGGTCTCGTCAGTCGTCAGCGCCTCCGCTGCGGCCCGCCACTCGCTCCAGGTCTCCGGCACCTCGATCCCGGCCGCCTCGAAGACGCTCGGCCGGTACCAGAGTGACATCACCATGTTGTAGAGCGGCACGGCCCAGACGCCATCGTCATAGCTGTAGGGGGCGACCGCCGAATCCACGAAATCATGTGCGGCGTCGAGCTCCTCGACGAACGCCGCCACGGACTCGAGCGCGCCGAGATCCTTCAGGATCGGCGCGAAATCCGGGATCGCGAACAGCATGTCGGGCGCGTTGCCTGCCGCCAGCGCCGCCGGAGCCTTGGCGTAGATCTCGCCCCAGCTCTGCGGCTCCTGGGTCACCACGATGTCCGGGTGGGATGCGTTGAACGCGTCGATCAGCTCCTGGATGCGGGCCACCCGGTGCGGCGGCTGCTCCATGTGCCACAGCGTGATCTCGACCGGCTGGGCCGGCGCGGCGGCGCCGGCGAGCAGCACCAGACCCAACGCCGTCCCCATCCTCGTCATGCTTGCCATCACGAGCCTCCTCTTGGTCGTAGTGTTCAAAGATGCGGGTTCCGACCGCGATAGCGGGCGAAGAGAGCCGCGTTCCGCTCGGCAGCGCCGGGCATGTTGGCGCTGACGTAGACCGGCGGATCGCCGCCGGCGGCGAGCAGTCGCGCCGCCGCCTCCACCAGCACGGCGTTCAGGATCGCGGCACCGATCGCGGTCGAGACCGGTCCGGCACGGCGTCCATCGGCGAGCGCCACCACCGCGTCGCCGGGCGGCGCGCCATTGTCGATCACGATATCGGCGACATCGGGGAGGCGCTCGCGCCCCTGCGCGGCCATCCGCGAATAGGCGTCGGAGGTGACGGCGATGACGGTCGCCCCGCGCTCCCGCCCGATCCGCGCGGCCTCGACGGGCATCGCGTTCACGCCGCTGTTGGAGAAGACCAGCATCACATCGCCCCGGCCGATCGGGTAGCGGTCGAGGATGATGGCCGCGAGGCCGGCCGTGCGCTCGAACCGGGTGCCGGCGGCTGCGCCTTCATGCAGCATCAACGGCGCCGCCAGGACCGGCACGACGCAGGCAAGGCCGCCGGCACGGTAATGACCTTCCTCGGCCATCATGTGCGAATGGCCGGTGCCGAACACATAGATCAGCCGGTCGGCGGCGGCCGCCTCGGCGCAGGCGGCGGCCGCCGCCTCGATCGCAGTCGCCTGCTCTGTCCGGAGCGCAGCGATCCGGGCGGCGAGGTCGGCGAGAAAGGTGTCGAAACTGGTGCTCATGGTTCCTCTCCGGCATCCGCCGCGGGCCGTCCGCCGGCCGCGCCCTCTCCCGGGGCGAGGCGGATGTGCATGGTGTAGCGGTCGCCGCGATAGCAGGACCGGACATACTCGACGGGCGTGCCGCGCCGGTCGAACGTCCGGCGCGTCAGCCGCAGGACCGGCGCTGCGACCGGCATGTCGAGCGCGCGCGCCGTCAGCGGGTCCGGCACCCCCGCCTGCAATGTCTGCTCCGCCTCGAGCGGCACGACGGCGAAATCGCGCTCGAGGACCGCATAGAGCGACTCGCGTCCAAAATCGGCGCGATCGAAGAGGTCAGGGGCGAGGCGACGGGGCAGCACCGTCGTCTCGAGCGCGACCGGCTGGGCGTCGGCGAGGCGGACGCGCTCGAGACGATGGACCGGTTCCTCGACCGCGATCGCCAGGGCCGCCGCCTCCTCCGGGGTCGCCGGCAGCGTCTCCCGTCGCAAAACGACGCTCGCCGGCCGGCGCCCGAGACGGCGCATGTCCTGGCTGAAGCTCGTCAATGTCTGCAGGCGCTGGTCGATTCGCGGTCGGGCGACGAAATAGCCGAGGCCGAGCCGGCTCTCGATCAGCCCGCGGGCCACCAGCAGGCGCAGCGCCTGACGCGCTGTCATGCGGCTGACGCCGAACGCATCCGACAGCTCGCGTTCGGAAGGCACCCGCGCCCCCGGCGCGAGGTCGCCATCGCCGATCCGGCGCAGCAGATCCTCGGCGATGCGCCGGTAGATCGGCAGATCCTCCTCGGCCAGCGCCGGCATCACTCCTCCGTCTCGGCAGGTGGGCTATACCACCTGGCGGACCCTAGGGCCGGCGCCCGCAGGCCGTCAACTGGCCGCGATCGCCGCATCGCGCCGCCGCCGGTAGGTGGCGAGTGCCGCCTCCCAGGCCGGGGCCGCTGACGGGTCGGGGGACTGCGCGCGCTGGATCGTCCGTGCGGTGTCGGCTGCAGCGCGGATCGAGGGGAAAAGGCCGATCGCCGTCGCGGCGAGAAGGGCGGCACCGCGCGCGCCGAACTCGGTTCCGCTCGGCACGACGACCCGGCGCTGCAGCGCGTCGGCGATCATCTGCGTCCACAGCCGGCTGCGCCCGCCGCCGCCGCACAGGACGATCTCGGTGATGTCGTCCCGCCGTCCGAGCGCGTCGAAACAGTCGCGGATCGACAGGGCGACACCCTCATAGACGGCCCGCAGCAGATGCGCCCGGCCGTGGCGCGGCGCGAGCCCGGCGAAGCCGGCGCGGGCAGAGGGTGAAACGATGGGGGCGATGATGCCGCTCTCGCTCAGATAGGGCAGCCACGTCACGCCTTCCGAACCGACCGGCAGCGGCGCAATCTGCGCCTCGAGCGCGCTCCACGGATCGGCGAGCGCCGCGAGATCCGGCGCCAGCGTCGCCAGCGCCCAGTCGAGATTGGTGGTGCCGGCGACATTCACCATGGTGCGCATCCAGGCATCGCCCGGCAGTGTGAAGAGCAGGCCGAGATCGGGTGGCTCGAAACTCGGCCGGTCGAGCACAACGCCGTTGAGGCAGGTCGTGCCCAAGATCGTGACGGCAGTGCCGGGCGCGAGCGCGCCGGCGCCGATCACGGTGGCGGCGACATCGCCCGCGCCGATCGCGACGGGCGTGCCCGCGCGCAGCCCCGTCGCCTCTGCCGCAGCCTCGGTGACGGTGCCGGCGATCGTCTCCGAAGGTGCGACGGGGGCAAAGAGGCCGACGGCCTTCTCCAGCCCGAAGAGCCGCATCATCTCCGGGCTGCGGTCGCGCAGCCGCGCATCGCCGGGGGCGACGGCCGCCTCGGTCGGGTCGGCGGCGAGGCGGCCGGTCAGGCGCAGCCGCAGGAAATCCTTGTAGCCGAGCACCGCCCGTGCCCGCGCCATCGCCGCCGGTTCCTCATCGAGCAGCCAGCGCAGCACCGGCAGGGTGCACCCCTGCTGCAGGACGCAGCCATCGGCGGCGAAGATGCGCGACATGAAGCCGGGCTCGCGCGTCTCCATCGCATCGAGCAATGGCTGGCTGCGCGAATCCTCCCAGAAGATCCCCGGGCGGACCGGTGATCCCTCGGCATCGACCACCCAAGCGCCGACCATCGCGGCCGAGAGTCCGACGCCGGCGATCGCGCGCGGATCGACGCCCGACGCCGCGATCGCCTCCCGGATCACCGCCGCGGCCGTGGACCAGGCCGCCTCGGCATCGGTCTCGCACCAGCCGGGATGCGGCCGATCGATCCGGATGCGCCGCGACGCCACGGCGTGCTGGGTCCCGCCGGCGTCGAAGACGGCGGCCTTGGTGACGGAGGTGCCGGCGTCGAGGCCGAGCAGATAGGTCGGCATGGTGCTCACGGGATGGGGCGATGAGATTTCGGCTAGATGCCCCAGCGGCCCTTCGCCGGCAATGCGGCAGCGGCGTCCGGCCACGGGTTCCGGTCGCGGCGCCGGGCTGGCACAGTGTCGGGTAAGGGCGGGGCGCCGCGGGATCAGCGGCAAGGAGCATTGCAATGAAACGTTCACCTCTCGCACGGCCGATCGCGGCCATTCTTCTGACCGCGACGCTTCCGTTCGCACCGGCCGCCGCATTCGATGCCGGCGCGAAAAGCGCTACCGGCACCGATTACATGATCGCCGCGGCGCATCCGCTCGCCGTGGAGGCGGGCGAGGCGGTGCTGGCTGAGGGCGGCAGCGCCGTCGATGCGATGGTGGCGGTCCAGATGGTCCTGAACCTCGTCGAACCGCAGAGCTCGGGGATCGGCGGCGGCGCCTTCCTCGTCCATTACGACGCGGCGACCGGGGAGATCACCACGCTCGACGGCCGTGAGACGGCGCCGCTCGCCGCCGATGAGACGCTGTTCCTCGACGCCGATGGCGCGCCGATGGGGTTCTGGGATGCGGTGGTCGGTGGTCGGTCGGTCGGCACACCGGGCACGCTCGCGCTGCTCGCCGAGGCGCATGCGCGCTGGGGCCGGCTCGACTGGGCTCGTCTTCTCGAACCGGCCATCACCTTCGCCGAGGACGGCTTCGCGGTCTCGCCGCGTCTCGCCGAAGCGGCTGCGGCCGAGGCGGAGCGGATCGCCCGCGATCCGGCCCTCGCCGCCTATCTGATGCCGGGCGGCACCCCCATCGCGCTCGGCGACACGGTGCGCAATCCGGAGTTCGCCGACACGTTGCGCCTTCTCGCCGAGGGCGGAACGGCGCCGTTCTACGAGGGGCCGATCGGTGCGGCGATCATCGCCGCGGTGGCGGGCGATACGGCGGGCGGCGCCGCTGGCAATCCCGGCCTGCTGGCCGAGGCCGACCTCGCCGCCTATGAGGTCGTCGAGCGACCGCCGGTGTGCATCGCCTATCGTGCGCATTCGGTCTGCGGCATGGGGCCACCCTCCTCGGGCGGCGTCGCCGTCGGGCAGATCCTGGGGATGCTCTCCGGTTTCGACCTCGCCGCGCTGGACGAGGCGGCGCGGTGGCATCTCTTCGCAGAGGCGGGCAAGCTCGCCTACGCCGATCGCGATCTCTATCTCGCCGATTCCGATGCCGTGCCGGTGCCGATCGAGGGGCTGCTCGATCCGGCCTACCTCGCCGATCGCGCGGCGCTGATCGACGGTGCGGCGGCGCAGACCGTGCCGGTTGCCGCCGGGACGCCGCCGGGTGCGGGGTCCCTGTCGCCCGATGGGATGGATGGGCGACCCGGCACCACCCATGTCTCGATCGTCGATGCGGCGGGCAATGCGGTGGCGCTGACCAGCTCCATAGAGGGGCCGTTCGGGGCCCATCTGATGGTCGGCGGGTTCATCCTCAACAACGAGCTGACGGATTTCGCCTTCGTGCCGGAAAGGGATGGCGTAGCCGTCGCCAATCGGGTCGAGGCAGGCAAGCGGCCGCGCAGCTCGATGGCACCGACCATCGTTCTCGACCCGGAGGGCGAGCTCTTCCTGGTGATCGGCTCGACCGGCGGCAGCACCATCATCCCGCACGTCGCCCAGACGATCGTGGGGGTGATCGATCTCGGCCTAGACCTGCCGGCGGCGGTGGCGCTCGGCCATGTCGGCAACCGCAACGGGCCGACCGAGCTGGAGGCGGGGACCGAGGCGGAGACCCTCGCGCCCGCGCTCGAGGCACTCGGCCACACGATAAGCGTCAGACCGTATAATTCCGGCCTGCACGGGGTGATGGTGACGCTGGAGGGGCTCGTCGGCGCCGCCGATCCCCGCCGCGACGGCAGCGCGGCGGGGCGGTAGGAGACGGGCCTTAGCGGACGAACACCCGCCGGTCGAAGCTGAACAGGCTCTCGCAGCCGCTGTCGGTGACGCGCACCGTCTCCGACAGGCCGACGCCGGCGATCCCCGGGACCTGCACCCAGGGGATCAGATGGAAGGTCATGTTCTCTTCCAGAGGGGTGTTGTGGCCGGCCATCAGGCTCAGGATGTGACCCTCGCCCCAATCGGGCGCGAAGGCGATGCCGATGGAATAGCCCGACCGCGCCGCCTGGGTTGCCCCGGCGGCGCCGCGCGAGATGACCGAGCGGGCCACCCGGTCGACCTCATGCGCCGGCACGCCGGGGCGGATCGCGTCCATCGTGGCGGCCATCGCGTCGCGCACCAGCGCTTCGGCCTCGATCACCTCGGGCGGCGCCTTGCCGACGACGACGGTGCGCATCATCGCCGTGTGATAGCGGTGGATGCAGCCGCCGAGCTCGAGAAAGACGACATCGCCATGCTCGATGATGCGGCCCTCCCAGGTGGCGTGGCCGACGGCACCGCGCCACCCCGAGGCGACGAACGGCGCGATCGCCGGATACTCGCTGCCGGCGCGCGTCATCGCGGCCTGCATGTCGGCCGCGATGTCATTCTCCGAGACACCGGCGGCGACGGCGTCGATGCCGGCGCGCATGCCGGCCTCGGTCGTCTTGGCGGCACGCCGCATCAGCTCGATCTCGGCCGGTGACTTGACGAGCCGCATCGCCTCCACCGTGCCTGACAGATCGACGAAGCGGGCGTCGGGCAGCGAGTTGAACAGCGCCTCCTGCTCGGTCGCGCGGAAGAAATAGCAGTTGCGTTCGTAGCCGATCGCGGCTTGGCCGAGGCCGAACCAGATCATCGTCCGCGCAAGCGCTGCCGGCGGGTCTTCGTGATCCTGATAGGGATGGCTCTCGGAGATCCAGGTGCGGGTCTGGACGTTGCTGTCCTCGAGCTGGCGCGTGACCATGAAGGCCTCGCCCTCGAGCGGCACGACGAGCGCCTGGAACCAATAGTAGCCCGGCGTCTGATAGCCGGTCAGATAGAACATGTTCTCCGGCGTCGTGACGATAAAGGCGTCGACGTGGCGCTCGGCCATCGTGCGGCGCAACCGGTCGAGCCGGTCCGCATACTCCTTCATCGAGAACACCAGATCGTCCCGCATTCGCATCGGTCTGCCCCAGATCAGCGATGATGCCGCCCATGCTGCACCGAGCGAGACGTATACAACACGGCGGTGCCTTTTCAATCGAATGCTTGAGAGGACTGTAAAGCTGATGAAAACAGGAGAAGTGCGCCAAACAGTTGTGTCCAACCGTTGCGCGCCAGGGTCCGTCGACGTATGGTCCATGCGATCGACGAACCGACACGTCCGACGGCGGAGGGGGTCCGCAGCCGGGCGGCCAATTCCATAAGGAGGCTGGAATGCGCAGTCTGGATACGACGCAGGGTCTGCTCTTCACCCGGTGCGCCGTTGCGGCGGTGGCGGTCCTCGCGACGCTCGCCGCCGCCGGCACGGCATCGGCGCAGAGCACGCTGGAACGCGCGCGGGAGCAGGGCTTCATCCGCGTCGGCTTCGCCAATGAGGCGCCGTTCGGTTTCGCGACCACCGCGGGCGAGCTGACGGGCGAGGCGCCGGAAGTTGCCAAGTACATCCTGAACCAGCTCGGCATCCCGGAGGTCGACGGTGTCCTGACCGAATTCGGCTCGCTGATCCCGGGTCTGCAGGCCGGGCGCTTCGACATCATCGCGGCGGGCATGTTCATCAACCCGCAGCGCTGCGAGCAGATCGCCTTCTCCGAGCCCTCCTATGGCATCGGCCAGGCCTTCCTCGTTGCCGAGGGCAATCCGCTCGGCCTCAACAACTATGACGACGTGGCCGCCAATCCGGAGGCGCGGCTCGGCGTGATGTCCGGTGCTGTCGAGGGCGGCTATGCCGAGCAGTCGGGCGTTCCGGCCGAGCAGATCTCAAGCTTCCCCGACGGGCCTTCGGGCGTCGCCGCCGTGCGGACCGGCCGGATCGACGCCTTCGCACTGACCAGCCTGTCGATCCAGAACCTGGTCGAGACGGCCGGGCCCGATGCCGGCGTCGAGATGACCCAGCCGTTCGACACGGTCGCCGGCACATCGGTGAAGGGCCATGGCGGCTTCGGCTTCCGCAAGGAGGACGAGGACCTGCTGGCCGCGTTCAATGCCGAGCTCGAGAAGTTCATCGGCTCGCCGGAGCACATCGCGCTGGTGGAGCCGTTCGGCTTCGGCGCCGACTACCTGCCCGTCGCCACGACCGCGGAGCTCTGCGCGGGCGAGTAAACACCGGACGGGGGGAGAGAGCCGGTGCAGCGTGCCCTCGTGCTGCTGATCCTCGGCTTTGCCGGCGGGCTGGTAGCAGCCAGCTTCGCCGGCTTCCGGGACCTCTTGCCTGGCCTGCTCCAGGGGGCGCTCGTCACCATCGAGATCACGGTGCTGGCGAGCATCCTCGCGGTGCTCTGTGCCTTCGTCGCGGCGCTCGCCAAGCTCTACGGCCCGCTGCCGCTGCGCTGGCTCGCCGCCGCCTATATTGAGATCTTCCGCGGCACCTCGGCGCTGGTGCAGCTGTTCTGGCTGTTCTTCGTGCTGCCGCATTTCGGCATCGTGATGTCGCCGCTCACCGTCGCGGTGCTCGGGCTCGGACTCAATGTCGGGGCCTATGGCGCAGAGGTCGTGCGCGGCGCCATCCTCGCCGTGCCGCGCGGCCAATGGGAGGCGGCGACCGCGCTCAACATGAGCCGCGGGCTGATGCTGCGCCGGGTGATCGTGCCCCAGGCGCTGATCCGCATGGTGCCGCCCTGGGGCAATCTGCTGATCGAACTGCTCAAGGCGACGGCGCTCGTCTCGCTGATCACCATCGGTGATCTGACCTTCCGGGCGCAGCAGATGAACCAGACCACGCTGCGCACGGTCGAGATCTTCAGCGTCGTGCTGGTCGGCTATCTGTGCCTGTCGCTGCTCATCACCGCCGGCGTCCGCTGGTTCGAGCGGCGCCTGTCGGTCGGCCTCGGCCGGGGCAGGGCGGCATGATCGATTGGGGCTTCGTCCTCGAGATCCTGCCCATCCTCGGCCGGGCCGCTATCGTGACGGTGCAGGCGACGGTGATCGGCTTCATCATCGCGGCCGTACTCGGCCTCGTGCTGGCGATCGCCCGCATGTCGCGCTCGCGCTGGATCTCCTGGCCGGTCGGCGGCCTCGTGGAGGCGATCCGCGGCACGCCGCTGCTGATCCAGATCTACTTCCTGTACTTCGTCTTCCCCGAATTCGGCGTCGTGCTCTCCGCCTTCACCGCCGGTGTCGTGGCGATCGGGCTGCATTACGCGACCTATTGCTCGGAGGTGTACCGCGCCGGTATCGAGAACGTGCCGCGCGGCCAATGGGAGGCGGCGACGGCGCTCAATTTCGGGCCGTGGCGGACCTGGCGCGCCATCATCATTCCCCAGGCCTTGCCGCCGGTCGTGCCGGCGCTCGGCAACTACCTGATCGCGCTGTTCAAGGAGACGCCGCTCTTGTCCGCCATCGCCGTGCTCGAGCTGATGCAGACGGCCAAGAACATCGGATCGCAGACCTTCCGCTATCTCGAGCCGATCACGCTCGTCGGCCTCATCTTCCTCGTCTTCAGCCTGATCTCGGCAGCGCTGGTCCGCTGGGTCGAGCGCCGGCTCAAGGAGCGACCCTGATGCCTCACGACACCGATCCCGCGCGGATGGCCGGCGCCGGTGGCGCGGCAGCAGCCACCCGCGGCAGCGAACCCATGGTGCGCTTCGAAGGCGTGACGAAGCGCTATGGCAGCCTCGTGGTGCTCGACGATCTCAATCTCGACATCGCACCCAATGAGAAGGTCTCGATCATCGGCCCGTCCGGTTCCGGCAAGACGACCGTGCTGCGGATGCTGATGACGCTGGAGCGGATCGACGGCGGGGTCATCTGGGTCGACGGCCATCCGCTGACGCATATGGAGAAGGGCGGCCGCCTCGTTCCCGCGGATGAGCGGCACCGGCGGCGGGTGCGTGCGAACATCGGCATGGTGTTCCAGCAGTTCAACTTGTTCCCGCACATGACCGCGCTCGGCAATTGCATCGAGGCGCCGATCCATGTGCTCGGGCTGTCGCGCGAGGAAGCCGAGGCGCGGGCGACCGAACTGCTGGCCATGGTCGGCCTGTCGGACAAGCGGAACCACTATCCGAGCCAGCTCTCCGGCGGCCAGCAGCAGCGCGTTGCCATCGCGCGGGCCCTGGCGATGCGGCCGAAGGTGATGCTGTTCGACGAAGTGACCTCGGCGCTCGACCCCGAGGTGATCGGCGAGGTCCTGGCGGTCATCCGGCGGCTCGGGGCCGAGCATGATCTGACCATGCTGATGGTCACGCACCAGATGGGCTTCGCCAAGGAGTTCTCCGATCGCGTCTGCTTTTTCCATGGTGGCCGCATCGCCGAGCAGGGACCGCCTGAGCAGATCTTTGGCGATCCGCAGCATGAACGGACCCGGCAGTTCCTCAGCGCGGTGCTCGACGCGGGTTGATCGTGACGAAGCAGACGAGTGCAGACGGTGGCGAGGCCACCGCGGGATCGGTGCGCGCCGGCGGGCGGGGTGCGGCGCGGGCGCGGTTCGAGGCGCTGCACCGGGCGATCCGCGAGCGCATCTGCCTTCTGGAATACCCGCCCGGCATGCGGATCGGCGAGGAGGGACTGGCCGCCGAGTTCGGCGTCAGCCGCACGCCGATCCGCCGTGTGCTCACCGTGCTGGAATCGGAAGGGCTGGTCGAGAGCCGCCACGGTGTCGCGACCGTCGTCACGACGATCGATCCGCCGCATCTGCGCGAGATCTATGCCTTGAGGACGCGGATGGCGGAGCTGATTGGCGAGCTGGACCCGCGGCCACGCAGCCCGGCCGATCTCGACCGCATCCGCGCAATCCTGGCCGGATGTGACGAGCTGCTGCGCAGCGGGCCGGACCCCGCCGCCTATCAGCGGCTGAACATGGCCTTCGCGCTCGAGCTGCTCCAGGTGATCGGCAATCGGGCGCTGCGCGAGGTCTCCGAGCGGCTCTATTTCCAGACCTCGCGCTTCGTTCTCCAGACAATGGGGAAGCTCGACCTGATTGAGGAGATCGAGATCTTCCGCACCGAGATCGCCGACATCCTCGTCGCCCTGCAGCGCCATGATTTCCGTGCCGTCGGCTTCATCCGTCGCAACCACATCGCCTGGAGCTTCGACCGCATGATGCGCCAGCGCTCTGCGGCCGCGTCCGCCCGGAGGCAGGGATGAGCGCGCAACCGATCCTCCCCGCGCGCGAGATCTGGCGGGCAAGGGCGCGGATCGCCGGCCGGGTGTGCCGCACCCCGCTCGTCGCTGCCCCGTCGCTGTCGGCGCTGACCGGCGGCGAGGTGCTGTTGAAGCTCGAGACCCTGCAGGAGACTGGGGCCTTCAAGCTGCGTGGCGCGACGAACCACCTTCTGGCGCTCGATCCGACGCGCCGTGCACGCGGCGTCGTCACCATGTCCACCGGCAATCACGGCCGCGCGGTGGCCACCGCCGCGGCGCGGCTCGGCATCAGGGCGGTCGTCTGCATGTCGGCGCTGGTCCCCGAGAACAAGGTTGCCGCCGTGCGGGCCGCCGGCGGCGAGGCGCGGATCATCGGGACGAGCCAGGATGAGGCGGCGGTCGAGGCGGCGCGGCTGGTTGTCGAGGAAGGCATGACGCTGGTGCCGCCCTTCGACGACCCCTGGGTGGTTGCGGGGCAGGGGACGATCGGCCTCGAACTGCTCGAGGACGCCCCCGATCTCGATTGCGTCATGGTGCCGCTGTCGGGCGGTGGCCTTGCGGGCGGCATCGCGCTGGCGCTCAAGACCGCGGATCCGGCGATCGAGATCGTCGGCCTGTCGACGACCCGCTGCCCGGCGATGGCCGCCAGCCTCGAGGCCGGCTGCCCGGTCGAGGTGCCGGAGGAGCCCTCGCTGGCGGACAGCCTGGGGGGCGGCATCGGCCTCGACAATCGGCTGACCTTCGATTTGGTGCGCCGCCATGTCGACTGTGTGCGTCTCGTCGGGGAGGAGGCGATCGCTGCCGGCATGCGCCATCTCTTCCTCGAGGAAGGGATCGTCACCGAAGGGGCGGCCGCGATCGGCGCGGCGGCGCTGCTGACCGATCCTGCCGCCTTCGCCGGCAAGCGGGTGGCGGTCGTGGTCAGCGGCCGGAACGTGGACATGGACGCCTTCCGCCGGATCGTTGGCGGGACGGCAGCGTGACGGGCGGGGCTCGTGAATGGGAGCGTTGAGCAGGTGATCATCACCGATGAACGGTCGCGCGTCACGGCGACCATCGATCTCGATGCCGAGGGCCGGCAGCAGGGCTATCTCGTCGTGCCACATTCCCGCAACGAGTCGGCCTGGGGATCGATCCGGATCCCGATCACCGTCATTGCGCGGGGCGCCGGCCCGACGATCCTGTTTACCGCCGGCAGCCATGGCGATGAGTATGAGGGGCCGATCGCCCTGATGAAGCTGGCGGCGCGGCTGCGGCCCGAGGATGTCTCCGGCCGGGTGATCCTCCTGCCAACGATGAACCATCCCGCCGTCCGGGCGGCGACGCGCCTGTCACCAATCGACGGTCTGAACATGAATCGCGTCTTCCCCGGCCGGTTTGGCGGCACCCAGACCGAGATGATCGCCCATTACGTCTACCACCAGCTCGTGCGGCGGGCGGATGTGGTGGTCGACCTGCACTCCGGCGGTCGCACGCTCGATTTCGTGCCCAGCGTGGTGATGCACAATCTCGAGGACGAAGAGCTGATGGTGCGGACCAGCGCTGCGATCCGTGCCTTCGGCGCACCCGTCGCGCTGGTGCTGACCGAGCTCGACAATGAGGGGATGCTCGACACCGCGGTCGAGAACGCCGGCAAGATCTTCATTTCGACCGAACTTGGCGGCGCCGGGACGGCGACCACACGCACCATCGCCATCGCCGAACGTGGCGTGGACAATCTGCTACGCCATTTCCGGGTGGCGGATGGCGTGCCCGTTGCCGGCGATAGTCCTTCGCGGCTGATGCAGACACCCGAGGGCAGCTTCATCGCCTCGAACGATGAGGGGATCTACGAGATCCTCGCCGATCCGGGCACCGAGGTCAGGGCCGGAGACCCGATCGGCCAGGTGCATGCCTTTGAGGAGGCCGGCCGTCCGCCGGTGATCTATCGCGCGCCGATTGACGGGCTCGTCTATTGTCGGCACGTGCCGGGGCTGATCCGTCGGGGTGACTGCGTCGCCGTCATCGCCACAGATCTGCCGGTATCCTGACGGTGGAGGCGGCGAGATCCTGCGCCGGACTGCGATCATGCGGCTGGACGATCGAGACCTGCGGATCCTGGGCGTGCTGCAGAGCGAGGGGCGGATCACCAATCAGCGCCTCGCCGAACGGGTAGCACTGTCGCCGAGCGCGTGCCTCGAGCGGCTGCGTCGGCTCGAAGAGGGAGGGGTCATCCGCGGCTACCGGGCACTCGTGGCACTCGACCGTGTCGCGCGCTCGACGACCGTCTTCGTGCAGCTCACTCTCAAACGCCACGAGGCGGGTGATTTCCAGCGCTTCGAGCAGGCGGTGAAGGTGGTGCCGGAGATCGTCGAGTGCCATGCCATCGGCGGCGGCGCGGATTATCTGCTGAAGGTCGTGGCGGTCGACATCGAGCATTATCAGGAGGTGATCGAGGCGCTGCTCGCCGCCGATCTCGGCATCGCCACCTACTTCACCTGGATCGTTACCAAGCCGGTCAAACGGGAGCCGGAGCCGATCGCGGCGCTCGTCGCCCGCGATCGGCGGACGCCCGGCTGAGGGCGCCGCAGCGGCTGCGGCAAGCCGGGCCGGTCGGCGCAGAGAATGCGGCACGAGGCCGGGAGCTCCGGAACACCCACGGCGATCGCGATGCTATCGCTGGTCACGGTTTTCCGGCCCAGATCCTGGTCCAAGCCAAGGAGGCGTCCGATGGTGGCGAGTATGAGACCCGAGCCCGTGCCGCCCGCACCCTCTGCGCGCCCACCCGAACTGGCCGAGTCGGGGCTGTTCCGCGAGGCGGCCTTTCTCGCCGGTCGGTGGATTGCTGCGGGCGAGGGGGCGATCGCCGTCACCGACCCCGCCGACGGCACGGTGATCGGGTACGTCCCGGCGCTGGGCGCGAGCGAAACCCGGGCCGCGATCGAGGCGGCGGCCGAAGCCTGGCCGCGCTGGCGGCGGATGCTGGCGCAGGAGCGTGGCGCGGTGCTGCGCCGCTGGGGCGAGCTGATGCTGCGCCATCGCGACGATCTCGCGCTGCTGATGACGCTCGAGCAGGGCAAGCCGCTGGCCGAGTCCGCCGGCGAGATCGCCTATGCCGCCGGTTTCCTCGACTGGTTCGGCGAGGAAGCCAAACGGATGTACGGCGACACGATTCCCAGCCATCTCGCTGGCAGCCGCCTCCTGGTCTCGCGCGAGCCGGTCGGTGTCACCGCGGCGATCACGCCGTGGAACTTCCCCTCGGCGATGGTGACGCGCAAGGCGGGCGCGGCGCTCGCGGCCGGTTGTCCGATGATCGTCCGCCCGGCTTCGGAGACACCGTTCTCGGCCCTCGCGCTGGCCGTTCTGGCGGAGGAGGCAGGCGTGCCGCCGGGCGTGCTGTCGATCCTCACCGGCCCGGCCCGTCCGATCGCGGCGGCGCTGACCGAGAGCCCGGTCGTCCGCAATATCAGCTTCACCGGCTCGACCGAGGTCGGTCGGCTGCTGCTCGCCCAGTCGGCAGCGACGGTGAAGAAGGTGTCTTTGGAACTTGGCGGGCATGCGCCGTTCATCGTCTTTGCCGATGCCGATCTCGACGCTGCCGTCCGGGGGGCGGTCGCGGCCAAATTCGCCACGACCGGGCAGGACTGCCTCGCGGTGAACCGCCTTTATGTCGAGGCGCCGGTGCATGACGCCTTCCTCGAGCGCTTCGCGGCCGCGGTCGCGGCGCTCCGGACCGGGCGTGGCACCGAGCCCGATGTCCAGCTCGGCCCGCTGATGAATGCGGCGGCCGTCGCCACCTGCGAGGCCCATGTCGCCGATGCCGTCGCGCGCGGCGCACGTGTCGTGACCGGCGGCGGGCGGCACGCGCTCGGCGGCACCTTCTTCCAGCCGACGGTGATCGCCGAGGCGACGGACGAGATGCGCATCTGTCGGGAGGAGACCTTCGGGCCGGTCGTCCCGGTCCTGCGCTTTCACGACGAGGCCGAGGTCGTGCGACGCGCCAATGACACGATCTATGGCCTCGCGGCCTACCTCTACAGCCGTGAGGTCGGCCGGGTGATGCGGGTCGGCGATGCGCTGGAATACGGCATGGTCGGCATCAACACGCCGAAATTCACCGGCCCGCCGATCCCCTTCGGCGGCCACAAGCAGTCCGGGCTCGGCCGGGAAGGCTCGCGCTACGGTCTCGATGACTACACCGAGCTCAAGTACCTCTGCCTGGGAGGGGTGGAATGACGATGGTGCTGGAGGCCGCAACGCGGGTACCGGCCGGATTCACGGAGGCGGATGTCCGCTTCTATCGCGAGAACGGCTATTTCATGCCGATCCGGGCGATCGATACCGAGGTGGCCGCGGCGCTGGTCGCCTGGCTGGACGCCTTGCCGGCCGATCGGCTGCAGGCGCTGGAGATGCCCTGGATACAGAAGAGCTATCTGCTCTTCCCCGCGCTCGACCGGCTGATCCGCGCGCCCGCCGTCATCGAGGCGGTCAGCGCGCTCTACGGTCCCGACCTCCTCGTTCTCAGTGCCGATCTGTTCATCAAGCCGCCGCACAATGAGCGGCGGATCACCTGGCACCAGGACGTGAACTACTGGGGTCTCGAGCCCTGGGAGGTCGTCACCGCCTGGATTGCGCTGACCGAGGCGACGCCGGAGAATGGCTGCATGCGCTACAGCCCCGGCGGTCATCTCGCCGAGAAGCTGCCGCATGCGGAGACCTTTGCCGCCGACAACATGCTGTCGCGCGGCCAGGAGATCGCCGTCGCGGTCGATGAGAGCCGGGCGGTGGAGGTGGTGCTGCGGCCCGGCGAGGCGGCGTTGCACCACGGTTTCCTGCCGCACGCCTCGGGACCGAACCGCACGGACCGGCCGCGCATCGGTTTTGCGATCCGCTACGCCCCGACCCGGGTCCGGCAGACCAGCGGCCCGCCGATGAGCGCGATGCTGGTGGCGGGTGAGGACCGTCACGGCCATTTCCCGCTGGAGAGCCGGCCGGTCGCCGATTTCGACGCGGCGGCGATCGCCGTCCATCACGCGGCGCTGGCGCCGCATGCCGCCGAGCGGTTCTCGACGATCTGACACCAGATGCCGCCGCGCGGCACGAACCTGAGGAGGCCGGACATGGCCGGGATGGAAGCCCGCAACATGAGCCTGGAGGAGATGGACAGGCAGTCCGTCCTCCATCCCTTCACGAACCTCAAATCCTATGCGGCCGGCGAACTCGGCGATCCGCGCATCGTCGAGACGGGGCAGGGCATCCGGATCCGTGACAGCACGGGCAGGGAGCTGATCGACGGCTTCGCCGGGCTCTACTGCGTCAATATCGGTTACGGCCGGCAGGAGGTGGCCGACGCCATCCACGCCCAGGCCAAACAGCTCGCCTATTATCACGCCTATGCCGCGCATTCGACCGAGGCGCTGATCCGTTTGTCGGACCGGCTGGTGCGGATGGCGCCGGGCCGGATGAGCCGCGTCTTCTACGGCCTGTCCGGATCGGACGCCAACGAGACGCAGGTCAAGCTCGCCTGGTACTACAACAACATCCTCGGCCGGCATCGGAAGAAGAAGATCATCGCGCGCGAGCGCGGCTATCACGGCTGCTCGGTGCTGTCGGGCAGCCTGACCGGCATGTCCTTCTATCACGCCGCCTTCGACCTGCCGGTGGACACCGTCCGGCACACCGGCGCGCCGCACTACTATTGGGGGGCCGAGGCGGGTGAGAGCGAGGAGGCGTTCTCGCAGCGCCGGGCGGACGAGCTCGAGGCGCTGATCATCCAGGAGGATCCGGACACCATCGCGGCCTTCATCGCCGAGCCAGTGCTGGGTACCGGCGGCATCACCCCGCCGCCCGCCGGCTATTGGGAGGCCATCCAGCCGGTCCTGCGCAAATACGACATCCTGCTGATCGCCGATGAGGTGGTGACCGGCTTCGGCCGGACCGGCGCGATGTTCGGCAGCGACAAATACGGGATGGAGCCCGACCTCGTCACCGTCGCTAAGGGGTTGACCAGCGCCTATGTGCCGATGTCGGCCGCGATCATCGGCGAGAAGGTCTACGAGGTGCTGGAGGCTGCGTCCGACCGGCTCGGCGCCTTCTCGCATGGATATACCTATTCCGGCCATCCGCTCGGTGCCGCCGCGGCCATGGCGGTACTCGACATCGTCGAGCGCGAGGACCTGCCGGGCAATGCGGCGATTACCGGTGCCTATTTCCAGGAGCGTCTGCGCGGCGCCTTCGCCGACCATCCGCTCGTTGGCGAGGTGCGCGGCGTGGGGTTGATGGCGGCGCTCGAGTTCGTCGCCGACCGCGCGCGCCAGCAGCGCTTCGATCCGGCGCTCAAGGTCGGCGCACGGGTCTCGGCGGCGGCGCTGGAGGAGGGGCTGATCGCCCGCGCCATGCCGCATGGCGACATCCTCGGTTTCTCGCCGCCCCTCGTCATCACCCCCGATGAGGTCGAGGAGGTGGTCGCGCGGACCCGCCGGGCACTCGACCGGGTGACCGACACGCTGGTCCGCGAGCGGCTGTGGAAGGCGGCCTGATGGGCGCGCAGGAGAGTGTGGCGGCCGGAGCCTCCGGCCTTTCGCCGATCATCGTCCTGTCCGAGCGCGAGCTTCGTGACACCGTCGCGCTCGACCGCGCGGCGATGGCGGCGGTCGCCCGTGCCTTTGCCGGTCTCGCCCGCAGCGAGGTGGTGATGCCACCGGTGCTGCGGCTCGACGTCGAGGCCGAGAATGGCGAGATGGACGTCAAGACGGCCTATGTGCCCGGCCTCGATGGCTTCGCGCTCAAGGTCAGCACCGGCTTCTTCAACAATGCCGCGCGTGGCCTGCCGAGCCTCGGCGGGATGATGACGCTGCTCGATGCCCGCACCGGCCATGTCCGCGCCGTGCTGCTCGACAATGGCTATCTGACCGACATCCGCACCGCGCTGGCGGGGGCGATCGCTGCCGACCACCTCGCCCGGCACGGGGCGACCGTGGCGGCGATCATCGGTACCGGCTTGCAGGCACGGCTACAGGCCGAGGCGCTGGCGCTGGTGCGCCCGCTGACCAGGATCCGCGTCTGGGGGCGCGATCCCGAGAAGGCGCAGCGCTGCGCGTCCGACATCGCCGCCCGCACCGGCATCGTGGCAGAGGCGGCGCCGACGGCGGAGGCGGCGGTCGCGGATGCGGACATCGTCGTCACGACGACCGCGGCCAAGGCGCCGCTCCTGCGGGCGGAGTGGCTGTCGCCGGGTGTGCATGTCACGGCGATGGGGTCAGATGCCGAAGGCAAATGCGAGCTGTTTCCCGAGGTGATGGGCGGTGCCGACCGGATCATCGTCGACCGCAGGAGCCAGTGCGAGCGGATGGGCGAGCTGCACCATGCGCTTGCCGCCGGCGCAGTGGCGGCGGATGCCGCGATCGACGAGCTCGGCGCCGTCGTCGACGGCCGCGTGCCCGGTCGGCGGTCGGACGCCGAGGTCACGGTGTGCGATCTGACCGGCACCGGGGCACAGGATACGGCGATCGCGCTCTTCGCCTTCGAGCGGGCGCGGGCGCGCGGACTCGGCCTGACCGTCGGCTGAGCGCCTTTGGCCGGCGGCGCGTGCACCCGCCGGCCCGACGGCCGCGTTCCACTGGCCAGGACCAGGACGGAGACCCGCCATGCCCCGCCTCGACGCCGTGCTCGAGACCGCCCTTTACGTCGACGATCTCGACCGGGCGCGTGCCTTCTACGCCGATGTACTGGGGCTCGCGCCGCTCCAGGCCGACGACCGCATGTCGGCCTATGATGTCGGCGGCCGCAGCGTGCTGCTGCTGTTCCGGCGCGGTGCCGCACATGAGACGATCCGCCTGCCGGGCGGCACCATTCCGCCACATGACGGTTCCGGTCCTCTGCACATCGCCTTCGCCGTCGCCCGCGACGCGCTCGCCGACTGGCAGGCGCGACTAGCGGCGGCGGGGATCGCGATCGAGGGCCGGACCGACTGGCCGCGGGGCGGCGTCAGCCTCTACTTCCGCGATCCGGACGGCCATCTGCTCGAACTGGCGACCCCTGGCCTCTGGGCGACTTACTGACGGTCGCGGGTCAGCCGCCTTCCGGCTTGTAGATGCCGGCGCCGAAGACGTGGTCGTCATGCAGGACGACCCAGCTCGACTTCGGGTGGATCTCGCCGGTCGCCGGATCAGTCCAGCGGTAGTCGACCCAGGTACCCTCGGCCGTCGCCTCTTCGACGAACATCGTGCCGAAGGACACGCCGTCCACATCCACCAGCGTGTCGGTGGGTCTGCCGACCAGCTCGGCATCGAAGCCATGCGCGACCAGCGCGCGCTCCGGCCCGACGACGAAGATGTAGAGGTCGCGGTCGACGAACCCGCCGGAGGGGTCGCCGAAGGCAGCGAAGGCAGCCTCGGCGCCGACCGCGTCGTAATGCTCAATCGCCCGGGCGACGAGTGCCTGGGCGTCCTCGGGCGTCCCCCTGTCCTGCGCCGTGCCGGGTGCAGCCAGCAGCACCAGGCCGAGCGCTGTCATCACGCCGACGCCCCGCCGCGAGATCGGATAGCTCATTGTCGGGTCCTCCTCCCGCCGCCGGGCCCCCGCCCGGCGGTGCCGGTTCCGGAACCGTGATCCCTTCCGCCTCGCCCGGCAAGGATTAAGAGGAGACGGTCAGGCGAAGAGCCGCGTCGTGATCACCGCGCGGTTCAGACCTTGGCCATGTACCATTCGTATTCGAGCGGCGTGATGCGGGAGAAGAACTTGTCCCGCTCGAACCATTTCAGCGCCAGATAGACGTCGAGGAACCGCCGGCCGAAATACTCCTTGAAGAAGGCCGAGGTATCGAGCGTCTCCAGCGCCACGATCCAGGAGGAGGTCAGCGTCTGCTCGACCGCCTCATAGGAATTGCCCTGGATCGGCGGGCCGGGATCGAAGCCGTTGCGGATTCCCCAATGCGCGCCGGCGAGGATCGCGGCCATCACCAGATAGGGGTTGCTGTCGGCGCCGGCGACGCGATGCTCGACGCGCCTGTCTTCCGGTTTGCCCGGCGGAATGCGCAGCGACACCGAGCGATTGTTTACCGCCCAGAGCGGGGCGTGCGGCGCATAGGAGTTGGGCTGGAAGCGGCGGAAGGCGTTCTGGTTCTGTGCGAACAGCGCCATCCCCTCGGGCATCGTCCGCATCAGCCCGCCGATCGCGTGGCGCAGGATCGGGCTGCCGGCCGGATCTTCGTCGGCGAACACGTTGCGGCCCGTCGCATCCAGCATGCTCATATGGACGTGCAGGCCGCTGCCCGCCTGGTCGGGGTAGGGCTTGGCCATGAACGTCGCCTCGACGCCATGTTTCAGCGCGACTGACCGCACCACACGCTTGAACAGGATCGCGTCGTCGCAGGCCTCGAGCGGATCGGTGACGTGGCGGAGATTCAGCTCGTACTGTCCCGGCGCGTATTCCGACACGATGCTGTCGACCGGGATGCCCTGGGCGCGGCAGCAATCATGCACGTCGTAGAGCAGGGCCTCGAAATCGTAGAGCTCGTCGATGCCGTAGACCTGCGTGGTCGCCTGGCGCTTGCCCGTCAGGGGCGAGACCGGCGGACGGGGCGATCCGCCTTCGCGCCGCTCCTTGTCGACGAGATAGAATTCGAGCTCGATCGCAACGCAAGGGAACAGGCCGTCGGCCTTGAGCCGGTCGAGAACCCCGGTCAGAACGGTCCGCGGATCGGCGAAGAACGGTGTGCCGTCGAGATCCTGCATCGCCAGCAGAACTTGCGCGGTCGGCCGGGCCAGCCAGGGCACGGGATCCAGTGTCTTCGGCAACGGGAAGCAGGGGCGGTCGGCATCGCCGTCGGCGAAGCCGAGCCCGGTCTCCTCCGCGGTCTCGCCGGTGATGTCGGTGGCGAAGAGCGAGCCGGGGAAGGTCATGCCTTCCCGGAAGATCTTGTCCAGCCCGGAGATCGGAATTTTCTTGCCCCGCAACACGCCCGACATGTCGGCGATCAGCACGTCGAGATGGGCGATGTCCGGATGCCTGGCACGAAATTCGGTTGCGACGTCGAGCGTCGGCGAGAAATTCATGATCGAACGATCTGTTGCCTCTCCTCGCAACGATTGTCGCAGCCGGGCCGATGCCGATCAAGCGCCGGGCGATTCGGCCACCGATCATGCGTCCGCGACCTTTCGGGCACGCCGCCGCGCGACCGGCGAGACAGCGATGCGGTAAGACGCTAGTCTCGGCGATCGACAACGAGAAGCGGGGCCGCCGCCGAGCAAAAGGTGGACGGCCGTCCTCCATGTCTCCCGAGGATAAAGAGAAGCTCGTCTCTTTCATTCAGGAACACCGGATCACCGAGGTGGAATGCCTCGTGCCGGACATGAACGGTATCGCCCGCGGCAAGATCCTGCCCGACGACAAATTCACCAAGGGCCTGTCGAATCGGGCGATGCGGATCCCCGAATCGATCTTCCTGCAGACGGTCACCGGGGACTACCCGGATGACGACGTCAGCGATCCGGCAGAGATCGACGTCTACATGATCCCCGATGCCGACAGTATCCGGATCGTGCCCTGGTATACCGAGCCCACCGCGCAGGTGATCTGCGACTGCGAATACGCCAACGGATCGCCGGTGCTGATCTCGCCGCGTCACGTGCTGCGGCGGGTGCTCGCCCTCTACGCCGCCCGCGGCTGGAAGCCGCTGGTCGCGCCTGAGCTCGAATTCTACCTCGTCAGCAAGAACATCGATCCCGATTACCCGCTCGAGCCACCGATCGGCCGCAATGGCCGGCCGGAGACCGCGCGCCAATCCTACGGCATCGATGCGGTCAACGAGTTCGACCCGATCTTCGAGGAGATCTACGACCATTGCGAGGCGATGGGGCTCGATGTCGACACTCTGGCGCATGAGGCGGGCGCCGCGCAGATCGAGATCAATTTCAATCACGGCGACCCGATCGACCTTGCCGATCAGGTGCTGATCTTCAAGCGGACGGTACGTCAGACCGCGCTGCGCCACGACGTCTACGCGACCTTCATGGCCAAGCCCCTGCAGGACGAGCCGGGCAGTGCCATGCATCTGCACCAGAGCGTCGTCGACATGGAGACCGGCCGCAACATCTTCGCCGATGAGGACGGCGGAAACGCGCCGCTCTTCCTGTCCTATATCGCAGGGCTGCAGAAATACGTGCCGGCGGCGATGCCGCTCTTTGCGCCCAACGTCAATTCCTACCGCCGGCTGGACCCGGCCAGCGATGCGCCGATCAACGTCCATTGGGGGGTAGACAACCGGACTGTCGGCTTCCGCGTGCCGGTCGACCAGCCGCAGGCCAAGCGGGTCGAGAACCGCGTCGCCGGGGCGGACTGCAACCCGTATCTGATGTTCGCTGCCTCGCTCGCTTGCGGTTATCTCGGCATGGTGAACGGCCTGCAGCCGTCCAATCCGGTCGAGGGCTCGGCCAAGCGGCTCGCCTTCACGCTGCCGCGGCATCTGTGGGACGCACTGGGCAAGTTCAGTGCCTCGCGGCCGCTGCGCGAAGTGCTGAGCGACCAGCTCGTCGACGCCGTCTGGTGGGTGAAGAACAAGGAGTATGACGGCTACAACCGCGTCATCTCCTCCTGGGAGCGCGAGAACCTGCTGCTCAACGTGTGACGCCGCGCGGGGCGGCGGGATGGTCCTTGCCGTCTCGCTACCCCTTCGCGTCACGCGCCTCGCGCGCTAGGATGCCGCCCATGGCTGCCTGGATCGCCACCCCGTGCCGCCGTTCACGCAAGCAGGACCTGCTGCTGCTCTGCGCCCGGATCGGCTACAACCCGCCCGTCTGACGGTTCGCGAAAGCGCGGGACATCCCGCCCGCGCCGTGACCATCCTCGCCACCGGACGGACCGATTCCGATGACCATCGCGACCAACAGCCTCGCCTCGCTTCATACGACCGCCGAGTGGCAGGCACTCGACGCCCGCCACCATCTCCATCCCTTCACCGATCACAAATCGCTCCATGCCGGCGGCGGCAGCCGCATCATCGACCGGGGCGAGGGTGTCTGGCTGGTGGATACCGAAGGCCGGCGCATCCTCGACGGCATGGCCGGGCTGTGGTGCGTGAATGTCGGCTACGGGCGCAAGGAGCTGGTCGAGGCGGCGCATGAGCAGCTGATGCGGCTGCCCTATTACAACACCTTCTTCAAGACGACGACGCCGGCGCCGGTAGAACTCGCCCGCCGCCTCGTCGAGCTGACGCCGCCGGGGCTCAACCATGTCTTCTATGCCAACAGCGGGTCGGAGGCGAACGACACCGTCGTCCGCATGGTGCGGCATTTCTGGGACCTGAAGGGCAAGCACCGCAAGAAGGCGTTCATCGGCCGCCGCTACGGCTATCACGGCTCGACCATGGCCTCGGTCTCGCTGTGCGGAATGGATGCGATGCATCGCCAGGCCGACCTGCCGCTGCCTGGCTTCCATCACGTCACGCCGCCCTATTGGTACGATTTCGGCGGCGACAGCGATCCCGAGGCCTTCGGCATCGCCGCGGCCCGGGCGGTGGAAGAGCGGATCCTCGAGCTCGGGGCCGACACGGTCGCGGCGGTCATCGCCGAGCCGATCCAGGGGGCGGGCGGCGTCATCATCCCGCCGGCGAGCTATTTCCCGGAGCTGCAGCGCATCTGCCGCGAGCACGATGTGCTGCTGGTCGCCGATGAGGTGATCTGCGGCTTCGGCCGGACCGGGCGCTGGTTCGCCTGCGAGCTGTTCGACATCCGGCCCGATCTGATGACCCTGGCGAAGGGAATCACCTCCGGCTACGTGCCGCTGTCGGCGGTGATGGTCGGCGATCGGGTGGCCGAGACGCTGATCGATGAGGGCGGCGAATTCTATCACGGCTTCACCTATTCGGGGCATCCGGTCGCCTGTGCCGTGGCTCTTGCCAACATCGACCTGATGGAGCGCGAGAAGCTCGTCGAGCGCACCCGTGACGATGTCGGACCCTATCTGCAAGAGCAGCTCCGCGCCGCCTTCGAGAGCCACCCGATCGTCGGGGAAGTGCGCGGCGTGGGCTTGATCGCCGCGATCGAACTCGTCGCCGACAAGGCGACGCGGCGCCGCTTCCCCGACTATGGCGAGGTCGGTACCCACTGCCGCAACCACTGCTTCAACAACGATCTCGTGATGCGGGCGGTGCGCGATGCGATGGTGCTGGCGCCGCCGCTGGTGATCACCCGGGAGGAGATCGACGAACTGGTACGGCGCGCCCGCATCGCCATTGACGCCACGGCGCGCGATCTCGGACGGATGTGAGACCCCGGCGAACCGGTCGGCCCGATTGTTGACAAGCGGGGGTCGGCCCGCTGCAATGCAGGAGAGGCGGGAGGCAGCCGGGGAGGGGATCCCCCGGCGGCACCGGGACTTTTCCACTCGAGCAGGGATTCGACGATGATGCAGCGGGCGAAGCGGGTGCTTCTGGGATCGGCCGCGGTGCTGGTGGCTGGCTTCCCGGTGGCGGCCCAGGCGGAAACGGTCAACGTCTACAACTGGTCCGACTATATCGGCGAGACGACGTTGGCGGATTTCACCGAGGCGACCGGCATCGAGGTCGTCTACGACGTGTTCGACAGCAACGAGGTGCTGGAGGCGAAGCTCCTCGCCGGCAATTCGGGCTACGACGTCGTCGTTCCGACCGCGGTCCCGTTCCTGGCGCGCCAGATCAATGCCGGCGTTTACATGGAGCTTGACCGGTCGCTGATCCCGAACTGGGACAATCTTGACCCGCAGCTCATGGAGCTGATCGCCGAGACGGCGGACCCCGGCAATGCGCATGCCGTCATCTATCAGGGCGGGACGGTCGGCCTTGGCTACAATGTCGGCATGGTCACCGACCGGCTGGGTGAGGATGCGCCGGTCGGTAGCTGGAGCCTGATCTTCGATCCGGCCAATGCCGCGGCGCTGGCGGATTGCGGGATCTCGGTGCTCGACAGCCCGACCGACGTCATCCCGCATGTCCTCGTCTATCTCGGCCGCGATCCGAACAGCCAGGATGCGGACGATCTCGCGGCGGCGGAGGAGCTGCTGATGAGCATCCGACCGCACATCAAGTACATCCACTCCTCGCAGTACATCAACGATCTGGCGAACGGGAATCTCTGCGTCGCCATCGGCTGGTCGGGTGACGTGCTGCAGGCTGCCGATCGCGCTGAGGAGGCCGGCAGCGGCATCGAGGTCGCCTACTCGATCCCCGAGGAAGGCGCGATCATCTGGTTCGACATGCTGGCGATCCCGGCCGACGCCCCCAATCCCGAGGCGGCACACGCCTTCATCAACTTCATCCTCGACCCGCAGGTGATGGCGGACATCGAGAACTACGTTGCCTTCGCCAACGCCGTCCCGGCGAGCCGAGAGCTGATGGATCCGGAGATCGCGAACAACCCCGCGGTCTTCCCGCCGGATGAGGTGACGGACCGGCTGTTCTCGGTGACCGAGGTGTCGCCCGCCTTCGAGCGGCTGCGCACCCGCAGCTGGACGCGCTTCCGTACCGGCCAGTGATCCGGCCGGTACCGTGACGGACCGCCGGCCGCCGCGAGCGGCCGGCGCCTTTCATTGGAACGCTTGCATCGGGACGGGACGCGGGGGCGCAACGCAGCATGCAGCAGCCAGAAGCGGCCGGTGGACGACAGGGCGGGCCGGCCGCCCATGCGGAGGCGCCAAGCCGGCCTGCCATGGCCGGCGGCCGGTCGCCGCAGACGAAGTTCGAGCCCTGGCGCAATCCGGACGAGAAGCCCTATGTCCGGATCGAGAAGGTGACGAAGACCTTCGGCGAGTTCACCGCCGTCGACGATGTCAGCCTGTCGATCTATCGACGGGAGTTCTTCGCCCTGCTCGGCGGGTCGGGCTGTGGCAAGACCACGCTCTTGCGCATGCTGGCGGGCTTCGAGCAGCCGACCGAGGGGCGGATCTATATCGACGGCGTCGACATGACCGGCGTGCCCCCCTATGAGCGGCCGGTCAACATGATGTTCCAGTCCTACGCGCTGTTCCCGCATATGACGGTGGAGCAGAACGTGGCGTTCGGGCTGCGCCAGGACCGGGTACCGGCGGCGGAGATCCGCAAGCGCGTTGCCGACATGCTCGATCTCGTCCAGCTCGGCCGCTTCGCCAAGCGCAAACCGCACCAGCTCTCGGGCGGGCAGCGGCAGCGCGTGGCGCTGGCGCGTAGCCTCGTGAAGAAGCCGAAGCTGCTGCTGCTGGACGAGCCACTCGGCGCCCTCGACCGCAAGCTGCGCGAGCAGACGCAGTTCGAGCTGGTCAACATTCAGGAACAGGTCGGCATCACCTTCGTCGTCGTCACCCACGATCAGGAAGAGGCGATGACGATGTCGAGCCGCATCGCCGTGATGAATGCCGGCAGCATCGTCCAGCTCGGCACGCCGGGCGAGATCTACGAATATCCGCAATCCCGCTTCGTCGCCGAATTCATCGGCTCGGTGAACATGTTCGAGGGCCGGGTGGCGGAAGACCATCCCGATCACGTCGTGATCGACAGTGCGGAGGCGGGCTGTCCACTCGAGATCAGCCATGCGCTGCCGGTGCCGGTGGGCACCGCCGTCGCCGTGGCGGTGCGGCCGGAGAAGATCGCATTGTCGCGCCAGCCTCCGCCGGGCCAGTCCAATACCACCACCGGGACGGTCCGGGAGATCGCCTATCTCGGCAATCTCTCCGTCTATCTGGTGGCGCTCGAGAGCGGCAAGACGGTGCGGGTGACGGCCCCCAACATCCATCGCATGGCGGAGCCCGAGATCACCTGGGAGGATCGGGTCTGGCTGAGCTGGCGGCCGGCCGCCGGCGTGGTCCTGACGCAATGACCGAGATCGCCGCCGAGTCGGCGAGGGACTGGGCGCGGCGGCGCCGGCAGGCATGGCTGCAGCGCTTCGGCAAGCGCATCGTCATCGCCACGCCCTATCTGTGGCTGCTGCTCTTCTTCCTCGTTCCCTTCGTCATCGTCCTCAAGATCGCCTTCGCGGAGCGGGTCCTGGCGCGTCCGCCCTATTCGGCCCTGGTGGAATGGGTCGATGAGGGGCGCGTCGCGATCATGCTCTATCTGGGCAATTTCGATTTCCTGTTCTCCGACGCCCTCTACATCAGCGCCTATCTCAACTCGCTGAAGGTGGCGGCCGTCTCGACGGTCCTATCGCTGCTGATCGGCTATCCGATGGCCTATGCCATCGCGCGGGCACGCAGCCAGTGGCGCGGCCCGCTGCTGATGCTGATCATCCTGCCGTTCTGGACGTCCTTCCTGATCCGGGTCTATGCCTGGATGGGAATCCTCTCTGACAACGGGCTTCTCAACAACTTCCTCTTCTGGCTCGGCCTTGCCGAGCCGGGCGGCGGGCTGCGGATCATGTACACGGAATGGGCGATGTATATCGGCATCGTCTATTCCTACCTGCCGTTCATGATCCTGCCGCTCTATGCGACGCTCGAGCGGATGGATCTGTCGCTGGTCGAGGCGGCGCTCGATCTCGGCTGCCGGCCGATCAAGGCGTTCTTCGCCGTCACCCTGCCATTGTCGATGCCCGGCATCGTCGCGGGCTCGCTGCTGGTCTTCATCCCCGTCGTCGGGGAATACGTCATCCCCGAACTGCTCGGCGGTCCGGACGCGCTGATGATCGGCCGGGTGCTGTCGAACGAATTCTTCCAGAACAATGACTGGCCGGTTGCCTCGGCGGTCGCGATCGCGCTGCTGCTGGTGCTGATCGTGCCGATCATGGTCTTCCAGCATGTGCAGTCGCGTGCGCAGGAGGCGCGGCGGGCATGAGGCGATCAGGCTTTCTCCTTACCGCGCTGGCCTTCGGCTACGCCTTCCTTTACGTCCCGATCGTCCTGCTGATCGTCTATTCCTTCAATGCCGGCCGGAACGTCGCGATCTGGGGCGGCTGGTCGACCCGTTGGTATGGCGAGATGCTGCAGAACGCGCAGCTCATCGATTCCGCCATCCGCTCGCTGGTGATCGCCGCCATAGCGTCGACCGTCGCCTCGGTGCTCGGCACGCTGGCGGGCTATGTGCTGGCCCGCTTCGGCCGGTTCCGCGGCCGGACCCTGTTCTCCGGCATGATCACCGCGCCGCTAGTGATGCCCGAGGTGATCACCGGCCTGTCGCTGCTGCTGCTGTTCGTCGCGATGGAGAGCGCCGTGGGCTTCCCCCATGGCCGCGGCATGCTGACGATCACCCTCGCGCACATCACCTTCTGCATGGCCTATGTCGCCGTGGTGGTGCAGTCGCGGCTCGTGACCATGGACGAGTCCATCGAGGAGGCGGCGATGGATCTCGGCGCCCGTCCGGTCGGCGTCTTCCTGCGCATCACCCTGCCGATCATCGCGCCGGCCATCATCGCCGGCTGGCTGCTCAGCTTTACCCTGTCGCTCGACACATTGGTCATCTCGAGCTTCGTCTCGGGACCAGGGTCGACGACGCTGCCGATGTACATCTTCTCGAAAGTGCGGCTCGGGGTGACGCCGGAGATCAATGCGCTCGCCACGGTCATCATCGTCGTGGTCACCGTCGGGGTCGTCTGCGCCGGGATGTTCATGATGCGGCAGGAGCGCAACCGGCTGCGCGACGAGAGGCTGGCGGCGGCGAGCCAGTAGGCTCCAGCGCCATGCGCGCCGCGCATGGCCAGCCCGGCGCTGCCGGCCGGTGCACTTTCGATGCCGGGATATTATATTGCGGTCATTCGCAACAGCGTCATGGTGACTCGTGTTTCTGATGAACCTCTTCGGCCTCGTGCGTCTGGGGCCTCTCGCCGATACCGCCGTCGCTCGGCAGCCGCGTCGTCGCGCGCCTGAGCACCGGTAGCGGCAAGGATGCGGAGCGGCTCCGCATTCTCCGTCCGAGGGGGCAGTGCCCCCTCTTTTTATGTCCACTTGCCGGCGTGCGCGGCCGTTCGCATTAGGCGCTCGCCGATGAAAGTGCGAACTGCCGCACGGCTGCCCGGGCGCCGCCTACTGCGCGACACCCTTCCGCCAGCCGACGGGCGCGGTTAGCCTGTTGTGCAGATCATCCATTCACAGACGGTGGACCACGTGACGACACCCGCCGCCCTCGGCTTCGCCATGCCCGCGGAGTGGGAACGCCATTCGCGCTGCTGGATGGCGTGGCCATGCCGTGAGGAGCTGTGGGGCGATCGGCTCGATGCGGCGCGTGAGGCCTATGCCGATGTGGCGCGGGCCATCGCCGGGTTCGAGCCGGTGACCATGGTCTGCAACCCGGCGGACGTCGCCGAGGCGTCGCTGATGCTCGGCAACCGCACCTCCATCGACGTCCTGTCGATGGAGATCGATGACAGCTGGCTGCGCGACACCGGACCGACCTTCCTGCTCGACGATCACGGGACCCTCGCTGGTGCGCATTGGCGCTTCAATGCCTGGGGTGAGAAGTACCGGCGCTATGGCCATGACGCCCAGCTTGGCCAGCGGATCCTCGATCATCTCGGGGTGAGGCGATTCGCGGCGCCCTTCGTGCTCGAGGGCGGGGCGATCCATGTCGATGGTGAAGGCACGGTGCTCGCGACCGAGCAATGCCTGCTCAACCCCAACCGCAACCCGTCGATGGGGCGGGCGGAGATCGAGCAGGCCCTGCGCGACTGGCTCGGGGTCTCGACGGTCTTGTGGCTGCCCGAGGGGCTCGAGGATGACGAGACCGACGGTCATATCGACAACATCGCCTGCTTCGTGCGGCCTGGCGTGGTGATGGCTCTCACCACCGACGACAAATCCGACCCCAATTTCGACGTGCTGCAGACCAATCTCGAGATCCTCCGCAGCGCGCGGGATGCCAAGGGGCGGATTTTGCAGGTGATCGAGATGCCGCAGCCGGCACGGCGCGAGCATGACGGCCGGCGGCTCTGCCTGTCCTACATCAACTTCTATTTCGCCAATGGCGGGATCGTGATGCCCGGTTTCGATGCGCCGGAGGACAGCCGCGCCTACCGGCTGATGCGCGAGACCTTCCCCGATCGCCAGGTGGTGCAGATCACCGCCACCGACATCATCACCGGCGGTGGCGGTATCCACTGCATCACCCAGCAGCAGCCCGCGGTGTGAGCATCCGGCCGCCGCCGGGCTGTCCCGGCAGCCGCATGGTCATCAGGCCCGAAGAACCGGGTGACCGACCGGCGATCCTCGACCTGCTGCGGGCCGCCTTCCCGGGGCCGGAGGAGGCGCTTCTCGTCGACCGGCTCGCCGCGGATGGCGATGTCGTGCTCTCGCTGGTGGCGGAGGACGCTCAGGCCGATCCGCCGCTCATCGGCCATATCCTCTTCTCACCCATGGCAGCGCCGTTTCGGGCGCTCGGGCTGGGCCCGGTGGCGGTCGATGGCCGCCACAGGCGTCGCGGGCTCGCGGCCGCGTTGATCAGGGAGGGGTTGAGGCGGGTCGAGGCCGAAGGCTGGCAGGCTGTCTTCGTACTGGGCGATCCGGCCTATTACAGCCGGTTCGGGTTCGCGGCCGAAGCGGCAGCCGGCTTCGTCTCGCCCTATGCCGGACCCTATTTCATGGCACTGCCGCTCGGCGCGGAACGGCTGCCTGCCGCGACCGGCCAGGTCGACTATGCCCCGGCCTTCGCCGCGCTGGGCTGAAACGAGGCCGGACCGGCAGCTCAGCTGCGGAAATAGGGCTCGACCTCGCCCTGCAGTTTGATCGTCAACGGATTGCCCTTGCGGTCGCGCGTCGTGCCGGCGGCGACGCGGATCCAGCCCTCGCTGACGCAGTACTCCTCGACATTGTTGCGGTCGACGCCGCGGAAGCGCACCCCGACATCCCGTTTCAGCACCTCGGGATCGTAATAGGGGCTCTTCGGGTTCACGGAGAGACGGTCGGGCGGTGTGTCTGACATCGGGCGGACCGGGCTGACGCAGGGCAGGGGACCGGGCCGGCATGGCGCCGGCCCGGCGTTCACTTCACCTCGGCAACGGAGGTGATGATCTTGCCGACGAGGCCGTAATCGATCGCCTCCTCGGCCGACATCCAGTAGTTGCGGTCGGTGTCGCGCTCGACCTTCTCGATCGGCTGCCCGGTCTCGCGGGCGATCACCTCATTGATGCGTCGCCGCATCTTGATGATCTCGCGCGCCTCGATGTCGATATCCGCCGCCCGCCCGCCGGCGCCGCCCGAGGGCTGGTGCAGCATGAAACGGGTGTTGGGCAGGCAGAAGCGGCGGTTCCGCGGCGTGCCGAGATAGATATGCGCCGCGGCACTGGCGACCCAGCCGGTGCCGATCGCCAATACCGGTGCGCCGATGAAGCCGAGCATGTCGTGGATCGTGTCGCCCGCCTCGACATGGCCGCCGGGCGAGTTGATCACGACGCGGATCGGCGCCTCGGAATCCTCGGCCGCCATCGCCATGAGCTGCGCCGTGATCCCTTGGGCGAGCTTCATCGTGATCTCGCCGAACAGCAGGACGGTGCGGGACCTGAACAGGATCTGTCCGATCTGCGCCTGGGCGTCCGGCTTGTCGGTCTTCTTCTCGCGGCGCTCCTGCTCCTCGTCGTCGTCATCATCATCATCGTCGTCGGAGCGGGCCGGGAAGGGGTGGTCGATCATCGGACGATCCTGCTTGCGGAAGGAACTGGATTGAACCACCACAGAGGTAGCCATTCGGCCGAAGCTCCGCAATGCGGGGGGCCATCGGCCACGCGCAACGGGGATGGGCGTGACGGGGACGGGGAGGGGTGATGCCGAGTGATCTCGGTTGGTGGGATGTCGTGGCCGTTGTCTGGATGCTCGCCTGCTGGGTGGCCTACGGGCTGGTGGTCGACCGCGCCGTGCTGATGGGGCGGCCCAGCCTGAATGTCTACATGGCCGAGCTCCGCGTCATCTGGGTGCGCGAGATGCTCAAGCGGGACGTCCGCATCATGGACAGCCAGCTCGTCGGTCACACGATCAACAGCGTCACCTTCTTCGCCTCGGCGACCACCATCGTGATCGCGGGCGTGGTCGGCCTGCTCGGCAGCCTGGGCGAGGCTCAGCCCTTCGCCGAGCGGCTGCTGTTCATCCCAGCCACCAGCATCGAGCTGTTCGAGCTGAAGGTCCTGGCGCTGCTGGCGATCTTCATCGCCGGCTTCTTCAGCTTCACCTGGTCGCTGCGGCAGTACAATTACTGCTGTGCGCTGATCGGCGCGGCGCCGCCCGAGCCGCTCGATGCGGAGGTGCGCGAGGCGGCGGCACGGCCGATCGCGCGGGTCATGACGCTGGCGATCGGCAGCTTCAACAACGGGTTGCGCGCCTATTACTTCGCGGTGGCGACGCTCGCCTGGTTCGTCGATCCGCTGCTGTTCATCGCAGCCTCGACGGCGGTGCTGCTGCTGCTCGCCCGCAGGCAGCTCTGGTCGGGGGCGCGGACGGCGGTGGGCGCCCATCTCGCCTTGTGCCGCAGCCTGCCGCAAGCCTGAGGGGCGGCATCAATCGGCGAGGATGCGAATCCCGGCCGCCTCCCAAGGCCCCGGCCAGACCTCCGCCTCGCCGGCCCGCATCGCCCTTACGCGCTCGACCGGCAGGTCGCGGGCAATGAGCATCGGCCCCCCGGGCGGATCCTCGGGCGCAGCCACCGCGCGAGGGGCAAGCCTGGCCCAGACGCCGGTCGAGCCGAGCACCTCCTCGCAGGGCACAAAGACGGCCGCACCGGAATGGCTCGTCTGACCGGCGACGGTACCGATCGTGCCGACGACGCAGACGATCGTCATCATCTCGATCGCCCGAGCCTTGGCGCAGTCGAAGACCCGGTGATAGCCGGAGGGCTTCGCCGTCATCGAAGGGACGAGCAGCAGGTCGATCCCCGCGCCGGCCAGGGCGGCCGCCAGCGCCGGCTGCTCGACATCGAGGCAGATCGTGATGGCGAGGCGCAGGCCGCGCCAGGAGATGATCCGAAGCGTATCGCCGGCCGCGAGCGTCCAGCTCTCGGGGTCGCGCTCTCCGGGCGTCAGCCGCAGCTTGTCCTGGCTGAGAACGCGGACCTCGCCGTCCGCCTCCGGCAGCAGCAGCAACGCGCGGTTGAAGGGCGGCCCGCCGGCCGGGTTCCGCACCGGCAGGGTGCCAGCGAGAAGCCCCAGCCCGTGCCGCCGCACGAGCCCTGCCAGCGGCGCCTCCAGCGCCAATCCCGTATCCGCCAGAAACGCGATCTCGTGCGCGGCCGGAAGATCGGCCGGCCGCCAAGTCAGCCACTGCGCCGAGGCGTACTCCGGCAGCACCAGGAGATCGGCACCGGATCGGCGGGCCGCGGCCATGCGCGCATCAAGCGCGTCGAGCCACTCGCCCATGCTGGCGAGCGGATGACCGATATCGACCGCCCAGAGGGCGATGGAGATCGTGGTCATGGCCGCAGCCCGCCGGCCGTCACGACTTCAGCCGCGTCCAGACCCGGTCGCGCAGCTCGATCGCCGCGGCCGAGCAGCTCGGCGCCGGATCCAGACGGTCGGCATACTCGGCCGGCGTGTTGACGGCCGGATCATTGGCGAGCGCCTCATCCATGAACGCGGCGGCGCCCTCGATCGTCCCGTTGTAGCCGGTATAGTTGGTGGCGATCGCGATGTTCTCCGGCGCCATCATCCAGTTGATGAAGGTGCGGGCGGCTTCCGGGTGCGGGGCGCCGACCGGCACGGCGAAATTGTCGGCCCACATGTTTACGCCCTCCTGCGGATAGACGTAGACGACCGACGGGCGGCCCTCCTTCGTCCGATGGGCGGCACCGTTCCACTGGTGGTGGGCGACGACCTCGCCGGCGATCATCCGCTCGATCGTGCCGTCGGAGTTGTAGAGTGCGACGGCCGGCTTCTGTGCCGCCAGCAGCTCATAGATCCGACCGGCGTCCTCGGGGTTCTCGGTGCATTTGTCGATGCCGAGATACATCGCCGCCGCGTAGTACACCTCGGCGGCATCGTTGAGCATCGCCACCCGTCCGGCAAAGGGGCCTTCCGGGTTGAAGATCGACCACCAGCTCTCCTCGACGGTGGCGTCGCCGATCGCCGCGGAATCATAGCTGAAACCGGTGGTTCCCCACATATAGGGGGCAGAGTAGACGCGGCCCGGGTCGTACCAGGGATCGTCATGCGGCGCCATGACGTTGGCGAAATTCTCCATCTCGGCCGTGTTGATCGGTTCGAGCAGCCCTTCCTCGATCATGATCGCGACCATGTAGTCCGACGGCACGATCACGTCGTAACCGGTCGCGCCCGCCTGCAGCTTGGCGAGCAGCGTCTCGTTGGAATCGTAGCCGTCGAGCGTGACCGCGATGCCGGTCTCGGCTTCGAACTTCTCCAGAAGTTCTGGCGGGAAGTAGTTGGTCCAGTTGTAGAAATAGAGCTCGTTCTCCTGCGCCGCCGCAGGTGTGGTGGCGGCCGGCAGCAGCATCGCCGCGGCGGCGAGACCGAGAGCCCCCAGAACGTGACGGGACATGGAAAGCCTCCTCCTTGTTGCTCCTTGTTATCTCCCGACCGCCGGCCGTCAGCGACGCAGGCGGCCGACGAGCCAGGACAGTGACACGAACAGGATAGAGACGACGAGCAGCAGAGCCGACACCGCATTGACCTCGGGTGACACGCCGATGCGGATCATCCCGTAGATGTAGATCGGCAGCGTGGTGGCGCCGGCGCCGGAGACGAAGAAGGTGATGACGAAATCATCGAGTGAGATGATGAAGGCGAGCATCAGCCCCGACAGGATCCCCGGCCAGAGCAGCGGTAGCGTGACGCGTGTGAAGGTTCGCCAGCCATCGGCATAGAGATCGGCGGCGGCCTCGCCGAGCCGCGGATCCATGCCCTCGAGCCGCGCGCGGATCGGCAGATAGGCGAAGGGGATGCAGAAGACGGTGTGCGCGATGGCGATGCTGACGAGGCCGAGCGGCAACGCGATCGCCGAGAAGAACAGCAGCGTCGCGACGGCGGTGACGATCTCCGGCACCACGAGCGGCATGACGATGACGGCGGAGACCGCGTGCTGCCCGCGAAACCGCCGCTGCGCCATGGCGATCGCCGCCGGCGTCGCCATCGCCGTGGCCGCGATCGAGGCGATGGAGGCGACGATCAGCGAGTTCGATGTGGCGCGCAGGATGTCGGGATTGCCGGCGACGACGCCGAACCAGCGCGTGCTGAACCCTTCCCAGATCGTGGCGCTGCTGCCGCCATTGAAGGCCAGCGCCACCAGCACGAACACCGGGACGTACAGATAGGCGAAGAAGGCCCAGGCGGCGGCGGCCATCCCGGGGAAGCGGCGCAGGGCGGAGGGGCCGCTCATTTCGCCACCTGCGGCGCCGCGCGGAAGCGCAGCAGATAGAGCATCATCGCCAGCAGCACGACGGAGAGGAGCGCGAAGGCCAGGGCGGCGCCGAACGGCCAGTTCCGGGACGAGCCGAACTGCAGCTGGATGAGATTGCCGATCATCATCTGCTTGGCGCCGCCGAGAAGGTCCGGGGTGACATAGGCGCCGAGGCAGGGGATGAAGACGAGGATCGCGCCGGCCGCGATGCCTGGCATCGCGAGCGGCAGCACGACGCGGCGCAGGGCGCGCAGCTTGTCGGCGCCGAGGTCATAGGCCGCCTCGACCAGCCGGAAGTCGAGCTTCTCGAGGCTGGCATAGATCGGCAGCACCATGAAGGGCAGGAAGGTGTAGGTGAGGCCGATGGCGATCGCCGCTTCCGTGTAGAGAAGACCGGTTGTGCCCTGGACCCCGATGGCGCCGAGCGCGCTGTCGAGAAGCCCGCCGCTGCGCAGGATGAGGATCCAGGCGTAGTTGCGCACCAGAAGGTTGGTCCAGAACGGGATGGTGACGAGGAAGATCAGCAGGTTGCGGCGTCCGGCCGGCTGCATCGCCATGTAGAGCGCCGTCGGGAAGCCGATCAGCGCGCACAGCGCGGTCGTCAGCAGCGACAGCCAGGCCGAGCGGAAGAGGATCTGCGCATAGGCCGGGTTCCACATCAGGCTGTCGTCGAAATCGCGCTCGTAGAGGAAGCGCAGATAGGCCTCCAGCGTCCAGCGGCCCCAGTCGACACCGCCGAACGCGCCCTTCGCGGAGATCGAGACGACCGCCATGATCGCGATCGGGATCAGGAAGAAGATCCCGATGAACAGGACCGGCAGGCCGATCCACAGGAGGCGCAGCCGCGGGGTCATGGCACCGGCCTAATCCGCCAGCGACAGGATGGCGGCCGGCGGGATGACGATCCGGACGGAATCGCCGACCGCAGGTCCGGCGCGGCCCGCCTGATTCTGCACCCGTGCCATCAGCCGTCCCGCCCCATCATCGAGCGCGACGTGATAGACCGTGTCGGTGCCGAGATAGACGACGGCCTCGACGGCGCCGGTGAGGCCGCCCCCGTCCGGCTCTGCGTCGGCCGGTCGGATCCCGACTCGTTCGGGGCGGACGGCGCGGGTGCCGCCGCCGCCCGCGCCCAGACGGGCCGCAATCTCGGGGGCGAGAATATTGGTCTCGCCGATGAAATCCGCGACGAAGCGGTGGGTCGGCGCCTCGTAGATCTCGCGCGGTGTGCCGATCTGCAGGATCCGGCCATGATCCATGACCGCGATCCGGTCGGACATGGTCAGCGCCTCCTCCTGGTCGTGGGTGACGAAGATGAAGGTGATGCCGGTCTCGCGCTGCAGGCGCTTCAGTTCGAGCTGCATCTCCTTGCGCAGCTTGAGGTCGAGCGCCGAGAGCGGCTCGTCGAGCAGCAGCACCCGCGGCTCGCTGGTGAGCGCCCGCGCCAGCGCCACGCGCTGCTGCTGCCCGCCCGACAGC
>CAYORM010000003.1:40755-105474 GCA_964406375.1 uncultured Mycobacteriaceae bacterium | reverse complement strand
GCGCGCAGCATCGGCTTCGATCCGGCCACGCCCGAGGAGACGCTGCTGCGGATCGCCGAAGCCGATCCCGTGCCGATCGATGTCGGCACCTGCAAGACCGAGGAGGGGTTGCGGTTCTTCCTCAATGTCGCGACCGCCGGCTATGGCAGCCAGGTCACCGCGATGACCGATCCGCTGCTCAAGCGCGTACTCGGCTCGATCGCCTATGTCCTGACGGGTATCGGCCGCGCCTCGGAGATCGAGCCGGTCAAGGCGCGGATTAGCGCGCCCGGCTTCGCATGGGAGGGGGCCTTCGCCACCCTCGCCATCGGCAATGGCCGGCAGGCGGGTGGCGGCTTCGTCCTGTGCCCCGCGGCGCGTCTCGATGACGGGCTGCTCGATCTCGCACTCCTGCCCGCCGAGGCGGTCGGCGGCCTCGGTGACGCGCTGACCGTCGGGGTCGAGGGTATGGAGGCGATCGACGACCGGATGGTCCGGGTCCGCGCCGACCGCTTCACCATCGAGGCGTGCGACCCCGCGCCGTTTAATCTCGATGGCGAGCCGGTGTCGGGACGACGCTTCGTCTTCGGCCTCCTGCCGAAGGCGGTCCGCTTCCATATCGGCGAGACCGACCTCGCCGGATCTCACATCCAGACGGCGCCTCAGGGGGCGAGGACGTAGCGGCCCGGCGCGTCCTCAATCGGCGCCAGCCGGCCATCGCCCGGCTGGCGCGCGGGAACCTGGCCGCCGGCATGACGGACCACCCATTTCTGCCATTCGGGCCACCAGGATCCCGGGACAGAGCGCGCGCCCTCGAGCCAGGCTTCGGGGCTCTTCGGCAGCTTGGTGTTGATCCAATGGTTGTACTTGCCGGCGGCAGGCGGGTTGACCACGCCGGCGATGTGGCCCGAGCCTGCGAGGCAGAAGCGGACCGGCCCGCCGAGGAGCTGTGCGCCGGCATAGGTCGTCTTCCACGGAGCGATATGGTCCTCGCGCGTCGAGACGAAGAAGGCGGGCGTCTTGATCTGCCGCACATCGATCGGCACCCCGGCGAGTGCGATCCCGCCCGGTTCACGCAGCCGGTTCTCCTGATACATCTGCCGCAGGTAGAAGCTGTGCATCGCCGGCGGCATGCGGGTACTGTCGCTGTTCCAGAAGAGCAGGTCGAAGGGCAGCGGGTCGCGGCCCATCAGGTAGTTGTTGACGACGAAGGACCAGATCAGGTCGTTGGCGCGCAGCATGTTGAAGGTCGTCGCCATGTGCGCGCCTTCGAGATAGCCCTTCCGCGCCATCCTCGCCTCGAGTGAGGCGAGCTGCTCCTCGTCGATGAAGACGCCGAGCTCGCCCGGCTCCGCGAAATCGATGAGCGTGGTGAGGAAGGTTGCCGAGCGGATGCGGTCGTCGCCGCGCTCGGCCATCACCGACAGGAGGCAGGCGAGCAGCGTGCCGCCGAGGCAGTAGCCGATGACATTGGCCTCGCGCTCGCCGGTCGCCGCCTCGATCGCGTCGAGCGCGGCCAGCGGTCCCTCGACCATGTAATCCTCGAAGGTCTTGCCGGCGAGCGTCTCGTCCGGGTTGACCCAGGAGATCATGAAGACGGTGTGACCCTGCTCGACCGCCCAGCGGACGAAGCTGTTCGCCGGCTTCATGTCGAGGATGTAGAATTTGTTGATCCAGGGGGGGATGATCAGCAGCGGCCGTCGCGCCACTGTCTCAGTCGTCGGCGTGTACTGGATGAGCTGCATCAGCGCGTTTTCGAACACGACCTTGCCAGGCGTGACGGCGAGATTCTCGCCGACCTTGAAGGCCGACCGGTCGGTCATACTGATCTGCAGTGTGCCGCGCCCGCGCTCGAGATCACGCAGGAGGTTCTCGAGCCCGCGGATGAGGTTCTCGCCGCCGGTCTCGGCGGTCAGCCGCAGTACCTCGGGATTGGTCAGCACGAAGTTCGAGGGCGCCATCGCGTCGACGAACTGGCGCGTATAGAAATCCACCTTCTGCGCCGTCTTCGGATCGAGCCCCTCGACATCGCGGACCGTCGACTGGATCCAGCGCGCCGTCAGCAGATAGGACTGCTTGATGAAGTCGAAGACGGCGTTCTCTTCCCATGCCGCATCCTTGAACCGGCGGTCGCCGCGCTCGACCTGGGCGACGGGCGCGGCCGGTTCGCCGAGCATGCGCTGGGCCGTCCGCGACCACAGCGTCATGTAATCCTGCCACAGCGCCATCTGGGCCTGGACCAGACGCGAAGGGTCGGCGAGCATCCGCTGCATCATCTCGGCGAAGGCCTGGCCGATGTTCAGCGGATCGAGCTCCGGCGACCAACCCTCCTCGGCATGCCGCGCGAGGAACGCCTGCAGCACGGCCTGGCTGCGTTCGGCGATCCGTAGCATCGCCTCGGCGAGCGCAGCCGGATCGGGCATCCGGGGATCCTGCGGACCTGCGCCGGTTGTACCGGTGCCCGCGGGCGCCTCGCGGCCGCGATCCTGAACAGCCGCGTCGTCGTCGACCCTGCGGGCCTCACTCTGCTTCGCCATCCGCATCCGATCCCGTATCGCCGGCGGGTGCCACGGTCCCGCCATCTGCCCAACATACAGGCTCAGCATATGGGCAAAGAGGCACAGAATGCATGGGGGCGCTTTTGGTGTCCCCGAGCAGCGCGTGACGTGGTAGAGGGACCGATGCCCGAATTCCGTCGACCCAGCCTGCAGATGACTCAGAACCCACGCATCGGTCGCCCCGCGGCGTATGGCCTCCTGATCGCCAGCACCATGCTGGCCGGCTGCGGCTATATCAGCACCCGCGGCCCGGACAGCGGGCAGTATGCCGGGAATGTGCAGCCCACCGTGCCGCGGGTTGAAACGGCGGAGCTGACGCCGGTCGCCCCGCCAGCGCCGGCCCTGCCGAGCGCCGGGGGGGCGCTGGGCGCGCCCAGCGGCGAGCCGCTCGCCGTCGTCCCGCCGGCGGCGGAGAGCTCGGCTCCCGCACCCGCCGCGGCACCGTCGCCGGCGCCTGCTCAGGCGGCGCCCGCGCGGACGGCCCCCGTCGAACCCCGACCGGCGCCTCAGTCCATGGCTGCCCAGCCCGCACCGCCCGCCGCGGCGGAGCCCGCGCCGACACCGACGGCTGCCCCGACCCCGGCTGCGCCGGAGGCACCCGCCCCGGTCGTGGCGGAGGCGCCCGCGCCGGTGACGCCGGTGGCCACCGGCGGTCTCAGCTTCGGCGGCCAGCCGGTTTCCGGCGGCTCCAGTGGCGGGGCAACCTCACTGGCGGATGTACCCGAGCGCCCCACCGACCTGCCGTCCGTGGCCGAGCGCGAGACCATTCGTGCCGGGCTCGAGGCCGATCGTGCCGCCGCCGTCGGTGGCCTCAGCTTCGGCGGACGGACGGCGGCGGCGTCCGGCGGTGACACGGGCTCCGCGGCGGCCAGCGCGCCGCCGCCGGCAGCGTCCGGCCAGTCGCTGGGGACGGTACGGTTTGCGGCCGGTTCGGCCGAACTGCCGGAGAGCGCCATGGCCACGCTGCGCGAGGTGGCGAACGCCGCCTCCGGCCGGATCCGGGTGACCGGTTACGGCGCCGGCGACGGGGCGGGCCTCGCCACCGAGCGAGCGCAGGCGGTCGCGCGGGCGCTGGTCGGCCTGGGCATCGATCCCTCCCGGATCACCATCGACGGCGAGGCCGACCGGCGCTCCGGGATCACCGATGGCGAGGCCGCACGGGCGGAGATCGTGACCGGCGGCTGAGACCCGTCGCGCGATTCTTGTGGCGCCGGCTCGCCGGCGCGGCCGACACCGCCGGGTGCCGTCGGCCGAGGCAGTTTCCGAACGGAGGTCCGTCGAGAGACCATCATGTCGCAGCAGGATTTCCACCGCATCAAGCGGCTCCCGCCCTACGTCTTCGCCGAGGTCAATGCGATGAAGGCCGCGGCGCGCAGCCGCGGCGAGGACGTCATCGATCTCGGCATGGGCAATCCCGACGGTCCGCCCCCGCGCCATGTCATCGACAAGCTGATCGAGGCCTCGCAGAACCCGCGCAGCCACGGCTATTCGACCTCGCGCGGCATTCCCGGGCTGCGCCGTGCCCAGGCCGCCTATTACGAGCGGCGCTTCGGCGTGACGCTCGATCCCGAGAGCGAGATCGTCGTCACGCTCGGCTCGAAGGAGGGGCTCGCCAACCTCGCCCAGGCGATCACCAGCCCCGGCGACATCGTGCTGGCGCCGAACCCGTCCTATCCCATCCATATGTTCGGCTTCATCATCGCCGGCGCGGCGATCCGTTCGTTGCCCGCCGCGCCGGATGGTGATCTGATGCCGCAGCTCGAGCGGGCGGTGCGCCATAGCGTGCCCAAACCGACGGCGCTGGTGCTCAACTACCCGTCGAACCCGACGGCACAGGTGGTCGACACGGCCTTCTATGAGCCGATCGTCGAGTTTTGCCGCCGGCACGAGATCTTCATCCTCTCCGACCTCGCCTATGCCGAGATCTATTTCGGCGACCGGCCGCCGCCGTCGATCCTCGCGGTCCCGGGAGCGCGCGACGTGGCGGTGGAGTTCACCTCGCTCAGCAAGACCTATTCGATGGCCGGCTGGCGGATCGGCTTCGCCGCGGGCAATGCCCGGCTGATCGCGGCGCTGGCGCGGGTGAAATCCTATGTCGATTACGGGGCCTTCACGCCGTTGCAGGTGGCTGCGACCGCTGCGATCAACGGTCCGCAGGATTTCGTCGAGCAGATGCGCATCCGCTACCGGCGGCGCCGCGACGTGCTGATCGACGGGCTGCGCCAGGCCGGCTGGTCGGTGCCGCGGCCCGAGGCGTCGATGTTCGTCTGGGCGCCGATCCCCGAAGCCTATGCGGAGCTCGGCTCGCTCGGCTTCTCCAAGCTGCTGCTCGAGCGGGCCGGCGTCGCGGTCGCGCCGGGCGTGGGCTTCGGTGAACATGGCGACGGCCATGTTCGGATCGCCCTCGTCGAGAACGAGCACCGCATCCGCCAAGCCTGCCGGCAGATTCGCGCATTCCTCGGGCGCAGGACCAATGATCCGGAGCCGGCGGTGCTCGAGGCCGCCTCGTGACGGCGCAACCGCTGCGCGTCGGCATTGCAGGGTTGGGGACGGTCGGCGCGGCCGTCGTCCGCCTGCTGCGCGACCGGGCCGGGCTGCTCGCCGCCCGGGCCGGCCGGCCGATCGTGCCGGTCGCCGTCTCCGCCCGGGACCGCACGCGCGAGCGTGGCTGCGACCTCTCCGGGCTGCGCTGGCATGATGATCCGGTCGCTCTCGCCGAGGATCCGGAGGTTGACATCGTTGTCGAGCTGATCGGCGGCGCGGAGGGCCCGGCCCGTACGCTGGTCGAGCGCGCGCTGGCGAAGGGCCGGCCGGTGGTGACCGCCAACAAGGCGCTGCTGGCCATGCATGTCGGCACGCTGGTGCCGCTCGCCGAGCGGATGGCGGCGACGCTGGGGTTCGAGGCCGCGGTGGCCGGCGGCATCCCCGCCATCAAGGGGGTGCGCGAGGGGCTGGCCGCCAATGACATCGATGCCGTCTTCGGCATCCTCAACGGCACCTGCAACTACATCCTCAGCGAGATGCGCGAGACCGGCCGCGACTTCGCGGCGGTGCTCGCCGAGGCGCAGCGGCTGGGCTATGCCGAGGTCGATCCGAGCTTCGACATCGACGGAGTGGACACGGCGCACAAGCTGGCCGTGCTGGCGAGCCTCGCCTTCAACACGCCGGTCGATTTCGCTGCACTCCATGTCGAGGGCATCCGCCGCATCTCGGCCGACGACATCGCCTATGCCGAGGAGCTCGGCTATCGGATCAAGCTGCTCGGCATCGCCCGCCGGGTCGGCGACGGGCTGTCGCTGCGCGTGCATCCCTGCATGATCGAACGCGCCTCGCCGATCGCCAGCGTGGAGGGCGTGTTCAACGCGGTGGTGGCTTCGGGTGACAGCGTCGGGCAGGTGATGATGACCGGCCGCGGCGCCGGTGGCGGCCCGACCGCCTCGGCGGTCGTCGCCGACATCATCGACATCGCCCGCGGCCAGCGCGTGGCGCCGCTCGGCGCGCCGCTGGCGGCACTGCGCGCGGTGCCTGCCGTGCCGATGGAGCATCGTGTCGGTGCCTATTACCTGCGGCTGATGGTGGTCGACCGACCGGGCGTGATCGCCGACATCGCCGCCGCCATGCGCGATGAGGCGATCTCGGTGGAGAGCCTGATCCAGCGGGGCCGGTCGCAGCATGAGGCGGTACCGGTGGTGATCACGACGCATGACACCGAGGAGGCGGCGATGTGCCGGGCGCTCGCCCGGATCGGGACGCTGCACACGGTTCTCGAACCGCCGCACCTCATCCGGATAGAATCCTTGTGACTTGTGGTGGGGTTCAGCCCCAGGGGAAGGGCCGGTGATGGCGATGCAAAGACGGGCGACCGACAAGGCGATGGACCGCAATCTCGCGCTCGAGGTCGTGCGGGTCACCGAGGAGGCAGCGCTCGCGGCCTCCCGCCTGATGGGGCGGGGTGACGAGCGTCTCGCCGATCAGGCGGCGGTCGATGCGATGCGCCGTGCCCTCAACAGCCTCGCCATCGATGGCGAGGTGGTGATCGGCGAGGGCGAGCGCGACCAGGCGCCGATGCTCTATATCGGCGAGAAGGTCGGCACCGGCGAGGGGCCGCAGATCGACATCGCCCTCGATCCGCTCGAGGGCACGACGATCACCGCCAAGGGGGGGCCCAACGCCCTGGCCGTCGTGGCGATGGCGAACAAGGGCGGCTTCCTCAAGGCGCCGGACGTCTATATGGACAAGATCGCGGTGGGTGGCGGGCTGCCGCGCGATCTGATCGACATCGATGCGACCCCGGCGCAGAACCTCAAGGCGCTCGCCCTCGCCAAGCGCACCGAGATCTCCGACCTCGTCGTCTGCATCCTCGACCGGCCGCGCCATGCCGAGCTGATCGCGAAGGTGCGCGAGGCGGGCGCGCGCATCATGCTGATTTCCGACGGCGACGTGTCCGGCGTGATCGCGACGGCCCAGCCCGAGAGCGGCGTCGACATGTATCTCGGCATTGGCGGTGCCCCGGAAGGGGTGCTGGCGGCTGCGGCGCTGCGCTGCATCGGCGGGCAGATGCTGGGCCGACTGCTGTTCCGCAATGATGACGAGCGCGAGCGGGCCGCCCGTCACGGGGTGCAGGATCTCTCGCGCATCTACGGGCTGGAGGACATGGCCTCCGGCGAGGTGATGTTCGCGGCGACCGGCGTGACCACCGGCCCGATGCTGCGCGGCGTCCTGCGCCGCGGCACGGGTGCCGTCACCCATTCGATCGTGATGCGTTCGAAGAGCGGCACGGTGCGGACGATCGAGGCGGTCCACAATCTCGAGCGCAAGCGGGCGATGCAGGCGGCCGCTGCGCCGTGACCGTGGCGCTGCGGGTACCGGAGGACGAGCCGGGCGACAGGCCGGAGACCGATCCGGCGCCGGCCGCGCCGGCGCTGCTCGGGGTCGAGTGCTCGCTGAAGGGGGCCCGCTGGGTCGAACGCCGCTGTGATCCGCGGCAGGCGCTGGCGATCGCACAGCGCCTCGCCCTGCCGGAGATCGTCGGCCGGCTGATGGCGGCCCGCGCCGTTTCCCTGGACGCCGCTGCCGATCACCTCGATCCGACGCTGCGGGCGCTGATGCCCGATCCGTCGGTGCTGAAGGACATGGATCGGGCCGCAGCGGCCCTGGCCGAGGCGGTGATCGCCGGCGGGCCGATCGCGGTGCTCGGCGATTATGACGTGGACGGCGCCACCTCGGCGGCGCTGATCCTGCGCTGGGCGGCCGCGCTGGGCATCGAATGCGGGCTGCACGTGCCCGACCGCATTGCCGAGGGCTATGGCCCAAACCTGCCGGCGCTGCGTGGCCTCGCCGCTGCAGGCGCCCGGCTCGTCATCGCCGTCGATTGCGGCACCACCGCCTTCGAGGTGCTGGACGCCGCGGCGGCGGAAGGCATCCGGGTCATCGTCATCGACCATCATGCGGCGGAGGAACGGTTGCCCGCCGCCGTCGCGGTGGTGAACCCCAACCGGCTCGACCAGCCGCAGGGTCTCGGCCATCTCGCCGCCTGCGGCGTGACCTTCCTGACTCTGGTTGCCGCCAATCGCGCGCTGCGAGGCGCCGGCGCCTTCGGCCCTCACCGGCCGGAGCCGGATCTGCGGGGGCTGCTCGATCTCGTGGCGCTCGGCACCGTCGCCGATGTCGTGCCGCTGACCGGCCTCAACCGCGCCTTCGTCGCCCAGGGGCTGCGGGTGATGGCACGGCGCGGCAATCCGGGCATCGCGGCGCTCGCCGACATCGCCAAGCTGACACGTCGACTCGACGCCTGGCATCTCGGCTGGATGCTCGGGCCGCGCATCAATGCGGCGGGGCGGATCGGCCGGGCCGAGGCCGGGGCGCGGCTGCTCTCCTCGGACGATCCGCTCGAATGCGCCCGGCTGGCCGCGCTGCTCGACGGACACAATGACGACCGCAAGGCGGTCGAGGCGGCGGTGCTGGCCGAGGCGATGGCACTGGTCGAGGCTGGCGCCGCGGGAGAGGCGGTGCTCCTCGTCGTCGGCGAGGGCTGGCATCCCGGCGTGATCGGCATCGTCGCCGGACGGCTGAAGGAGCGTTACCGGCGGCCGGCCTGCGTCGTGTCGCTCGAAGGCGGGATCGGCAAGGCCTCTGGCCGCTCCGTCGCCGGTGTCGACCTCGGTGGCGCGGTGATTGCGGCGCGTCAGGCCGGGCTGTTGATGGCGGGCGGCGGCCATCCGATGGCGGCGGGCTTCACGGTCGCCGCCGACCGGCTGCACGATCTGCGGCACTTCCTCGAGGCGCATGTCCGGCGTGCCTGCCGCGGTGCGCTGCCCCACGACCGGTTGCCGCTGCTCGACTGTGACGGCGCGCTCGCGGCGTCGGGCGCGACGCTCGAACTGGCGGCGCTGCTCGCCCGGCTCGGTCCGTTCGGCTCTGGCAATCCCGAACCGCGCTTCGCCTTGCCGGCGCTCGTCGTGCGTCACGCCCGGGTGGTGGGCGAGGGGGGGCATGTGTCGGTCCGGCTGGAGGGGGCGGATGGCGCAGGGCTGCGCGGCATCGCCTTCCGCGCTGCCGATACCGCACTCGGCCGGGCGCTGCTCGATCCGGCGCGGCCGGCGCTGCACCTCGCCGGCACGCTGCGCATCGACGAGTGGAATGGCGGCGAGACGGTCTGCCTGCATGTCGACGATGCGGCCCCCGCCGGCTGAGCGGGGCCGCGCCGCCGGCCGGTGCTAGGGATTGCGTGGCGTCTCCGAGACCACGTCGTCCCAGAGCTGGCGCACCATGTCGCGCATCTCCAGCGCCTCGGCCCAGCGATCGGTGGTGTCGTTGCCGTCACGGCCGGTGATGGCATAGGGCTTCGGCCCCAGCTCGCAGACGAAGGCCAGTGTGTCCTCGGGTCCGGCACGCCGCCGCCAGCTCTTGAAGCCGTATTCCCACCAGCTAAGGAAAAGGTCGACCCACATCCGGTGATGCGGGAAGGAGATCTCGATCTGCACCTGCTCCCGGCTCGCCACCCGGCCGTGGATCGCCCAGGCATGGTCGAGGATCCGCTGGATCAGCGCGTGGTTCTCGTCGGAGACCGGCCAGGCGAATTCCCGTCCGACGAGGAAATGCGACAGGTCCGCGACGAGCGCGAGGTCGGGGAAGCAGTCGAGCAGGTCCAGCGTGAAGTAGAGATCGGTCGTCATCCGGTCTCGATGGGTCTCGAGATAGACCGGGAAATCGACCTGTTCGGCCAGCCGCCGCCAGCCCTCGAGCAGCGGGATGCAATCCTGCAGCCGGCGCGGGCGCACATCGGCCTGCAGGTCGAGATGGTGCACGCCGAACTCGGTGCAGACCTCGAGCACCGGCTTCAGATCGTCGACCGTCTTCGGGAAGCACTGCGCCTCGACGGCGAGCCCGCGCGGCTTCGTCACCGCAGTGATGCGGCGGGCCACGTCGCGATCGCCGAAGGCGCCACTGCTGACGCCGTCATAGCCCGCCTCGACGATCATCTCGAGATTCTGTTCGAGCGTGCGCTCGAACCCGTCGGTGTGGCGGCGCTCCATGGCCCAGAGCGACTGCAGCACCAGCAGCTTCTGCATCCCATCCTCCTCGGCGTATCCTCTGCGGCCGTCTTCTGACATCCGCACCCGGCCCGCCAGCGCCGGGCCGGGCGCATTCTGCTTGATTTCGTGGATGCGGGCGGCTACCTCCTTCGCGCCACGACCCCTTCGTCTAGAGGCCTAGGACATCGCCCTTTCACGGCGGTAACACGGGTTCGAATCCCGTAGGGGTCGCCACAAGCTTATCAATGGCTTGATGCAAAAAGGGTCCGTGTCGGACCGGTTGTCGAGGTCCAGATGGACCTTAAGGCGCCGCCCATCCACTCGCAGTGGATCCAGCGCGGCTTGCGATATCGCTGCGCCTCGTGCCCGTCCCGACGTCATTCCTTGGGGACGATGCTGATGCTGCCGCCGACCTCGAGCACCGCGAATTTCACCTGATCCAGCCGCTCCAGCCCGTGCTGTTCACGCGCTGCCGCCAGCACGTCATCGATCTCGACGCGCGCCCGCGCGATCGCCCGCCGGTCCGGCTCGCCATGGCTGATCAGCACCGTCGGCACGCCGTCGAGCAGGCGCCGCGACACCGGTGAGGCCGATTTGACATAGGACAGGCCGATATCGATCGCGAACAGCGTCACGATCAGGATCACCGCGTTGGTGATCGAGAAATCATCGGCGAGCAGTGCCTGCTGGGTCGTCTCGGCGATGATCAGCAGCAGGATGAGGTCGAAGGGCGTCATCTGGGACAGGGTGCGGCGTCCCGATAAACGCGTGACGACGAGGAGGATGAGATAGATGGCCGCGCCGCGGATGACCGACTCCATGCAAGGCTCCTAGGGCAGCACGATGAAGCGCATCCGTGGCGCCGGCCCGCCGTCGAGGGAGGCGGTGGCCTCCGTCAAGCCGGGCTTCAGCGGCCGGACATGCAGGTGGATGGTGACCGGGGCGCCGGCATCGACGGCAAAGCGCATGCGGTGACCGTCCGCACCGCTCTCCCACAGCAGCGGTGCGGGGTGTACCGTCTCGATCTCGAAGCTCTCCGCGAAGCCGGAGGACAAGAGGAGGGTGCGCCCGGCCCGGCCTGGCGCGAGCTGCAGGGTGAGGCTGTCGGCGGCCTGCCAGCGCGCGACGCCCGGATAGTCGATGCTGCCGGCGCCGAGCTCGAGCGTGGCACGGGAGAGGGGGCCGCCGCTGCCGGTGAGGCCGGCCAAGGCGGCCAGCACGACGAGCCCGAACCCTGCCCAGGCCCAGCGCTGCACGCGCCAGAACCACTCCTGGAAGCCCCGCCGCTCCTCGAGTTGCAGGCCGTCGGTCCTGACCGGAGGGCCGAAGGAGGACTTCTCTTCCATGGATCCCTCCCACCGCGCAGGGCGCGGGACGAAGGCGCGGGCCGTCTGACCGCACAAGCGCCGCGCCGCCGCTTCGGTTCCGTCCGGTGAGGAACCCTGTCGCGAGGCGCCGATTGACCGTCACCAGCAACCCGACCGGGAGTGACGACCATGGCATCGAGCTTTGCCGAGAAGACCTTCGTGGCCGGCCTGCGCAACGCCCATGCGCTCGAGAACCAAGCCTTGGCCCTGATCGACCGCCAGCTCGGCCGGCTCGAGGACTATCCCGACCTCAAGGCCCGTTTGCAGGCACATCGACGCGAGACGGAGGGGCAGATCGCCCGTCTCGACCGGGTGCTGGAGAGTTGCGGCGAGAGCGCATCCGGTCTGAAGGACACGGCCCTCAGCCTGGTCGGTAATCTCGCGGCGATGGGCCATGCCCTCGCCGAGGACGAGATCCTCAAGAACAGCTACGCCAATTTCGCGTTCGAGAACTTCGAGATCGCCAGCTACCGCTCGCTTATCCTGGTCGCCGACCGGGCGGGCATGATCTCGGCAACGCCGCTGCTCGAACAGTCGCTCGCCGAGGAAGAGGCCATGGCGCGCTGGCTTGAGAGCCAGCTCATCCCGGTGACCGAGCGCTATCTGCAATTGGGTGAGCGGGCCGAAGCCCAGCGCTGAGGGGGTATGGGCGGCTCCGGCGGTGATGCGACGCTGGCGTCAAGCGTCGGCGATGGTAGAAGCGCGCATCGCTCAACCGCGCCATCGGTGATGTACCCTGCGGCGCGAGAACCGGAGTTGCCCATGTCCGACGACCGTGCCGTCTTCGAGGCGCTTTCTGCCGTGTCGACCGCCACCCTCACGACGGTGCTCCTGAAGAAGGGCCTGCGGAACGTCTGGATGCGCGGGACGCGGCCGCTGGTGCCCGGGCAGCCCCGGCGTGTCGGCCGGGCGTTCACGTTGCGCTTCGTGCCGGCGCGCGAGGATCTCGCGACGCCGGCCTCCTGGGCATCGCCGACCTCGACGCGCGCGGCGATCGAGGCGATGCCGGAAGGGGTGATCGCCGTCGTCGATGCGATGGGCATCGACGACGCCGGCATCTTCGGCGATATCCTCTGTGCCCGGATGGCCAAGCGCGGGGTCGCCGGCCTGGTCACCGACGGGGTGGTGCGAGACCTGACCGGTGTGCTCGGCACCGGCCTGCCCGTCTGGGCGCGGGGGGCAGCCGCGCCGCCCTCGGTCGCCGGGCTGACCTTCGCGGGCTGGCAGCAGCCCGTCGGCTGCGGCGGCGTCGCGGTGATGCCCGACGATGTGGTGGTGGCGGATGATGACGGTGCGGTCGTCATCCCTGCCGGGCTGCTGGCCGAGGTGGCGGCAGAGGCGCCGGAGCAGGAGCGTGCCGAGGCCTGGATCATGAGCGAGATTGACCGTGGCGTTCCCTTGCCCGGTCTCTACCCGATGAATGCCGAGACGCGCGCGCGCTACGAGCAGAACCACGACAAATAAACCGTCGCAGACAAAGTACTCTTATCCGTTCGACTGAGTTTCTGACAATAGTATGGAAGGAATGTGGACGAGGCGAATGGACAGCCGTTCGGCGTTCAAGTGCCGCGCGCGATCTGTCAGTGGCCGCTTCGCTTCGAACCTTTCCCGGTCAGACTGTACTTGGCGCACCCGGCCATGGATGTTAAAATACCACTATGAGTTGTCGCCTCAACTCGTTGCTTCGTGGCGATCGGCGGCAGGTCTGGAGTATATGCAACAAGGAGTTGAGTTATGAGGCGGATGAACTTGGCCCGAGCGGTCGCAAAGGCATCGGTCGCCATCGTCTGTCTCGGCGGTATCGCGGCTGGCACCGCCGCTGCCCAGCAGCCGAGCTTTTTCCGGATCGTGACCGGCGGCACGGCCGGGACCTATTTCCCGATCGGCGGGCTGCTCGCGAATGCGATCTCGAATCCGCCCGGATCGCGCGGCTGCGAGGAGGGGGGGAGCTGCGGTGTCCCCGGGCTGATCGCGACCGCCGTCGCCTCCAACGGCTCGGTGGCGAATATCAACGCCATCGTCAGCGGCGCGGCAGAATCGGGCTTCTCGCAGTCAGATGTCGCCTACTGGGCCTATACCGGTACCGGGATCTATGAGGGGCAGGGTGCGGTCGAGGGGATCCGCGCGATCGCCAACCTCTATCCCGAGAGCATCCATCTCGTGGCCCGGGCCGATGCCGGGATCGACAGCGTCGACGATCTGCGGGGGAAGGCGGTTTCGCTCGACGAGCCGGGCTCGGGCACGCTGGTCGATGCGCGGATCATCCTCGAGGCCTATGGGCTGACCGAGGCGGATATCGAGGCGGAGTACCTCAAGCCGAACCAGGCCGCCGATCTGATGCGGGACGGCAATATGGACGCCTTCTTCTTCGTCGGCGGCTTCCCGGCCGGCGCGATCGCGGAGCTGGCGACCGGCTTCGACATTGTGCTGGTGCCGATCGACGGCGAACAGGCCGAGGCGATCATCGGGGAATACGGCTTCTTCGCCGAGCACACGATCCCCGGCGGGACCTATGAGGGCGTCGACGAGGATGTGCAGACGCTGAGCGTCGGTGCCCAATGGGTGACCAGCGTGGACCAGCCGGAGGAGCTGGTTTACGAGATCACCCGGGCACTGTGGAACGACAGCACGCGCGCCCTGCTCGACAGCGGCCACGCCAAGGGGCGCTCGATCAGGCTCGAGACGGCTCTCGACGGCATTGGCATTCCGCTGCATCCGGGCGCGGAACGCTTCTATACCGAGGCCGGCCTCCTGGAGTGACTGAGGCGGCGCACGCGGCGCCGCGATTGATCTGAGCGTGGCGGGGGCGGAGCCACAGGCTCCGCCCCCCGCTTTTGCATTCCCGTCCCGGAACATATCGAGATGAGCCTGCGGACCGACGATGGTGCGGTAGACGAGGCGATCAAGCGCGCGGAGCGCTTCGATCCGGAACTGCGTTACCGGCCACTCGGACGGGCGTCAGCGGTGCTGGTCGCGCTGCTGCTCTTCGCGCTGTCCTTTTTCCACTACTATACGGCCGGCTTCGGCCTGCTGCGCGAGGTCACCCATCGCGGCGTGCACATGGCCTTCGTGCTCGCCCTGATCTTCCTCGTCTTCCCTGCCTGGGGCGGCAGGTCGGGCCCGACGCCGCCGCTCTCGACGCTGATGCGGCCGGGCGGGATTCCGCTGATCGACTGGGCGTTTGCTCTCGCCGCCGCAGCGGCTGCGCTCTACGTGCCCTGGGTGTTCGCCGATCTCGCCTTCCGCGTCGGCAACCCGCTGCAGATCGACGTGGTGATGGGCTCGGTGATGATCGTCGTGCTGCTCGAGGCGACACGGCGGTCGATTGGCTGGCCGCTGCCGGTCATCGCCGTGCTGGTGATGGCCTATGCGCTGTTCGGCCGCCACGCACCGGGCCTCCTGATGCATCCCGGTTCCTCCTGGTCGACGCTGGTCAACCATCTCTACCTGACCAGCCAGGGGATCTACGGCCTGCCGGTCGGCGTCGTCGCGACCTATGTGTTCCACTTCGTGCTGTTCGGGGTGCTTGCGACGCGGATCGGCCTCGGCCAGCTCTTCATCGACCTTGCCTCCGCGGTCGCCGGCCGTTTCGCCGGAGGGCCGGCCAAGGTGGCGGTACTCTCATCGGCGTTGTTCGGCTCGATCTCCGGCTCCTCCATCGCGAATACGGTGACCACGGGATCGCTCACCATCCCGGCGATGGCGCGGATCGGCTATCCCCGGCATTTCGCGGCCGCGGTTGAGGCGGCGGCGAGCACCGGCGGGCAGATCACGCCACCGATCATGGGCGCCGCCGCGTTCCTGATGATCGAGTTCCTGGAGATCCCCTATACCGACATCCTGATCGCCGCGATCGTACCGGCCTTCATGCACTTCTTCGGCGTGCTGATGCAGGTGCACTTCGAAGCCAAGCGCCGCGGATTGCGCGGCCTGACCGCCGCGGAGCTGCCGAAGGTCTGGACGGTGCTGCGCCGCGACTGGCCGACGCTGCTGCCGCTCTTCCTGCTGGTCGCCATCCTGCTCAACGGCTTCACCCCCTATCTCGCGGCCTTCTGGGGGATCACGGGCTGTATCGTCATCGGCTTCCTGCATCGTTACCGCCGGCTGAAACCCCGCGACCTCTTCGACGCCTTCGTCCATGGTGCGAAATATGCGCTGGCGGTCGGTGCGGCGGCGGCGACGGTCGGGATCATCATCGGCGTCGTCACCCTGACCGGGGTCAGCTTCAAGGTGGCCTATATCGTCACCGCGACCGCCGCGGAGTGGTCCGAGGCGATCGTGCCGCTGATCCCCTTCGACCTGATGTCGACCGCCGGTGTGACGCTCTTCCTGACGCTGCTGCTGACCGGCATCGTCTGCATCCTGATGGGCTGCGGCATTCCTACCACCGCCAACTACCTGATCATGGTGACCGTCTCGGCGCCGATCCTGGTCATGCTCGGCGTGCAGCCGCTGGTCGCGCACTTCTTCGTCTTCTATTACGGGGTGCTCGCGGATCTGACGCCACCGGTGGCACTCGCCGCCTATTCCGCGGCAGGGATCGCCAATGCCAACCCCTTCAGCACCGGCAACACCGCCTTCCGGCTCGGTATGGGGAAGGTGCTGGTGCCCTTCGTCTTCGTCTTCTCGCCCTCGATGTTGATCGTGGTCGAGGATTTCTCGCTGCGCGCCTTCCTCGTCGCGACGATCGGGGCGGTGCTCGGCATTACCGCACTCTCGGCCGCCTTCTCGGCCTATCTGACCCGGCCTTTGGGATGGATCGAGCGCACGGTGCTGGCGATTGCGGCGCTGCTGATGGTGGCGCCGGAGCTGACGACCTCGCTCGTCGGGCTGGCGATGCTGATCCTCGTGCTCGCCCGCCCGCTTTTCCTGCCGATGCGGCGGAGCGGCACCGCCTGACAGCCGCCGTCTCCCAGGGAACATCGCCCCGCCGCAGCGCCTTCTAGTCGGCAGGCGACGGGGCGCGCCATCCCGGCCACTCCCGCCTTCCGCATTGCCGGTGGAGGGAGATGGCCCGGCGGGATGACGCAGCGGGGCAGGGGGCCGTCACCGGACGGCGGCCGGCGCTTGGGGCCGGCTGCGCCGCACTGGCGCTCGCTGGCTGTGAGGGCGCGCAATCGGCTCTGGCGCCACGCGGCCCAGAGGCCGCGACCGTCGCCGAGCTGTTCTGGATCATGGCCGCGGCGGGGGGCGTGATCTGGGCGCTGGTCGTCGGCCTCGCCCTCTATGCGCTGCATTTCAAGGACGCCCCGTACAGTGAGGCGCTGGCCGGCCGGCTGATCCTGTGGGGCGGGGCGGTGCTGCCGACCCTGCTGCTGGCTCTCCTCCTCGCTCACGCGCTGTGGATCATGCCGGGGCTGCGGCCGCTCGCCGCCGCCACCGCGCCCAACGTGCTGCGCATCGAGGTCGTCGGCCAGCAGTTCTGGTGGCGTGTCCGTTACTGGCCACCGGGCGCCGAGGCTCCGGTCGAGACCGCCAACGCGATCCATCTGCCGGCCGGCCAAAGGGTCGGCTTCATGCTGTCGAGCCCGGATGTGATCCACAGCTTCTGGATCCCCGCTTTGGCCGGGAAGATGGACATGATCCCCGGGCGAACGAACCTCCTGACGCTCGAGGCGAGCGTGCCGGGCCGCTATCGCGGGGCCTGCGCCGAGTTCTGCGGCACCGCCCATGCGCTGATGGCCTTCGAGGTCGAGGCGATGGCGCCCGCCGAGTTCGCCGCCTGGCTGGAGGGTGAGGCCGGCCCCGCCATCGAGCCGGCTGCCGACCTCGCCCGCTCGGGACAGGCCCTGTTCCTCGCCCATGGCTGCGGCGCCTGCCATGCCATCCGCGGCACGGAGGCGGCCGGCCTCGTCGGTCCCGACCTCACCCATCTCGCCGCGCGCCGCACGATCGCCGCCGGCACGCTGCCGAACACGGAAGAGGCGCTGCTGCGCTTCATCACCGATCCCGCCGCGGTGAAGCCCGAGGCGCGGATGCCTGCCTTCTCGATGCTGCCGGCGGAGGACCTCCGGGCGATCGCCCATTACCTCGGAACGCTACGATGAGCCCATCCGCCGAGGAGATGGAACGGCGGGCGGCGCAGGAGGCCCGTCTCAGACGGGTCTGGGCGTCGCCGCGCGGCTGGCGCTACCTGTCGGACGTGAACAATACCGAGGTCGGCCTCTGGTACACCGGGGCCGCCTTCCTCTTCATGCTGTTCGCAGGCGTTCTGGCGCTGCTGGTTCGCCTCCAGCTCGCCGTACCCGAAAATGACCTCCTGACGGCCGGTTTCTACAATCAGGCCTACACGCTGCACGGCACCGTGATGATGTTCCTGTTCGCCGTGCCGATCTTCGAGGCGGTCGCCATCGTCATCCTGCCGCAGATGCTGGCCGCGCGTGACCTTCCCTTCCCGCGGCTCTCTGCCTTCGGCTTCTGGTGCTTCGTCATCGGCGGTGTCTTCGTCTGCGGCTCGATCTTTTTCGGCGCAGCGCCGGAGGCCGGCTGGTTCATGTACCCGCCGCTGACCACCGACCCGATCCATTCGGGGATCGGTGCGGACATCTGGCTGCTCGGCCTGTCCTTCATCGAGGTCGCCTCGATCGCCGCCGCGGTCGAGCTGATCGTCGGTGTCCTGAAATGCCGGGCACCCGGCATGCGGATCAATCTGATCCCGCTTTATGCCTGGTACGTGCTGGTCGTCGCCGGGATGATCTTGTTCGCCTTCCCGCCTCTGATCGCCGGCGACATCCTGTTCGAGCTCGAGCGGATGTTCGGCTGGCCGTTCTTCGATCCGGCCCGGGGTGGCGATCCGCTCCTCTGGCAGCACCTGTTCTGGATCTTCGGCCACCCCGAGGTCTACATCATCTTCCTGCCGGCGATCGCCCTTCTGGCGATGATCGTGCCGACCTTCGCCCGCCGGCCGCTGGTCGGCTATTCCTGGATCGTGCTGGCTGCGGTCGGGACCGGCTTCATCAGCTTCGGGCTGTGGGTCCACCACATGTTCACGACCGGGCTGCCGATCGTCTCGCTCGGCTTCTTCTCGGCGGCGTCGGTCGCGGTCGCGATCCCGACGGGGGTGCAGATCCTAGCCTTCGTGGCGACAGTACTGGCCGGGCGCGTCGTCCGTGCGACGCCGATGCTGTTCGTGACCGGCGCGCTGGTCATCTTCGTCATTGGCGGGCTGTCGGGCGTGATGGTGGCGATCGCGCCGTTCGACTGGCAGGCCCATGACAGCCATTTCATCGTCGCCCATCTGCACTATGTGCTGATCGGCGGCATGCTGTTCCCGGTCGTGGCCGGGCTCTACTACTACTTCCCGCTGGTCGCAGGCCGCACGCTCTCGGACAGGCTGGGCCGGGTCGCCTTCTGGCTGATGTTCGCCGGTTTCAACATCGGCTTCTTTCCGATGCACATTGCCGGCCTGCGGGGCATGCCGCGGCGGGTCTTCACCTATCCGGAAGGGCTCGGCTGGGAGTGGCCGAACCTCGTCTCGACGGCGGGCGCCTTCATCTTTGCGGCGGGTGTCCTTGTCGTCGCCTGGGACGTGGTGCGGCCGAAGCGACGCCAACCTCATGCGGCGCGGAACCCGTGGCGGGCCGGCACGCTGGAATGGATGATCGAGATGCCGGGCGAGAACTGGGGTGTCCGCTCGATCCCGATCATCCGCAGCCGCTACCCGCTCTGGGACCAGCCCGACCTGCTGCGCGATGTCGATGCCGGGCGCTTCTACCTGCCCGATGCCGAGGAGGGCCGGCGCGAGACGCTGGTGACGAGCGTATTGGACGCCGAACCGCTGCAATGCCTGCGCGTCTCCGGGCCGAGCTTCGTGCCGATGGTTGCCGCCGTCGGGCTGGGCGGCGTGTTCATCTTCCTGACCTTCCACTGGTGGTATCTGACCGCGGCCAGCGCCGTGGCTGCCTTTGTCGCGATCCTGTGGTGGCTGTGGCGCGGTACGGCGGAGATTCCGGAGAAGCCGACCAAATCCGTCGGCCGGGGGCTGGCGCTGCCGCTCTACATCGCCGGTTCGCAATCGGTCGGCTGGTGGGCGATGTTCATCACCATGGTCGGCGACGGTACGGCCTTCGCCAGCCTGATCTTCGCCTATTTCTTTTACTGGACGATCCATCCCGACTTCCCGCCGGTGGAGCTTGAGGGACCGGGCGTTACGTGGCCGATGGCCGCGGCAGGGCTGATGCTGGCGGGATGGGCGGCGACGCGGCTCGCCCGGCGCCTCAACCGGGCCGGTGCGGGCCGGTCGATGCGGGCGGCGCTCGTCGCCGCTGCGCTCCTCACCGCCGTCGGCTGCGCGGCCGGGCTGGCGGGTCCGGCCGAGACCGCCCTCGATCCCACCCGCCACGTCTATCCGGCGATTGTCTGGGTCATCATCGGCTGGACGGTGGCGCATGCCGGGGCCGGCATCATCATGCAGCTCTACTGCCTGGCCCGCGGCCTCGCCGGCCGACTGACGCCGGAGCACGACATCGATCTCCAGAACGTCGTGCTCTATTGGCAGTTCATGCTGGCGACTGCGCTCGTCGGTTTCGGCGTTGTCGGCCTGTTCCCGTTGATAGCGTGAGCGGAGGCGGCATGGATATCGGCCTGCGCAACCCCTCGCTTCTGACGCTGATCGCGGCGCCGACTGTCTGGGCGCTGCATTTCCTCGTCTGCTATGTCGGCGCCGCGATCTGGTGCGCCAAGCCCGCACTGTTCGGCTTCGGTTTTTCGACGTTGAGACTTGGCATTGGCGGCGTGACGGTGGCGGCGCTCGCGGCGATCGTCTGGTCGGCCCATCAGGCGTGGCGAAACTGGGGTTTCGGCGCTTATGACCCGCCGCATGCCGCCGCCACCGAGACCGACCGTCGCCGCTTCCTGGGTTTTGCGACGCTGCTCGTCGCCGGCCTCAGCGCCGTTGCGACCCTCTATGTGGCGATGGTCGCGGTCTTCGTGCCGGGCTGCTACTGATGCATATCGGCTGGCGGCGCGGTGCGCTGATTCTGGCCGGGCTGGTCTCTGCCGGCTTCCTCTTCGCCTGGTCGGGGCTGTTCAACCCGGCGGCGAGCAGCGGGCATTGGGCGGTCACCGACTGGTTCCTCCATTGGGCGCTGCGCAACGCGGTGCGGACGCAGGCGCTGTTCATCGAGACGCCGCCGCTCGACGACCCGTCGCTGCGTCTCGCCGGCGCCGCCCATTACGAGAGCGGCTGCGCGCCTTGCCATGGATCGCCCGCCGAACCCCGGCCGGCCTTTGCGCTGATGATGACGCCGCCGCCGCCGCTGCTCGCGCCGCGTATCCGGGCATGGCGCGAGGCGGAGCTTTTCTGGATCGTCAAGCACGGTATCAAGTTCACCGGCATGCCGGCCTGGCCCTCGCAGCTGCGCGATGACGAGGTCTGGGCCGTGGTCGCCTTCCTGCGGACCCTGCCCGAACAGACCCCCGACGATTATCGGCTGTTCGTCGAAGGGCCCCGAGCCGATCAGTCCGCCACGGCGAACGGGTCCGCCGCCGCACCCGGCACGCGGCCGGAGGCCGTGGATCCGCCGGGCGATCCACGCAGCGGTCCTGCGCCCAGCCTCATCGGTGCGATCGCCCATTGTGCGCGCTGTCATGGGGCCGACGGGCAGGGGCGGGGCGGGACCGTCGTTCCCGCGATCGCCGGCCAGAGCGAAGCCTATATCCTCGCCTCGCTGGAAGCCTATGCATCCGGCCGGCGCGCGAGCGGGATGATGGCGCTCGCCGCCGGCCTTTCCGAACCGGTCCTCTTTCCCGCCTTGGCTGCCCATTTCGCGGGGCTGTCGCCGCCGGTGCCATCGGGAGAGCCAGCCGACGGTGCCGTCCTGGCGCGCGGTCGCGCGATCGCCGAGACGGGGGTGTCCGGCGATGCCGTGCCCGCCTGCCTCGCCTGTCACGGCGGTGACGGGCGCAATCCGATCTATCCCCGTCTCGACGGGCTCAGCGCCGGCTATCTCGAGCGTCAGCTCGCCCTCTTTGCATCGGGGGAGCGGGGCGGCACCGCCTTCGCCCATCTGATGACGACGGTCGCCCGCCGCCTGTCCGAGGACGACCGGCGGGCGGTCGCGCTCTATCTCGCAGCGCGCGACCCGCGGGCGGAGGCCCGCTGACGAAGAGGATGCCGCGGCGGTGCCAATGCTCAGACGTGCGGCAACAACCCCGTCAGTGCCGCAAGACGGTTGGGACCGATCGCTTCGACGAGACCCGGCGCGTGGCGGTCATGCGCCGCTTCAAGCGCCTGAGCCGAGCGGCGGATGCGCTGCGGGTCCCGCTCGGGGTGAAGCGCTTCGCGCTCGAGCTCGGCGAGCGCATCGAGCAGATGGTTGCGGGCCTCCGGCGCCAGATCCTCGGCCGTCAGGATGTCGTGGCGCAGCCTCTCGATCTCGGAGAGCGTCGGTGCCGGATCCCAAATGGCATCACCAGCCGCCCGGCCGGCCGTCTCGTCTGAGCCGCTCAAGGCGTTCACTCCAGCTCTGATCCCCGCCCGATGGCAGGCGTGTTTCCGACCATTGCACCCCGCACGCATCAGGTCCAGTCCGCGGCGACCGGGGGAACCCCACACTACGGTTCCGATTGTCTGGTCATCGATGGCGGTGCCCGGCAGGTCGCCGCCGCCTTGGTCTTCGGCAGGCCGAAGACCGGAAGCAAAGCAGGAGGATCTTCATGAGGATCCGGACTCTGACGGTCGGTTGTGCCGCCATCGCCTTGGTGACCGGTTTCGCGACAGCCCATGCCCAGGATACCGGGCAGGACGGCGTGGCCGCGCCGGACGCCGGAACCGAGATGTCGCAATGCGCCGGTGACATGGCCGCGCTCGGCGAGCAGATGCGCCAGGACGGCTACTGGCTGTCGGGCTGGAGCGGCTATGGCGTTGCCGCCCCCGGGACGGCGGTCGATCCGACCGCCCCGGGCGCTGCGGGGGTGACGGACCCGGCGATGGATCCGGCGCTGCAGCAGGAAATGGCAGCCACCGGTGCCGCCGGCCCCTGGGGCGAGACCGGCTGGACGACGGATCCGCGCTACGAGATCCGCACTCTGTACAGCGCCGCCGCCATCCTCGACCGCCGTGGTGATGAGGAGGGCTGCCAGGCCGTACTTGGTGAAGTGCAGGAGGTCTACGACCAGTATGTGTCGGACCTCGCGGAGCTGGGGGTTGAGCCGGGTGAGGTGCAGGGCTGGCGACAGGAGCAGATCCTCGCCGCGACGCCTGTCTCCGAACTCGGCTCGGCCCTGCGGGTTGACGAGATCATCGGCACCGAACTGCGCAACCCGCAGGATGAATATCTCGGCGAGGTCGATGACGTGATCCTCGACCCGGAGGATGGCAGCATCCGCTACGTGGCAGTCTCCCGTGGCGGCTTCCTCGGGATCGGCGCGGATACCGTCGCGGTGCGCTGGGACGATCTGCGGGTGACGGCCGGCATGAACAGCTTCGTGCTTCCGGCCGGCGAGCAGGCGATCGAGAATGCACCCGCTTTCGACGCCGATGCCTATCGAGGTGGCGAGCAGTTCCAGGCAGCACTGCAGGAGGTCGACGCCTACTGGGACGAGACTCTCACGACCGGCGACGACAACCAGCTGTAATCCGCGCCGACGAATTCGGCCATCACGGCCCGCGGCCCCGTCTTCCGGACGGGGCCGTTTTGTTACCGGATCATTCGAGATTGGTGTGGCGTGCCCGCATCGCTTCGGGCGTGACGTCGATCCGGTCGCGCAGTCGCAGCACCACCAGCTCGAAGAAGACGAGCTGCGCCGCCTCGAACAGGCTGCCCATCGGCAGGAGCGAGGCCGGGGCGTGGCCATCCGCCGGCCGATCATCGGCCATGGTCTGCGCCGGGATGACCACGCGGTGGTCGGCCGCGCGAACGGTCCGTCCCTCCGGCTGGGCAGTCACACACAGCGTTTCACAGCCCGCCTCCCGCGCGATGCGCAGGAAGGTCTCGACCGAGGCGAGGTGGCCGGGCCCGCAGCTTGCAACCAACAGATCGCCGGGTCCGACCGGCGGCATCGTCACATCGCCCAGGACATGTGCGTCGAGGCCCAGATGGAAAAGGCGCATCGCAAACGCCCGCATCATCAGCCCCTCGCGACCGAGCCCGTGCAGCACGATCCGGCGCGCCGCCGCCAGCCGCTCCACCAGTAGCGCCGTATCGGCGTCATCAATCCGATCAAGAACGGCCCCGATCTCGCCCAGCGCCCGTCGCGCCTGCTGCCTCATCCGTGCCTCCTTCGCCTGATCATGCTGGCCGCCTCACGACGTCAGTGCCGCGATCGCCTGGGCGAAGGCCGCCCGGACCGCGTCTCGGCGCGGATGTCCCTCGGGCCCGATGGTCCGCCGGCCGGCGACATAGACCTCCCGGATCGGCGTTCGTGGCCCGGACGTAAAGACGAAACTGTCACCGATCGCGTCGCCGGTCCGGCCGAGGAGCGCGGGATGTTCGCCGTCGAGCACCACGAAATCGGCCCGCGCGCCGGGGGCGAGCCGGCCGGTCGGCTGGGCCGCCGCCTGTGCACCGCCGGCCGCGGCGGCCAGGAGAAGGCCGGTACCGATCGACGCCCACCCGCCGGCGACGGAGACCGTGCGCCTGCGCCGCACGAGGCGCTGGCCGTATTCGAGGAGCCGCAGCTCCTCTGCCGCGTCGATCGTGACGTGGCTGTCCGAACCGATGCCGAACCGGCCGCCCTCGGCGAGATACTCGACGAGGGGAAACAGGCCGTCGCCCAGATTGGCCTCCGTCGTCGGGCACAGCCCGGCGACCGCGCCGCTTGCTGCGACGGCGCGGCGCTCCTCCGGGTCGAGATGGGTCGCATGGACGAGGCACCAGCGCCCGTCGACTTCGACATGGTCGAGGAGCCAGGCGACCGGCCGCCGGCCGCTCCAGGCGAGACACTGCTCGACCTCGCCGGTCTGCTCGGCGACATGGATGTGGATGGGGGCCTCGGGATCCGCCGCCACCGCGCCCGCCACGAACGCGTTGAGCATTGCGGGGGGCACCGCTCGCAGCGAATGGGGGGCGATGCCGATCCGGACCAGCGGATCGTCCTGATGGGCTGCGCGCAGATCGGAGGCGAGCGCGAGCAGGGCGTCGGGATCGAACAGGAACCGCCGCTGGCCCTCGCCGGCCGGCGCGCCGCCGAAACCGCCGGCGGCGTAGAGGACGGGCAGATGTGTCAGCGCGATCCCGGCCTGGCTTGCGGCGGCGATCAGCCGGTGCGACATCTCCGCCCGGTCGGCATAGGGGTGCCCGTCGCGGTCATGGTGCAGGTAGTGGAACTCGACGGCCGTCGTGTAGCCGGCTTCCAGCATCTCGACATAGAGCTGCCGCGCGACGGCTTCGAGGATCTCGGGCGTGATCCGCTCGAGGAAGGCATACATCAGCCGCCGCCAACCCCAGAAATCGTCGTCGCCTCCTGCCGCCCGCTCAGCCAGCCCCGCCATGGCGCGCTGGAAGGCATGGCCGTGCAGATTGACAAGGCCCGGCAGGACAGGGCCGGCGAGCCGGGTGGCGCCGGCCGGGGCCGTCTCCCGCTCGACCCGTGCGAAGCGGCCGGCCATGTCCAGCTCGAACGTCACGTCGCGCGCCCAGCCATCCGGCAGCAGGGCCCAATCCGCATGATACCGCATGGCAGCCTCCGTTCCTCGGCGCAGCATAGCGGATTCGCCGGCTCCATCCCCGGCACGGGCTCGGCCGTAGACCGCGCGCACCGCGATGATCCGATGGATGGAATGGAAGAGGGCAGAGTGGCTGGGGGACTAGGATTCGAACCTAGGCTGGCGGAGTCAGAGTCCGCTGTCCTACCGCTAGACGATCCCCCAGCAGCGGGCGGCAGGTTGGTAGCACAGGGGTCTGGCGCTGTTAACCCCTTTTGTACGAACCCGAGGGAAGGAAGGAGTTTCACCCGATGCGTTCTCGCGTGATCGCCGGCGCGTTCACGGCACTCGTGATGGCCGTGCCCGCGACTGCCGGCGCCGATCCGGTCTTCGACCGGGCGCTCGGCATGCTGCCGCCGCCCGCAGGGCCGGTGCCCGGTGAAGCGATCGTCATGCAATTCACCCGGCCCGAGCTGCTCTATCGTCTCGCCGATGCGGCCCCCGGCGATCTCGACGCGCTGCAGCGGGTGATCGCCTGGCCGTCGGGCTTCGACCGGGTGGCACTGTCGGCCGACCGCTGGCCGGAGCTGACCGGATTGTCCTTCGAGGCGATCGGCTGGATCGCGTTGTCGGGAGCGCCGCCGGCAATGGTGACGATATTGGGTGGCTCCGGGTCCGACCCGGTTGCCGAGGCCGCTGCCATGGCAGCTGCGCTCGAGCCGCGCGGCTTCGCCCCGCAACAGGAAGGTGAGGTGGCGTTCTGGTGGCGCGGCGAGGATTTCAGCATCTCGCTGTCCGAGCGCGAACCGGATGATCCCTTCGGCGGGGCGCTCGGCCAGGCCGCCCGGCTCGGCCTCGTCAATGGTGCGCTGATCCATGCCGCCGGCTGGGAGCCCGCGCTCGCGGCGGCAGCAGCCGTCAGCGGCGGACCCTCGCTGGCCGGGGATCCGCTGGTTGCCGCCCTGGCCGCCGCACTGACCGCAGGCGAGGACGGGACGGCCGTCATGCAGGCGATGATGATCGGCGCCCCGTCGCTGGATCCGTTCCAGATCCTCACCGATCCCGAGACCGGCGCCCCGCGCGATCCGGCGGCGGCTGCGGCGGTGATCGAGGCGGCGGTCGGCGAGGACGCCCTGCCGCCCTATTTCGCGGCCGCCTTGGCGGAAACGCTGACGCCGGCAGGCGAGCTGCGTCTCGTCGTTGCTCTCGCCTATCCCGATCGTGCCACTGCCGAGACGGCGCGCTCCCTTCTCAAGGAGCGCACGCCGCTGACCATGCCGGAAGACAGCCTCACCGGCGCCCGGGCGACGGTGCTCGAGCCGGAAAGCGCCGGTGTCTTCGTCGCACGGCTCGATGCGGCGGTGGTCGAGGGGACGCGGCCGGACGATCCCAATGCCTGGCTGCTTCATCGCCTGGTCAACGAGGTGCAGGCGCGGCGGCCGGGTCTGCTGTCGATCCTGCCACCCGGCTAGCCCTTCAGGAACGGGAGAGCGCGGGCCGTCGTTTCGCTTCCGAGACTCCCTCGGCGAAAGGACGGCCCATGCTGAAATTCATCGGCGGTGCCATCGGCATCATCTTCCTGATCGGCCTTCTGGTCGTGATTGGCATCCTCTCCCTGATCTTCTGAGACGAGGCGGGCCTGTGCGTCGGGCTTCGTCGGCGCACCCGAGCTGTGCTAGACAGACCGATGGCCGCCTCCTGCGCGACAGTGCAGGGGCGCGGCGGTCGACCTCCACGACCCCGGGAGCGTTCATTGGCGACATCCGCCATCCATCCGGCTTCCGACGTCCTTCCGGACGCCGCGCGCGGGGCGCGCGCGGGCGCGCGGGCGGCGGGCGTGCAGGCCCGGGAGAGGCGGAGCATCGGCCGGGTGCGGCGGTCCGTGCCGCTTTTCGCGGCGGTCGACCTTGGCACCAACAACTGCCGTCTGCTGATCGCCGAGCCGACCGAGGCCGGATTTCAGGTGGTCGACGCCTTCAGCCGGATTGTCCGGCTGGGAGAGGGCGTCGCGACCTCGGGCCGGCTGTCGGAGGAGGCGATGCGGCGCACGGTGGCGGCGCTGCGGATCGTCGCCGGCAAGATCCACGCCCGCGGTGTGGCGACCGGACGGGCGGTGGCGACCGAAGCCTGCCGCCGCGCCGTCAACTTCCCGCTGTTCCGCGACACGGTGCGCTATGAGACGGGGTTGGATCTCGAGCTCATCGATCCCACCGAGGAGGCCCGGCTGGCCGCGGCGGGCTGTGCGCCGCTTCTCGATCCCCATACCCCTCGGGCACTGATCTTCGACATCGGCGGCGGATCGACCGAGTTGATGTGGATCGAGGTCCGACCGGATGGTTCGATCCGCATCATCGACGGCGCCAGCCTGCCCCACGGCGTCGTATCGCTTTCCGAGACGTTCGGCGGCGCCGACATGACGCCGGAGGGCTACCGCGCGGTCCTGGCGACGATCCGGCCGGGGCTCGAGGCCTTCGAGCATCGCAACCAGATCATCGCGGCGATCAGGGCGGGGCGCGCCCAGATGATCGGCTCCTCCGGGACGGTGACGACGCTGGCCGGCGTCGGGCTGGGGCTGCGCCGCTACAATCGCGCGGCGGTGGACGGGACGCTCCTCAAGGTGTCCGACGCCACCGCCGTCTGCAGTCGGCTGCTGGCGATGGACTACACGGCGCGTGCGGCGCATCCCTGCATCGGGCGGGAGCGGGCGGATCTGGTGCTCGCCGGCTGCGCCGTCTTCGAGGCGATCTGTGGCCTCTGGCCGGTCGAGCAGCTGCGTGTCGCCGATCGCGGTGTGCGCGAGGGTATCCTGCTCGACCTGATCGCCGCCGCCGGCTGGCACTGACGGCATGGCGGCGCGATCGAAGGGGCCGGCGCGCGGCGGCGCGTCGGGAGCACGGAGTGGTGGACGCGGCGGTGGGCGGCAGCTCTCCGTCAGGGTCAGGACGGCGGCGAAGCGCAGCGCGTCGTCCACCCGCTGGCTCGAGCGTCAGCTCAACGATCCCTGGGTCGCCGAGGCGAAGCGCCAGGGGTTGCGTTCGCGCGCCGCCTTCAAGCTGATACAGCTCGACGAGAAGGTCGGGCTGCTGCGACGGGGCGCACGCGTCGTCGATCTCGGCTGTGCCCCGGGGGGCTGGACGCAGGTGGCGGTCGACCGCGTCGGGCCGGAAGGCCGGGTGGTCGGCATCGATTATCTCGGCATGGATCCCGTGCCGGGTGCGACGGTCCTGCAGCTCGATTTCCTCGATCCGTCCGCACCGGGCCGCCTGCGGGAGGCGCTGGGCGGACAGGCAGATCTGGTGCTCTCGGACATGGCGGCGCCGACCACCGGACATCCGCCGACCGATCACCTGCGGATCGTTGCGCTGGCGGAAGCGGCGCTCGATTTCGCGCTCGAGGTGCTCGCGCCGGGCGGTGCCTTCGTCGCCAAGCTGTTCCAGGGCGGGGCGGAACGCGGGCTGCTCGAACCGATGAAACGGCGTTTCGAGAAGGTGCGGCACGTCAAGCCGCCGGCGAGTCGGCCGGACAGCGCCGAGACCTATGTCGTGGCGACCGGGTTCCGGCCGGCTTCCGACGCAGGGTAGAACGGCGTCGCGCGCGCTTCACAAGCCGGCGGCCCGTCGCCATAGTGCGGCGCTTCCAAAGCCCCGGGAGCCGGCAATGCAGTTGCAAGAGGCGCTTACCTTCGACGACGTTCTTCTGGTGCCGCGCGACTCCGCGGTACTGCCGGGTGAGGCGGATACGCGGACCCGGCTGACCAGGAACATCGAGCTGGGCATTCCGCTGCTCTCCGCCGCCATGGACACGGTGACAGAAAGCGCGCTGGCCATCGCGATGGCGCAGGCGGGCGGTCTCGGCGTCATCCACCGCAATCTCGACATCGAGCGCCAAGCCGAGGAGGTGCGGAAGGTCAAGCGCTTCGAGAGCGGCATGGTGGTCAACCCGATCACCATCGCGCCGCAGGCGACGCTCGCCGAGGCGCTCTCGCTGATGCAGCGCCACGGCATCTCCGGCATCCCGGTCGTCGAACCCGATCGCAAGCTGGTCGGGATCCTGACCAATCGCGACGTGCGCTTCGCGACCAATCCGGACACGCCCGTCTCCGAGCTGATGACCAAGGAGCGGCTGGTGACGGTGCGGGCGGGCGTCGATCGTGAAACGGCCAAGCGGATGCTGCACCAGAACCGCATCGAGAAGCTGCTCGTCGTGGACGAGGATGGGCGCTGCGTCGGGCTGATCACCGTCAAGGACATCGTCCGCGCCCAGCTCCACCCCAACGCCTGCAAGGATGCCGATGGCCGGCTGAGGGTCGCCGCCGCTACCGGCACGGGCGAGAAGGGGCTCGCGCGCGCCGAGGCGCTGTTCGATGCCGGGGTGGACGTCCTGGTGCTCGACACGGCGCACGGCCATTCCGAAGGTGTGCTGCGCAGCGTCGAGAAGGCGCGGACGCTGTCCAACTACACGCAGATCGTAGCCGGCAATGTCGCGACGGGTGACGCCGCCCGCGCCCTGATCGATGCCGGCGCCGATGCAGTGAAGGTCGGCATCGGCCCGGGCTCGATCTGCACCACCCGGATGGTGGCCGGGGTCGGCATGCCGCAGCTCACTGCGGTGATGGATGTCGTCGAGGTCTGTCGCAAGCACGACATCCCGGTGATCGCTGATGGCGGGATCAAGTTCTCGGGCGATCTCGCCAAGGCAATCGCCGCCGGGGCCGATTGCGCGATGCTCGGCTCGCTCTTCGCCGGCACCGACGAGGCCCCGGGCGAGGTGGTCCTCTATCAGGGCCGCTCCTACAAGAGCTATCGGGGGATGGGCTCGCTCGGCGCCATGGCGCGCGGCTCGGCCGACCGATACTTCCAGCAGGAGGTCTCGGACAGCCTGAAGCTGGTGCCTGAAGGGGTGGAAGGCCGCGTCCCCTACAAGGGCCCGATCGCCAATGTCATCCATCAGCTCGTCGGCGGGCTCAAGGCGGCGATGGGCTATACCGGCAGCCGGACCATCCGTGACCTGCAGGAGCGGGCGCAGTTCGTCCGTATCACCAATGCCGGGCTGCGCGAGAGCCATGTCCACGACATCACGGTGACCCAGGAAGCGCCGAACTACCGTCCGGGCATCTGAACGGTACCGACGGTCCGGGCCCTCACGCCGTCTCGGCGATGGTGTCGTCCGCGGCGCCGGCCAGCAATGCCGCCGGTGCCGGGAAGGGCCGCGACGGGCAGGGGTAGGGCAGGCAGAGCGCTTCCCGGGCCGCGGCGCGATGCCAGGCGCGATAGGCGCGGGCGTAATCCTCGCGCAGCGGCGAGGTCGCATATTCCGATTGCAGCGTCTCGGCGGTGCGCGTCAGCGCGCTCGGCCGGATGAAGCCCAGCGCATGCGGCAGGTCGCTCTCGACGAGGGCGCTCCGGCCGAAACGCCGCCTGAGGCGGTCGATGAATTCGGAATCGGCGCTGACACGCACGGCATCGAAGCGGCCGAGCGCGTCGAGCGTCTCGCGGCGTAGCATCAGCGATGAATAGTTGCGCCGCAGATAGCGGCCGGTGCGGGCCGGCACGCAGACGCCGTCCGCATCGACACGCAGCCAGCCGGACAGCGTCCCCGCGACGCCGGCGGCAAGGGCGCGGAGCTGCGCTGCGATCTTGTCCGGATGGGAGACGTCGTCGGAATCGTGGAAGGTGACGACGCTGCCGCGCGTCTCGCCGAGTCCGATGTTCTTGGCGCGGTAGGTGCCGCCATTGGCCGCGAGCCTGATGCCGCGCACCCGTTGGTCGCGCGCCGCTGCCTCACGGATGATCCGCCAGCTGCCGTCGCGGCTGGCATCGTCGACGACGAGCAGTTCCAGCCGGCGCCAGCTCTGCGCCAGGACCGAGGCGATCGCCGCCTGGAGCGTCGCTTCCGCCTGAAAGCAGGTCATGACGACCGACACGAGTGGCCCTTCGCCCTCCTCCGCGCGGGATGGCGCGGCGAAGGCCAGCGGGATGGCGCCGGTCCCGATCGTAACGGTGGCGGGTGCGCCGTGGCGGTCGAGCCAGGCCTGCAGCAGGGCCGCCCGCTGCCGCCGGTTCGTCGCGAACAGCGTGCCGAAGGCGGCGCGGTCACCGCCCGGATCGGCGCGGGCCGCATCGTGGAGGCGGCGGCGCAGCGCGGCCGGCCAATCCTCGACCGCGATCCAGGGTTGAAAGGGGGAGGCGGTCGACAGGAACCGCTCCGGATCGGCTTCGGCCCGCGCGCGCAGCAGCGCCGAGCAGGCGGCGGCGAGACCGGGATCGGAGGAGGCCGCAGCGATCGGGGCGAGCGCCCGGCCGAGTTTGCGCCCGTAGCGGGGCGGCTGCGCCGGATCGCCGGCGAGGGGCGCGAGGGCGAGGAGGGTGGCGAAGACTTCGGCCATTCTCCCGCGCCGGATCGCCCGCTGGGCGCGGGCGAGACCGAGATGGAAGGCGGCGTCGCGGAGCAGAGGGATGCGGGCGGTCGGGGGCGTCATGCGGTCGGGGCATCGTCCGGAGATGGCAGCGCACCATAGCGGATCGGGCGTGGTTCAGTGGAAGTTCCGGCCGCGCGGCATGGCATGGCGGATGCGCTGGCCCTCCCCGTCTTCCGCCGTCTCGCCGAGACCGCGGAGGGCGGGGGAGAGATCCTGCACCTCTTCGGCGACGATGTGGATGACGCCGGCCTCGTTCTGCAGCCGCCCGCGGATCGCGGCGAGCCGGGCGCCGAGCACGACCGGCCGGAACGTCTCGAAGACCCGCGGCCAGATGATGGCGTTGGCGATTCCGGTCTCGTCCTCCAGGGTCATGAAGATGACGCCGCTGGCACTGCCCGGCCGCTGTCGGACCAGCACCAGCCCCGCCACCGTGACCCGCGTGCCGGGTCGGATGGCCGGCAGCCGCGCCGCCGGCATGATGCGCCGGCGGTCGAGGGTGGCGCGGATGAAGGAGACCGGATGTGCCCTCAGCGACAAATGGAGCGTCCGGTAATCCTCGACCACTTCGGCGCCCGGCGGCATCGGTCGCAGTGTGACCTCGGGCTCACCCGACCCGCCGCCCGCCTCGTTCCTCGCGCGCAGCGCTGCCGCGGCGAAGAGAGGCAGGTCGTCCTTGTCACCCGACCGGCGCAGCGCGGCGACCGCCCACAGCGCGTCGCGCCGTGACAGGCCGAGAGAGCCGAAGGCGTCGGCCTCGGCCAGCAGTGTGAGCTCCGCCGGGGTGAGCCCGGTCCTGAGCCAGAGGTCGCGGAGCGAATCATAGCCGGCGCGCCGCCGCTCGACGATCCGCCGCGCCGTCGCTTCTGAAAGGCCGCTGATCTGGCGCAGCCCGAGCCGCAGCGCATGGGTCGCCCGCACCGATGGGCGCATCTCGGCATGGCGGGGATGCAGCCTCTCGGCCGCCGCGGGACCCGGTTCGAGCGTGGCATCCCAATCGGAGGCGTTGACGTCGGCCGGGCGGATCTCGACGCCATGCTCCCGTGCGTCCCGGACGATCTGGGCCGGTGCATAGAACCCCATCGGCTGGCTGTTCAGCAGCGCTGCGGCGAAGACGTCGGGGTACCGGCATTTCACCCAGGCGGAATCGTAGACCAGAAGGGCGAAGCTGGCGGCGTGACTCTCGGGGAAGCCGTATTCGCCGAAACCGCGGATCTGGGAGAAGCAGCGCTCGGCGAAGTCGCGCGCATAGCCCTTGGCGACCATCCCCTCGATCATCTTCCGTTCGAAGGTCTGAATCGTGCCGACATGGCGGAAGGTGGCCATGGCGCGCCGCAGCTGGTCGGCTTCCGACGGGCTGAAGCCGGCCGCCACGATCGCGATGCGCATCGCCTGCTCCTGAAAGAGCGGCACGCCGAGCGTCTTGACGAGCACGGCGCGCAGCTCTTCCGATGGATACTCGGCCGTCTCGATCCCCTGGCGGCGGCGCAGATAGGGGTGGACCATGTCGCCCTGGATCGGTCCCGGCCGCACGATCGCGACCTGGATGACGAGGTCGTAGAAAGTCTTGGGGCTGAGGCGCGGCAGCATCGACATCTGGGCCCGGCTCTCGACCTGGAAGACGCCGATCGAATCCGCCCGCTGCAGCATCGCATAGACCTCGGGCTCCTCCGCCGGCACCGTGCCGAGCGTCAGCGTCACGCCGTAATGCCGGTCGAGAAGCTCGAAGGAGCGCCTCAGGCAACTCAGCATGCCCAGGCCGAGCACGTCGATCTTGAGCAGGCGCAGCTCCTCGAGATCGTCCTTGTCCCATTCGACGACGGTACGGTCCGCCATCGCGGCGTTCTGGATCGGCACCACCTCGTCGAGTCGGCTCCGCGTCATCAGGAAGCCGCCGACATGCTGGGAGAGATGGCGCGGCATGCCGCAGAGCTGGTCGGCGAGGGCGAGGCACTTGGCGAGCCGTGGATCGCCGGGGTCGAGCCCGGCCCGGCGGACATCCTCGACCGAGACCCCGCCCTTCGACCAGCCCCAGAGGGTGCCGGCAAGGATCGAGACGACATCATCGGAGAGGCCGAAGACCTTGCCGACCTCGCGGATCGCGCTGCGGCCACGATAGCGGATCACGGTGGCGGCGAGTCCGGCACGGTCGCGCCCGTAGGTCTCGTAGATGTGCTGGATGACCGTCTCACGGCGCTCATGCTCGAAATCGACGTCGATGTCGGGAGGCTCGCGGCGTTCTTCCGAGACGAAGCGCTCGAAGAGCAGATCGACCCGGCGTGGATCGACCGCGGTGATCCCCAGACAGTAGCAGACGACCGAATTGGCGGCCGAGCCGCGCCCCTGGCAGAGGATGCCCTGTTGGCGCGCGAAGGCGACGATCTCGTGAACGGTCAGGAAATAGCGGGCGTAGTCGAGCCGGGCAATGAGCGCGAGCTCGTGATCGAGTGCGTGACGGATCGCCGGCGGCAGGCCCTGGGGGAAGCGTTGCCGCGCGCCGGCCTCGGCCAGCGCCACCAGCGCCTCCTGTGCGGTGGTGTAACCCTGGCGCATCTCGTCGGGATAGTCGTGGCTGAGTTCGTCGAGCGAGAAGGCGAGGCGGGCGAGGAAGGCGGTCGTCTCCTCCACCGCGCCGGGCAGCGCCGCGAACAGCCGCTCCATCTCGGCCGGTGCCTTCAGGTGCCGTTCGGCATTTGCCTCGAGCCGCCGGCCGATCGTCTCCAGCGTCGCATGCTCGCGGATGCAGGTGATGACGTCCTGCAGCGGTCGCCGCTCGGGGACGTGATAGAGCACGTCGCCGGTCGCCATTGCCGGCACCCCGGTCCGCCGGGCGATGGCGGCGATGCGGGCGAGCCGGCGGCGATCATCGCCGCGGTAGAGGAAACTGGCGCCGAGGCGCAGCCGGCCGGGTGCCATCGCCGCGATCCGCACCACCGCCGCCTCGAAGGCGGCATCGATCCGCGCGGGCGGCATCACGACGAACCACAGGCCGTCCGTCCAGGGGGCGAGATCGTCGAGATCGAGATGGCATTCGCCCTTGGGAGCGCGGCGATTGCCGATGGTCAGCAGCCGGCACAGCCGCCCCCAGCCCGCCCGGTCGGCTGGGAAGGCGAGGAGGTCGGGTGATCCGTCGCGGAAGACCAGCCGCGCACCGGGCGCAAAACGCAGCCCCAGCATCTTGGCCCGTCCATGGGCCCGGACGACGCCGGCGACCGAATTGCGATCGGCGACGCCGATGCCGGCAAGGCCCAGCGCCGCCGCCTGTTCGACCATCTCTTCAGGATGGGAGGCGCCGCGCAGGAAGGAAAAGCAGGTCGTGACCCCGAATTCGGCATAGGCCGCCATCGGCATCCCTCATGCGAACAGCCCGTGCAGGAACCAGCGCGGCTGCCCGGCCCTGATCTCGCGCTCCCACAGCCCGTCCCGGAACAGCCAGAAGCGCCGGCCGCCCTGGTCCTCGACCCGGAAATAATCACGCGTCGGCGGAACGGGGCCGGCGGCCCACCACCATTCCGAAGCGATCCGCTCCGGCCCCTCGCTGCGGGTGATCCGGTAAAGCCGGCCCTGCCAGCGGAAGAGAATCGGCGGGCCGTCCGGCACCTCCGCCACGACCTCGACCGGCCGGGGTGGATCGAGCAGGCGCAGCGGCCGGAGCGGTGCGTCGCTGTCCAGCACCGGCAGGGGCCAGGCGGGGAGGGTCGTCCCGCCCGTCTCAGGAGCGGGGACGGACCAGGGGCGGAGGGGTGCGTCATGACCCGGCAGATGGGTGTCACGGCTGTCGATCCGCCGCACCCGATCGGGACCGAAACGGGCGGTGACGTGATCGACGAAACGGGCCAGCGCCTCGTCGCGCTGCGCCGCCGACATGCCGCGGCCACCGGGATCGAGATCGTCCTGGACCGGTATTTCTTTCTGCGCCTGTGTCACGGCAAGGCGGATCACGTCGAAGCCGAATCCGGGATCGAGCGGGTCCGCCAGCCCCGCCAGCCTGTCGGCGAACAGCGCACATATCCCCTTCGGTCCCCGCAGCGGCTGGCTGGCGAGGATCCGGAGCCCGCGGGTGATCCCGTCCACCCGGAACAGCGTCAGCTCGAGGCCCCGGGCCGTCATCCCGTGTGCCTCCATCGCGCGGACCATTTCGGCAGCCAGCGTCTCGATGCAGGAGAGGATCGCGGTGTCGCTGAAGATCGGTTCCATCAGCCGCCGTTCCGCGAGGAAGACGGGCGGCGCCTGCCGCGGCGAGATCGCTTCCTCGAGGCGGCCGAAGGCTTGGTCGAGGCGCCGCAGGCACGTCTCGCCGAAGCGGGCGGCGAGCGGCGGACGCGGCAGATCGGCGATGTCACCGATGCGGTCGAGGCCGACGCGGCGCATCGCGGCGAGCGTCGTCCGCGGCAGCCGCAGCGCGGCGAGCGGCAGCGGCAGCAGGGCCTCCCGTGTCCCGCCGGGCGGCACGATGCGGGCCGTGGGCGGGGCGAAGCGGGCGACGGCCCAGGCGGCGCCGGGTGTGTCGGCGATGCCGGCGGCGGCGTGCAGGCGCTGGGCCCGCAGGCGCCCCAGGACATCGCGATACAGCGCCGCCTCGCCGCCGAAGAGATGGGCGCAGCCCGAGATGTCCAGCATCAGCCCGGCCAGCCCGCTCTCCTCCGTATCGAAGACGGTGCCGGCGCTCCCGGTGCCGCCATCGAGCGCGACGAGCGGGGTCCACCGGCCGGCCCAATCGGCGATCGCCTCGAGAAAGCGCGCATCCGCCGCCGGATCGGCATCCACCGCTTCGAGGTCGGGATGTCTGGCGCGGGCATCGGCGAGAGCGAGGCCGGGGGCGAGGCCCCGACCCGCCGCCACCGGGTCCACCGCGGCGAGCCGCATCGCCCCGCCTTCGCGCCGAATCGTGACGAGCGGCACACCGGGAGCCGCGGCACTGCGGCCCTGTCGCAGCAGCCGGTCCGTCGGCAGCCGGGGCAGCCAGACAGAGAGGTAGCGCCGCGACGGCGTGGCCATGAGGGGATCCTCGGCTGGGTCGGTGCCCGCATTACAGCGGGCATGTTCACTATATGTTCTAGATTAGGGCCGTCCGCCCGTCGGGGTCAACGGAGACCTTTCCCATCTCGGCACGCCGCACCGGCGCTCACGGCGTCTATAAGGTCTTTTAATGGTATACCGTGATGTCATTTCGTGGCATACCGATGGGGGCGCGGCGAAGGAGCGGCGAGTGAAGTCGGCGGCCTTTCCCAAGGCGGAGTATGATGGCCGGCTGGAGGCTCTCCAGGCGGCGCTGGTTGCGGCCGGGCACACGGCGCTCCTGGTGCTCCGCCCCGAATCCATTACCTATCTCACCGGTTTCTACACGCGCGCCTATGCCACGCCGCAGGCGGCGCTGATCCTGCCCGGCGTTCCGCCCGTCCTTTTCTGCCGCGAGGCGGAGGCTTGGCATCTCGCGCGCACCGCCGTCTATCCCGACCATATCTTCTGGCACGACGGCGAGGATCCGCTGGCGGTGCTGGCCGGCCTGATCGCCGCGAGGGTGCCGCAGGGCAGCCGTGTCGCCGTCGAAGCCGAGGCCTGGACCCTGCCTGCCGCCCGCTTCGACCGGCTGCGGGCGGCGCTGCCGGGCATCGAATGGGCCGATGCCAGCGAGCTCGTCGCAGCGGCACGGCGCCGCAAGTCAGCCGGCGAACTCGACTACCACCGCAAGGCTGCCCGGGCCGCCGAAGCCGGCATGCGGGCCGGGATCGCCGCGGCGGCGCCCGGCGCCACCGAACGCGACGTCGCCGCCGCCATCGCCTGCGCGATGATCCTCGCCGGCAGCGATACGCCGGGACCGGGCGTCCTGTCCTCCGGCGAGGCCGCGCTGCATCTGCACGGCAGCTATGGCGACCGGGTGCTCCGCCGCGGCGACACCCTGCAGATCGAGCCGACGCCGCAGGTCGGCGGCTACCATGCGCGCTTCATGCGGCCGATCAAGGTCGGCAGTGCCACCGCCGAGGACGTACGGCTGGCGCAGACGCTGTTCGACATCCAGGACCGGGCGCTGGCCAGCGTCGCGCCGGGCGTGCCGGCCTCGGTGCCCGACACGATCTATCGCGAGGGCGTCGTCGCGGCAGGGCTCGCGCCGCGCTACACCTACAAGACTTTCTACAGCCTCGGGCTGCTGTTCCCGCCGGTGACGGGCGAGCTGCCGGAAGCAGCGCCCGGCTGCAGCTGGCGGTTCGAGCCGGGGATGGTCTTCCACACCTACCTGCTGGTGCGGGGATTTGGCGTCTCCGAGACGATCGTGATCACAGATCACGGCGTCGAATGCCTGACGCGCTTCCCGCGGCGCCTGCATGTCGGTGGGGAGGCCTCGTGAGCACGGGACGCAACGCCCCGTTCGGGCATCGGTTTGCATATCCGCAAGGAGGAGGGAAGCACATGCAGTTCCGTCGTCGTCAGATCCTGGCGGGCGCGGGGGCGATGGCCACCGCGGCCACGCTGGGCCGCCGCGCCTTCGCGCAGAACGGAGAGCTCGTCATCTGTTCCTGGGGCGGTTCGTTCATGGACGCCCAGCGCGAGGCGTTCTTCGCGCCTTTCGCCGCCGAGACGGGCATCAACGTCGTCGAGACCACCACGCCGGATTTCGCCAAGATCCGGACGATGGTGGAGAGCGGCAACACCGAGTGGGACGTCGTCAACATCGTCCCCAGCGATTATCTCGCCCTCGTCGAGCTCGGCTATCTGGAGGAGATCGACTACTCGCGCTGGGATCCCGCGATCCTTGCCGACGTCCAGGAAAACGTGATCTTCCCCTATGGCATCGGCAATGACTTCTATTCCGAGGGGATCGCCTTCAGCACCGAGGCTTTCCCGAACGGCGGGCCCGATAGCTGGGTCGATGTGTGGGACGTTGAGCGCTTCCCCGGACCGCGCATGCTCTATTCGGCCGAATGGGTGATCCGGCCTAACGAGGGTGCCATCATGGCCGATGGCGTTCCGGCCAGCGAGGTCTATCCGCTCGACCTCGAGCGGTCCTATGCCAGCCTCGACCGCATCAAGCCGCATGTTGTGAAGTGGGCGACCGCCCCCGCCATGCCGGGCCAGGCGCTGGTCGATGGCGAAGCGGTCGTCACGCAGGCGCCGGTCAATCGCATCCAGCAGCTCAAGGAGAGCGGCGCGCCGGTCGACTTCACCTGGAACCAGGCGCTGACGCAGTACGATCTCTGGGCGATTCCGAAGGGCGCCAAGAACTACGACAATGCGGTGAAGTTCATCGAGTTCGCCTCGCGCGCCGATCGCGGCGCGGCGCTCGCGATGCTGCAGCCGCTCGGGCCCGTCTCGCGTTCGTCCTTCGACCTGCTGCCGCCGGAGCGGGCACGCATCCTGCCGGGCCACCCCGACAACATCGACAAGCTGATGTTCGTCGACGCCGCGTGGTGGGCCCAGAAGGACGCCGAGGGCAAGACGAACATCGAGCGTAACGTCGAGATGTGGAATCGCTGGGTGCTGCTGTAACCCGTCGCCTGTGCGGCGGGCTGGCGGGGTCGCAGGCCCAGCCAGCCCGCCGCGGCCTGTCGCGCCCTGCCGAGGTCTCCCTTGCGTCTGTCGGTCCGTCCCCTCGCCCTGCTGATCCCGGCCCTCATCATCATCGGGCTGGGCTATGTCGTGCCGCTCGGCCAGATCGGCTGGCTCAGCGTCCATGGCACCGAACTGTCGGGTGATGCCTATCGCGCGCTGTTCGGCGACGATGTACGGCTGCTGATCCTCGGCCGGACGCTGTGGATCGCCTGTGTCGTCACGGTGCTGTCGCTCGTCTTCGGCTACCCGATGGCCTATGTGCTGGCGCGGGCGCCGCAGCGCTGGCAGCCGCTGTTGCTGCTGCTCGTCGTGCTGCCGCTGTGGACGAGCATCCTCGTACGCTCCTACGCCTGGATGGCGACCCTCGGGCGCCAGGGCATCGTCAACGCCCTGCTGCAGGGGGTGGGGCTGACGGATGCGCCGCTGCCGATGCTCTACAGCCGGTTCAGCGTCTATATCGGCATGATCCACATCATGCTGCCCTTCATGATCCTGCCGATCCTGAACGCGCTGCGGCAGATCGAGCCTCGCCTCGGCCCGGCCGCATCGAGCCTGGGCGCAGGGCGGAGCGCGGTCTTCTTCCTCGTCACCCTGCCGCTCAGCCTGCCCGGTGTGGCCTCCGGCACGGCGCTGGTCTTCATCCTGTCGGTCGGCTTCTTCGTCACGCCGGCGCTGCTCGGCGGGGCGACCGACACCACCTTCGTGATGCTGATCGACCGCTATGTGAATGCGCTGCGCGACTGGGAGCAGGCATCGGCGATGTCGATCGTGCTGCTGGTGGTGACGCTCGCCATCGTCCTGGTGACGAACTGGCGGCCCACGGCAGGCCGCAAGGCACGCGGGGCCATTCCGGGCGGCGCCCGCTGGCTGACCGCCGCGGCGATGCGGGTCGCGGTGGCCGCCGCCCGGTGGCGCGGCCCCGCCGCCGCGCGCGATGAGGGGCGGCGGGTGGCGGAGCGGGCGGTCGGTCCGGTGACGCTGCTGCTTGCGACGCTGGGCTTCGTCTTCCTGGTCGCGCCGATCGTCATCATCCTGCTGCTCGCCTTCAGCGACGCGCCGTTCCTGCAGTTCCCGCCGCCCGCCTTCTCGCTGCGCTGGTTCGAGAATTACTTCGCGCGACCGGACTGGATGGCGGCAACGCTGAACAGCCTGGAGGCGGCCGTCGGCACCATGGTCGCGGCCACGATCGCCGGCACGCTGGCGGCGATCGCGCTTGTCCGGCTCAATTTCCCCGGTCGTGGGGCGATCCTGGCGCTGCTCGTCTCGCCCGCCGTCGTGCCGACGATCGTGCTGGCGATCGGCCTTTACTACGTGCTGGCCCGCGTCGGTCTGGTCGGCAGCACGATCGGCCTCGTCGTCGGTCACAGCGTGCTGGCGATCCCCTATGTCGTGATCGTGATGTCGGGTGCATTGCGCGGCCTCGATCCGATGCTGGAGCGGGCGGCGCAGACGCTCGGCGCGTCGCCGGTCACCGCGTTCCGCCGGATCGCCCTGCCGCAGCTGAGGCCGGCGCTGCTGACTGCCGGACTCTTCGCCTTCCTGGCCTCCTTCGACGAGCTGGTCATCGCCCTGTTCATCAGCGGCACCGGACAGAAGACCCTGCCGAAGCGGATGTGGGAAGGCATCCGTGAAGAGATCGACCCGACGACGGCGGCGGTGGCCGCGATGCTGATCCTGGTGTCGCTGCTGCTGCTCGGGGCATCGGAACTGGCGCGGGCCTGGGCCCGGCGCACGCAAGAGCGGAGACGGATGGGATGATGGCGGGGGAGGGCGCATCCGCGCCGGTGGAGCTGCATTTCGAGCGGGCAGAGTTCGAGGGCCGGATCGCCCGTACGCGGGCGGCGCTGCGCGCCCGCGGCCTCGATGCGCTGCTCGTCTTCGCTCAGGAGACGCATTATTACCTGACCGGTTTCGATACGACGGGCTTCGTCTATTTCCAGTGCGCGGTTGTGACGGCGGATGAGACGCCGATCACGCTGCTCACGCGGCGCCCGGACATGCAGCAGGCGAAGGACCGGTCGATCCTGACCGACATCCGGCTGTGGTACGACGCCGAGGGGGCCGACCCGGCACTCGAACTGCGTGCCATCCTCGAGGAGAAGGGGCTGCGCGGCGCACGTCTTGGCGTCGAGCTCGACAATTACGGGCTGATCGCCTCGAATTACCGCCGGCTCGAGGCCGCGCTGGCCGGCTGGGCCGAGATGGTGGACGCCTCCGACATCGTCCGCCGGCTGCGGGCGGTGAAGTCGCCGGCCGAGATCGCCTATGTGCGCCGCGCCGCCGCCTTAGCCGACGATGCCTATGAGGCGATGATTGCTGGCACCCGCCCCGGCGTTCTCGAGAGCGAGATCTCGGCGGCGGGGCTGACGGCGATGCTGAAGGGCGGCGGCGACGTGCCGCCGGGTGCGCCGCTGGTGAATTCCGGACGGCGGGCGCTCTATGGCCGCGGCGTCGCTGGGCCGCGGCGCCTCGACCCGGAGGATCAGCTCACCATCGAATTCGCCGCGACCTATCTGCGCTACAATGTCTGCCTGATGCGCACCGTCGTGATCGGCCGGCCGCACCCGCTCCACATCGAGATGCACGCGATCACGCGTGACGCGATCGCCGCGATGACGGAGGCCGTCCGGCCGGGTGCACCGCTGGGCGACATCGACGCGGCGCATCGCGCCACCTATGACCGGGCGGGCTACCAGGCGCATCGCTTTGCCGCCTGCGGCTATTCGCTCGGTGCCACCTACCGGCCCTCCTGGATGGACGTGCCGCCCATGCTCTATTCCGGCAATCCCACCCCGGCAGAGCCGGGAATGATCCTGTTCATGCACGCGATCTGCCCGCGGGCCGATGCCGGCCTCGGCATGTCGATCGGCCATACGGTCCTCGTGACCGAGACGGGGGCCGAGGTGCTGAGCCGGCTGTCGCATGATCTGACGGTGGTGGCATGACGGCGGCAGCGCCGATCGGGGCCGGCACGACGGCAGGTGGACGCCGCACCGCGATCGGGCGCGGCGTCAGCCTGCGCGGCGTCACCAAGCACTATGACGATCTGACGGTGATCCCGTCGCTCGATCTCGACATCGCGCCGGGTGAGCTGGTGACACTGCTGGGGCCGAGCGGGTCCGGCAAGACCACGACGCTGATGATGGTGACCGGCTTCACCGCGCCGAGCGGCGGGGCGATCCTCATCGACGGGCGCGACGTGACCTATGTCCCGCCGCATCGTCGCAATGTCGGCGTCGTGTTCCAGCAATACGCGCTGTTCCCGCACATGACGGTCGCCGAGAACGTCGCCTTCCCGCTGCAGATGCGGGGGATCACGGGGGCGGCTGCTGCCGAGCGCGTCCGCGCCGCGCTCGATCTCGTGGAGCTCTCGGCCCTGGCGCACCGCTTCCCCGCGGCGCTCAGCGGCGGCCAGCAGCAACGAGTCGCCTTCGCCCGCGCCATCGTCTTCGACCCGCCGGTTCTGCTGCTCGACGAGCCGCTGGGTGCGCTCGACAAGAAGCTGCGCGAGACGCTGCAGATCGAGATCAAGGCGCTGCACGACCGGCTCGGGCTGACGATGATCTACGTCACTCACGACCAGAGCGAGGCGCTCGCCATCTCCGACCGCGCGGCGGTGATGAATCACGGCCGGATCGAGCAGATCGGTGCGCCGGCGGAGCTCTACGAGCGGCCGGCGACGCGTTTCGTCGCGGATTTCATCGGTGAGGCCAGTGTGGTCGCGGGACGTGCGGCGGGCATGGCGGGTGGCTGGCTCGCCGTCGAGACGGCCGCCAACGGCCGGTTCCTCGCCGCGCCGTCCGGCAGCGGCATGCCGACCGGCCGTGTCGAACTCGTGCTGCGGCCGGAGGCCATCGCCGTGGGGGTGGAGGCCGAGGGCCTCGAGAACCGGATCACCGGCACGCTGCTCGACAGCGCCTATGTCGGCGAGGCGACACGCTACCGGCTGCGCCTGCCGGGCGGCGAGATCATCGTCGCCCGCGTCCCGAACCGGCGCGGCCGGCGCACCGTGCTGGCGGCCGGCGAGGTGGTGCCGCTCGGCTGGCACCCGGCCGATGCGATGGTGTTCCCGGTGGAGGGGAAGGCGTGAGCAGCGTGCTGCTGCGCGGAGGCCGCGTCCTCGACATTGTGGAGGGACGTTATCACGAGGATACCGACATCCGCGTCGAGGGCGGCCGGATCGCCGAGCTGGGACGGAACCTCCGCCCCGGCCCCGAGACGCGGGTGATCGACCTCCGCGGCCTCACCGTGATGCCGGGGCTGATCGATGCGCATGTGCATGCGATCGGGGTGGTGCTCGACCTCCATGCCCTCGGGCATATGCCGCCCTATCTGGTGGCGGCGCGGGCCAAGGGTGTGCTCGAGGGCATGTTGCGGCGCGGCTTCACCGCCGTGCGTGACGCGGGCGGTGCCGAGCGCGGGCTGACGGAGGCCGTCCGTCAGGGGCATTTCGAGGGGCCGCGGCTGTTTCCGTCCGGCCTCGCCCTGGCGCAGACGGGCGGGCAGGGCGATTTCCGCCGCGACGGCGAGACGGTGCTGGGCTGCCCCGCCTGCGGCGGGCGGCGCAGCATCAGCCGGGTCGTCGATGGCGTCGACGCCGTGCGCCGGGCGGTGCGCGAGGAACTTGCCGGCGGCGCCACCCAGATCAAGGTGATGGCCTCCGGCGGCATGGCCTCCGGCATCCCGGCGGAGCGGGCGCATTTCTCCGACGAGGAGCTGCGCGCGATGGTCGACGAGGCGGCGCGCTGCGGCACCTATGTGATGGCCCATGCCTATGAGAATGCCGCCATCCGCCGCTGCATCGAGGCGGGGGTGCGGTCGATCGAGCATGGCAGCACGATCGATGGCGAGACCGCCGCGCTGATGGCCGAACGCGGCGCGGTACTGGTGCCGACGCTGGTCGTCTACAACACCCTCGCCGAACACGGGCCGCGGCTCGGCCTGTCCGCGGAGAAGGTCGCGGTCTTCGAGCGTCACCGCCGCAATGCACTGGAAAGCCTCGAGCGGGCCCGTGCCGCCGGCGTTTCGATCGGACATGGCAGCGATCTCGAAGGCGAGATGCACGCCTTCCAGTCGCTCGAGTTCCGCCTCAAGGCCGAAGTGATGCCACCGCGCGAGGTCGTCGCTTCGGCGACGATCGTCAATGCCTCCCTGCTGGGCATGGAGGGGCGGCTCGGCGTCGTCGCAGAAGGTGCCTTCGCCGATATCCTGGCCCTGGACGGCGATCCGCTGAATGAGGTCCGGACGCTCTCCGAGCCGGACCGGTATCTCCACCTCATCATGCAGGGCGGCAGGGTCGTCCTGCACCGACCGCATCTCTGAGCCGATCCTCCCGAGAGAACCGACATGATCTGCGAGAATTTCACCGTCGCGGCCGGCGACCATCACGTGCTCCTGACCGGCGTCGCCGGCAGCATCGGCGAGGCGGTGCGTGCGCGGCTGACGGCCGCCGGCGCGCGGATCACCGCGCTGAGCCACCAGCCCTCCGAGCCGCCGCACCAAGCCGATCTCGTGGCCGATTTCCGCGACGATGACGCGCTCGCCGCGTCGGTCGGCGGTATCGAGGGCCGCATCGACGGGGTGGTGCTCGCCCACGGGCTGCTGGAGACCGGACCCTGGGACAAGGTCACACCCGCCGCCTGGCGGCGGATGCTCGACGTCAACCTCAACAGCGTCTACGCGATCATCCATGCGGCGCTGCCGAAGATGGAACGCGGCGGCAGCATCGTCATCATCTCCTCCACCGCGGCGATGGATCACAGCCCGATCGGCGGGCCGCACTACACGGTTGGCAAATGGGGTGTGAACGGGCTTGTCCGTCATCTCTGCGACGATCTTGGCCCGTCGGGCATCCGGATCAACTCGGTCATGCCGGGCCTCGTCGACAACCCGATGGGCAAGGCCTTCCTGACGGAAGAGGAGTACCGCGCCTGTTTCGACGACATCCCGCTGCGGCGTCCCGCATCGCCGGACGAGATCGCCAAGGTGGTGATGTTCCTGTTGAGCGAGGCGGCCAGTTTCGTGACCGGCGCGCTGGTCCCGGTATCGGGCGGCTATCGCTGAGGGAGGCGGGCGATGCGACTCGATGAGCGTGCGAAGGGCGTCTTCATCATCGCCGTGACGCCCTTCCGCGAGGATGGCGCCCTCGACCTTGCGAGCCTCGACCGTCTGACCGATTTCTACCTCGAACGGCGTGTCGACGGGATCACGCTGCTCGGCATGATGGGCGAGGCGTCGAAGCTGACCGCGGAAGAGAGCCGCGAGGTGGTGGCCGCGGTCGCCCGGCGCGTCGACGGGCGGGTGCCGATCGTCGTCGGCTGCTCGGCGCCGGGTCTCGCGCCGATGCGCGAGTTGGCCGAGGCGGCGATGGATCTCGGTGCGGCCGGGGTGATGATCGCGCCCGCCGCCGGGCTGCGCACCGACGACCAGGTGCTCGGCTATTTCCAGTCGGTGGCCGACACGCTCGGCGATACGCCCTGGGTGCTGCAGGATTTCCCACTGTCGACCGGCGTGCAGATCGCCCCTTCGGTGATCGCGCGGATCGTCGAGACGGTGCCGAGCTGCGTCATGCTCAAGCATGAGGACTGGCCCGGACTGGCGAAGATCACGGCGCTGCGATCGCGGATGGAGGCCGGGCTGCGGCGTATCTCCATCCTGGTCGGCAATGGCGGGATATTCCTTCCCGAGGAAATGGGCCGCGGCGCGGATGGCGCGATGACCGGCTTCGCCTTCCCAGAGATGCTGGTCGGCGTCGTCGCGGCATTCGCGTCGGGTGATGTTGAGCGGGCGCGGGATCTCTTCGACGCCTATCTGCCGCTTGCCCGTTACGAACAGCAGCCCGGACTCGGCCTCGCGGTGCGCAAATACCTGCTGGCACGGCGTGGGGCGATCGCCTGCGCAGCGCTGCGCCGGCCCGGCGCAACGCTGTCGCAGGCCGATACGGCGGAGATCGAGCGTCTGCTGGCACGACAGGAGCGAAGGCTGGCGGCGCTGGGTGCCGCGCCGTGACGCGGCCGGTCCTGCTGCTTCAGAACACACCCGACCTTCCCGCACCCACCGATCCGGGCGCGCTGATCGAGGCAGCGGGCCGCAGCGTCGAGCGCCGCTGGGCCTATGGCGGCGACTTCCCCACGGATCTTTCGGCCTATGGCGGCATCTGCCTGTCGGGCGGGCCCAACGGCGCGCTCGACCCGGTGGATTTCATCGCGCGGGAGCGGGCGCTGATCGTCGAAGCGGCGGCGCTCGGCCTGCCGATGTTCGGCATCTGCCTCGGCAGCCAGCTCCTCGCCGCCGCCCTGTGCGGCCTGGAAACCGTGTTCCGCCGGCCGCGCTGCGAAGTCGGCTTCGAGGATCTCGTCCCCACCCCGGCGATGGCGGCCGATCCGCTCGGCGCCGGCCTTCGCGAGGCGGGCGCCGATCGGCTGCCGATGTTCGTCTGGCACAATGACGAGGTCCGTCACGATCATCGCGACATGACGATCCTCGCCACGAGTGCGGCCTGCCCCAACCATGTCTGGCGCTGGCGTGACCGGCCGGTCTGGGGCGTGCAGGGCCATCCCGAGCTCGATCCGGAGACGGCGCGGGCCTGGTTCGAGAGCAGGCGCAGCGTTCTGGAGCGGGACGGCGCGGATGTCGACGCATTGATGCGCGATCCGCCCGACACGCCGATCGCCCGCGACCTGTTGCGCCGCTTCGCCGCGCTGTGCCTGTGATGCGCCAGCTCAGGCGGTCGCCGAGACAACGCCGCTGATCAGATTGACGTGGTGCAGCCGGTCGGCGAGATCGGCCGCACCGCCACCCTCGGCGAGTTCGACGAGCCGGTCCGCCCAGGCGGCCTGATCGCGGTGGAAGGCGAGATAGGCAGCCTCGGCCTCGGCCGCGTCCACCGCGGTGAAGGTCACGCTGTCGCCCGGGCGGCGCTGCGCCAGCTTCGGCAGATCGGCGGTCAGTACCGTCGCGATCTTCGGATAGCCGCCCGTCGTCTGCCGGTCGGCCAGCAGCACGATCGGCCGTCCGTGGCCCGGTACCTGGATGCTGCCATTGACGATCCCGTCTGACACGATGTTGAAGCCGTCCGCATGCTCGATCGCCGGGCCGTCGAGCTGGCACGCCATGCGGTCGGACCGGACCGACACCGTGTAGGTGGCGGACAGGAAGGTCTCCATTCCCGCCGCCGTGAAGGCATCGGCCTGCGGGCCCGGCAGCACCCGGACGGGCCCGTCGAAGCGCGGCCACGCCGCCTCAGGAAGGGCGAGAAGGGGGGCGGGTCCCGCCACACCGATCGGCAGGCGGTCGCCGGCCCGCAGCGCGCGGCCCTCGATGCCGCCGAGCCGCGCCCGCGTCTGGGTGGAACGGCTGCCGAGAACGGGCGGCACGTCGATCCCACCGGCGACGGCGAGATAGGCGCGCAGGCCCGTCTTCGCCGTACCGATGCGCAGCCGGTCGCCGCGCCGCAGCACATGCGCGGCATAGGGGATGAGGCGTCGCCCCGCGACCTCGATGGGCATGTCGGCGCCGGCGAGGGCGATCCGGCAGCGATCGGCTTCGACCTCGAAGACGCCGCCGCTCATCGTGCATTCGAGCGTCGCCGCCTCGGGCGGGTTGCCCACGAGAAGGTTCGCAATGCGGTGGGAGACCGCATCCACCGCACCGGCGACCGAGACACCGAAACGCTGGCTGCCCGTCCGCCCGGCATCCTGCACCGTGTCGTGCAGGCCGGGGGTGATCACGAGAAGGCCGTCAGCCATCGGCGTCCACCACGATGTCGGCCCCCTCGACGCATTCGGCGACGATCTCTCCCGCTTCGGCACGATGCGACAGCGCCTCGAAATCGTCGGCGGAGATCGGCACGAAGCGCACCCGGTCCCCCGGAGCGAACAGGAAGACTCGGCCGCCGCGTTCGGGATCGTAGCTGCGCACCGGCGTTCGGCCGAGCAGGTGCCAGCCGCTGGGCAGTTCGAGCGGCGGCGAGATCGCGGCCTGACGTCCGCCGATCGAGATCGTTCCGGCGGGTGTCTTCGGCCGCGGATCGGTGCGCCGGTCGGTGAACAGTGCCGGCGGGCCGCCGCCGAGATAGGTGAAGCCCGGCGCGAAGCCGATCATGTAGACGCGGTAGGTGGCCCCGGAATGAAGCGCCACGACGTCCGCCTCGGTCAGACCGTGCCGCGCCGCCACGGCGGGCAGATCCTCGCCATGGGGGCCGCCATAGCAGACCGGTACGGTCCACAGCCGCAGCCGTGCCACGGGGCGCGGCGGCGGTGGCCACAGGCCGATGATATGCGCCTTCAGCGCGGCGCGCGGCAGCAGCGCGGGATCGAACTGCACCAGCAGCGAACGATAGGTCGGGATCGTCTCGACGATACCCGCGAGGCCCGAGTCCTGCAGGCGATCGTCGAGTGCGATCACGCTCTCGTTGATCGCCGCGTCGATGGTGTCGCCAAGCTCCACCACCAGCGCCCGGTCGCCTGCGTCCAGGAAGCGGAGCGGCATGCCGCTCCCGCCTTGCTCCTCGTCCCTCATTCCATCCCCGCATTCCTCGCCGGCGCTTTGGTACACCAGTCGAGTTCCATATGGTATCCTGCGCTCCCGACCTGATGCAGAGGACTCACGGTGCGGCCGATCGACCTCAATTGCGACATGGGCGAAGGCTTCGGCGCCTACATGATGGGTGACGATGCCGCGATGCTGCGTATCGTCACCTCCGCCAACATCGCCTGCGGCTTCCATGCCGGCGACCCGCTGGTGATGCACCGGACGCTGACCGAGGCGGCCGCGAACGGCGTCGGCATCGGTGCCCATCCGGGCTTCTTCGACCTCTACGGCTTCGGCCGCCGTGCCATCCGCGGGGAGCGCCCCTCCGACATCGAGAAGCAGATCGTCTATCAGATCGGTGCGCTGATGGCATTGGCCGCCGCCGAAGGTCGGACGGTCGCCCATGTCAAGACGCATGGGGCGCTCGGCAACATGGCGGCGGAGGAGCCCGAGCTGGCGCGTGCCGTTGCCCGGGCCATCCGCGCGGCGAGCCGGCTTGTCGGCCGCGATCTCATCTTCGTCGTGATGCCGGGGATGGAGACGGAGCGCGCGGGTGCCGCCGAGGGCCTTCCGATGATCCGCGAGATCTATGCCGACCGGGCCTATGCCGATAACGGGAACCTTGTGTCCCGCAGCCTTCCGGGCGCCGTGCTGCACGAGCCGGAGGCGGTGGTCGCGCATGCGATCGGCATGCTGGAGGAGGGGGCGATCCGCTGCCTGTCGGGCCGGCGCATTCCGGCGCGGATCGACAGCATCTGCGTTCATGGAGACACTCCCGGGGCAGTCGCGCTCGCCCGGGCGCTACGCGCGGCGCTAGAGGCGCGCGGCTTCGCGCCGCGGCCGATGGCCGAGGTCCTTGCCCATCGGGGAGATGCACCATGAAGCCGGAAGGGCAGTCGCTGACCGAGGTCGCCTATGAGGCGATCCTCGGGATGATCCTCGACGGCACGCTGCCCGGCGGGGCGCGCCTGCAGGAGCGCCGTCTCGCGGACGAGCTCAAGCTGTCGCGCACCCCGGTACGCGACGCGCTGAGCCGGCTGGAGAGCGAGGGGCTGATCATCCGGCAGGACCGGCTGTCGATCGTGCGTACCATCACGGTGCGCGACTTCTTCGAGATCCTGCATGTGCGCAAGCTGCTCGAGACGGAGGCCGTCGGCCTCGCCTGCGGCCGCATTCCTGCAGCCGAACTCGAGCGGCTCGAGGCCGGGCTCGCGGCGACACGGACGCGAGGGCTCAGCGACCGCAGCTTCGACGAGGATCTCCACGGCACGATCCTGCGCTATGCCGGCAATGATGTGCTGGCATCGATGGTGCTGCAGCTCCGGAAGAAGACGGCGATGTTCGACGTCGCGCGCATCCCGGCGCGCGGCGAGCCGGTGATCGCGGAACATGCCGCCATCCTCGCCGCCCTGGTGGCCGGCGACGCGGCGGCGGCGCGGGCCGCGATCGATACCCATCTCGAGAATGTCCGCAACAGCATCATCGAATGGATCAGCGGCATCGGCGGCCCGCCGCGCGGCGAGTGAGCCGGCCCGCGTTGCGCAGCGGGCCGGCAGACAGTCCCGACAGTTGCCTCGTCGCTATTTGACGTAGAGTTCGACCGGCAGCCGGCTGAGATTCTCGGCCCCGGTCTCGCCGATATGGAAGGTGGTGCCGACCGCCGCGGCGAGACCACTGTCACGGTCGCCGATCACGATGTGGCAGAACAGCACCATCCCCGGTTGGATCGGCATCGGATTGCCGGAGTAGAGCATCGGCGGCGGGTCCATCCAAGTCGGGCGGAAGGTCGCCCCGAGCGAGTAGCCGCAGGCGGAGAACCGCGCCTTCTCATAGCCGGCCGCGTCCAGTACCCGGCGGTGGATGTCGTCGAGTGTGCCGATCGTCGTCCCCGGCCGGGCCGCGTCGAGCACCTGGGCGAGCGCGTCGGCGGCGACGTCGAACATGGATCGCTGCCGATCCGACGGGCGGCCGACCACGATCGTTGCTTCGAGACAGGCTGTGTAGCGGCAGAAGGACGCCGCATGCTCGACCACGAGCTGGTCCTGCTGCTCGATCAGGCGGGGCACGCTGAGGCCGCGGCCATAGACTGCGCGCGGGCCGGAATTGACCAGCGGGTCGCCCGGCGGCATGTCGCCGCCACCCGCCAGCATCGCGCGGATGCACGCGGCGGTGACGAGGCTGTCGGGGATGCCCGGCCGGGCTTCCTCGACCATCGCCATCAGGGCGTCATCCGCGAGGGCGGCGGCACGCCTGACATGGGCGAGTTCGGCCGGCGATTTCAGCAGCCGAAGGCCCCGCACCACATCCGAGGCGTCGACGAGGGTGCAGACGGGACCGACCTCCCGCTCGACCAGCGCATGGTTCGCCCCCGTGAGACCGTAGGTCGCGAGCTCGATGCCGATGCGCTCGCCCGCGAGCCCCAGCTCTTCGAGGATGGCCCGGAGCTGGCGGGCGGGATTGGCATCCTCGGCGTTCAGCCAGATGTGGATATGGTCGTAGAGGGAGGTGTCGAGCGCCTGCGATTGATCCGGCCGCCGGGTCAGCAGCACCAGCGGGCCGTCATCCGCGGTCAGGACTCCGCACTGGAAATAGACGTAACCGGTCGTGTCGAAGCCGGTGAGGTAGTAATGGCTCTCCTGCGCGAAGATCAGGAGGGCCGAGAGCCCCTTCTCGCGCAGGCGCTGGCGCGCCCGCGCTATGCGGTCGCGATGCTCTGCCTCCGCAAAGCGCAGGCGGACCGGACGGCCGTCGGCAGCGCGTGCCGCAATCTCTACACCCATCTTCTCGACATCCCCGCCATCAGCCGTGCTCATGCTGCGCGCACCCCGTCATCGGCTTCATTCCTCGGCCACCAGCGCGGTCAACAGCGCGGTCGCCACCATCAGATCGTCAATGCGCATCGCCTCATGCGGGTTGTGACTGCCGTTCTGGTTGCGCACGAAGATCATCGCGCTCGGCACCCCGAGATTGGCGAAAACCGCGGCGTCGTGTCCGGCGCCGCTCGGCATCTGCAGATGGGGGACGGCCTGCCGCGTTGCGATGGCGGCCAGCCTTTGCCGCAGATCGGGGTCGAGCCGGGCAGGCGTGCTGCCGCTGCGCGCGCCGAACTCGAAGACGACGCCGCGGGCCGTTTCGATCGCCCGGGCCGCCGCGAGCAGACGGTCGTGGAGATGGTGGAGCAGCGCTTCGGACTCGCTGCGCACATCGAGGCTGAAGGCAACCTCGCCGGGCACCTTGCTGAAGGCGTGCAGCGCGAGATTGGTCGCGACCTCGCCGAAGGTGATGGTGGCGGCCTGCCCCGCAGTATCGAGGCGGGCCCATTCCGCGTCCATCGCGGTGACGAGGTCGGCCAGGGCGAAAACCGCATCGCGGCGATGGCGGCGGGCGACCGCGCCGGAGTGCCCGTAGGCACCGTGCACCCGTGCGCGCCGGTAGCGGAAGCTGCCGGCGATCCCGGAGACGAGCCCGACCGGGATGCCATCCGCCTCGAGCGTCGGTCCTTGTTCGATATGGATCTCGACGAAGCCCTGCACCGCCTCGGGCCGGAGATGGGCCACCCCCGCCGCGACCGCCTCGGGATCGAAACCCTCATCGCGCATGTGATCCCGCAGGCTGCGTCCGGTATCCGCGCGCGGCAGATCGAGGATGGAGGGGTCGAGCCGGCCGAAGGCGGCAAGGCTGCCGATATAGGAGGCCGGAAACCAAGTGCTCTCCTCGGCCCGGATCGCCATCACCGTGACGGGGCGTGGCGGTGTCAGGCCGGCCGCCTTCAGGCCGGCCAGACAGGCGAGCCCGGCGACCACCCCGGCGGCCCCGTCAAAATTGCCGCCATGCGGCACCGAATCGAGATGGGAGCCGACGATCCAGCCCGGACGGTCTGGTGCGGCGCCATCCATGCGCATGTAGAGATTGCCGGCGGCGTCCGTCTCGCATGTAAGACCGAGCGCCAGCGCCGCCTCGCGGATGATCGCATGGGCACGCGATTCTCCGGGCCCATAGGCATCGCGCAGGACGCCCGGCGGCGCTGCCGAGACGGTGGCGAGCGTGTCGAGCAGGCGCTCGGCGAGCGCCCGGTCCGGTATCGGCCGCGGTTTCACGAGACCGCCGGTCCTGGCGGGATGACGGGATGGGCCGGCATCCGGCCGGCGAGCACGTCGAGGATCCCCGCGACCACACCCTCCGCGGCGCGGCGCAGCGCCGCTTCGGTCGAGCCGGCGATGTGCGGGCTCAGGATGACACGGTCCTGCGCGAGGAGCGCCGGGTCCGGTCGGCCGCCATGCAGCGCGAACAGGTCGAGCCCAGCCCCGCCGAGACGGCCCGAACGCAGCGCCTCGATCAGCGCCGGCTCGTCGACGACGCCGGCACGGCTGGTGTTGACGAAGAGGGCGCCGGGGCGCATCGCCGCGAAGGCCTCGGCGTCGATGATCCCGCGTGTCTCCTCGGTCAGCGGCAGGTGAAGCGAGACCGCGTCGCTGTCGGCGAGGAGGGTCTTGAGGTCGGGCGCGCGGCGGATGCCGGCTGCAGCGAAATCGGCATCGGGGCGGCGGGGCGAGAAGGCCGTGACCGTCATGCCGAAGCCGCGGGCGAGGGTCGCGGCGGCCTGGCCCGTCCGTCCGAAGCCCACCAGCCCCAGCGTCGCGCCGTCGAGTTCGAGCGGTGCGGCGCGGTAGCGGAAATCCGACTCTCCGGCCCGCACCGCCCGATCCGCTTGGGCAAGGCGCTTGGCCAGGGCGAGAAGCAGCGCCATCGCATGCTCGGCAACCGAACGGACATTGGCGAGCGGGGTGTTGATCACCGTAATGCCGCGCGCCCGTGCCCGGTCGAGATCCACGGGATCGGTGCCGGTGCCATGTACCGCGATGACGCGCAGCGCGTCGGCCGCGTTGATCGCTGCCGCCGAGAGTCCGGCGTCACGGGTGATGACGGCGGCGCAGCCGGGGATCAGGCGCGCCACCGTCGCCATGTCGGGCGAGGGGGCGTGGACGGGCTCGATGCCCGACGCGGCGAGAAGTGCCGGCCCGCTCGGATGGATGGGTTGGACGATCAGGCAGCGGGTCACGAGCCGCTCGCGAACATTGGAATGCCGATAGAACTTCTATGGCATACCAACGTGCAGGGCAAGCTGCGGCAGCGTTTTCCTGATGTCTGGCGCGCGGTCAGCCGGTGCGGGAATGCAGGGCCGGCAGCATCGTGATCGCCGCTGCGGCGGGATGGGTGATCGTGCCGGGCACCGCGGTCGCATGGCGCTCCGCGGTGTCAGTTCGATCCGCGGCCGGTTCCGCGGCATGGAAGGCGCGTGTCGCGGGATCCCAGACGAGGTGCCAGCGGGAGCCGGCGGGGCCGTGGCGGTTCTTCGTCAGCTCGGCAAGGAGGGCGGGCGGCCCCAGATCGCCCGGATGGGCGATGTCGGGCTGATGCGGGATCGGGCCGGGCGCCGCGGCGATCCGCCAGCGGCTGGCCGCTGCCGCGGGACGCTGCGGCATGCGGTGCCCGATGAGAAGGGCGAGGGTTCCGCCCGCACGGGCGGCGAGGGAGAGCCGCCGGGTTGCGGTGAGGTCGGCCGTCCGCAGATCGTCCGCGAGTTCGGCGAGGATGGTGCCGATCCCGCCGCGCAACGCTTCCTCCGCGGCATGCAGCGCCTCCGTCGCGTCCTGCGCCTCCACCAGCACCACCCGGGCCGGGTCGAGGCCGAAGGCGGCGAGCCCCGGACCATAGGGCCGCCCGGCATCGGCCGCTCGGCGATGCTGAATCCAGATCAGGAGATCACTCGCCATCCCGGTCGGGCATGTCGCGGCACGCAGGGCGATGGCGAGGGCGAAGCCGGTGACGGCGGCGAGATCCGCCGGTTCGGCCGGCCCCATCTCGTGCAGGGCGCCGACGGCAAGCCCCCCGCCGAGCAGCCCATCCAGCGGGGCAGAGCCGAGCGGAATCCGGCCGCCGGTGCCCGATCGCGCATCGGGCTCGCTTTGAAGACCTTGAAGACCTGACGGATCGATCGTCCCGATCTGCTTGCGCAGGTGGCGGATCCGGTCGGCAACAGGCGGGGCGGCAAGCGGCACGGCAGGTCAAGCGGGTTTGTTCATGTTATGTTCTTATTCTGTGGTGCCGGATGCCTGCCGTCAAGGCACGCCTGCCGTCGCGGATTTGGCGAAGAAGGGGCCGGCGAACGGGAAGAAACGCGCGAAAGCGGATTGCGGACACGGAATCGCTCAGGTAGAGTCGCCTCCATAATTTGATCAAAAAAAACGAACTTGATCAAAGAGGAGGGCCCACCGTGATCCCAGCCTGGCATCCGCCGTGTGGGTGAGCCACGTCCGCGCCGCATCGGCCCATGACGGCCGGCCGACGGTGCGCATGGCCTTCCTCTCCACCCCACCGGCGACGAACAGGAGACCTCCGCATGGGTCTAGAGATCAGGCAGATTCACCCCAAATTCGTGGGCGAGGTGTCGGGGGTCGACATCACCAAGCCGATCGATGACGAGACGATCCGTCAGATCGACGAGGCGATGCTCAAATATGCCGTCCTCGTCTTCCACGATCAGTTCATCGACGACGACCAGCAGCTCGCATTCGGCGGCCGGTTCGGCCCGGTCGACACCAAGGTCCGCACCCATCTGACGCGGCTGTCGGAAAAGCTGTCCGACATCTCGAACATCGCCGAGGACGGGTCGATCCGGCCGCGCGACGACGAGACCAGGCTCTACGCCATCGCCAACCGCCTCTGGCACACCGACAGCTCGTTTCGCCAGACCCCGGCCAAGTACTCGATGCTGTCGGCGCGCGAAGTGCCCAGCGAGGGTGGCGAGACCCAGTTCGCCGACATGCGCGCCGCCTATGACGCGCTGCCGGAGAAGATGAAGGCGATGGTCACCGGTCTGGTGGCCCAGCACGTCTCCTACCAGTCGCGCCGCACCATCAATTTCCTCAAGGAGCTGCCGCAGGACAAGCTGCCGCCGGTCCAGTGGCCGGTCGTCCGCGGCGTGCCCGGCACCAACCGGCGCTCGCTCTTCCTCGCCTCGCACGCCTCGCACATCATCGGCATGCCAGTGCCCGAGGGGCGGATGCTGCTGCTCGATCTGATCGAGTTCGCCACCCAGCCGGAATTCGTCTACACCCATCACTGGCGGGTCGGCGACTTCGTGATCTGGGACAATCGCTGCACCATGCACCGGGTGCGCATGTCCGACCCCGACCAGCGGCGTGACCTGCGTCGCTGCACGCTCCGTGACGAGAACCCCGATTTCTCGTTCGCCTGAAGCCCCCGCCCGCCCGGCCGGGCGGGCCAACGCCGTCCTGCGCACGGGTTCGCCCGGATCGCATGACGAACACGATCCCCCGGCACGGGCCACCGCAGGCAGGGCGCGGTGGTCGGGAGAGGGGATACCGATCACAGGAGGGAACCCCGAGATGTCCGTTAGTATCAAATCGTTCTGCCACGGCATTGCCGGCGCCGCCCTGGTCGCTTCTGCGGCCCTTGCCACGCTGACGGCGCCGGCCCAGGCCCAGGACTACCCCGACCATCCGCTCACCATGATCGTCGCCTTCGCCCCCGGCGGCGGCACCGATCTCATGGCGCGGATGATGGCGACCTTCCTGTCGGAGGAGCTCGGCCAGCCGGTGGTCGTCGAGAACCGCCCCGGCGGCAATGCGTTGCTCGCGCACACCTATTTCCTGCAGCAGCCGGCGGATGGGCACACCATCCTGGTCACCGTCCCGATGCCCTACATGGCGGTGAACACCATGATCCAGGGCGCTGATTTCAGCGTCGACGATTTCGCTTTCATCAACCTGCCGCGCCTGGACTACGTGCTGATGGCGGTCGCCAACGACTCGCCATTCGAGACGGTCGAGCAGCTGGTCGAGCACATCCGCGCGCATCCGGGCGAGGTGACCATCGGCGTTAACACGCCGGGCTCGGCCGACTACATCAACATGGTGCTGTTCACCCGGGCGCTCGGCCTCGAGGAGGGTGACATCCGGGTCGTGAACTATCCCGGCGGCAACCCGATCCGGCTGGCGCTGCTCGGCGGCCATGTGGATTTCGCGATGATGGGCGGCGAGACCTCGCTGCAGTCGCGCGATGAGCTGCGTCCGCTCATGGTGTTCACCGACGAGCGGACCGATGACTGGGACGCGCCCTCCTTCCCGGAGGTGATGGACCGCCTCGGCATTGAGGAGGGTGATTTCGTGCCGGGCGCCCTCGGCGGCTTCGGCGTCCACGCCGCCTTCCGGGATGAGCATCCGGAGGATTGGGAGACGCTGGTCGCCGCCTTCAAGGCGATCTCCGACGATCCGGAGCGGGTGCGGATGCTGCAGGAGCAGATGCTGCACAGCCAGTGGATCGGGCCGGAGCGGTCGGCCGAGCTGATCGCACGGACCGCCGAGATCCTGGCGCAGTACCGCGATCTTCTCGAAGCTGCGAACTGACCGCCCGTCGCCAACCACCGGCCTCCGGCGCCCTGCGCCGGAGGCCGTTCCCGAGCGCCGAAAGCCCATGTCGTCGTCCCGGATGCCCCCCTCGCCAGATGCCGCCGGCCAGACATCCCGGACGCCCTGGCCCGATCTGATCTTCGCGGCGCTGCTGGGCGCCATCTGCCTCTGGTATCTCCTCGACAGCTATGCGGTCTCGGCCCGCATGGAGAACCTGATCCTGGTGGCCCCGGCCTGCATCGTCGCTCTCGGCCTGTGTGCCGCGATCATCATCGGCGATTTGCGACGGCGGTCCCCGCCGGCCTCGCCCGAGGGAGAGGACGAGGATGATTTCGTGCGGCCGGCGGTCGCGGTCGATTGGCGCAGCATCGCCACGATGGGGATGCTGATCCTCTACGTCCTCGTGATGGTGCCGCTCGGCTTCGACCTCGCGACCTTCCTCTATGTGGTCGCGATGCTGGTCGTGCTGCGGGAGAAGAGCATCACGCTCATCCTCGCCTATTCGCTTGTCTTCACCGTGGTCAACGTCTGGTTGCAGTCGACGACCTCCTACAACATCCCCCTGCTGATGATGTGAGGGAGAGACGTCGTGATCGATCTCAGCGCCGCGGGATCCGCCGTCGATCTATTGCTCGGCACGCCGACCGCCTGGCTCGTCATCGTACCTGGACTGCTGATCGGGCTGCTCGCCGGCGCCATCCCCGGGATCTCCGCCTCCATGGCGATGGTGATCCTGCTGCCGATGACGCTCTACATGGATTTCGTCTCGGCGATCATGCTGTTGACCTCGGTCTTCACCGGGGCCGGGTTCGGCTGCGCCATCCCGGCGATCCTGATGCGGATCCCCGGCACCACCGCCGCCGTCGCCACCACCTTCGACGGCTTCCCGATGACCGAGCAGGGGCGGCACAATGAGGCTCTCGGCCTGGGACTCGCCTCCTCGGCGGTCGCCTGTGCCTTCTCCTATGTCGTCCTGCTGCTGCTGATCGCGCCGCTCGCCACCTTCGTGCTGCTGCTCGGCCCGTTCGAGCTCTTCATGATCGCCGCCTGGGGGCTGACGCTGATCGCCGTCCTGCGCGAGGGCAGCGTTGCCAAAGGTCTGCTCGCCGGGCTGCTGGGCCTGCTGCTCGGCAGCATCGGCATGAACGACGCGGGCTATATCCGCGGCACCCTGGGCTCGCCCTATCTGCTCGACGGCGTGCCGGCCATCCCCGCGCTGATGGGGCTGTTCGTGGCGAGCCAGCTCTTCAACTCGGTCACCCAGGACTACATCGTCGAGAACGAGGCCAAGCGGACGATCAGCTTCCGGCGCATCCTCGCCGGCATCCGGCAGACCTTCTCCTATCCCATCCTGTTGCTGCGCGGCTCGATTATCGGCGTGATCATCGGCATCGTGCCGGGCGTCGGCTCGTCGGTGTCGAACCTCGTATCCTATTCCGAGGCTCGCCGCACCGATCCCGATCCGGAGTCCTTCGGCAAGGGAAATCCCAAGGGCGTCATCGCGGCGGAATCGGCCAACAGCAGCTCCGAAGGCGGCTCGATGACGACACTGCTCGCTCTCGGCATCCCGGGCGGCGGCGCGACGGCGATCCTGCTCTCGGCCTTCATGATGCACAACGTCGTGGGCGGCCCGCGCTTCCTGCGCGAGGAGACGGATGTCGTCTATGCCATCATCTTCGGCAACCTCATCCAGACGGTGCTGCTGTTCTTCCTCGGCATCCCGTTCATCTACGCTGCGAGCCGCATCGTCCGGGTGCCGATCCGCATCCTCGCACCCTCGGTCCTGTCGATGGCGGTGCTCGGCGCCTATGCGCTCACCGGCAACATGTCGGGACCGTACACGCTGGTCGGCTGCGCCATCTTCGGCTGGTTCCTGACGCGCTTCGGCTATCCGGTCACGGCGATGGTGATCGGGCTGATGCTCGGCCCGATGGTGGAGAGCGAGCTGCTGCGCGCCTATCAGCTCAGCGGCGGCCATATCGGCTACATCCTGCAGCGCCCGCTCGCGCTCGTCTTCCTGCTGCTCATCGTGCTGTCACTGGCGAGCCCGGTGCTGAAGCGCCGCTTCCAAGCGCTGCGTGCGCGCCGCGCCCGGGCAGCCGGCGCCGATGCGGCGAAACCCGACCTCATCCGTACGGAGCAAGGCTCATGAGAGATGCGCCCTTCACCATCGTCGAGACGCCGGACAGCCGGCGCTGCGGTCTCGGAGCGGTCGTCAAAGGGCTTGACGTCTCCCAGCCGCTGCCGGGCGAGACCGTCGCGGCGCTGCGCGAGGCGGCGCTTGCCTTTCCGGTACTGGTGATTCCGGGGCAGGATCTGTCGCCGGAGGCGCTGGTGCGCTTCGCCCGCAGCTTTGGCGAGCTGCAGCCCCATACGGCGGAGCGCTACCGTCACCCGGATTTCCCGGAGCTGTCCTACATCTCCAATGTCGACCGCGACGGAAAGGTGGACGTCTTCGGCCAGACCAAGCGGGCGACCGGCTGGCACTCCGATGGCAGCTTCCTCGAAGTGCCGTATTCCTTCACGATGCTCTACGGCCTCGAAGTGCCGAGCGTCGGCGGCCCCACGCTGTTTGCCAACACCACGCTCGCCTATGAGCGGCTGGACGAGGAGACGCGGCGCCGCGCCGACGGCGCCACCGCCATCCACGCGATCGGCAGCGGCCCTGAAGGGGCGGGTTCGCCGTCGCGGCAGAAGCGGGTGGAGCGGCCGGACCTCTTCCCCGACATCGAGAAACCGGTGGTGCGCGTGCATCCCGAGACGGGGCGCAAGGCGCTGTTCATCAACCCGATGCACACCTCCCACATCGTCGGCGAGGACCGGGAGGAGGCCGACGCGCTCTATGCCCGGCTGATCGCGTTCTGCACACGGCCGGAATTCGTCTACGAGCATCGCTGGAATGTCGGCGACCTCGTGATCTGGGACCAGCGCTGCACCCTGCATCGCGCCGGCGGCGGCGTCGCGCCGAATGAGCGGCGCATCATGCTGCGGGCCCTCGTTCGGGGGGTGCAGCAGGCCGCCTGAACGGGCGGTGCCTGCGGGGGTCGGGCCGGGAGGCGGGGCGTCAACGCCCCGCCATCCCTTCAGGCGATCGCCCGCTCTTCCATCGGCTGCGGCCCGTCCACGGTCTCGCGCGCGCCGCGCCCCTCGCGTACCAGGCTGATGAGCTCGCGCCGCGCCCGCTCGGAGGACAGGCGCTGCAGCTCGAACGCCGCCTTCGCGTCGCGACGCCGCAGCGCCTCGATGATGCCGCGATGGCTCCGGTTCAGATCGTCGATCCGGCCCGGGCCGTAGCCGAACTGGGCACGCAGCACGTCAACCAGGATCCAGTTGCGCTCCATCACCTCCGCCGCCTCGGGATTGTTGGCGATGCGGTAGATCTCGGTATGGAAGGCGTGGTTAATGCGACGGATCTGCTGGAGGTCGCCCTCGACGGTCGCCGCCTCCAGCGCGTCCTGAATGCGCTCGACCTTCTCGATGTCGTCATTGGTGATGAAACGCACGCAGCGCTCATAGAGCAGCTTCAATACGGCGATCCGGAGGTCGAAGACATTGTCGACGAACTCCGCATCGAGCGTGCGGACCCGCGCAGCCCGTCGCGGCTCGCCGGTGATCAGGCCCTGGCCACGCAGCTCCTGGAGCGCCGCGCGGATCGGCATCGGGCTCACACCGTAACGCTTCGCGAGCATCGCGACCGTCAGCTTGCTGCCGGGCTTCAGCAGACCCGCGAAGATGTCCGCCCGAAGGCGATCGCGGATCTGCGTATAGGCGGTCGCCTTCTCGCTCATGTCCCACTACTGGCGCTGGTCGGGTGGTGCGGCCCGATCTTTGGTCGAAGCAGCGATCCTGCCCAAGCTACGCTGCCGTTCCGCACTCCGCAACGACGCCGGGTGTCGGAACGGGCTGGCGCCCGCCGCCGGAGCCGCTAATCTCGCGCCAAACGAAGGGAACGTCCGACATGGCCTTGTCGCTGCCCGCGCTTTTCCGTCTCGACGGCATGGTGGCGCTCGTAACCGGCGCCGGATCCGGCATCGGCCGCCATGCCTGTGCCGTGCTCGCCGAGGCCGGCGCACATGTCGCCGCCGCCGATATCGACGGTGCGGCCGCCGAGGCGACGGCTGCCGCGCTGCGCGAGCGGGGATTGGGCTGCGAGGCGCATGCGCTCGACGTTACCGATGCGTCGGCGGCCCTGGGGCTCGCGAGCATCCTCGACGGGCGGCACGGCCGGATCGACATCCTAATCAACAGCGCCGGCATCGCGCTGCGCAAGCCGGCGGAGGAACTCGACCCGGCGGATTGGCGCCGGGTCGTCGATGTGAATCTCTCGGGCGTCTATTACGTGAGCCGCGCCGTTGCCGGGCCGATGCTGCGCCGCCGCACGGGGGCCATCGTGAACATCGCGTCGATCATGGGGCTGACGGGCGGGGGCATCTATCCCAACGTCTCCTATCACGCGACCAAGGGCGCCGTCGTGAACATGACCCGCGCCCTGGCGGTCGAATGGGCCGATCGCGGTGTCCGGGTGAATGCGATCGCCCCGACCTTCGTGCGCACCGCGCTGACCGAGAGGCTGTTCTCGACACCGGAGACGCTGCGCCGGATCGAGGAGCGCACGCCGCTCGGGCGAACGGCGGCGCTCGAGGATCTCAGCGGCGCGATCCTCTTCCTGTCGGCGCCGGCTGCGGCGATGGTCACCGGGCACACGCTGCCGGTCGATGGCGGCTGGACCGCCTGCTGACGCCGGCGTACCGACTTCTTTCCACGATCACCGGACACGGGGCGATGGGCATGATGCGGGCGATACGGTGCGAGGCGCCAGGACGGCTCTCGCTGGTGGAACGACCGGTGCCGGAGCCCGGGCCGGGCGAGGTGCTGATCCGCATCCGTCACGTGGGGGTGTGCGGCACCGACCTCCATATCTTCAACGGCACGTTCCCCTTCTTCGAGTACCCCCGGATCATCGGCCACGAGCTGGCCGGCGAGGTGGTGGCGACCGGGCCGGGCGTTGCGATGGCGACGGGCGGGATGGTTGCGGTCGTCCCCTATCTGCATTGCGGCCAGTGCGTCGCCTGCCGTCAGGGTCGCACCAATTGCTGCCAGACGCTGAAGGTGCTGGGTGTCCATACTGATGGCGGAATGGGGGAGTATGTGGTGGTGCCGGCGACGCATGCGCTGCCGGCCGACGATCTGCCGCGCGACGGCGTCGCGATGGTCGAGTTCCTGGCGATCGGCGCACATGGCGCCCGCCGCGGCGGGATCGCGCCGCAGCACCGCGTGCTGGTGGTTGGCGCCGGACCGATCGGCATCAGCGCGGTGATCTTCTCGAGGGCGCGCGGCGCCCATGTCACCGTCATCGACCGGCGCGAGGACCGCCTCGCCTTCTGTCGCGACCGGCTCGGCGTCGATGCGGCGCTGGCTGCGGGCCCGGCGCTCGACGAACAGGCGCGCACCGTGACCGGCGGCGATCTCTTCGACGTGGTGATCGATGCGACCGGCCATCTCGGATCGATGGAGCGCAGCTTCGACTTCGTCGGCAATGGCGGGTCCTATGTGCTGCTCGGCATCGTCCGCGACCGGGTCGCCTTCTCCGATCCCGAATTCCATCGCCGCGAGATCAGTCTTCTGGCCAGCCGCAACGCGACGCTCGAGGATTTCGAGACGGTGCTCACGACCATGCGGTCGGGGCAGGTGCCGGTCGCGGCCCTCGCCACCCATCGCGCGCCGCTCGATGCGGTACCCGAGCGTTTCGCCGAATGGGTGCGTCCGGAGGCCGGCGTCATCAAGGCGCTGGTCGATCTGTGAGCAGGGCGAGGCGGCGGTGAGCGGGCCGACACCCATCATCCAGTTCGGGACGAGCCGGTTCCTTCAGGCCCATGCGGACCTGTTCGTCTCGGAAGCGCTGGCGCGTGGCGAGGCGCTCGGCCGCATCACGGTGGTGCAGACGACGCGCTCGCCCGACAGCCGGAGGCGCATCGCCGCCTTCGGGCGACCCTATCCGGTCCTCATCCGCGGCATCGAGGACGGGGCGGTGGTCGACCGGCGGGTCGAGGTCGACAGCATCGCCCGCGGCATCGACGCCAACGAGGATTGGGGCACTGTCGAAGCGCTGGTCGTGGAGGAGGCGCAGGCGATCATCTCGAACACCGGTGATCGCGGCTATGAAGCCTTTCTCGAAGATGGGCCGGACACCCCGGTGCCGCGCGGTTTTCCGGCGAAGCTCGCGAAGCTGCTCCACGCCCGTTGGCGCCACCGGGCCGTACCACTCGACATCTATCCCTGTGAACTCGTTCCCGATAACGGGGCGGTGCTGCGCGCAGCGGTGATCGAAATCGCCCGGGCTTGGCGGCTCGAACCAGCTTTCGAGGGCTGGCTCGCCGAACGCTGCCGCTGGCCGTCCTCGCTGGTCGACCGGATCGTCAGTGAGCCGCTCGAGCCGATCGGCGCCATCGCCGAGCCCTACGCACTCTGGGCGATCGAGCGGGTCGAGGGGGCCGAGCCGCCGTGCCGGCATGTGGCCGTCATCGTCACCGACGATCTGCGCCGGTACGAGAGGCTGAAGCTCTTCATTCTCAATCTGGGCCACACCTTCCTCGCCGAACGCTGGCTCGCGGAGGCACGGCCGGCGGATGAGACGGTGAGGCAGGCGATCGCCGACCCGCCGCTGCGCACCGCGCTCGACCGGCTCTACGACACCGAGATCCTGCCGGTCTTCGCGGCCCTCGGCTTGGGTGAGGAGGCGGCTGCCTATCGCCGCCGGGTGCTAGAGCGTTTCGCCAACCCGTTCCTCGAACACCGGCTCGCCGACATCGCCACCAACCACGCGGCGAAGAAGGCAAGGCGTTTCGGCGGGTTGATGGAGCTCGCGCGCCGGCATGCCCCGGGGCTCGACCAGCCGACGCTGCGCGCCGGCCTCGCCTCGGGGCGGTAGGCCGACCGTTGCCTTTGGGGGCGCCAACCGGCTTGATCGGGGCGGGGGTGATGCCCCGCTTCGAGAGCAGCAGGATCGTGCCATGAGCGCCTCCACCTTCGACTGGACGGACCCCTTTCTTCTCGAGCAGCAGCTGACCGGGGAGGAGCGGATGATCCGCGATGTCGCGCGCGACTATGCCGAGGAGAAGCTCGCGCCCCGGGTGCTGACCGCCTATCGGGAGGAGCGGTTCGATCGTGAGATCATGACTGAGATGGGTGCCCTCGGCCTTCTCGGCGCGACGCTGCCGGAGGCGTATGGCGGCGCGGGCGTCGGCTATGTCTCCTATGGCCTCATCGCCCGCGAGATCGAGCGGGTGGACAGCGGCTACCGCTCGGCGATGAGCGTCCAATCCTCCCTCGTCATGCACCCGATCCACGCCTATGCCGACGAGGCGCAGCGTCGCCGTTACCTGCCACGCCTGGCCACCGGCGAGATCGTCGGCTGCTTCGGCCTGACGGAACCCGATCACGGATCCGATCCGGGCGGGATGCGCAGCCGGGCGGAGAAGGTCGCCGACGGCTACCGCCTGACCGGCACCAAGACCTGGATCACCAACGCGCCGATCGCCGATCTCTTCGTCGTCTGGGCCAAGTCCGATGCCCATGACGGCGCCATCCGCGGCTTTCTCTTGGAGCGCGGCATGGCCGGGCTGTCGACGCAGAAGATCGAGGGAAAGCTCAGCCTGCGCACCTCGCTGACCGGCGAGATCGTCATGGATGGCGTGGTGGTGCCGGAGGAGAATCTTCTGCCCAGCGCCTCCGGCCTCAAGGGCCCGTTCGGCTGCCTGAACCGCGCCCGC
>CAYORM010000003.1:0-40745 GCA_964406375.1 uncultured Mycobacteriaceae bacterium | reverse complement strand
GCCTGGGGGGTGATGGGTGCAGCCGAGGCCTGCTGGTGGCGAGCCCGGGATTATGTGCTCGAGCGGCACCAGTTCGGCCGCCCGCTCGCCGCCAACCAGCTCGTCCAGAAAAAGCTCGCCGACATGCAGACGGAGATCACGCTCGGCCTGCAGGCGGCCCTGCGGGTCGGACGGCTGTTCGACGAGGGGGCGATGGCGCCGGAGATCATCTCCCTGATCAAGCGCAACAATTGCGGCAAGGCGCTCGAGGTGGCGCGCCAAGCGCGTGACATGCTGGGCGGCAACGGCATCGCCGACGTCTTCGGTGTGATGCGCCACATGATCAACCTCGAGACCGTCAACACCTATGAGGGCACGCACGACATCCATGCGCTGATCCTCGGGCGGGCGCAGACGGGGATTCAGGCCTTCTTCTGAAGGCGCCCGTCCGGTGCGGGCAGCCGTCCCGCGCCCGGCCGATGGCTCCCATCCCGATCCGCCGCTGCCGCTTCGCCCCACAAGCGGACTAGCCTTGCGCACCCTATGGGCCGGAGGAGGGCAGGGTGGGCGCTGGCAGGGCGGATGACGGGCGGATGTGGCGGGCGATCGGCGCGGTGCTGTGCTCGAGCTTCGTCGGGCATGGGCTGGGGCGGTTCGCCTACACCCCGCTCGTCCCGCTGCTGATCACCGAGGGCTGGTTCGACGCCGGTGCCGTCGGCGCGCTCGGCGCAGCCAATCTCGCAGGATACCTCGTCGGTGCGCTCGCCGCCCGACCGCTCGCCGGGCGGCTGCCGCTCGGCCCATTGTTGCGGACGATGATGCTGATCGTCGCCGCCTCCTTCTTCGCCTGCGCCACGCCGGGCGCCTTTCTCTGGTTCTTCTTCTGGCGGCTGATGGCCGGCCTCGCCGGCGGCGTCCTGATGGTGCTCGCCGCGCCGGCGATCCTCGTCGAGGTGCCGGCCAAACGGCGCGGCCTGGCCATGGGTGCAGTCTTCACCGGGGTGGGCCTCGGCATCACCGCTTCGGGGACGATCGTGCCACTCCTGCTGCGCGCGGGGCTGACCACGACCTGGCTGGTGCTCGGCGGATCGGCGCTGTTGCTGTCGCTGCTCGCCTGGACGGGGCTTCCCGATCACCGGCCGCCGGCCCGCGTCACAAGAGGTGCCGGGCGCAGCGCGGCCGCCTCTGCCGCCACGCCGGGGCTCCGGCTGCTGCTCGCCTCCCTCGCAGTCTGCTACGCGCTCGACGCCGTCGGCCTCGTGCCGCACATGATCTTCCTCGTCGACTATCTGGCACGGGATGTCGGATTCGGGGCGGAGAGCGGATCGCTGTTCTGGATCCTCTATGGCATCGGCGCGATGGTCGGACCCATCCTCTTCGGCCTCGTCGCCGACCGGATCGGCTTCAAGGCGATGCTGCGCCTCGCCTTCCTCATCCAGGCTGGCTGCGTCCTTCTGATCCTCGTGCAGAACAGTCTGGCGGCGCTGATGCTGTCGACGCTGGTGATCGGCGGCTTCACCCCGGGCATCGCCTCGATCGTGCTCGGCCGGATCCAGGAACTCGTGTCCGACCCGGATGCGCGCGGCCGCGCCTGGAGTCTCGCCACCACCGCCTTCGCCATCGGTCAGGCGGCAGCCGCCTATGGCTTCTCCTGGATCTTTGGGGCGAGCGGCGGGGCCGGGCCGCTGCTCTTCGTGCTCGCGGCCGCAGCGCTGCTGCTCGCCTTCGTCATCGAACTGGCGGCGGCGCGGGCCGCGCGCCCCGTCTGATACCGCTCAGCCGGCGGGCCAGGGCATCCGGCCGGAGAAGGCCGCCGCCGCCCGCTCGGCCATCGCGATGATCGCGGCATGTACGGGTCCGCAGGTGATCTCCGGGATCACCGACCCGTCGACGATCGACAGATTCTCGACGCCGTGCACGGACAGCCTGCCATCGACGACGCCCTCCGGTCCCATGGCGCAGGTGCCGACCGGATGGTGGTGCGTGATGACCGCACGTGCGATGAAATCGTCGAGCGCGGCATCGGTCTCCACCGCCGGGCCGGGTAGGATCTCCTCGACGCGCCACGGATCAAGTGCCGGCTGGGCGGCGATATGGCGGGCGGCGCGCAGCGCCTCGCGCAGCTCGACCCGATCCTCCGCGGCACTCAGATAGGCGGGATCGATCACCGGCGCCGCATCGGGGTCCGCACCGCCGAGCCGGAGCCGGCCGCGGCTTTTCGGCTTGGTCTGCCCGAAGAGCAGGGTGAACGCCTCGCCCGCGGGCGGGCGGACGAACTGGTCGCTGACCGCCGGCAGGACGACACAGCCGACGACGAGGCGCGGCTGGGCGCCGGGCGTGTCGGCGAGATACATGAGGCTCTCGGAATGCTGGGTGCGGGTCGGCGCGATCGGCCGGCGGGCGCGATAGACATTGCCGGCGCCGAGCAGATGGTCGTGCAGATTGGCGCCGACCGCGGGCTGGTCGAGACGCACCGCGATGCCGTGGCGGCGCAGCTCCTCCGCCGGGCCGATGCCCGAGCGCATCAGAAGGAGCGGCGAGCCGATCGCGCCGAGCGCCAGCACGATCCGCTCGGCCCGCAGTGTGACCGGCCCGGCGGGGGCGCGGCAGAGCACGCCCACGGCGCGCTGCCCCTCGAAGATCAGCTGGTCGGCGCGATGCTGTTCGAGGATCGTCAGATTGGCCGGCGGCGGGCCGGCGAGATAGGCGTCGGCGGCGGTGACGCGGCGTCCGTTCTCGATCGTCAGGCTGTTCGGTGCCGGCCCGTCGAGCCGGATCGCGTGATCTCCGCTCGGCGCGTGCCCCGCCTCGGCGCCGGCGGCCATGAAGGCACGGGCCAGCGGGTGCAGCTCCTCATCGGGCAGGCGCACCGGCAACGGCCCGTCGCTGCCATGGACCTCCGAGGCCGGCCCCGAGAAGCGCTCGGCCATGCGGAAGAAGGGCAGCAGGGCCTCATAGCGCCAGGCCGACCCACCCGCCGCGGCCCAGGCATCGAAATCCCGGGCGTGGCCGCGGATATGCGCCATGGCATGCAGGCAGCTCGATCCGCCGAGCAGACGTCCGCGCGGCCAGGGGTGGCTGCGGTTCGCCGTCCCCGGCTGCGGCGTCGTCCGGAAGGCCCAGTCATAGGGCTTGCCCTCCAACCGGATCCAGGCGGCCGGATCGGCGATGTCGGGATCGGTCTCCCGCCGGCCGGCCTCGACGAGACCGACCCTCAGCCGGGGATCGGCCGAGAGCCGCGCGGCGAGCACGCAGCCCGCGGATCCGCCGCCCAGCACCAGGACGTCAAAGCCGCGCTCTTCCATCTCAGATGACGGCCCGGCTCTTGCCGACGCGAGGATCCGGCCGGCCGCCATCGCTGACCGCCAGCACCACCAGAATTTCGTCCGGCCGCGGCGCGTCGGGCACGAAGACCGTCATCGTGTCGAGATGGTCGAAGGACCAGACATCATCCTTGTGGCCGAGCGGCACGTCGATCGGCGTGCCGGCGACCGCCACCTTGGTGGTGGAGGGGATGATCGCCTCTCCCCCGCCGAGGGCCGCGCGCATCGGCTTGCCGAGCTTGGGATGTAGGATCGCGGCGGCATGTTCGAGATCGCCCGCGACGCCGACGATCGCCGATTTGCCGTAGGCGACCGGCGATCCGTCGAGCAGGGCCACCGCCTGCGGCACCAGCCTCTCGGCGAGTGTGGCGCCGAGATCGAAGAGTGGCGAGAGATCCGCGGTGTTGCGGCCGGCAAACGGGTTCGCCAGTACCGCCATCGCGGCGACACGGGTCACCGGACGCACTGCCTTTCGCCCGCCCTCGGCGAAGATCACCTCGCGCAGGGTCAGGGTCTTGCGGATCTCCACGCCAGATCTCCCCTTCTGTCCCGGCCTTACCAGCGGACCATGCCGGCGTCGACGTTGATCGTCTGTCCGGTGATCCAGCGGGCATCCTCCGAGGCGAGGAAGGCGACCGTGCCGGCGATGTCGGCCGGCTGGCCATGACCCTTCAAGGCCTGCAGCATCTCCACGAAGTCGAAGCTGTCCTTGTGCGGGCTGGCGAGCGCACCTTCCGAGGCGACGAGGCCGGGGGTGACCGCATTGACGTTGATCTCGTACTTGCCGAGTTCGGTCGCCAGCGCGCGGGTGAAGCCGATCACACCCCCCTTCGACGCGACATAGGCCGCCATGTTCGGCGTGCCGGCGAAGACGGTGTTGGAGGCGATGTTGATGATCCGCCCCTTGCGACCCTGCCGCCGCATCATGTCGGAGCCGGCGCGGCACATCAGGAAGACGCCGGTCAGATTGACGTTGATGAGCAGCTGCCAATGGGCCAGATCGACCTCGTCCCACGGGATGAAGGGGACGATCCCGGCGTTGTTCACCACGATGTCGACGCCGCCCGCCTCGCGCTCGATCGTCTCGTACAGCGCCGTTACGTCCTCGGGCTTGGAGACATCGCAGCGGATGCCCATCGCCCCACCACCGATCGCCTTCGCCGCCGCCTCGGCTCCCTCGCCATTGGCATCGGCGATGAACACGCGCGCGCCTTCCGAGGCCAGCCGCTCGGCGATCGCCCGGCCGATGCCCTGCGCCGCGCCGGTCACGACCGCCGTCTTGCCGTCGAAACGTCCGCCCATTTCTCAATGTCCTCCGATGGATCGTTCAGGCCGCCGCAGCGGCAGAGATGACCGCGAGCGCCGCTTCGACCCCGGCACCCACATCGACCGAGACGCCGAGATCGCGCGCCGCGGCGCCGAGCGCCGTCAGCGCGACGATGGCGTGAAGCGGGCGGGCGGTCGGGCCCATATGGCCGATACGCACCAGCTTGCCGAGCGTCTCACCGCGCCCCGAGGAGAAGGTGACGCCATAGGCGAAGCGCGCGCGATCGCGCAGGGCTTGGTCGGCCACGCCCTCCGGCACCCGCACCGCCGTCGTCGTCGGCGAGGCGATGGCCTCATCCGCCGCCCAGATCGACAGCCCCATCGCGGCGATGCCGGCCCGGCAGGCCCGCGCGGTCAGCGCGTGCCGCGCCCAGACCGCTTCCGGCCCCTCCTCGAGATAGAGCGTGAGTGCCGCATCCAGGGCGTTGATCTCGGCTACCGAGGGGGTGAAGGGGAAGGGCTGATCGTGCCGCCACGCCTCTTCCCAGTCGAGGATGCTGAGGATCGAGGCGCGCGGCGCGTCGGGATTGGCCTTCATCTTGTCCCAGGCGCGCGGGCTGACGCCGAGCAACGTCAGTCCCGGCGGGCCGCCCAGGCACTTGTTCGGACCGGTGACGAAGATGTCGGCGTGGCAGGCTTCGGGATGCACGTCCATGCCGCCGAAGGACGACACCGCATCGACGATCAGATAGGCGCCATGCGCTGCACAGATCCGGCCGATCGCTTCGACCGGGTTGATCGTGCCCGACGGGGTGTCGTGATGGCAGACCGAGACGATGCGGATGTCCGGCCGGGCCTTCAGCGCCGCCTCGACGGCGGCCGGATCGATCGCCTCGTTATACGGCACCTCGACCTCGACCAGCTCGGTGCAATAGCGCTTGGCCCAGTAGCCGAAGCCCTTGCCGTAGACGCCCGAGGCGAGGTTCAGCACGACGTCGTCGCGCGCGATCAGCGAGGCCGCGGCGGCCTCGAGCCCGAGCACCGGTTCACCCTGCAGGATGACGGGCGGCGTCGTCAGGCGCATCGCCTGCTGCGCCTTCTCATTCACCGCCTCGTAGAAGGCGAGGAAGGACGGATCGTAGTCGTAGAGCACCGTGCTGGAGAGTGCCCGCAGCACGGCGGGATACGCATCGACCGGCCCCGACGTCAGCGTGAAGACCGGCGGGGCGATGGGGTTCGGCGCCATGGCGATCTCCTCAGCCGTAGAACTGCGTCCCGGTGCGGTAGCCCCGGAAGCTCTCCATGTCGTGCGAGTACATGAGCTCGGCGTCGTGCTCGGCGGCCAGCGCCTTCAGCCGGCGCATCGAGGCGACGCCCGCCACCGGATCGATGTGGAACGACGCCTGGCACAGCGTCTCCAGGCTCTTCTTCGTATAGGCGGCGTCGATCGTGAAGAGGATAGGCTTGCGCGTGCCGAACTCGACGAGCAGGCTGTAATGGCCGATCGCATGACCCGGCGTGAAGATCAGCTTCACGCCCTTGGCCAGATCGACATCGCCTTCCACACCCTCGAAACGGGAATTGGCGGCGGTCGTGCCCTCCAGGAGCTGATCCGTCGTGCCGCGCGCCTCGGCCACCTCGGCCGAGAAGCTGAGATCCGAATAGCCCAGAACCTCGAAGGGTTCGGGCTTGGCCGCCTGCTCGATCTCCGACTTGTGGCAGATCTTCTTGGCGTTCGGGAAAAACTTGTTGCCGCCGACATGGTCGAAGTGGAAATGCGAATTGACCACGACGTTGATGTCGTCCGGCGTCAGGCCCAGCTTCTTCAGCGCGCCGGGAATGGTCTGATCCGGCGTCTGCTGCGGCTTCTCGAAGGGCAGCACCTTCATGACGTGGTCGTAGTCGAAGCCGGTGTCGATCAGGAACCGACCCTCGGCATGCTCGACCAGGATCGAATAGACGGGGAAGCGGATTTCACCGCCCGGCCCCTTGTTCCAGAACACGTGGAAGCCATCGAGGACCAGCGAACCGCCGTCCAGGAGATAGACCTTCGTGTCGGTCATGGTCGGGTCGTCCCTCTCGTAGAGTTTGTGTTGCCGGTGGCGGCGTCAGCGGGCGCCGCGGACGTAGGGAAGGCCGAGCGCCGCCGGCAGGCTCGCCCTGCGTCCGAACAGGACGAGCACGACCATCACGGTCGCGAAGGGCAGCATCTGGATGACGTCGGTCGGAATGTTGATGCCGGCGACCTGCAGCGCGGTCGTCATCGACAGGCAGGCGCCGAACAGCGCCGCACCGCCCAGCACCCAGACTGGCCGGCCGCGGGCCAGCATTGCCAGAACGATGCCGATGAAGCCGGCACCACCGGTCATGAAGGGCACGAAGAGCCCGGCGCCGATCTCGGCCATGAAGGCGCCGCCCAGCCCCGCCATCGCCCCGGTGAACAGCACCGCAGCAGTACGCGTGCGCACCACATCGACCCCGGCCGCGTCGAGTGCCGCCGGCTTGTCGCCCGCCGCCCGCAACGTCATGCCGAGATGCGTCCGGCGGTAGAGGAAGGCGAGGACGAAGGTGATGAGGATCGCCAGATAGACGATCGGCGGTCGCTCGAAGAGGCCCGGGCCGATCACCGGGATCGACGAGAGCCCCGGGATCGCCAGCGTCTCGACCGCCGGCAGGCGCGGGTAGGTCCGACTGAAATGGACATAGTGGAGAAGGGCGGTCAGCCCCTCGGCGCCGAGCGTGAGGCCGATGCCGACGACGATCTGGCTGAGGCCGATGCGCACGCAGAGCAGCGCCATGATGGCGGCGACGACCATCCCGGCGACGATGCCGTAGAGGAAGCCGATCCACAGCGATTCCGTCTGCCAGGCGCCGAGGAAGCCGAAGAAGGCGCCCATCAGCATCATGCCCTCGATGCCGACATTGAGGACGCCGGCCTTCTCGGACATCTGCTCGCCCAGCCCGGCGAGGAGCAGCGGGACACCGGCGGTGACGAGGCCGGCGATCAGCGAGGTGAGGAAGGCGGCGGAGAGGAGCGCGTCCACGGGTCAGGCCTGCGTCTCTTGGCGGCGGCGATGGGTCACATGCTCGACGAGGGCGAGCATCACGAGCAGGGTCGCGACCACGACGAGCGAGAAGTAATGCGGCACCCCGAGCCGCCGCGCCGCGCTCTCCCCGCCGATCTGCAGGATCGAGAACAGCAGCACGAAGACGATCGTCGCGAGGCCGTTGAACCGGGCCAAGAAGACGATCGGGATGACCGCGAGGCCGAAGGCCGGGTTCCAGTCGGCGCGGACATTGCCGTAGACACCGAGGATCTCGACGGCACCGGCCAGACCCGCGAGTCCGGCGGAGATGGCGAAGACCGCGATGGTCAGGAGCGGCACCGGCAGGCCGACATGCGCCGCAGCGCGCGGATTGGCGCCGACGACACGCAGCTTCAGGCCGAAGCCGGTGCGCGTCATCATCAGATGGACGGCGACGATCGCGATGAGGCCGAGCACCACCCCGCCGCTGATATTGGTGCCGAGCAGCGGCGGCAGCCGGTCGGCGACGGCGAGCGTGCGGGTCTGCGGTACCGTCGTGCCCGGATCGAGGAAGACCAGTTTCACCAGCGCATTGGCGAGCGACAGGCCGAGGAAGGACATCATCAGCGTGGTGATGATCTCGTTCACGCCCTGATAGGCACGCAGCAGCGCCGGGATCAGCGACCAGAGTGCCGCGACGACGACCGCGGCGATCGCGCTGACCGCCAGGGCGAGCCAGGCCGGCCAGGAGACGGCGAGTACGGGCGCGATCGCCCCCGCCGCCACGGCGCCGAGCAGGAACTGACCGTCGACGCCGAGATTCCACAACCCCGCCCGGAAGGCGACGATCAGCCCCGCGCCGAGCAGCAGGAGCGGCGCCATGCGGGTTATCGTTTCCTGCAATCCCGACCAGGTCAGGAGCCCGCGTCGCAGCACATAGGCGAAATAGGCGATCGGATCCGCATCCATCATCACCAGCACGGCGCTGGAGAGAAGGAGCGCCAACACCACCGGCAGCAGCGTCGCCAGCGCGAAACGCGCGATCGCGCCGTCACTCGCCAGCAGCGGGCGGCGGGTCGTGGAAGGGGTGGCGCCGTCGCTGGTCATCGTCTCGGTCATGCCGCCTGGGCCCCGATCATCATCTCGCCGATGCGGTCGCGGGCATCGGGCCCGTTCTCGACGATGCCGACGAGCCGGCCGCGCGACATCACGCCGATCCGGTCGGAGAGCTCGAGGATTTCATCGAGGTCGGTGGAAATCAGCAGGGTCGCGACGCCGCCGGCCGCCGCCTCCCGCAGCCGGCGTCGGGCGGAGGCGATGTTCTGCACGTCGAGCCCGTAGGTCGGCTTGTTGTAGATCACGACCTTGGCCGAGCCCGACAGCTCGCGCGCCAGCAGCGCCTTCTGGATGTTGCCGCCGGACAGCCGGCCGACCGGCGTCTCGGTGCTCGGGGTCCGCACGTCGTATTCCGAGATGAGCCCGCGGGCATTCTCCCGGATCGCCTGCGGCCGCTCGATGCCGGCGCGCCAGAAGGGCGGACGGCCGATCTCCTTCAGCACCAAGTTCAGCGAGACCGGGAAGGGCCCGACCGTGCCTTCGCCGAGCCGGTCGTCGGTGACGTAGCGCAGCCCGAGCCGCCGGCGCGCCCCGACATCGAGATGCCCGACCGGGCGGCCCTCGAGCGTCACGCTGCCCGATCGCAGCGCGCGCTGGCCGGCCAGCGCCTCGGCAAGCTGCTTTTGGCCATTGCCGTCGATGCCGGCGATGCCAAGAACCTCGCCCGGGGCAAGATCGAAGGAGACGTCCTCCACCGCGACACCGCCGGCCCCGGCAACGGACAGGCGGTCGACGACCAGGATCGGGGCGCCGCGGGCGGCCCGATCGCCGATCGTACCCGGGCGCGCACCCTGGCTGCCGGTCTCACCGAACATGTGCCGTACGACGGTGCGGCTGATCTCGGCATTGTCGCCGGCAGCGAGTTCCTCCGGCGTGATCTCCGCGACCTTGCGGCCGAGCCGCAGGATCGAGATCCGGTCGCCGAAATCGAAGGCTTCCTGAAGTTTGTGCGTGATGAAGACGATGCCGATACCGCGCGCCGCCAGTCGGCGCATCAGGGCGCCCAGCTCCTCGACGCCCTTCGGGGTCAGCATCGCCGTCGCCTCGTCGAGGACGAGGACACGGCCGCCGCGCATCAGCGCGCGGAAGATCTCGACCTGCTGCTGCTCGCCCAGCGCCAGCTCACCCGTCCGCACGGAGGGGTCGATGGTGACGCCGAAATCGCGGCACAGCGCGGTGAAGCGGTCGGTGACGCCATCGCCGGCCCGCCTCTTCCACCAGGGCGTGCCGAGCGCCAGATTCTCGGCCACGGTCAGCGTCGGGACCAGCATGCTGTGCTGGAAGACGGTCCCGATGCCGAGCGAGAGCGCATGCCGGGGCGAGGCGAGACGGACCGGCTGACCGTCGATCTCGATCGTGCCGGCATCGGGGTTCTGCAACCCCGCCAGCATCGCGATCAGCGTCGACTTGCCGGCGCCGTTCTCACCCAGCAGCACATGGACCTCGCCGGCGTGGATCGCGAGATCGACCGCATCATTGGCGAGAACGCCGGGGAACCGCTTGGTGACGCCGCGGAAGGCGCAGAGGATGCGCCGGTCGTGAGCCATGGCGCGGGCAGGTGCTGCGCCGCCGGCCGCATCGCCGTGCTGCCCGACGCCGCCGCCGGCGGTTGAAGAGGAAAGGCCCATGCCTGGATCTGACGCGACTGCCTCGGAGAAGGGGAGGGGACGGCGATCCGCCCCCTCCCGATGGTCGGCGTTACTCGCCGGCGCTGACATCCGTCATCAGCGCCCGCACCGATTCTGCATCGAAGATCGGCTCGACGGTGATCTCACCCGCGACGATCTGCTCGCGGACGGCCATCACCTCTTCCCATGCCTCGTCAGGGATGTTGTCCGTCTTCAGCAGACGCACGGAATCATCGGCGAGGCCGATGGCGTAGCCGCGGGTGCCGAAGGTGTCGGCGCGAAGATCCTCGATCATCGCCGTGTAGACCGGCGTCATGTCCCACAGCACCGAGCTCAGCAGGAAGCCCTTGTCGATGCTGGACTTGTCGCCGATCACGTCGATGAAATAGGCCTTCTCGCCATCGACTGCCGACACGGTCTCAACCGCCTGCAGCATGCCGAAGCTCGAACCGTTGCCCTGGCCGAAGATGATGTCGGCACCGGCGGCGATCACCGCCTCGGTCACCCGTCGGCCACCGGCGGCATCGCTGTAGGCGGCCGGACCGATCACCGCATAGATCAGGTTGATGTCCGGATTCTTGGCCTTGGCACCCTCGGCAAAGCCAGCTGACTGCGAGTTCCAGGACGGCGGCTCGCCGGAGACGACGATGCCGAGCGTGCCGGTCCGGGTGACGGTCGCGGCCAGATAGCCGGCGAGGTAGGCACCCTCATGGCCCGACAGGGTGTAGTCGGCGACGAGGCCTTCCTGCAGCCCTTCCGGGGTGTCGACGATCGCCACCGGCACGCCCGTCTCTGCCGCGATCTCGGGCGCGGCGGTGTTGTAGCCGCTGGCATGGGCGATCATCAGATCCACCCCTTCCTCGGCCAGCTCGCGCAGCGTCGGCCGCACGTCGCCATAGCCGAGCCCCTCGGCGATGACGACCTCGACACCCGTCGCCTCGGCCGCGGCCTTGGCCGCTTCGACGCCCTGCTGGTTCCAGCCGAAATCCGTGCCCTGCTCAGGAACCAGGATCGCGATGCTCTCCACCTCGCCGGCCATCGCCGCACCACCGGCGAGCAGGGCAATCGCCCCGACCGCCGAAGTCATCATCACGCGCATCTTGTTGATTGCCATACCCTGTCCTCCTCCTCTGGCTGATTGTTACTTCCGAAAACCAGAATGTCGTTCGGCAGGCTCTTGGATTATACTACCAGCATACCGGTCGAACGACCATTCCCGAAAGGTTGATCCATGTCTTTCCCGCGCCCGGTTCGCGCGCTCATGGCGCTCCTGCCCGCTGCATTGCCGGCTGCCCTTCCTGCGACGGCCGAAACGGCCATGACCGACACCGCGCCGGTGGCGCTGGTCACCGTGCCGGTCCGGGTCGAGAACCTGTCCGACGCGCCGGTTCTCTGCGCCGTCCAGCTCGCCCATTGGTTCGCTGACGAGATGGGGCGCATCGCGCCGGGCGAGACACTGGAAACCGCCCTCCACGCCGATCCCGCCGATGGCACCGTCTACAGGCTCAATGCAGCCGGTGACCGGATGCCGGTCGAGGGGCTGTGGTGCGGGATCGCGGGGCGCGCCTGGGAAACCCGGGCCCCGCTGCCTCTCGATCGCCGTGCCGGTACCGAACCGGCGCCGATCGCCGTCACCTGCGCGGTGGCGGCGGACAGGCTCGCCTGCGGCTGACGGGGAGGGGCACCGGGCCGCGATCATCGTCAGCCGCCACTCTCGAGCGCCAGCCGCGTTGCCACCAGCTTGCGGGCACGCTCGGCCTGGAGCGCCTTGATGCCCTCGGGCGTGTAGTCGAACAGGCCGGCGCCCGATTTCAGGCCGAGGCGTCCCTGCGCGATCCGCTCGCCGATCGCGCCGCTGACATCCGTGCGATTGCTCAGCTCGGGGTTCAGATAGGTCGCGACCGACTGGTAGATGTCGAGCCCCGCCATGTCGAGCAACGCCATGGGGCCGACGACCGCCAGCTTGTAACCGATCCCCCAGGACACGCAGGTATCGAGATCGACCGGGTCGATCACCCCCTGCTCGACGAGATCGAGGCATTCGCGCATCACCGCGTAGAGCACGCGGTTCTCGACGAACCCCGGAACGTCCTTCTTCACGTGAACGGGGATGAGGCCGAGCGAGCGGATCAGCTCGGCGATGGCGTCGACCGTGGCCGGGGCAGTGGCGGTGCCCGGCACCACCTCGATCATCGGGATGATGTGCGGCGGGTTCGACCAGTGCATGCCGACCACCCGCGCGGGGCGGGATACGAAGGCCTGCAGCTTGCTGATCGGAATCCCGGAGGTGTCGGAGGCGAGCAGCACCTCCGGCCCCACGAGGCCGTCGAGGGTACGGAAGACCTGCTCCTTCACCTCGATCCGCTCGGGCACGTTCTCGATGACGAGATCGGCGCCTTCGACCGCATCCTCGATACGGTCATGGAAGGTGAGGGCGCCTTCGCCACCCTCGGGCGCGGCGATGCGCAGCCGGTCGAGCACGTCGCGGATGACGGGCAGGGCCGCCTGCGCGCGCTCGATCGCCGCGGGTGCCGTGTCGAACGCACGGACGGCAAGGCCGCCGCGCGCCATGCGCGCGGCCATGCCGGGCCCCATCGTGCCGAGACCGATGATGGCGACGCTGCGCATCGTCCGATGCCTCAGCCGCCGGCCGCCGGCTTGGCGCCGGTCGCGGTCTGGAATGCCGGGCGCTCGGCGACGCGCGCCCGCCATGCTTCGAGATTGGGCAGCGCCGGCCGCTCGACCGGGAAGGCGAGGCAGCGGGCCACGATCGGTGCCAGCGCGCAATCGGCCAGCGTGAAGCGGTCGAGCGCCAGCCAGCTGCGGCCGGCGAGATGGCCGTCGAGGATCTTCAGCTGGGCGTTCATGTCGGCGACCTGGGCCGCGAAATCCGCCGCGCGCTCCTCGGGCGCCTTCTTCGAATCCTTGAAGACGGCGACGTAGGGCGTGTTGAGCGAGGCGAGCAGCCAGTCCATCCAGCGCTCGACATGTGTCTTGTCGGCCGGGGTGCCACCGGCCAGCTCCGGTCCGTGCAGGGCCGCGAGATAGCGCAGGATCGTGTGCGACTCCCAGATCACCAGATCGCCGTCGACCAGCGTCGGCACCTTGGCATTCGGGTTCATCGCCCGATATTCGTCGGTCTGGGTGTTGCCGAACTGGCGGCCGTAATCCTCACGCTCGTACGGGACACCTAGTTCCTCCAGAAGAAAGATCACCTTCTGGACGTTGCCGGATGTCTGGCGACCAAGCAGCCTCTTCACGCGTCTTTCTCCTGCCGTTCGGCCCCGGGTGTGGGGCCGCTTGTCCGTTGCCGCGCCCGATCAGCGGGCCAGGGGCTTGTAGGCGATGGCTTCCATCTCGATCAGCGTGTTGATCACGGCCCGCGCCTCGACGGTCGTGCGGGCCAGCACCGCCTCTTTAAAATACTCGGCGAACACCTTGTTGTATCGCCCGAAATCCCGCGTGTCCGCGAGATAGGTGGTCACCCGGACGACATCGGCCAGCGTCGCGCCCTCCTCGGCGAGGACACGGCGGATCGACTCGATCGTACCGCGCGTCTCCTCCTCGATCGTGCCGGAGATCATATTGCCGTCGGCATCCTTCGCCACCTGGCCGGAGACGAAGATGAAGTCGCCCGCACGGACCGCCGGGTGGAAGGGCAGGTTGGGGTTCTTCCGGCCGATCGGATAGACGTCGGCGCGGCGCTCGCCCTTGGTGTCGGTCTCAGCCATGGGTCCCTCAGCTCAGCACGCTGGTTTCGATGATGTCGACACCGCGGATCCTGTCGATCAGATAGATCAGGCCGCGGCTGTCCATGGTGACGTCGTTGGAGGAGGCGCGCTCCGCGCCGGCGGGCGCATCCGGCATGTAGTAGCCGACTTCCTTCGGTGCGAAGGGATCGGCGATGTCGACGATCCGCAGCCCCTGCGCGAACCAGGCGAAGGGGATGATCGTGCCGGCGAAGCGCTCGGAGGGCTGATGGCAGCCGGTCATCGGCGGCTGCGGCCGCCCGTCGACATCGAGCCCCGGCACCTGGAAGGTCGAGATCGGCACCGGCACCGTCTCGTCGGTGATGTCGTAGATCCAGGTGAAGGAGGGGGCGGACGGATAGAGCTTCGCGACATCCTCGTCGGCCACCACCATCACCCGCCGTCCCTTCAGCGGCTGGGGGATCGGCAGGCAGGTATGGGTCGGGTGCGGGAAGGCGCGGCTGGTGTTCAGCCCGGCGATCGCCTTCGGCCGCGACATGTCGGAGATGTCGAGGATGTACAGCCCGTGATGCCAGTAGGAGACATAGAGCCGGTCACCCAGGCGCAGCGGGTGATGGCAGCGCGGCGTCGGCCAGTCGGGGTGCCAGGGATAGGTTTCCCCGCCCGCCTGCCACTGGCCGGGGATCCACCAGCGGCCGACCTCTTCCGGTCGGGTCGGGTCGGCCAGATCGAGGATCATCGCGATATTGCCGACATAGCCCTCGGCGGTCGGCGAGATATAGGCGTAGCGCCCGTCGAAATCGTAGCGATGGACGCCCTTGCCCGCCGTCACCCATTTGCCGATCTGCCGGGGCTCGGCCGGACGCGAGACGTCATAGATCGCGATGCCGCCGCCGAACTCGGGCGATGCCTGGCCGAAGCGCTCGTGATTGACGATCATGATGCCGTTGGCGACCCGCACCTTGTGCGAGTGCCAGCCGTCCGGTACCGGCACATGGGCGAGGACGCGCGGGTTCCGCGGATCGGCGACGTCGACGATCGTGGTCCCGCTGGGCGGACGCATGTGGCCGATATAGAGCGTCGTCCCGTCGACCCAGACCTGACCGCCGCCGGGGCAGTCGATGTGGGAGAGGCGGGTCGTGTTCCAGGCTTGCGCCATACTCGGTGCCTTCCGTCGCGTCAGTCGTCGTCAGCGGCTCGGGTTGGTGCGGCTCAGGCGAGCCGCACCGTTTCACCCGAGGCGGTCTTGCCCCATTTGCGGTAGAGGCTGAACGCCTTCTGCGCCGGCTCGTCACTGGCGACGAACAGATAGACGGGTTCGGTGTCCGAGCCGTTGACATGCTCGCACCACGCCCCGCCGGGCACCGCGAGCGTGTCGAACTCGGCCCAGTCGAAGCGCTGGCCGTTCACGATCGAGTAGCCCTTGCCGATGAAGGGCGAGACCAGCAGGCTCGCCGTCTGGCGCAGCGGCAGGGTGCGCTCGCCGGGGCGCAGCATCTGCGCGAAGAAGGTGATGGTCTTGAACACCGGCCCGCCGGTCGTCGGGTCGATATACTCGACCATCAGCGCCTCATGCGGGTCGCCGTCCCAGTCCTTGTGACGGTCGAGCACCGACTGCATCGCCTCCCACCGATAGACATACATCGGCGAGGAGAAGCCGGCGCCGCGGACATGGTTGACGAAACGCGGCTTGGCGCCGCCGACACCGTAGATGCGGGCGGAGTAGTCGTCGGCGAAGCGCGCGCTCTGCTTCTTCTTCTCGACCTCGGTGCCGTTCTCGACCTCGGTGTAGTGATGGTCGAAGCTGACCGCGTTGAGCGTCTCGACAAGCGGCAGGTCAAGGACCGAAAGGTTGATCGCCGGTTCGTCACCCACCGTGCCGTGATTGTGCCAGGTGTCGATCGGCGTCAGCACCATGTCGCCGGGGCCGAAGACGATGTCCTCACCCTCCACGCCGGTGAAGTTGCCCTTGCCGGTCAGCCCGAAGCGGATGGCGCTCGGCGAGTGGCGGTGCGGCGGCATGATCTCGTTCGGATCATTCAGCCGGTAGGCGGTGTACATCGTGCTGACCGTCGCCCGCTGCGGCGCCAGCCCCGGATTGACCAGGATCACCGAGCGCCGGTCGGAGTCGGCGGTCGTAACCAATTCCGCGGAACGGTAGAGAATCGGTTCGATGTCGGTCTTGTAGCTCCACAGGAAGGGCTGCGCCTTCCGGGTCGCCATCAGCTGGCGGACCTCATCGTGCTCGACATCGGACGTGGTGGCCCAGAACGGGAAGAGGTTGTGGGCGTGAAGGTCCTCATACAGCGCCTTGAGGGCTGCCTCGCGGTCGTTGTGGCCGGGACCCCCGGCCTTACGCGACATCTCGGACATCTCTGCCTCCGGGGTTGCGACCATTAAGCCAACCGATTTCGAGATCGTAGAGGAAATGGTTTTGACCGGCAACGAGGATGTGTGTGCCGGTCGGGGTGGATCACAGCGTCGCAGGGGCGAGCGGCTGCCGTCCGCGGATCAGGTCCGCCGCCTTCTCTGCGATCATGATGACGGGCGCGTTGATGTTGCCGCTGATCCCGGCCGGCATTACCGAGGCGTCGACCACCCGCAGCCCCTCGACGCCGCGGACCCGCAGCGCGCTGTCGACCACTGCGTCCGGATCGTCATCGGGTCCCATCCGGCAGGTCCCGAGCGGGTGGTGGACGGTGATCGCCGTCGAGCGGATATGGGCATCGATCTCGGCGTCGGAGGTTCGTGCCGATCCGGGCGCCAGCTCGGCGCCGATGAAGGGGGCGAGGGCCGGCTGGGCCGCCACTTCGCGGGCGATCCGGATGCCGGTCCGCACAGCCTTCCAGTCCGCATCGCGGGACAGGAAGTTCTGGCGGATGATCGGCGCCTTGAACGGATCGGCCGAGGCCAGGCGGATCTCGCCGCGGCTCTCGGGCTGGACCAGCACGACCCGGCAGACGAAGCCGTCGGGGAAAGGCGCCTTGAAGGGGGGGAGATAGGGGCCGGCGCCCAGCGGCGCGGCGGTGATCAGGAACTGCAGGTCCGGCACCGGCAGCTCCGGCCGGCTCTTCAGGAACGCCGTCGTGCCGCCCGGAACGTCGGCGGCGAAGCCGCGGCCGAACAGATAGGCTTGGACGATCGCAGGAGCGATTCGGTCGAAGCGCATCATCCGGTGGAAGGGGCCCGGCGAGGCACGGCGGTAGCCGAGGATCACGGAGGTGTGATCCTGCAGACCGGTGCCCACCCCCGGCAGCGCCACGCGCGCCTCGATCCCCAGCGCGCGCAGGCGCTCCGGATCACCGATTCCCGACAGCATCAGGAGCTGTGGCGAGTTGATGACCCCGCCGGCGAGGATCACCTCCTGCGTCGCATACGCCGTCCGGGTCTCGCCGCCGCAGACATATTCGACCCCGGTCGCGCGCCCCTTCTCGATGATGACGCGGGTCGCATGCGCCTGCACCTCAATGGTGACGTTGCCGCGCTTGAGCGCCGGACGCAGATACGCGGTCGCGGCGCTCGACCGCCGGCCGTTGCGGATTGACATCTGCAGCCGCGCAAAACCCTCCTGGCGCGCGCCGTTATAGTCGTCCGTCCAGCCGAAACCGGCACTCTTGCCCGCCTCGGCATAGGCATCCATCAGCGGATCGACATAGCCGCAGGGTTGAACGCCGATCGGCCCGTCGCCGCCGCGATAGGCATCCGCCCCGCCCGACCAGGTCTCCTGGCGGCGGAAATAGGGGAGGACGTGGCGGTAGGACCAATCGGGCAGCCCCATCGCCGCCCACTGGTCGAAATTGCCGGGGTTGCCGCGGACATAGGCCATGGCGTTGGTGGAGGAGCAGCCGCCCACCACCTTGCCGCGGGCGCATTCGACGCTGCGGCCGCCGACCGTTTCCTCCGCCTCGCAGAAGTACATCCAGTCGTGGAGCCGCTTCTGCAGGATCTTGCCCCACCCGAGCGGGATGTGGATCCAGGGATCGCGGTCCCAGCCGCCGGCCTCGAGCACAAGGATGCGCAGCCCCGCCTCCTCGGAAAGGCGGTAGGCCAGCGTACAGCCGGCGGAACCGGCGCCGACGATCACGTAGTCATAGGAGGCGCGGGCAACCATTGTTTGCTCGTTTTCAGGAAGCGGTGTCTTGCGCCCCCTCGGCGGGAGGCGAGGCCATACGCGGTCACCGGGCGTCGAAGCCTGCCCCTGATGGCCGCGCGCGAAGCTGACCATCGCCCAACCAAACTTGTCAACCATCCCGAGAAACAGTTAACCTGCGACATTCCTGCGTCGCATCGCGTGCCATGGGGGGCGGCGGATGCCGCGGGACCGGGACGCGAGGGCACCGTCCATCCCGGAGGGCGCCCGACCGAAACCAGCCGGGTCGGAATGACCGGCCGAAACCAACCGACGGGGATGAAATGCAGCCGAGCCGCCCGACCACATTGCTGCCGGCCGACAGCATACCCGCCGCGGCGGGTCGGCAAGCGGGCATGACGGGGCTCGGCGACAAAGCCGAGATCGACCGTATCGTTGCCGCGATACGCGAAATCGTCGCCGCTGGCCCGGTGCCCTCGGAACGGGCGCTGGCCGATCAGCTCCAGGTCAAGCGTCACCGTCTGCGCCTCGCGCTCGAGATCCTGCGGGGCCGGGGCGAGATCGGCCCGGCGCGTGTCGGGCGCCGCCGCAACGCGGGGAACGCACGCGTCGACGACGATCTTGCACGCGGCACCAACCCGATCGAGGTGATCGAGATGCGCATCGCGATCGAGCCCGGGCTCGCCCGGCTCGCGGCGCTGCGCGCATCGCCCTTCGAGATCTCGCGGATCGAGCGGACGGCGACGACGCCGCCGGGGGCAGATTATGGCGCCGCCGACCTCGCCTTCCACATGGCGGTGGCGACCGGGGCGCGGAACGGCCTCGGCGTCGAGCTCTACCGTCTGCTGCGCCGCATCGGCACCGATGCGCGGGTGCGCCTCGACGGCAATGCCCCGATGTGCAGCAGCCGCCTGCAGCAGCGCGACACCGAACACCGGCTGATCGCCGGGGCGATCGCGGCGCGCGATCTTGACGGGGCCGAACAGGCGATGCGGGCGCATCTGATCGCCGTGCAGCGCCGCATCATCGAGCGGATGACGCCGGGTCTCACCGCCGCCTGAGCAAGGCCATTGAAGCAGTGCCGGTGGGCGGCAGCGGGACATCGTCCGCGCCGCCGCCCGACCGCACCGTCACTCGGGCCGCGTCGCTTCGACGAGCTCGAGCAGCCGCGCATACTCCTCGGCGGCCGCTGGCTTCTGCTCGATGATCCCAACGCCGATCTCCTGGAACTGCGCCATCATCCGGGACTGCTCCTCGGGGCTCAGCGCCAGGATCTCGCCGCCGGCGTCGATCCAGGTCTGGTTCGAGCGCTCGACATTGGCCACGCCCCACTCGAAGGCGCGGTCCTCGGCGGCCCGGCCGGCGGCGCGGATCGCCTCCTGGATCTCCGGCGTCTGCGACTGGAACCACGTCTCGTTCACCACATTGACCGAGACGATCTGCGCGAAATTCAGATCGGTCACGTAGCGCGCCGAGTCGTAGTATTTGAACGCCGTCAGGATCGGCATGCCGGCGAGCACGCCGTCGATGCCGCCGGATTCGAGCTGCGGGATCACCTCGGTCAGCGCCAGCGGCACCGGGATCGCACCGATCGCCGCCAGCGGCTCCATCTGTAGCGGCGAGGCGAAGGTGCGGATCTTGAGCCCGGCGAGGTCGTCCAAGGTCTCGGAAGGCTCCCGCGTCAGGACCACGGTCGGGCTGTTGTAGATCGCGCCGATGACCCGCAGATCGCTGTCGAGGAACATCGTCTCGAGATGATCGCGATAGGCCGGGTCGTGGATCACGGCATGGACGTGCTGCGGCGAGGCGAACAGTCCCGGCACGTCGAAGATCTCGAAGCGGCTGTCGATGCCGGTCAGGAACGAGGTCGGGGTGACGAAGCTCTCGATCGTGCCGAGCAGCACGCCCTCGACCATACGGGGGATCGCACCGAGCTGGCTCGCCGGATAGATCTCGACCGTCACCGCGTCGCCGACCCGCGCCGCGAGTTCCTCGGCGAACAGCTTCTGCCACTCGTGCTGCACATCGTTGATGGTGGCGCTCGCCAGCTTCATGACGGGCTGCGCCGTGGCGGCGCCGGCCGGGAGCGCCAGCACGCCGGCCAGTGCGGCGGCACCGACCAGCAAGGCGGCGTTGGGGAGGGTATTCGTCGGTGGCATGCTCTCGCTCCTCATTCGCTAATCAGTTCATAGGGAGGCGGCTCAGGGCCAAGGACAGGCCGGGCCAGTAGGTGATGATCGCCAGCGCCACGATCTGCACGGCCACGAAGGGCAGGACGCCGCGATAGATGGTGTGCAGCGGCAGTCCGAAGACCGATTGCGCGACGAAGATGTTGAGGCCGAAGGGCGGTGTCACCATGCCGATCGCGAGATTGACGGTCATCACGATCCCGAAATGGATCGGGTCGATGCCGAGCGCCGTCACCGTCGGGATCAGGAGCGGGGTCAGGACCAGGATCGCCGAGGTCGGGTCGAGCAGGCAGCCCACCACCAGCAGGGCGAGGTTGACGATGAGGAGAAAGCCCATGGCAGAGAGGCCGAGATCGGTCAGCCCCTGGGTCAGTGCCTGCGGAATGCCCTGAACGGTCAGGATCCAGGAGAAGACGCCGGCGGTGGCGACGATGACGAGGATGCGCGCCGTCAGCAGGGCGGAGCGTGTGGCCGCATCGAGGATGCCGCGCCAGTCCAGCGTGCGGTAGACGAAGCGGCCGACGATGATGGCGTAAAGACAGGCAAAGCCGCCGGCCTCGGTCGGCGAGAACCAGCCGAGATAGATGCCCGCCAGCACGAAGACCGGCATCAGGAGCGCGGCGGCCGCCCGCCGTGTCGCCTCGAGGAAGACGGCGAGGTCGAAGCGGCCCGTCGTCGGGATGTCGCGACGCCAGGCGATCAGCACCACGAAGCCGGCCATCAGCGCGGCCATCAGAAGGCCCGGCAGCACCCCGGCCGCGAACAGCCGCGGGATCGACTGCTCGGCCGCGGCGCCATAGAGGATCATCGCGATGCTCGGCGGGATGACGATGTCGATCGCGCCGCTCGAGGCCGCGAGACCGGCGGAGAAGCTGCGCCCGTAGCGCGCCTCGACCAGCCGCGGATAGAGGATGCGGCCGACCGCGGCCACAGCCGCTGCACTCGATCCGGAGATCGCGCCGACCAGCGTTGATGAGCCGACCGTCGCCACCCCGAGGCTGCCCCGCACCCGGCCGATCAGCGCCAGCACCCAGGTCACGAGCCGGTCTGCGATGCCGCTCGCGCCCATCAGCTCGCCCGCGAAGACGAAGAAGGGGACCGCGAGGAGCGCGTATTTGTCGAGCCCGTCGGTGATCGCCTGGTGCAGCGCCACCGGCGGCATTGGCAGCAGGAAGGCGAAGCTGGCGGCGGCCCCCGCCAGGAAGACGAGGAAGATGGGCGCGCCGAGGGCCAGCAGCAGGATCGGCAGCAGGCCGAGCGTCCAGATCATGGGGCAGTATCGCCTGCGATCAGAGTCGAGATGTCGCGGATCAGGAGGACGAGGCCGACCAGCGCTGTCAGCGCGAAGCCGAGCACGAGCGCGCCGTGCTGGATCGCCGTCGGGATGCCGAGCGCCATGCTGGTCTGGCCGATCGAGGCGATGCGTTGGGTGAACGCCCAGGATTGCAGCGCGGCATAGCAGCAGCCCGCGGTCAGCACGGCATCATGCAGGACGAAGAGCACCGTCCGGGCGCGGCCGCTGATCCCGTCCGGCAGTGCCGAAAGGGCAAGATGGCTACGATCGGCCGCGGCGACCAACATGCCGATCGCCACCAGCCAGATCATTGACATCACCAGCAGCTCATCGGCGCCGATGATCACCCAGCCGAAAACATAGCGCCCCGCGGCGTTGACGACGTTGACGGCAACCATGCCGAGCAGCAGCAGGCCCATCACCAGCCGTGCGAAGGCGAGCAGGGCCGCAATGGATGTCATGGAGGGCCGGCGACCGGCACGGGAAAGAGATGCCGCCGCTGCGGCCGACCATTTTCGGACCATATTGCGATCATGGTATCATCGCGGTCGGCGCTGCAAGCCGCTTCGTCGGTCGGCAGGCGTCATCGCGGAGGCGGCAATCAACGCAGCCGACGGTAGCGATAGGCGTCCCTCACCAGGGCGTTGAAGGCGGCGCCATGCGAGCGTGCCGCGAGGAGCCGGCGATGGATGTCCGGCGGCACGTCGAGATACCGGTAGAGGCTGCCGCCGTGGAACTCGATCTCGAGTATCCGCGCATGGTCGTCATAACCGATCGCGGCGATGCTGCTCGATGACACCCGGTCGCGTCGCATCCCATATCCTTCGGGCCGTTCGCAGATGAACGCAGCGGACGGCCCGCTGGTGGCCATTCTTGCCGGCCCCGGGTGGCTGGCGCAGGATGCGGCATCGCCGCCGTTTGATACGAGGGAGACGACCCTGGGCACTCAGGTCGACAAGCTGTCCGTTGCCCCGATGATGGACTGGACGACCCGGGACTGCCGGTTCTTCCTGCGCCTGCTGTCGCGCCGTGTCCGTCTCTATACCGAGATGGTAACGGCGGCCGCGGTGCTGCATGGCGATCGGGAACGGCTTCTCGGCTTTTCGGCTGAGGAGCACCCGGTGGCGCTGCAGCTCGGTGGTGCCGAGCCGGAGGCGATGGCGCGGGCCGCCGCCATTGGCGCCGGCTTCGGCTATGACGAGATCAACATGAATGTCGGCTGCCCCAGCGATCGCGTGCAGAGCGGCCGCTTCGGCGCCTGCCTCATGGCCGAGTCTGCGACGGTTGCCGCCTGTGTGATGGCGATGAAGGCGGCGGTCGCGGTGCCGGTGACGGTCAAGACGCGGATCGGCATCGACGACCGCGACAGCTATGCGGCGCTGGTCGATTTCGTCGGGCAGGTTGCGGAGGCGGGGGCGGACGCGGTGATCGTCCATGCCCGCAAGGCCTGGCTGAAGGGGCTGAGCCCGAAGGAGAACCGCGAGATCCCACCGCTGCGCCACGATGTGGTGCACCGGCTGAAGCGCGACTTTCCGGCACTGCCGATCGCGATCAATGGCGGTATCGCGACGCTGGACGCGGCGGCCGAGCAGCTGCGCCATGTCGATGGTGTGATGATGGGCCGGGCGGCCTATCAGAACCCGTATCTTCTGGCCGAGGCGGATTCCCGGCTGTTCGGCGAGACGGCGCCGCCGCCCTCGCGCCGCACGGTGATCGAGCGGCTTCTGCCCTATGCCGAGACGCGGCTCGCGCAGGGCGCGCCACTTTCGGCCATCGCGCGGCATGTGCTGGGCCTCTATCAGGGGGTGCCGGGCGGCCGGCTGTTCCGCCGCCATCTCGCCGAGCGGGCGCATCGTCCGGGCGCCGGCGCAGCGCTGCTGGCCGAGGCTGCCGATCTCGCCGAGGCGGTAATGAGCCGCCGGCTCGCTGCCTGATGCCCGAGGAAAAGACGGCCAAGCGAAGCGATGTAAAGATATAGAAATCTCAGCATCAGTCATTGCGCTCTGGCGGTTCTCTCAAGACGGTGTCCCGTGATGATATGAACCGGGTCCGCGGTGATTGTGGCAGGTACAGTTGGACAATGGCCGTCGGCCGCGATCTAATGGCGCCCAGACAGGCGGCTCGGGCCCAGGCGCATTGATAGGATCTAGTCTCGACTGGGCGCCGCCGGTTCAAGACCGGAGGTGAACGTGCCGGCTGAACTGCCCCAACCCGTCCCGACCCCGCCGGTGCGCCGCCGGCTACGGCCGATCGCCGACCCGCCGGATACCGGATCCTGGTTCGCCGGCAAGGTATTCACCGTCGACTGGACGTCCGGAAGAATCGGGTCCTGGTTCAGCGCATTGGAGCATCTGCGCGACCAGCCGGCGCGTGTGCTCGAGATCGGCAGTTACGAGGGGCGGTCAGCGGTCGTCCTTCTCTCCTATCTGCCGCTGTGCCATCTGACCTGCATCGACACCTTCCACTTCAGGGATGATGTCGAGGGGCGGTTCGACCGCAACCTGGCGCCGTTCAGCGACAGGCTGACCAAGCTCAAGGGCGACGCCGCCGGCCTTCTCAGCCGGCTTCACCGCAACGGCGCCACCTTCGATGTGATCCTGCTGGATGCCTGCAAGGATCGCGACGGGGTCTTCGCGCTCTCCGCGCTGGCCTGGCCGCTGCTGCGCATCGGCGGCATCATCATCTGGAGCGGCCTCGGCTGGGGCGCGGACAAGCCGAGCGGCCACAGGCCTGGCGATGCGATCCGCCTTTTCCGTGACGCATTCGCGGACTGCCTGACGGTGCTGCACGAGGGCGGTCAGCTCATCGCCCGCAGGACGGGTGTATGGCCGGGGGTCGAAGACGCCGACGCGCCCCTCGGATACTGGGAGCGGCGCAGGGATTTCGCCTATCTGCGCGAGGTCGCCGCGCTGACCGGGGAGATTGCGCCGAATCCCCGCCGCGTCATCGATGTGGGGTCGAATGACTGCCCCTATCTCGACTGGTTCGAGACGGCAGAGAGGAAGGTGTCGATCGATCTGCGAAATCCCTATCGCGCGCTCGGGGTGGAGAGTGTGAAGGCGGATTTCCTGACATATGACGCGGAGGAGCGGTTCGACCTGTGCCTGTGCCTGCAGGTGCTCGAGCATGTTCCGGATGCCGCCGCCTTCGCCCGCAAGCTGCTGGGTGTCGCGAGGCATCTCGTCATTTCGGTGCCCTACCTGTGGCCGCACGGCCTGTGCCGGTCGCACATCCACGATCCCGTCGACGAGCAGAAGATGCGCGCCTGGTTCGGGCGCGAGCCGGACAGAGCGATCATCGCCACAGAAGAGGGGAGCGGTGCCAAGACCCGGCGGCTCATCTGCTATTACCGGTCTGGCGATTGAGGTCGCGCCGCGCGGGGGAGCGCCGCGGCTCCGCCGGCCGCCATCCCCCGGACCTAGCCGTCGCGGCGGAAGGCGTAGGTGGCATCGAGCCGCTGGGTCAGATAGGCGCCCGCGGTGATCGGCGGCCAGCGGGGCGGACGATCCGGTCCGGTGCAGCTCGGCAGGCATTCGACCCGCGCCTCCGGGTCGGGATCGAGGAAGAAGGCGACGGAGTAGCGCTCGCGCCCGGACGTGATGCGCACCCGGTGCGGTGTCGAGACATAGACGCCGTTGCTCCAGCGCATCAGCAGGTCGCCGATGTTGCACACGAACGTGCCCTCGACATGCGGAGCCGCGATCCAGTCGCCGTCGCGGCGCCTGATCTCGAGCCCTGGCACCCCGTCCGTCAGCAGCAGTGTCAGATTGCCGTAATCGGTATGGGCCCCCGCGCCAAGCGCCACCGCGGGGGCCGGTGATGCCGGGTAGTGCAGCAAACGCAGCGTCGCGAGCGGGCGGTCGAAGAACCGGGTGAAGAAATCGGGAGCGAGTCCGAGATCGAGCGCAAAGCCGCGATGCACCGCCATGCCGAGCGCACGCATCCGATCGTAATAGTCGAGAGCGGTCTGGCGCAGGCCGGGCAGGTCGGGCCACTGGTTGGGGCCGCGGAAGGGGCGGTTGGCCAGGACCTCAGGGTCATCGGGCGGCAGGTCGAGCCCGATATTGAAGGCTTCCTTCCGGTCGGGCGGTTGCGTTTCGTCCAGCGCCTCGCTTCCCAGGCCGACATAGCCGCGATTGTGCCGCGACCGCTCGATCGAGACGCTGCGCTTCACCTCTTCGGGCAGGGCAAAGAACCGGCGGGCGGCATCGAGCAGCCCTTCGGTGACCGAGGCGGGGACGGCATGGCCGGTGATGTAGAAGAAGCCGAATCTGCGGCAGGCGGCGCCGAGCGCCGCGGCCGCTTGCCGGCTGCCCTCCGGATCGCCGGTGAGCAGCGGGCCGACATCGATCACCGGCAGATCGGTCATTGCCGTCTCGGAAGGGTGGGCATCGTCCCGCATGGCCTCATGCTCCGTCCGCTATCCACGTAAAAGCCTGCCCAAGGACACGGCAGTGCGGAAGGGGGAATCGGAGGGGGACGCGTACTCAGCCCCGGAACGCGATGGCGGGGCGCGGGTCGCCCCGTTCACAGCCGATCACCAGAATGCCGTCGGGTGTCCTGAAGCGCACGACATGCAGCCCCTCGGCGTCCTCGACGACCTCCGGCACCACGCCGAGCCGGGCGGTCGCCACACCGATCTCGCGCAGGCAATCCGTCCATGTCATCGGCGCCGACGGCGACGCCCAGCTCGACCAGCCGGCCTGGGCGGCCGCCGGCGCATTCACGGGCAGGGCCGTGGTGAGGATGGTCAATGAAGCCGCGAGGAGGGGGTTCATGGAGCTCGACCTTCCTTCATGCGCGGCGAAGGTAGTCAGGACGAGCATCAAGCGCAATGCGATAAAAACTTGAATATAAGGCGTGTCACATACGAAAAGTGGTGCGCCGGCGACATGTTTCGATCATGTCGCGACGCACAACGCCGCTTGCGCTGCGGCAAGGGCAGGCTGATCACGCAGACGCGGCCGTCAGAGGATCGAGAAGCCGCCGTCGACGACGAGGTTGTGGCCTGTGACGAAGGCGGCCGCCGGTGATGCCAGGAAGACGACGGCAGCTTGGATGTCGTCCGGCCGCCCCAGTCGGCGCATCGGCGTGCGCTCGACCAGGGCCTCCCTGGTTCCTGCGCCGATCAGCCCGGCGGTGCGCTCCGTCTCGATCATGCCGGGCGTGACGGCGTTCACGGTCACGCCCTGCGGGCCGAGGATCGCCGCGAGATGGCGGGTGAGGCCGATCAACCCCGCCTTGCTCGCGCCATAGGATGGAAGGTCGAAGGAGGGAGCCTCGGGATAGAGCGCGCGATGCGGCGCCAGCATCCCGTAGACCGAGGCGATGTTGATGATCCGGCCGCCGACACCGCGTGCGGCGCCCTCGATCATTCCCGGCGCGAAGGCCTGGCTGAGGCGGAAGGCGGCGCGCAGATTGATGTCGAGGACCCGGTCCCAATCCTCGTGCCCGACATTCTGCCAGGGCTGCCGGTCGCTGGTACCGGCATTGTTCACCAAGATGTCGATCGGTCCGACCTCGCGGGTGAGCCGTTCGACCTCGGTCTCGCGCGTCACATCCGCGGCGATCACCCCGGCAGCGAAGCCCTCGGCGGCGAGACGGTCGGCCGTCTCCGCCAGGGGTGCCTCGCGCCGGCCGACGAGGGTGACGGCGGCGCCGGAGGCGGCGAGACCCAGCGCGATCGCCCGGCCGATCCCGGTGCCCCCGCCGGTGACGAGCGCGCGCCGCCCCTCGAGCACCCGTGCGGTGTCGCCGGCCACCGGTCAGCTCGATGCCCGACCGGCTGCCCGAAGCTGGGCTGCAGCGCGCTCGGCGGCCTGGGCCACCAGATCCATGCCGACGCGCTCGCCCCAGGCAGCGATGAGGCGGCGGGCGACCGGGCCTGGTCGGCCATCGCCGACCGGCTTGCCATGGGCGCGGGTGATCGGCAGCAGGCAGTAGGAGGTGGCGGTGGCGAAGGCCTCATCCGCATTGGCGAGATCGAAGGGCCGCAGCTCCGTCTCGCGCACGGTCAGGCCGAGCTGCGCGGCGAGGTCGAACACCACGGCGCGGCTGACACCGGCGAGCGAGTTCTCGGTGGTCGGCGTGCTCAGCACCCCGTCCCGCACCACGAAGAGATTCCAGCCGGTCCCCTCGGCGAGCCGTCCCTCGAGATCGAGCAGCAGCGGCGCCGCGCCCGGCTCGATATCCGCTGCCTCGCGCTCGGCGATGGCCTGGTAGAGTCGGCTGCGATGCTTCACCCGCGTGTCGAGGGTCTGCGAGGATTGCTGCCGGACGGTGGGATAGACGACCGAGATGCCGCGCTCGTAGGAGGCGGCAAAGCGGTGGAAGGGCAGGCGGATCGGGTGCAGCAGCAGCGTGAAATCGTCATAGGCGACGCCGGGCTCGCGGTAGTAGCCGAAGATCCCGCGGGTCACGTCGAGCTTCACCAGCACCTCGTCTTCGGGATCGTAAGTGCCGGCATTGCGGTCGACGAGCTCGTGGATCAGAGCCGCGAGGTCGATCGCCGGGTCGATCGTGATGCGGGCGATCCGGCAGGATTCCGCGAAGCGCTCCAGGTGCCGTTCGACCTCATAGGGCTGGCGGCGGAATGTGCGAAGGGTCTCGGTGATCGTCTCGCCATACATCAGGCCGGAATCGAACAGCGATACCTTGGCCTCACTCGCCGGTACCCAGGCACCGTGCACGTAGCAAAGGGGCTCCATCGACCCGTCCCTCCTCATCGCGGCAGCCGCGTCAGGCGGCGCACGCCATCCTCGACGACGACATAATTGTCCTCGGTCCGCACGCCGCCGCGCAGATCTTCGGCATAAAGACCCGGTTCGACGGCGATCACGTCGCCGACCTCGAACACCTCTTCGCTGTCCATGGCGATCCACGGCGCTTCATGGGGGTGGAGGCCGATGCCGTGCCCGGTGAGATGGAAATAGTCGCCCGCCGTCGTGTCCCAGGCAGTCTGATGGGCACGGAGCGCAGCGTCGAGTGCGGCGACGCGGACGCCAGGGCGGACGATCGTCTCGACGAGGTCGAGCGCCTCTTCCGTCACGCGCAGGGCATCGCGGATGCGCAGGCTCGGCTCGCCGATCGGAAAGGTCCGGCAGAGATCGGCCCAATAGCCGCCACGGCGGGGGAAGTAATCGACGACGAAGGTGTCGCCGGCCGCGAGGACGCGCAGGCTCGGCGGGCCGCCCTTCTCGCCGCCGCCCGGCCCGGCCATGAAGTCGCCGCCGAATTCGACGGAGGTGCCGGCCGCCATCTCCACCGCGTCACGGATCGCGCGATAGACGTCGAGCTCGGTGACGCCGGGCCGGATCGCCGCACCGGCGGCTGCGAGGCCGATCTCGGCGATCTCAACATTGTGCGCGATGATGGCGATCTCGTCCGCCTCCTTGCGGCGGCGCAGGGCGATGAGCGTCGGGGCGATGTCGACGATCCGCGCGCCCGCCAAGCTCGCGGTGATCCATGACGGCGCGCCGAGGGCATCGATGGCGACCATGCGTCCCGCACCGGCGATGCGTGCGATCCACGGTGCCGCGGCGGCAGCCAGTTCCGCATGGTGGTTGACGGCGTGATCGCGACGGATGCCGCGCATCACCACCTGCTCGGTTGCGAGCGACGGCCGCGCGCCACTGCCAAACAGGAATGCCACCGCCTCATCGGGTGTCACGATCAGCGCCGCCGGCCAGACATGGGCCGAGCTGGTGCCGATCGCCCAGCGGACGATGTCGGGATCGTGTAGGACCGCGGCATCCGCGCCCAGCGTCGCGAGGCTGGATCGCAGCCGCGCCAGCCGCTTGGCGCAGCCCTCCAGCGACAGTTCGGGGCAGATGAGCGTCACTCCCCAATCCTCCTCAATGCATCACCCAGCCGCCGTCGACCACGATCGACTGGCCGGTGATGAAATCCGCGTCGCGCGAGGCGAGGAAAGCGACGACACCGGCGATGTCGGCGGGCTCGCCGCGCCGCTTGATCGCCTGCTCCTCGATCAGCATCCGGTCGAGCGTCGCGGGGTCGCCATAGGCCGCCTCGGCCGCGGTGCGGATCGCCCCGACGATGATCGTGTTCACGGTGATCCCGTCGGCGCCCAACTCGCGGGCCAGCACGCGTCCGAGGCCCTCGAGCGCACTCTTGGATGCCGTGTAATGGGCATTGCCCGGCCGTCCGAGGGGGCTGCGCACCGACCCCATGGTGATGATCCGACCGCGACCGCGGGCACGCATGAAGGGGTGGACGGCGCGGGTGCAGAGGAATACCCCAGTGACATTCGCGCGCAGCACCCCGTCCCATTCCGCGGGGGCGAGGGCATGCCAGGGGGTGGCGCCCGCGACTGAGGCGGCGGCGTTGTTCACCAGAATGGTCGGTTCGCCGACCGCCGCGCTCACAGTGGCGACCAGGGCCTCGACCTGTGCCTCGTCGGCGATGTCGCCGGCGACCGCGACCGCCCGTCCGCCCGCCGATGCGATCCGTTCGACGAGCGCCTCGGCATCGGCAGCGGAACTCGGCGTGTGGTAGTGGATGCCGATGGCCGCACCTTCCGCGGCGAGGCGCAGCGCCGTCGCGGCGCCGATGTTGCGCGCCGCGCCGGTCACCAGCGCCACCTCGCCGCGCAGCCTGTCTGTGCTGCAGCTCCCGTTCATCGGCCGGTCCGCCAGAGTGTCACCAGATGGTCCAGCCGCCATCGACGCGGAGTTCCTGGCCGGTGATGAAGGCTGCCTCATCGGAGGCGAGGAAGCGGACGGCGTGGGCGATCTCGATCGGCTCGCCGAAGCGGCCGGCCGGGGTCATCTCGCAGAGGCGGCGGGTGACCGTCTCCGAGAGCAATCCGCGCGACTGGTCGGTCACGATCATGCCGGGGCTCACGGTGTTCACCGTGACGTTCCACTTCGCCACCGCGACGGCCAGATCGCGCGTCAGATTGAGCAGCGCGCCCTTGGACGTGTGATAGGCGGGCTGGCGGATCGGCCCGTGCTCGGGATCGTCACCGAAGCTGTCATAGAGGGCCGGATTCAGGGCAAGGGTGCCGTAGACCGAGCCGATATTGATGATGCGGCCCCATTGCCGGTCGCGCATCGACGGCAGGACCTGCTGGGCCATGAAGAAAGCGGCGTCCACATTGGTCGCCATTACCTGCCGCCAGGCGGCTTCCTCGGTGGCGAGGAGTGGGGCGATCGCCGAGACGCCGGCATTGTTGACGAGGATGTCGACGCGCCCATGGAGCCGCACGGTCTCGTCGACGATGCGGCGGCGGTCTTCGGCGCTGGTGATGTCGCCTTCCAGCGCGGTCACCTGGCCGGGCCGTGTCGCGCGCGCCACGGTCTCGTCGAGGGGTGCCCGGCGCCGGCCGGTGATGACGCAGCGGATGCCACTCTCGGCGAGCCTCAGCGCGATCGCCTGGCCGATGCCGGTCCCCGCGCCAGTGATAATCGCAACTCGTTCCTGCCGTTCAGACATCCGCGGTTCCGCCGTCATGATACCGCCCGGGACGCCACCTGACGCTGCCGGCCGGGCTCAACGTTATGAGATGGAAAAGAGGGGAGGGACGGGGCCGATGCGGAACCCCGTCCCTCCCTGTCAGTCGCAGGAATCGACGTAGAGGTTCCGGGCGACCTCCGGATCGGCGAGGTTGTCGCGCGTGGCGACCACCATCGGCGGATGAGTCACGTCCTCGAGTGTCGACGGATCCACCTCGCCGCGCAGGATCTGCGTGACGAGGGTCACGGCATTGTAGCCCTCGAGATAGGGCGACTGGACGACGAGTGCGTCGTAGACGCCCGCCTCGAGATCCCGCACCTGTCCGGGATCGGCGTCATAGGCGATGATCTTCACCTCGCCCTGCAGTCCTGCGCCGATGACGGCCGAGGAGGTGCCCACCGCCGCGTTGGAATGCGTGGTGTAGATGCCCTTCAGGTCCGGATTTGCCTGGAGTGCCGCGGAGACGATCTCGGCGGCCCGGTTCTGGTCCGAGCCCGGATACTCCGTCGGCAGGACGGTGACGTCGGGATACTCGCTCTCGAGCACGGCGACGAAGCCGTCGACGCGCTCCTGATTGGCCGCGACACCCGGATCGAGGCCGACGACGAGCACCGTGCCCGAACCGCCGATCGCCTCGACCATCGCATGCGCGGCGAGGCCGCCGGCGGCGATGTTGTCGGTCCGGATATTCTGCAGGTCGACCGGCTCGGCGAGGTTGCCATCGACGGTGACGACCGGGATGTTCCGGTTATTGACCAGATCCTCGACGATGGTAACCAGCGCAACGGGATCGGTCGGCGCCAGAACCAGACCGTCCGGATCACGCTCGATCGAGGCCTGAAGGATCGGCATCTGCAGCGACAGATCCCATTGCGGCGGTCCGGCCCAGTTGAGCTCGACGCCCAGTTCCTCGGCCGCGTCGCGGGCGCCGCATTCCATCGAGGTATAGAACGGGATGCCGACGATGCCGGCCACGAACTCGATCTTCAGCGGCTCCTGCGCGACGCCAGGCGCCGCAATCAGCGTCGAGACGCCGAGGGCGAGCACCGCCCCCCCGGCCAGACGTTGTGTTCGGTTGACCATCTCCTCACCCTCCTCCTGATGTTCCAACCGCCTCCCGACCGCCGGGACGGCGGGACGGACGGGTACGATGACGGGCCGGCCGATGCCGACCCGGCTAGCTCAGCCGCTCGCGCCGGCGCTGATCGATATAGACCGCGACGATCAGGATCACGCCGACGACGATGAGCTGGTAGAACGAGGGCACCCCGAGGATCACGAGGCCGGTGCCGAGCACCACCGGGATCAGCGATCCCACCATCGAGCCCGCGATCGTCGCCCGGCCCCCGAACAGGCTGGTCCCGCCGATGACCACCGCGGCGATCGCCGCCAGCGCCGTCGTCTGATGGCCGCTGATATTGGTGGTGGCAAAGCGGGTCAGGTCGAGGACCGCAGCGAGGCCGGCGAGCGCTCCCATCAGCACGAACAGCGTCATGACGTGCCGCGACGGGTTGATGCCGGCACGCTCGGCCGCCTCGCGCGAGGAGCCGATCGCCAGGGTGTGCAGCCCGAACCGCGTCGAGCGCAGCGTGTACCAGAGTGCCGCAGCGACCACGAGGACGATGATCGTCGGGTAGGGGACGATGCCGAACAGCTTCTGGACGCCGAACTCGGTCTGGATGACGCGCGGCACATAGGGGACGTTGGTACCGCTGGTCAGCACGAAGGCGAGGCCGGTGCCGATCCCCAGCGTGCCGAGGGTCACGATGAAGGAGTTGACGCGCAGCCGGGTGATGAGCAGCCCGTTCACGGCGCCGAAGGCGGCGCCGGCCAGGATGCCGGCTAGGCTGCCGGCGATGAGGCCGATCGTCAGTGTCGGATACTCGCCGACCCGCACTTCCTCATAGCTGCCGGACAGGGCGACCAGCACCTGCGCCGCCACCACCGATGACAGGACGACATTGGCACCGATCGACAGATCGAGCTCCCCGGCGGCGAGCACCAGGGTGATGCCGACCGCAAGCAGCATCGCGACCGAGACGTTGAGCGTCATCGTCGTCAGATTGCTGACGCGGAAAAAGGCGCCGCTCGGTGACAAAACGCCGAAGATGATGATGAGCGCGATGACGATCAGCGCCATCCCGACCGGGGTCGACTGCACCCCGGAGAACAGCCCGGACGAACGGGACGCCTTCTGGGCCTGCGCTGGCGCGGCGCCTTGCTGCCGGGCGCTCATGCGGCCTGGGCGGGTGCGCCGCCGAGCATCATGGTGACGACATCCGTCAGGTTCAGTTCGCTGGCGGGGGTGATGGCGACGGTGCGCCCTTGCCGCAGGACGGCGATGCGGTCGGCGAGGCTCAGCATCTTGGGGATGTCATGGGAGATGACGACCACGGCGAGGCCGCGGGCCGCCGCCGCCCGGATCGTGTCATAGACGATGGCGGTCTGCTTGGTGCCGAGCGCGGCGGTCGGCTCGTCCATCAGGATCGCCGCCTTGGCCCACATCACCGCGCGCGCCACCGCGATCGCCTGGCGCTGACCGCCCGAAAGCTCGCGGACGGGATTGTCGACGCTGGCGAGATTGATGCCGATGCCGCGCAGCGCCTCCTGCGCCGCGCTGCGCATCCGCCGCCGGTCGAGCGCCGCCGGCCAGCCGCGGAAGCGGCCCTTGACCGGCTCACGGCCAAGGAAGAGGTTCTCCGCAACGGAGAGATCCGGGGCCAGCGCCAGATCCTGGTAGACGGTCTCGACCCCGAGCTGCTGGGCGTGGCTGATCGACTGGATCCGGGTGGTCCTGCCCCAGAAAACCAGCTCGCCCTCATCGGGTTCGAGCGCGCCCGAGATGATCTTGGTCAGGGTGGATTTGCCGGCACCATTATCGCCGACCAGGGCCAGCACCTCGCCGGGACGGACCTGGAGGTTGGCGCCGGACAGCGCCCTTACGTGGCCATAGCGTTTGACCACGTTGATCGCCTCAATGACGAACTCGCCCGACGAGCCCCGCTGTGGAGTCGTTGCGGTCTGATCTGCCAACCCGTTTTCCCCCGTTCTTCGGAACAGCCGCCTCGAGAGCCGAGAGAAGGTGGCGCTGCAATAGGCCGAACCGGATTGCCCTATCCGAGCGGCCGATCAGGCGGGATCTCCGCCCGCGCCTATCCCCGCTGTGCCCCGCCTTGCGGTTCATGTCGCGAAACTGATGTTTCGCCGATGCAGTGCCGCCGTCAAGAAAAAATGCGGAGGGGCGCCCGAGGGGCTGTCAGGCAACGGCCTTCCGGCGTTCCGCCTCGCCACGCAGCGTCCGACCCACTTCGTCACAGGCGGTCATCAGGCTCGCGCAGATCGCCTGCCGGACGCTCTCGTCCAGGCGGCTGATCGGCGCCGAGAGGCTGAGCGCCGCGATCGCGATGTTGCGGTCGTCGAGAATCGGCGCGGCGATGCAGTAGGACCCGTCCTCGTTCTCGCCGATCTCGATCGCATAGCCGGTGGTCCGGATGATCTCGAGCTGCTCGGCAAGCGCGGCGCGGTCGACGATCGTCTTCTGGGTCAGTCGCGGCAACGTCGGGGGCAGCAGCGCATCGAGCTGGTTCTGCGGCCGAAACGCCAGGAAAACCTTCCCCAGCGCGGTGCTGTGAAGCGGGTCGGTGGCGCCGATGCTGGACTGCATGCGCAGCGAACGCTCGCTCTCCACCACATCGAGATAGAACACCTCGCCGCCCGAGAGAACGCCGAGATTGATCGTCTCGTTGAAGCGCTTGCGCAGCCGCTTCATGACGGGCCGGCAGGTCTGCCGGAGCGTCTCATAGGGGCTGCTCGCATGGGAAAGCCACCACAGCCCGATTCCCGGACGGTAACGATCCGTCTCCGCGTCATGCTCGATGAAGCGCATGGCGGCGAGGGTGCGCAGATAGCGGAAGACCGTGGTTTTGGGCAGGGCGGCGCTCTGCACGAGCTGGTTGAGGGTGACGGGCTCCGCCGCCTCGCAGACGAGCTGGAGAACCTGCATCGCCTTGATCACCGGCTGAACGACGTAACGCTGCTCGCCGTCCTCGGTTTCCGCGTCCTGCGCCATGATCCCTTCCGTTCCTCTCTGAGAAACAGCCCTTCCTTGACACGAAACATGCTGCATGCAAAGGATGCCAGGGCAAGTATCACGGGGCAAGCATCATGCAATATAGTTTCGGCCGCTCCGCTGAGCGCATCAAGCAGATGTCTCGGTTCATGCCGGGGGGCGTCAGCAGCAATTTCCGGCTGGGAATGGCACCGACGCCGCTGGTCTTCGAGCGCGCCGAAGGGCCGTGGTTGTTTGACGCCGACGGCAACCGCCTCATCGACTACTATCTCGGCATGGGGCCGATGATCCTCGGCCACCGGCCGGAGCCGATCGTGGAGGCCGTGCGCGCCCAGCTCGAGCGAGGCATCCTGTTCGGCGGCCAGAGCGAGATCGAGTTCGAGGCGGCTGAGCTGGTCTGCAGCATGCTGCCCTGCGCCGAAAAGGTGCGGTTCAGCTCGTCCGGCACCGAGGCCGGGCAGGCGGCGCTGCGTCTGGCGCGCGCGGCGACCGGCCGCGACATCATCATCAAGTTCGAGGGCCATTATCACGGCTGGCTCGACAACATCCTCTGGAGCGTCGCGCCGGCGCCCGATGTGATGGGTGACGAGGCGGCGCCCGTGCCGCAGCCGGCCTCTGAGGGGCAGGACCGTCTCGCCGGCAAGAATGTCGAGGTCCTCTCCTGGAACCGGCTCGACCTGCTTGAGGACCGTCTCGCCAAGGGCGATGTCGCCGGGGTCATCATGGAACCGGCGATGTGCAACACCGGGGCCATCATCCCCGACGCCGCCTATCTGGCCGGCGTGCGCGAGGCCTGCCGGCGCGCCGGGACCGTGCTCATCTTCGACGAGGTCATCACCGGCTTCCGTGTCGGGCCCGGCGGCGCGCAGGGGCGGCTCGGCGTCACCCCCGACCTCACCATCTTCGGCAAGGCCGTGGCGAACGGCTTCCCGGTCGCGGGCATCGCCGGATCGGCGGCCCTGATGGACATGTTCGCCGGCGGCAAGGTGATGCATGGTGGCACCTACAACGCCCAGCCGATCGCGATGGCCGCGACCGTGGCGACGCTGAAGGCGCTGAAGGCGCCCGGCCTCTATGAGGGGCTGGAGCGGCAGGGCACCCGGCTGATGCGCGGCATCGAGGCGGCGCTGGCCGAGGCGGGGGTGACGGCGACGGTGACCGGCTTCCCGCAGATCTTCCATGTCGGCTACGGCCTCTCCACCCCGCCGCGCAACTATCGCGACATCATCGCGACCGATCGGGCGGGCTATGTGAAGGTCACCGCCGGCCTGCTCGGCCGGGGCGTCCGGGCGCTCGAGCGCGGCGCCTGGTTCATGTCGACCACGCATGATGATGCGGTGGTCGATGAGACGGTGGCCGCGCTGAAGGCGGTGCTCGCCGACATCGCCGCGGAACGCGCCGCCCCCGGGGCGGCGTGACGGCGCGCTCCAGCGCTGCCTCCGGCTGAGAGACCGCCATGCCGCCCCGGATCGCCGTCGGCTCCCTGATGCAGGAGAGCAACAGCTTCTCGCCGCTGCCGACCACGATCGAGACCTTCGAGAGCTCGTATCTGCTGCGCGGCGAGGCGGTGCCCACCGGCTATGGTAAGGCACGGACGGAGGTGCCCGGCTTCCTCGACACCCTCGCGGAAGCCGGGGCGACGCCGGTGCCGCTGCTTGCCGCCTACACGGTGGCCGGCGGCACGGTGACCCGCGCCACCTTCGAGACGCTGCTCGGCGAGATGGAAGCGCGGTTGCAGGCGGCAGGCCCGGTCGACGGGCTGCTGCTCGCCCTGCACGGGGCGCTGGTGGTCGAGGACCAGCCGGACGGGGATGGCGAGATCATCGAGCGGATGCGGCGGATCCTGCCGCCATCCATCCCGATCGGCGTGAGTCTCGACCTGCACGGCCACATCACGCCGCTGATGCTGCAGCCGAACGTCTTCCATATCGGCTACCGGGAATATCCGCATATCGACATGTACGAGACCGGCATCCGCACGGCGCGGCTGCTGCTCGACATCGTCGCCGGTCGTCGCGCGATGCCGGCGATGGCGCTGGCCAAGCGGCCGCTGCTGGTCAGCCCGATCTGCACGCGGACGACGGACGGGCCGCTCCGCCCGATCGTCGAGGAGGCGCGGCGCATGGAGGCGGCCGGCGAGGTGATCCACGCCGCGCTGTTCCCAGTGCAGCCCTGGATCGACGTGCCGGATCTTGGCTTTGCGGCACTGGTCTGTGCGGAGGACGAGGCGGCAGCGCGGCATGCGGCGGAGACGCTGGTCGAGATGACCTGGCGCCGCCGCGACGCATTCTTCCCGGACCTGACGCCGCTCGATGAGGCGATCCGGATCGGCCTTGCCTCGGACGGGCTGACGGTGGTCAGCGATGCCGGGGATGCGCCGACCGGCGGCTCGGCCGCCGACAGTGCCGCCGTCCTCAAGGCTCTTCTGGCGGCCGGCGCCGACCGGGCGTCGCGGCTCACCTATCTGACCCTGTGCGACCCGGCCGGTGCCGCGGCCGCGATCGCCGCAGGCCCGGGCGCGACGGTGACGCTGACGGTCGGTCATGCCTTCTCCAAGGCCGACGGCACACCGGTTGAGGTCACCGGCGTCGTGCAATCCGTCTCCGACGGCAATTACCGCATGAGCGGGGAGGGGGCGCAGAACCTCATGGTCGCGGCGGGCCCCACGGCGGTGCTCGCGATTGGCGCCATCCGGCTGGTGCTGCGCACGCTGCCCTCGGTGGAGTGGGACAAGGCCGTCTTCACCTCACAGGGGCTTGAGCTCGAAGACGCGGGTCTGATCTTCGTCAAATCGCCCTCGCATTTCCGATCGAGCTTCGGGCCCGCGGCGAGCCGCATCCTGGCGGCGAACACGCCGGGGCCGACCGCACCGGACATGCGTCGCATCCCCTTCGTCAAGGCCACAAGGCCGCTCTATCCGATCGATCCCATCTGATCACGTCGCATCCGAGGATGGCCCGCGCATGAAGCTTTCCATGGTCGTCACCCCGCCGACCGACACGCGCCTTCGTGCCCTCAAGCAGCTCGGCGCCGATTACGCCGTGCATTACGACATGCACGACCTTCCAGAGGATCCGGACGCGCTTGCGGCGATCCGTGATCTCTATGCCCGCTTCGGGCTGCCGTGGCGGGTCAGCGAGTCCGGGCCGGCCATTGACCAGATCGTCCTCGGCAAGGAGGGCGCCGACCGTCAGACCGAGCGCTACAAGCGGATCCTCGGGCATCTCGGGCGTCTCGGGGTTGAGGTCGTCGCCTACAATTTCATGCCGCAGGTCAGCGAAGACGCCATGGTGGTTCGCACCAACTTCCACGCGGTGACCCGTGGCGGCGCCCGCACCAGCGGCTTTCGCCTGAGCGATGTCGGCCCGACGACGCTGCCGCACAGCGAGACACCGATCGAGCGCGAACGGATGTGGGATAATCTCGAGCGCTTCCTCAAGGCGGTCCTGCCGGCGGCCGAGGCGGCCGGCGTCCGGCTCGCGCTGCATCCTGATGATCCGCCGCTGTCGCCGCTCTGTGGGCTCGAGCGCATCATGGGCAGTGTCGAGAGCTTCGACCGGCTGCTCGCGATCTCCGACAGCCCGGCCAACGCAGTCACCTTCTGCATCGGCTGCTTTGCGGAGATGGGAGCCGACATCGTCTCGCTGATCGAGCGCTATCGCGGCCGAATCCCCTTCGTCCATGTGCGCGACATCCGCGGGACACCCGATGAGTTCATCGAGACCTTCCCCGATGACGGGCAGACCGATCTCGTCAGGATCTTCCGGAAGCTGCACGAGACTGGCTTCGACGGCTACATCCGCAGCGACCACGCCCCGCAGCTCGCCACCGACGAGAGCGATGCGCCGGAAGGCTACGGCATGCAGGGCCACATCTTCGCGATCGGCTATCTGCGCGGTCTGGAACACGCCTCCGCGCCATCCGCGGTGAAGGGCTGACAGCAGGGCAGTTGGCCGAGGGAGCGGGGGCCGGTGATGGCGGGGGCGTTCGACTACATCGTGATCGGCGGCGGCTCGGCGGGCTGTGTCGCCGCGTCGCGGCTCGCCGGCGAGTTCGGCGCCCGCGTGCTGCTGCTCGAGGCCGGCGGGCCGTATCGCGACTGGATCCTCAAGGTGCCGGCCGGTTTCAGCCGGATTCTCGACGGCACGAAGTATCTCACCCAGCATCGCACCGTTCCGCAGGAGCAGCTCGGCGGTCGCGAACAGATCATTCCGCAGGGTCGGGTCCTGGGCGGCGGCAGCAGCGTCAATGCCCAGGCCTATATGCGCGGCCGGGCCGCCGACTACGATGCCTGGGGCGCGATGGCGCGCAGCCCATTGTGGTCATGGGAGACGATCCTGCCGCATTTCACGCGGCTCGAGGCCAATCAGAAGTTCAACAACCGCTATCACGGCACGAGCGGACGGCTGCGCGTGTCCGACCCGGGCTTCATCTGCGAGATGAGCCATATCTACGTGAAGACCGTCCAGGGGCTGGGCCTGCCCTTCACGCCGGATTTCAACCAGGGTGACCCGCGCGGTGTCGGCTATCTGCAGGTGACGGCGGGGGGTAATCCGCGCCGGCGCTGCGGTGCCGTCGACGCCTTCCTCGCCCCGCTCGAAGGGAATGAGCGGCTGCAGATCGTCACCGGGGCACAGGTCGAGCGGATCATCATCGAGAAGGGGCGCGCGGTGGGCGTGGCCTACCGCCGCGGCGGCGAGCTCCACAGCGCCGACGCCGGGGCCGAAATCCTGCTGGCCGCGGGCGCCTTTGCCTCGCCGCAGCTCCTCATGCTCTCCGGCATCGGCCCGGCCGATCATCTCCGGGCGTTCGAGATCCCGGTGGTGGCTGACCTGCCGGGTGTGGGGGCGAACCTCCAGGATCACGCCGGGGCACCACTCGCCGCGCTCGCCCCCGGCCGCTACGGCTATTACGGGCAGGATCGTGGCCTGCGGATGATCGCCAACGGGATCGAGTATCTCGTTTTCGGCCGCGGCCGCGTGGCAACGAACGGGGTCGAGGCCTGTTCCTTCCACGTGCCCGAGGACGGCCGTGGCGATCCCATCGTCCAGATCTACTGCGTGCCGAAGACAAGTTATGTCGACAAGGACGTGCGCGGCGTCCCCGATGTCGACGGGATCACGCTGCACGCCGTGCTGATGCGCCCGCGTGCCCGCGGCTGGGTGCGGCTGCGCTCACGCGATCCGGGCGACCTGCCACTCGTGAACCCAAACTATCTGGGCGACCCGGCCGACATCGTGCATCTGCGCGAGGGGCTGCGCGCGGCGCGGCAGATCCTGCACACCAAGCCGCTCAGCGACATCGTGGTCAAGGAGATCGCGCCCGGGCCCGATGCGACCGATGATGCGGCGCTCGACGCCCATATCCGCCGGACGGTGAAGACCGACTACCACCCGGTCGGGACCTGCCGGATGGGAGCGGAGGACGATCGCGAGGCGGTGGTCGGCCCCGATCTCCGCGTCCGCGGCATCGACGGTCTGCGGGTCATCGATGCCTCGGTGATGCCGGTGCTGGTCTCCGCTAACACCAACGCGCCGACCATGGCGCTCGCTGATCGGGCGATCGACCTCTTGCGCGACCT
>CAYORM010000002.1:0-107189 GCA_964406375.1 uncultured Mycobacteriaceae bacterium | reverse complement strand
ACAGCCATCTCGGCGACTTCATCGAGGACAAGAACGCGGTGCAGCCGCTCGACGCCGCGATCCAGGCCAATCTGCGGGAATCGACCACCCGCGTGCTGGCCAGCCTCACCGCGCGTGAGGAACGGGTGCTGCGCATGCGCTTCGGCATCGGGATGAACACCGACCACACCCTCGAGGAGGTCGGCCAGCAATTCTCGGTGACGCGCGAGCGTATCCGCCAGATCGAGGCGAAGGCGCTGCGCAAGCTGAAGCATCCGAGCCGCAGCCGGAAGCTGCGCAGCTTCCTCGACACCTGAACCGGACGCAGCGGCCGGTTCCGCCGCCATGGAGGTCGTGCTGCTCGGGACGGGCGCGGGCCTCGCGGGTGGTGGGACCGCGCTGCTCCGCCATGGCCGCACGACGATCGCCGTCGATTGTGGCCCGGGAACGGCGGCGCGCCTTGCGCCGGCGGGCGCGCCGGCGGCCGGGCTCGACGCGCTTCTCGTGACCCGGCTCGAGCCCGAGCGGCTCGCCGATCTCCTGCCACTTCTCCTGCGCGGTGCCGTCGAGGGGCGGACGCGCCCGCAGCGGGTCTTCGGCCCGCCGGGCATCGCCCCCCTCATCGAGGCGCTCGTCCGGGCCTGGGGCGAAGCCCTCGCCCGGCAGGCCGCAGCGCTCGGCCGTGCGGCAGAGCCGGCGCTGCGCTTCGAGGTGGGTGAGCTCTCGGCGCTCGCGACGCTGCGCGTCGGCACGCTCGATCTCGGCGTCGTGCCGCTCTCGGTGCCGGGGCTCGACCACGCCTATGGCTATGCGGCCGAGGCGGGCGGGCTGCGCTCCGTGCTCGCCGGCCCCACCCGTTCATCAGAGATGCTGCTGGCGGCGGCGCGCGATGCCGATCTGCTGCTGCGTGACCTCGGCTCGGCCGAGGAGGTCGGGGAGGCGGCGATGGTCGCGGCGCGGGCGCGGGTCGGCTGTTTCGCTCTCGCCGCGATGCCCGCTGTCGAGGGGCTAGGCGCCGACACGTCCCGCGCCGATCCGAGTACGGCGGAGGCATCCGAGGTCGGCGAGCCGCCTGATGCGGCGGCGCTCATCGCCGAGATCGCGACGGTCTATCGCGGGCCCGTGGTCATCGGCCGCGATCTCCTCGCCATCGATCTCGTCGCCCGCACCCTCGCCTGGCGCGGTCTGGTGGTGGGACTCGGCGTCGGTGCCGCCTTATGATCCGGCGCCGGTCTTGATGGCGTGGCGCAGCAGCGGCAGCCGGTCCTGGCCCCAGAAGACCGGCCCGTCGCCGAGGCGGAAGGTCGGCACGCCGAAGGCCCCGGCCGCAACCGCGGCCTCGATCGCCGCTTCATGCGCCGCGCGGGTCTCCGGCGCGTCGATCGCACCGAGAATGTCGTCCGGCGTCTTGCCGATCTCCTCGGCGGTCTCGGCCAGTGCCGCATCATCGGGCGCGATGCCCTCGACGAAGATCCGCCGCATCAGCGCCCGTGCGAAGACCTGCCCGGCATCCAGCCGCCTGGCCGCCCAGCAGGCCAGGGCGAGGCGCTCGCCGTCGATCGGGAGATCGGCCGGATCGCGGTAGGGGACGCCGTAGACCGCCGCCCATCGCGCCGCATCCTCGGCCCGCCAGGCGATCTCGTATTGCCGCGCCGGCGGGGCGCCGGCGAACGGCGTGTATCCGGCCCGCGCCATCAGAAGGGCGCTCGCCACCGGCACCCACTCGACGCGCACGCCGCATTCGATCTGCAGCCCCATCATCTGCGTCGAGGCGAGATAGGAATAGCGGCTGCCGGGGCCGAACCAGAAGGTGACGAGCGGAAGCGGCATGGGGTGCCTCGCGGCGCGGCGGGTGACGGGACGGATCGGCCATAGCTTGCACACCGAGCCGCGGCAATCGCTTTTCTCGCCCCCGGCTGTGCTGGTAGAAGCGGGGCCGGGGGCCCGTAGTTCAACGGTTAGAACCCGCCGCTCATAACGGTGTTGTTGCAGGTTCGAATCCTGCCGGGCCCACCATTCGATGCGCGGCCCGCCGCTACAGCGTGATCACCGGGCGCGTGATCATCAGCCAGAAGATCGCCAGCACTGCGCCGAAGGCGGGAAAGCCGAAGGCGAACCACCAGCGGAACAGCCGATGATAGGCGGCGGGCAGCGGCGCGTTGCGGGTCGCGGCGGTGCGCGCGAGATCGCGCATGCGCGCCTGCATCCATACGACCGGCAGCCAGAAGCAGCCGGTGACGACATAGAGCACGAGCGACAGGACGATCCAGCCCTCGCTGAGGGAATAGCCGGCGGTATGGGCCAGCAGCCAGCCGGTCACCGGCTGGGCGACCACCGCCGTCGCGGTGAACAGGAAGTCGGCGACGACCACGATGCGCGCGACCGCGGCGATGATCCGGGCATCGCCGGTTCGATGAGCCATCAGCATGAAGAAGGCGATGCCCGCTCCGGTGCCGAGCAGCACCACCGATCCGAGGACATGGAGGTATTTGAGGAGGAAGTAGCTGCTCATCGATCCTCCAGCACCGCCAGGGCGACGAGATTGAGGACGAGGATCGGCGCCACCTTCAGCAACGGGCCGAGCGGATCGGCCCAGAGTGCCGGCACGATGATCGTTCCGGCCGCGAGATAGAAGAGCGACAGCAAAAGGGCGGCCCAGAGCGCGAGACGGGCGGTGCGGCGGTAGAGGATCGCGGCACCGATCGCGATGTCGGCGAGGCCGCCCAGGATCACGACGGGCGCGCTTGCGGCGCCCGCACCGGCGCCCTGCATCAGCGCCACACCGGCTTGATATCCGGGGCCGAGAGACACGAGACCCGTTGCGATCCAGTAGAGCCCGAAGACGCCGAGGATGAGCGGCTTGAGAAGATAGAGCCGGGCGAACCAGCGTTCCTGGACCGAGGCCGGCTCGCCGGCCAGCGCCTCATCGAGCCCGCGCGGCACGATCCCGCTGAGCCGCGTCCACTCCGCCGGATCGGTGGCCGCGCCGCGGACCATCTCGCGGCGGGCGGTGGTCCGGATCGGCGGCCGCCAGCCGAGCCAGCCGGCCAGATCACCGAGCCGGTAGAGAAGGCCGAGCAGCACCCGCGGAAGGTGGACGATGCGCGCCGGCGGCCAGCCGAGCCAGTGCCGGTAGCGGGCGACGACCGTCTCGAAGGGCAGCGCCTCGGGGCCACCGATGGCGATCGCGACCCCGGCCGGCGCATCGCGGCGCAGCAGGCGGATGATGGTTTCGACGAGATCGTCGAGCTGCGCGATGCGGATCCGGCCCGCCGCCTCCAGCGCCGGCAGCACGGGCAGGCTGGCGAGGCCGCGGATCAGCGCGCTGCCGCCATGGGCGGGCCGGCCGACGACGACCGAAGGGCGCAGGATCACCCAGTCAAGGCCACTCGCTTCGAGTGCCGCCTCGCCTTCGCGCTTGGTCTGGGAGAAGGCGCTCAGCGCCTCGCCCTCCGCTCCCATCGCCGATAGATGGACGATCCGGCGCACCCCTGCCGCCCGGCAGGCGGCATAGAGCGCGGCTGGCGCGTCGCGATGCACGGCCGCGCTTGCGTCGCCACCGCCATCCTGCAGCACGCCCGCGCAATTCACCACCGCATCGACGCCCGCGAGGAGCGGTGCCCAGTCCTCCGGGCGCGTGGCGTGACGGAGATCGAGCCTCACCCAGCGCTCGTCGGCGCCGCGGCCGATGGCCGGACAACGCCGCGCCACGGCGGTGACGCGCATCCCTTCGTGCCGCAGCCGCGCGAGGGTCGCGCTGCCGATCAGCCCGGTCGCTCCGAGCAGGAGGACATGCCTTGCCGCACCTTCCATCCCGCCTCGCCCTTGGTCTAGGCCGTCCTCCCGGTGAACGAAGCGCCGGCCCTCCGGTTGCGCCGTCGCCTCTGGAAAGCTGTCAGCCTGTGCCGCAATAGGCGGCCATGAACGCCGCGAAAGCCTCGACACCGGCAAGATACTCGGCCACCGGCACGCGTTCTTCGAAGGTGTGGCAGTTCGAGATGTCGCCCGGCGCGAAATAGACCGTGGGGATGCCGAGTTGCCGGGCGGTGAACGAGCCTTCTGACCAGAAGGGCGCCCCTTCGATCGCGCCGCGGCCGGGCAGGGCGCCGCCCGCTGCCGCCTGCAGGAGGCGGATCGCCGGATGGCCGGGATCGGTCGCGAAGGGCAGCCCGCCCACCGCGTGGTCGCGCGCGGCGGGATAGGTGATTTCGATGCCGATCTCCGTACCGCCGGGCGTCGCGGCCACCGCCTCGCGGATCACCTCCTCGAGGGCGTCGCGCGCCGCACCGAGGTCCTCGCCCGGCTTCAGCTTCCGGATCAGCGCGAAGCGGCAGCGCTCCGGTACCGCGATGTAGCCGCCGGCGGCGAGTTCGGTGACGAGGAGAAAACCGCGGCCGACGAGATCATGCGCCGGCTCGGCCTCGAGCGCGGCGGAATGGCTCCACAGCGCAGCCAGCGCCGCATGGCCGGCCCGCAAGGCGTCGAGGCCGCGCTCGGGCATGCCGAAATAGGCCGAGCGGCCGGTCAGCTCGACATCGGCGATGAAGAAGCCGATCTGCGCGGTGAAGACCTGCAGGCGCGTCGGCTCGACATAGATCACGAAATCGGCATTGGGAATGGTGCCGCGTTGGATCAGCGGCACCGCCACCTTGATACCCTCGCTGGTGCCCGAACCCGGCTCGCCGCTCTCCTCGTCGGCGACGAAGAGAAAGGTCACATCACCCGCAAGGGTGACGCCGGCGCGATCGAGCGTCTCGACCGCCGACAGCCCGGCGGCGATGCCGGCCTTCAGATCACCGGCGCCGCGGCCCCAGATGGCGCCGTCGACCTCCGCGGCGCCGAAGGGATCGGCGCGCGGGTCGTCCTGCCAGTGCTCCCGCCAGCCGCGGACATGCACCGTGTCGAGATGGCCGATGACGAGCAGCCTGGGCCCGCCACCCATGCCCTTACGGGTGCCCCAGACGATCGGGCGACCCGGCGCCGCCTCCGCCGTGCCGACGCCGGCACAGCCGAGCCGGCGCATCTCCTCGGCCAGGAAGGCGCCGAAGGCGGCCTCATCGCCGGTCACCGAGGGGATGCCGATTGCGCGGCGCCAACGCTCGATCGCCGCGTCGCGCGCAATCGCGGCGCGCAGCCGCGCCTGCAGGGCCGGATCGATCGTTCCCGTCATCCGAAATGCGCCTCGCGGCCCTCAACCGACCAGATGCCGCGGACCTCGGGGCGTCCGCTGGCGATGCCGGCGACCGGGACGATGAAGGGGCGGCGGAAGAAGGCCTGCTGCCGGAAACCGTAGATCACCGTGTCGCCGGGGCGCACGCGCTGATCGGGTTCGGGATGCAGCTTGCCGTAGTAGTCGATGGCCGAGGGTGCGGGGATGGTCGCTCTCACCCGCTGGGACAGCGCCGTCTCCGGGTCGGGGCCGACCAGCGCTGAGACCGGGTAGTCGGCGAAGACGGGGTCGACATAGAGCCCGCCACCGAAGGCGAAGGCGGTGCCCTGGTGAATGTGGCTCACCTCTGAGAGGTAGAGGACGGCCGGCGTCTCCGGCAGGTCGTCGCGCACCGCATGCAGCGGCGTCGTGCCGGTCAGCCCGTGGCCCGGCTCGATCTGCGTCGTCCCGGCGGCGGCGAGATCGGCCATTACCGCGGCGCTCGTCGTGCCGGGGGCATTGATCGCGATGTCGCGGCGGCCCGCAGCGGCCAGCGCCTCGGCCGCACGCCGGAGCGTGGTGAGGTTGGGTGTCGGCCGCACCGCGCCGGCCGCCGCGTCGAACAACATTGCGGGGAAAGTGGTGATGCCGGCGAAGCGGGCACCGGCGAGCGCGTCGATGCGGTCGGCGAGCTCCGTCACCCCGGCGGCGGGAAAGCCGCCCTCATGCCCGTCATAGAACCGGTCACCCCCGTCCCAGAGCCGGGCGAGCAGCGGCTGCTCGCGACCCGCGGCATGCGCGGCGGCGGCGGCCTCGCCCGCCTTCTCCTCGTTGAAGACGGTCCAGAAATCCGGCCGCATCGCCGCCCCCTCGGCGGCTTCGTGCCGTGGCACCTGCGAGAGATGGCCAAGATGGGCGAGCCGGTGTCCGGCCCGGGTGATCGCCCGGGCGCAGACCATGTCGACGGCGACGAAGCGATCGATCCCGCCGCGGCGGATCGCGTCCATCGCCGGCGGGTTGCGGCCGATCTGCTTGGTCATCGCGAAGAGGCTGAGGCCGAGCCGGCCGGCCTCGGCGGCCATGGTGCGGGCATTCGTCTCAATGGCGTCGAGGTCGAGCACACAGGCATTCGCCGGGATGGCGCCGGCCTGATGCAATGTCACCGCCGCCTCGAGCAGCGCGCGGTTTCGGGCGAGAAGAGGGCGCAGGAACATCGTCGGGGGCTCCCGGGGTCAGGCTGCGGCGGCGACGGCGCCGGTGATGAGGTCGACGAGATCGCGGGCGGTGACGTCGGGGATGCGCACATCGCCGACCTTGCGGCCGTGGCGCAGCACGACGGCGCGGTCACAGGTCTCGATCACATGCTGCATGTTGTGGCTGATCAGCAGGACCGCGACGCCCTGTTCGCGCAGCGTGCGGATCAGCGCATTGACATGGCGCGACTGCTCGACGCCGAGCGCGGCCGTCGGTTCGTCCATGATCACGATGTGGCGCCCCCAGCCGATCGCCCGGCCGATCGCGACGGCCTGGCGCTGGCCGCCGGACAGGCGTTCGATCGGTGCGCGCGGCGAGGGGATGCGGACATTGAGGCGTTCGAGGATCTTCGCCGCCTCCTCGCGCATCGCCTTCTTGTCGAGCCACCCGATCGCCCGCAGCAGCGGATTGCGGTGACGGATCTCGCGGTTGAGGAAGAGGTTCGCCGCGACGTCGAGCTTGCCGACGAGGGCGAGGCCCTGGTGCACGGTCTCGATGCCGGCATCACGCGCATCCTGCGGGCTCGCAATGTGCACCTCGCGCCCGTCGACCAGGATCGTGCCGGCGGTCGGTCGGTAAAGGCCGCTGATGCAGCGCGTCAGCGTCGTCTTGCCGGCGCCGTTGTCGCCGAGCAGCGCCAGCACCTCGCCCCGGTGGACGGCGAGATCGACGTCGGACAGCGCCTCGACCGGCCCGAAATGCTTGGTCATGCCCCGCACTTCGAGGGCGGGCACGTCGGCCGCCTTCGCCGCCGCGGTGGTGTTCGACGATCCGGTCACAGCCGCTTCTCCCGCAGACTGATGGCAACGGCGAGGATCAGGATGAGCCCGCGCGCGATCATCTGTTCCGAGACGCTGAAGCCCATCAGGATCAGCCCGTTGTTGAGCATGCCGAGCAGCCAGGAGCCGACCACTGCGCCGACCACCGAGCCCTTGCCGCCGAAAAGGCTCGTGCCGCCGATGACGACCGCGGCGATGACCGTCAGAAGGTCGGCCTCGCCCAGCGTGTAGCGTGCGCCGTGCAGCCGCCCGGCATAGAGCATGCCGGCGAGCGCCGCCGTCACGCCGGCGACGACGAACACCCCGATGGTCACCCGCACGGTGTTGATGCCCGCCGCCCGCGCTGCCTGCTCGTCGCCGCCCGTCGCCAACACCCGCCGCCCGAAGGCGGTGTGATTGAGCGCCAGATGGCCGATCACCAGCGCCGCCAGCGTCCATAGGAAGAGCACCGAGATCGACCCGATCGAGCCCGAGCCGAAGATCGTGACATAGGTCTCCGACAGGATCGGCACCGCCTCGAGATTGGTCGTCACCCGCGCGAGGCCGGTGATCACGCCCATGGTGCCGAGGGTGACGAGCAGCGAGGGGATGCGCAGCGTCACCGTCAGCAGCCCGTTGACGACGCCGATGGCGGCGCCGACCAGCAGCCCGACAGGGACCGCGACCGCCATCCCCACCTCGCGCATGACGACCGCCGTGACGAGTGCGGCGAGCGCGACCGTCGCACCGACCGACAGGTCGATCTGCCCGGCGCAGAGCGCGAAGGTCATCCCGACCGCCATGATCGTCACCGGCGTCGTCTGACGGACGATCGTCATCATGTTGTCGATCGTCAGGAAGCCGCGATCCGACAGCGCCACCGCGAAGAAGGCGAGGATGACGACGAAGCCGATATAGACGACGAAGGCGCTGAGACGGCCATCCTTGAGGAAGGCGGGCAGGGTGGTGGCCATTCGCTATCCCTGGGGGTGAAGGGGCGGGGAGGGCGGCTGCGTCCACCCTCCCCTGTCGGCATGGCCGGTCCGCTCAGTCGAGCGCGCCGGCGATCGCCTCGGGCAACGGCTTGTGCAGCGAGCGCTCCCACGCCTCGGCGAGATTGTCGCGCGTCACTGGGATGAGGCCGACCGTGGAGAAGGGCGGTGCCTCCTTGCCGAGCAGCCCATAGGCCGCGAGCTTGGCCATCGCCGCGCCGACCTCATAGGGCATGTCGGCGACGGTGCCGTAGAAGATGCCGCCGCGCGCCATGTCGAGCGCGTTGTTGGCGCCGAGATCGTGGCTGACGACCTTCACATCGGTGCGGTCGGCGGCGCGCAACGCCTCGACGACACCCTCGGCCGCGACGTCCCAGGCGACATAGATGCCGGTGATCTCCGGATGCTGCTGGATCATCGCCGAGGCGAGGTCGAAGGTCTGCGGTTCGGCGGTGAAACCCTTGGCATCGACGATGACGATGCCGGGATAGTTCTGCTCGATCGCCGCCCGGAAGGCGCCGTCGCGATTGTTGGTCACGAAGAAATCGGCGTCGTGAAAGATGAAGCCGATCGCACCCTCGCCGCCGATTGCCTCGCTCATCAGCTCGGCGGCGGCGACACCCATGCCGATGTGATCACCGGTGACGATGCCGACATAATCCTGCCCGGCGACGAAGCCGTCCGCGCCGTTGTCGGCCAGCACCAGCTGGACGCCGGCATCAAGCGCCCGGCGGAAGGCCGCGGCGCCGGAGACCGGGTCGACGATCAGCGTCAGGATGACGTCGGGATGGAGCGACAGCGCGGTCTCGACGTCATTGGCCTGTTTGGCCGGGTCGAACTGCGCATCGGCGGTGGCGACCACCTCGATGCCGAGCTCGGTCAGCATGTCGGTGGCGCCGGCGCCGATCGCGTTGTACCACTCGCCCGAGCCTGCCCAGAGCAGTGCCGCCGTGTAGCCGCCGGCGCGGATCTGCTCGATCTCCTCCGGCGTCAGCGCGATGTCGGCCGCCGGGGTCGCCGGCTCTCCGCCCGGGCCGGTCTCGGGCGTGCCGAGGTCGAAGCTGCTCGGCGTGTCGTAGAACGGTGTCTGCGCGATGGCCGGCGGCGCCGCGGACAGGGCGGCGGCCAGCGCAGCGACCGCCAGACCCCCGGTGATGTGTCGGATCATGCCTGTTCTCCTCACGGGGTGGTCGCGATCAGTCGCCGGCGATGATGCCGGCGACGGCCTCCGGCAGCGGGCGGCGCAGCGACTGTTCCCAGGCCTCGGCCAGATTGTCGGCCGTCACCTTCACCAGCCCGACGGTGTTGAAGGGCGGGGCCTCCTTGCCGAGCAGGCCATAGGCGCTGAGCGTCGCCATCGCCTGGCCGATCTCATAGGGCATGTCGGCGACGGTGCCGTAGAACGACCCGCCACGCGCCATGTCGAGCGCATTGGTCGCACCGAGGTCATGCGTCACGACCTTCACATCGGTGCGGTCGGCGGCGCGCAGCGCCTCGACGACACCCTCGGCCGCGACGTCCCAGGCGACATAGATGCCGGCAATCTCCGGATGCTGCTGGATCATTGCCGAGGCGAGGTCGAAGGCCTGCGGCTCGGCGGTGAAACCCTTGGCATCGACGATCAGCAGCTCGGGGAAACGCTGTTCCAGCGTCGCGCGGAAGGCGTTGTCGCGGCCATTGGTGATGAAGTAGTTGGCATCGTGATAGATGAAGCCGACGGCGCCCTCGCCGACCGCCTCCTTCATCAGCTCCGCCGCCGCGACGCCCATCGCGACGATGTCGTCGGTGACGATGCCGGTATACTGCTCGTTGGCCTGGAAGCCGGAAACGGGGTTGCTCAACAGGGCGATCTGCACCCCGGCATCGACCGCCGGCTGCAGCGCCGCCGCGCCCTGTACCGGATCGAGCACCAGCGTCAGGATGACATCGGGATCGAGGGCGAGCGCCGTCTCGATGTCGTTCGCCTGCTTGGCCGGATCGTACTGGGCATCGGCGGTGGCGACCACCTCGATGCCGAGTTCGGCGAAACGGTCGGTCGCCCCCTGATTGACGGCGTTCACCCAGTCCCCACCGCCGTGCCAGAGGAGGGCAGCGGTGAAGTCGCCGGCATGAAGGGTCGCGATCTCCTCTTCGGTGAGGGTGAGGTCGGCCGCCGGGGTCGCGGGCGACCCGTCGGGTCCGGGGAAAGCGGCGTCGAGATCGAAATCCAGCGGTGCGTCGTAGAATGGCTCATGCGCCGCCGCCTCATGGGCGGCGAGTGCCACGACGGCACAGGCAGCGGCCAGGCTGGGCAGCCGCGCCGCCAAGCGCTGGCTGGGCCGCAGGGTGGCTCGAAGGGCGGGGGTCAGATGGTTACGAATCATCGGGATTCCCTCCTGCATCCGGGCGGGCCGGCGGCCGCGCATCGGTCCCGCTCCGGCCGGCCGGCGGCCCTCGTCGGGCGGGACATGGGAAGCATGCGAGGCGGGCCCGGCGGAGTCAATAATTAGGCTGTCAAATTGACTTATATAAAGCGGGCTGGCTAAGCTGCGCCACCTTGGGGGTGGCCGATGCTGCGTGCGACCAATATCGAGCGGGCGAAGCTCATCAACCTGTGGGTGGTCTTCGACGCCGTGCGCCTGCATGGCCCGCTCTCGCGCGCCGAGATCGCCCGGCGCACCGGCCTTTCCAAGCAGACCGTCTCCAACCTCGCCGACGAGCTCTATGAGGCCGGCCTCCTGCGGCCTGAAGCCAAGCAGATCCGCGGTGTGGGCAAGCCCTCGATCCCGCTGGCGATCGATCCGTCCGGCGGACTGACGGTCGGGCTGCAGCTCGATCGCGGCCGCCTCGTCTCGGTGCTCGCCGACCTCTCCGGGCAGGTCCTGCGCCGCGAAGTCCGACCCTTCGAGACGCGTGCGCCGGAGGCGGCGGTGCCGCTCCTCGAAGGGCAGGTCGCGCGGCTGCTCGATGATCCCTCGCTCGACCGGCGGCGGCTGCTCGGCATCGGGCTGGTGATGCCGGGCCCCTTCGACGTCGAGGGGCTGGGACCGACGAGCCTGCCGGGTTGGGACGGCCTTGCCATCGCCGCGGACCTCGGCCGGGCCATCGGACAGCCGGTGATCCTCGAGAACGACGCGACCGCGGCGGCGAGTGCCGAATGGCTGTTCGGGGCGGCACGGACGCTGGACAGCTTCGTCTATGTCTTCCTCGGCATTGGGCTCGGCGCCGGGCTGATCGTCGGCGGCCGTCCGATCGCCAGTGCCGCCGGCAATGCCGGGGAGTTCGGGCATCTGATCGTGGCGCCCGGCGGCCGCCCCTGCGATTGCGGCAATCGCGGCTGCCTGGAGGCTTATCTGTCGCTTCACGCGGCGTTTCGCCATCTCGCTGCGCGGGGCGTGGCGATCGGCTCGATCGAGGCGATGGAGACGCGGCTGTCGCCTGACCATCCGGCGATTGCCGAATGGATCGCTGAGGTTCTCGAACCACTCAGGATCGGGCTCAACGCCCTGGAGAATCTGCTCGACCCGGAGACGATCCTGCTCGGTGGGGATGCGCCGGACTGGCTGATCCGGGCGCTGGTCGAGCGTGTCGAACCGCTCTACCCCTCGATCGGCCGGGCCGCTCGCCGCCGCGCCCCGCGCCTGATGCGGGCGACGCTCGGCCGAGATGCCGCCGCCCGGGGCGCGGCGGTGCTGCCGATCTTCGCGGCGCTCGATCCGGGATTTCGGCCGCTGGGGCCGCGGCCGGACGAGGATCTGCGGACGGAACGGCGGATCGCGGCGGCGGCATCCTGAGGCCACAGCCGCGCTTGAGCGGAGCGGTTGCCGCGGGGATACTGTACCGACGCCGGATGCGTATCCGCTGGCCGGAGCACCAACCCATGGCGCGCGCCGAACGCCCTTCGACACCGGAACAGGAATTGGCGGCGCTGCGGGCCACGGTCGGCGCGGTGCTGCCAGGCAGTGTCCTGACGCCGGATCTGGCCGCCTTCTGCGAGAGCGGTGTCAGCATCATCGTCGGCGCGCGGGCGGCCGACGGGTGGCCGCGCGCGGGCATGGCGCTCGCCGCTCGGGTGGAAGCGGGGGGCGGCGTGCGCCTCGTGCTACGCGAGCCGGCCAATCGCGCGCTGCTCGCCGCGGTGGGCCGCGGCGCCGGGCTCGCCGCGACCTTCAGCCGGCCGCGCGATCACCGGTCGATCCAGCTCAAGGCCGCCGGCGGCCGGGTCGGACCCAGCGGGCCGGAGGATGCGGCGGAGGCCGCGCGCCAGGCCGGCATCCTGTGCGAGGCGCTGCAATCGGTCGGCTACCGGGCCGCGTTCGCCCGCCTCTACTGCGCCTTCCGTCCGGACGAGCTGGCCGCGATCGCGTTCCGGCCGGAGGCCGCCTTCGTCCAGACCCCCGGGCCCGGTGCGGGCAGCGCCCTCGCCATGGTGGTAGCGGCCCCGTGACGATCCCGCCCGCCGCACCGACCCTCGACGCCATCCGTGGCTGTCTGGACGGTTTCATCCCGGCGGTGATCGCCACCCATGACGAGGCGGGAATCCCCAACGTCTCGCTGCTGTCGCAGGTCCATTACGTCGATCCGGAGCGGGTCGCGCTCTCCTATCAGTTCTTCAACAAGACGCGGCGCAATCTCGTCTCCACGCGGTTGGCCTCCGTCCTCGTCGTCGATCCGGCGACGGTGGCGCAATATCGGCTGGAACTGGAGTATCAGGAGACCGAGACGTCCGGGCCGCTCTTCGAGAGCATGCGGGCAAAGCTCGCTGGCATCGCCTCCCATACCGGAATGCAGGGGGTGTTCCGGTTGCTCGGCGCGGACATCTTCCGGGTGCGTCACATCGAACCCGTACTTGGCGAGACGCAGGCGCCACCCGCACCGCGGCGCAGCCTCCTGTCCGCGGTGCGGCGCCTTCTGGCCGAGCTTAAGGGTTGCGGCGATCTCGGCGAGCTCTGTGACCGCACACTCGACGGGCTGCGCCGGTATTTCGGGATCGAGCACGCGATGGTGTTGATGCTGAGCGCGGCGGAGGGCCGTCTCTATACCGTCGCCTCGCGCGGCTATCCGGTCTCGGGCATCGGCTCGGAGGTGATGCTGGACGAGGGCGTGGTCGGCGTCGCCGCGCGTGTGGGCGTGCCGATCCGCATCGGCCATATGAGCTCGGAATACGCCTATGGCGCGGCGATCAGAGAGAGTGCGGAGCGCTCGGGGCTGGGCTGGGCCCAGGCGACGGCCATCCCGCTGCCCGGCCTTGCCGCACCACAGAGCCAGATGGCGCTGCCCATTCCCCGTGGCGGCGCCACGGCGGGCATCCTCTTCGTCGAGAGCCCCGAGGCGATGCGCTTCGGCTATGACGACGAGGATGCGCTGGCGATCGTCGCGGCACAGGTCGGGGCGCTGCTCGCCCCCGTCGCGCAGGAGGAGGTGCCGGTCGAGCGAGCCCCCGCGCCGGTGGCGGACCGGCCGGCGCCCGCGGCGGCGCGGCGCCGGGCGACGATCCGCCACTACTGCGCCGATGACAGCGTCTTTCTCAATCACGACTATGTGATTAAGGGGGTCGCCGGCGCCATCCTGTGGAAGCTGGTCCGTGACCATGTCCAGGAGGGTCGGACCGCGTTCACCAATCGCGAGCTGCGGCTCGATCCCGCGCTGCGCTTGCCCGGCTATGCCGAGAACCTCGAGGCGCGGCTCGTGCTGCTGCACCGGCGCCTCGAGGAGCGCTGCGAGGACATCAGGATCGAGCGCTGCGGTCGCGGCCGTTTCCGCCTGCGCGTGTCCTGCGCGCTCGCGCTCGAGGAGATGGACGCGGGGCCGCGCGCTTCCGCCGTCTAGCGAGCGGCGCGCAGGGATCGCCGCTCGGGGACGCGGTGAGTGATCTTTGAGTATTCCGTGAAGGAAGTCTGAAGGGGCGGCGCCGCGTCGGCTCGACTATCCAGTCGCGGCGCGACGCGAAGGGCGGCGGAGGCCGCCGGAGCGTCGTACCATCGCTCGAAACGGGGACAAGAATAATGACCATCGGGAGCCTCAGGGAGGCAGTCCGCGGGACCGTCATCGTGCTGGAGGACGGCGATTACGAGGCGGCGCGCCAAGCGCTGCTGTGGAATGGGCGCAAGCCGGGGCGGCGCCCCCTCGCCATCGTCCGCGTCGCCTCGGTCGAGGATGTGCAGGCAGTCGTACGCTTCGCCGCCGCACGGGGCTGCCGCGTCTCGGCGCGCGGCGGCGGCCATCACTGGGCCGGGGTCGCGCTTCAGGAGGGGATCATCCTCGACCTGTCGGCCCTGAACGACATCGCCATCGATGCCGAGGCGCGCATTGCCGAGGTGGGACCGGCGGTGCGCAACGGGGCCCTTGCCCGCGCGCTCGGGGACCATGGACTGGCCTTTCCGACCGGTCATTGCGAGACCGTGCCGCTCAGCGGCTATCTGCTCGGCGGCGGGTTTGGTTGGAACTCCGGCGCCTGGGGGCTGGCCTGCTTCAATGTCGAGGCGGTCGAGGTGGTGACGGCAGATGGCGAGATCCGGCAGGCCAGCGCCACCGAGAACCCGGAGATCTTCTGGGCGGCCCGCGGCGCTGGTCCTGCCTTCTTCGGCATCGTCACGCGCTACCGGCTGCGGCTCCATCCGCTGCCGCGGGCGATCACCACCAGCGTCTGGACCTACCCCCTCGCCGACATTCGCACCGTCGAACGCTGGATGGCAGCGAGCATGGCCGTCGTGCCGGAAAACGTCGAGTTCTCGGTGATGATGGGGAGCGCGCCACCACCGCTCGCCGCCGTGGCGCCCAAGGTGGCGACGGCGATCGCGACGGTCTTCGCCGAGAGTGAGGCCGAGGCGCGGGCAACGCTGGCGCGCATCGCCGAAAAGGCACCCGACGGGACGCTCGACGTGCAGGAGGCGATGCCGACGCCCTTCGAGGCACTCTATGCAATCATCGGACAGTTCTTCCCAGAGGGGCGCCGCTACGCCGTCGACAGTTTCTGGGCCGCCGCGCCCGAAGGCCGCTTTCTCGAGACACTGGCCGAGGAGAGCGGTCGTGCGCCTTCGCCCGAGACCTTCTCGATCGGCGTGATCCTGCCGCCGCCGGCGGCGGGTGCACCCGGCCTGCCGGATACCGCCTTCTCGATGGTCGGCCCGATCTTCGGCTGCTCCTATGCGATCTGGCGCGACCCGGCCGATGACGACGCGAATGTCGACTGGCTGCGCCGGACCGCGAACCGGCTGGCGCCCGAGACGGCGGGCCACTACGTCGGCGAGGCCGATCTGGACCGGCCCGGCCGGCTCGAGCGCTGCTTCTCCCCGGCAGCCTGGTCGCGCCTTCAGGTGTTGCAGGCGCGCTTCGATCCGGCGGGAAGATTCCGGATCGGCCGGGAGGAAGCGGCGATGCGCCAGTCTGCGTGAGGGTCAGCCGGGTCAGGCCGGGGTGCGCGGCGCGGCCACGATGATGGTGGCGCCGAGCAGGCAGAGGGCGGCGCCGGCCAGATCCCAGCGATCGGGCTTAATCCCTTCAGCGATCCACAGCCAGGCGAGGGATGCGGCGATATAAATGCCGCCATAGGCGGCATAGGCGCGCCCGGCGGCGCTGCTCTCCACCAGCGTCAGCAGCCAGGCGAACAGCGCCAGCGCGGCGAGCCCGGGCAGCACCCACCAAGCGGACCGGTCGAGCCGTAACCACGCCCAGAAGGCGAAGCAGCCGGCGATCTCCGCCATGGCCGCGCCGACATAGGCTGCGATCGTGCGCATCCCCGTCCTCCCCGGTTCACCACGCGTCGCCGATCCTCCCATCGGCGCCGCCTTTACAGAACCCTCGGCTTTGATACGGCGCCAACGGGCCGCGCGCCGGTGGAGCCATGCGCCGATGGTCATTGTCTCGCGGGGCGGAACGCCATAGTCTGCACGTTACGAAGGGTCGAACGGAGGCAGCAATGCTCGAGACCTACACGATCGTCCCTGACCATGATGGCTGGCTCGTCGTCCGCGGACTGGACGGCTCGGACGCCTTTTCAACCTGCCGCGACGCCATTGCTTTCGCCGAGACCTCGGCGCGGGCGGACGCCTTCGCCGGCAAGCGCGGCCTCGTGCGGCTGGAGGAGGCGCCGCAGCGCTTTCGCATGGTCGCCGAGTTCATTCCGTCGGAGGGTGCGGCGGCGCGCCGGACCCCCGTGTGACGGTGCGGCGTCGGTTCAGCGTCTGGAGCGGATGAAGCTCAGCGGCGTCGGGTCGTCCGGCGGCGCAATCTCATCGCGTTGCTGGCGCTCTCGCCCGTAGGCGTCGCCGCCATAGACCGGCTTGTCGTCATCGTCGCGACCGAAGCTGAATCCCCCGCGGCGCGCCTCGACGCCGTTGTCGGTCCCGTAGAACGCGCGGTCGTCCCCTCGGGGATCCGGCCCGCGCGCCCCTCTCTCCCTGAAGTGCCGGGGATGCGGTGCGCTCTGCAGCGCGCCGGTGTCTCGTCTGTCCTTCATCGCTCGCTCCCGAGATCGGGTTCATCCCTTGGCGTTCCCAACCACCCGGGGGAGCGGGCGTTCCGCGGGTCGCAGCGGGCTGGCTCGGACGACCGGCCGATGTTGAACACAGGATAAACCAAGAAATGAGCGATAGAATGCCGGGCGCGACAGAGGAACGGTGCCCGATGGCGGTAATCGCCGATGACGACGGCACGGGGAGGGAAGGCGCACAGGTGAGAAATGTCACCGACGATCATGATGTCCGAGCCCAATTCGGAGCCGTTCCCTATCGCGGCGATACCGCGGCCGGTCTCGAGATCCTGCTGATCACCAGCCGTGAGACGCGGCGCTGGATCATCCCCAAGGGCTGGCCCGAGCCCGGCCTCGATCCGGTCGCCGTCGCGGCGCTCGAGGCGGAGCAGGAGGCCGGCGTGCGCGGCCGGATCGCGGCGGAGCCGGTGGGCGCCTTCCTCTATCGCAAGCTGCTCGCCGATGGCCGGGCCGTCGACTGCGAGGTCACGGTCTTCCCGCTAGAGGTCGAGGAGGAGCTTGCCGCCTGGCGCGAAGCCAAGGAGCGCGAGCGGCGTTGGTTCCTCCCGGCCGAGGCCGCGCGCCGCGTCGCGGAACCGGCCCTGGCCGCGCTGCTGCTGCGCTTCGAGGACCGTATCCGCCGGGGCTGACCGCGCGCGGTGGCCTGCCTTGGCGTGCGGCACGGGACAGCCCGTCAGCGCGGGCCGGCCGGTGGGGCAGACGGGCGCAGTGGGACGACCTCGGCCGGCTGGCGGACGAGATTGACGGCAGCGTCGAGAAGCTGCGCCGGCGTGAACGGCTTGGCGACCACGACCGCGTGCCCGAAGGCTGCCGGCAGATCGCCACGGCCATAGCCGCTGACGAAGAGGAAGGGCACGCCGCGGCGGGTGAGGGCGGCGGCGATGTCGTCCACCGGCCGGCCGTTGAGATTGCCGTCGAGCAGTGCGCCGTCGAGCGCCGGCTCCTCCTCCACCAGGCGCAGCGCCTGCTCGGGCGTCGCCGCCGGTCCGACGACGGCGGCGCCGCCATCCTCGAGCGTCGCCGCGACCTCGAGTGCGACCAGCATCTCATCCTCGACGACCAGCAGGCGGCGTCCCTCGAGCGGCTTTGCCGGCCTCTCGGGACTCGGTTTCGTGACCACCGCCGCCGGTCGCGCCCGCGTCGTGACGGCCACCGGCCGCACGGGCTCGGCCGCGGCACGCGGCAGCGCAACGCTCAGCGACCAGCTCAGCCCCTCGGCGTGGAAGGTCGCATGCGCCTCGCCTCCCTCGGAGCGGACGATCTGCTCGATGAGGGTGGTACCGAAGCCGCGCCGCGAGGGAGCTGCGACCGGCGGTCCGCCGCTTTCGGTCCAGTCGAGCCGCAGCCGCCCGTCCTCGACGCGCCAGGCGAGGGCGACGCGGCCCTGGGTATTGGCGAAGGCGCCGTACTTGCTGGCATTGGTGCCGAGCTCGTGGAGGATGAGGGCGAGGTGGAGCGCGAGCTGTGGCGGCAGATGGACTTCCGGCCCCGCCGCCGTCAGCCGCGACTCATCGGCCGTCCCGAGCCGGAGCTGGTCCTGGACCAGATCGGCGAGCCGCGCCCCGTGCCAGGTCGTGCCGCTGAGCAGCGAATGCGCCCGCGCCAATGCCTGGATGCGGCCGGAGAAGGCGGTGGCGAAACGCGCCGGATCGCCGGAATGCCGCAGCGTCTGCGTGGCGATCGCCTGAACCGTCGCCAGCATGTTCTTCACGCGATGATTGAGCTCGCCGATCAGCAGGCGCTGCGTTTCCTCTGCGCGTCGGCGCTCGGTGACGTCGAGGATCTGCGCACTGATCGACACCGGCCGGCCACCGGCATCGAGCAGGGCCGAGCTGTACCATTCGCATTCCAGCACCGCGCCGTTGCGGCAGCGGTTGCGGATCAGATGCACCGCGCGAGTCCGCTCCCCCGCCAGCATGTCGGTGCGCAAGGCCTCAAAGCGCGGCCAGTCTTCCTCATGGATCCAGCCGAGCGCGGTCAGTGATTGCCCGACCACCTCGGCCGCGCTCCAGCCGAACAGCCGTTCGGCACCTTTCGACCAGCTGACCGGGCGGAAGCCGGCGTCGAACTCGACAATGGCGAGCGGTGCGTTGTCGCGGTGTGCCTGCAGCCGCGCCAGCGCCTCGGACAGCCGATCGGCTCCCTGCCGCAGCTCATCGCGCTGGCGCGCCAGCGCCTGCCGCTGGCGGTGCAGCTCCAGGAAGACCTCAACCTTGTTCTTCAGGATCTGCGGGTCGATCGGCTTCAGCAGATAGTCGATCGCCCCCGCCTCATAGCCGCGGAAGCGCCGGCGCTCGTCGGTCGCGACGGCGGTCAGGAAGATGATCGGCACGCGGCGGGTCCGCAGCGTGCCGCGCATCGTCTCGGCGAGCTCGAACCCATCCATCCCGGCCATCTGCACATCGAGCAGCGCCAGGGCGAAATCATGGACGAGCAGCAGCTCCAGCGCCTCCGGTCCCGATCGCGCCTTGAAGATCTCGACGCCGTCGCCGCCGAGCAGCGCCTCGAGTGCCAGAAGGTTCTCGGCCAGATCGTCGACGAGCAGCAGTTTCACGGTCTCACGCCACGGCAAGGCTTGCCTCCCTGTCGGCAGCACGTGGCGCCGCGATGCGTCGGTAGATGCGATCGCCCCGGACGAACTCCGAGAAATCGCCGGCATGCCGCGAGAAGCGCAGCGTCTCCTTGGCGCCGAGGCCGAGGAAGCCGCCCCGCACCAGGCTCTCCCGGAACAGGCCGATCGCCCTGTCCTGCAGGGCCCGATCGAAATAGATCAGCACGTTGCGGCAGGAGACGAGATGCACCTCGGCGAAGACCGCATCCGAGACGAGGCTGTGCTCGGAGAAGACGGTGCGTGCCCGCAGCGATTTGTCGAACGCCGCCGCGCCATAGGCGGCGGTGTAGTAGTCCGACAAGGAGGATCTGCCGCCCGATGCCCGGTGGTTCTCGGTGAACAGCGGGATGCGGTCGAGGGGGTAAATGCCGGCCTCCGCCCGCCGCAGTGCCTTCGGATTGATATCGGTGGCATAGAAGATCGTCCGCGCTTCGAGACCCTCCTCGCGGAACAGGATCGCGAGGGAGTAGAGTTCCTCCCCGTCCGCGCATCCCGGTATCCAGACCTTGAGTGACGGGTAGGTCCGGAGATGCGGGATGACGGTCTCCCGCAGCGCCCGGAAATAGCTGGGGTCGCGGAACATCTCGCTGACCTGTACCGTCAGGCAGGCGAGCAGCTCCGGCAGGATGCCCGGGTCGTGCAGGACACGGTCCTGGAGCATCGACAGGCTGCGGCAGCCGAAGCGGAGCTGCGCATGGGCCAGGCGCCGCCGGATCGAGGCGGTGGCATAGCCGCGGAAATCGTAGTGGTAGCGCCGATGGATCGCCTCCAGGAGGAGGGCGGTCTCGATCGCCTCGACCGGATCCTCGGCGCCGGCGTCTGTCATCGCGGCATCCAGACCCGAACGAGCGAGAGCAGCTTGTCGATGTCGAGCGGCTTCGCGATGTAGTCATTGGCGCCGGCCGCCAGGCATTGCTGCTGGTCGCCGGGGCCGGCCTTGGCGGTCAAGGCGATGATCGGCAGCGTCCTGCCATCGGGCCGCGCCCGGATCGCGCGTGTGGCGGCCAGCCCGTCCATTTCCGGCATCATCACGTCCATCAGCACGAGATCGATGGGCGGGATCGCCTTCTCGGCCGCCCGATCGAGCAACGCCAGTGCCTCGCGGCCGTTCCGGGCGATGTGCACCTCGACGCCATGCGGCTCGAATACGCTCGTCAGCGCAAAGACGTTCCGGATGTCGTCCTCCACCACCAGGATGTGCCGGCCCTCGAGGGTCGCATCGCGATTGAGGGACTGGGCGAGCATCCGGCGATGCTGTTCCGGCAGCTCGGCCACCACCTGGTGCAGGAAGAGGGTGACCTCGTCCAGTAGCCGCTCGGGCGATTTGGCGCCCTTGATGATGATGGATTTCGAGGAACGGCGCAGCCGCAGCTCCTCCTCCTCCGCCAACTGCCGGGCGGTGTAGACGATGACCGGCGGGAAGGCGAAGGTCTCGTCCTCCTGCAGCCGTTCGAGCAGATCGAAGCCCGAGGCATCCGGCAGGCTGAGATCGAGCACCATGCAGTCGAAGGTCTCCTCGCGCAGCCGTGCGAGCGCCTCGGCGGCGGTTGCGGCACCCAGCGTCTCGACGTCACGACCGGCGAGGAGGGCGCGCAGCCCCTCGAGCTGTTCGGGGCTGTCCTCGACGATCAGCACCCGCCGGACCCGTTGCGAAAGCCGCGTCTCCAGCCGTTCGAGTGCCTGGACCAGCTGCTCCCGCTTGACGGGTTTCAGCATGTAGCCGACCGCCCCGAAGGAGAGCGCGGTGCGCTCGTAATCCGCGACCGAGGCGACATGAACGGGGATGTGCCGCGTGCGCATGTCGCGCTTCAGCCGGTCGAGAACGGACAGGCCGGTGTGGTCGGGCAGGCCGATATCGAGGATCACCGCATGCGGCAGATACTGCCGGGCGAGGGTGACGCCCTCATCGGCGGTGTCGGCGACGAGACACTGGAAGCCGAGCTCATGCGCCAGGTCCAAGAGGATCCGGGCAAAGGCGGCATCATCCTCGACCACCAGGATGATCCGGCCGTCGCCGGTCAGCCGCTCGCGATCATCCTCCACGCTGCGCGGGCGAATTGGGGCCGGCGTGGCGGGTATCGGTGCCGGCGGTACCGGTCGCGACGCGACCAGGTCGACATCCTCCGCTGGCGGCGCGCGGCCTGGAGCGGCGCGGTGGACCTCCGGCAGCAGCAGGGTGAAGGCACTGCCTTGGCCCGGCTCGCTCTCCAGGCGGATCTCGCCGCCCAGCAGCCGGGCGAGCTCGCGCGAGATCGACAGGCCGAGACCGGTGCCGCCATAGCGGCGGTTGATGGTGCCGTCCGCCTGCCGGAACGCCTCGAACACGACCTGCTGCTGCTCGCTCGGGATGCCGATCCCGGTGTCGCTGACGGTGAAGGCGAGGCGGCCGTCGGACGCCCGCGCGATGCGCAGTGCGACCTCGCCCGTCTCCGTGAACTTCACCGCATTCGACAGGAAGTTCTTCAGCACCTGTTCGAGACGCTGCGCGTCGGTTTCGATCTCTGCCGGCGTGTCGGCGGCGACATCGATCACGAGGCCGAGGCCCTTGGCCTCGGCCGCGGGCCGGAAGGCTGCGTCGAGCCGCTCTGCCACCCTGTGCAGCGGGACGGGGCCGAGCTGCAGATCGATCCGCCCGGCCTCGATCTTCGAGATGTCGAGGATGTCGTTGATCAGCGCCAGGAGGTCGTTGCCCGAGCTCTCGATCGTCTCGGCGTAGCGGACCTCGTCGGCCGAGAGGGTGCCGCCGCGATTCTCGGCGAGGAGCCGCGCCATGATGAGCAGCGCGTTGAGCGGCGTGCGCAGCTCGTGTGACATGTTGGCGACGAATTCGGATTTGTAGCGGCTCGCCTGTTCGAGTTCGCGCGCCTGCACTTCCAGCGTCGCCTGGGTGCGGGAGAGGTCGTCTTTCTGGATCTGGAGCTGGCGGGCCTGCTCCTCGAGCTGCAGGTTCGTCTCTTCGAGCTCCTGCTGCTGCTGCTCCAGCCGTGCCTGCGAGTCCTGCAGCGCCCGGGTCTGTTCCTCGAGTTCCTCGTTGGCGGCGCGTAGCTCCTCGCTCTGGGACTGCAGCTCTTCCGCCTGTCGCCGCGTTTCCTCGAGCAGCTCCTGCAGCCGGGCGCGGTACTTGGCCGAGCGGACGGCGACGCCGATCGACTCCGCCGCGCGGTCGAGGAGTTCGGCGAGCCGGGGGTCGGGCCTGGCGAGAAAGCCCAGCTCGACCACCGCGTTGACTTGGCCGTCGATCCGGGCCGGCGTGATCACCAGATGGCGCGGTTTGGCCCGGCCGAGACCGGATCCGAAATAGAGATAGTCGTCCGGCACCTCGGCGAGGGTGCGTCCGCGGCCATCGCGCGCCGCCTGGCCGAGCAGTCCGGTGCCGGCGTCGAACGTCTCCGGCAGGGCGGCGCCATCCGGCACGCCATAGGTCGCGGCGCGGCGGTAGCGCTCGCCATCGTGGATGAAGACCGCACCGGCCTCGGCACCGAGATAATCGGCGAGAAAGCGCAGGATGCTGTCGCCCAGCTGGTCCAGACGCTGCTCGCCGCCCATCGCCTGAGAGAGGCCGACCTGCCCGGCCTGGAGCCATTCCTCCCGCCGCACCGCGAGCTTGCCGCGAATAAAGAGATGGCCAGCGGCACCGAGAATCCAGGCGGTCGCCACCCCGAGGCTGCGGTTGATCTGGCCCAGCTCCGGTTCGGCGCCGGGTGGGCCGAAAACGAAGCCGAGGATCACGAAGACCGTCGCCATTGCGGCGAGGATCGGCGGCAACACGGCGCGGGAGCCGAGATAGGAGAGCGCGATCGGGAGGAGATAGACGACCCAGATGGCGATGCCGAGCGGCACCAGCAGGTCGACCGCCAGCAGCAGGGTCATCACCAGCGCGATGACAGCCTGGAGGACGGAGTCGAATCGAGGATCGGCCGTCTGCGACATCGCTCTTTCCCCGCCTCGGGCGATGGCGCGGCCCTGACGGCCGGCCTTGCGAGGACGCTCTTAGCACAGCGGCGCGTGCGTCCGCCGGAGAATGTCGGTGGAGATGAGGCGCGCGGAGGAGCCGGGTGTCAGGCGGGTGGCGCGACCGTCGCCGCTCCTGCGGCCCCATAGGCGCGCAGGAAGGTGCGGACGCCGCGGCGGGCGGTCACCGCCAGTGTCTCATCCGTCAGCGCCTCGCCGAACAGGAAGGACATCTGGAGTTCCGCGCTGACGAGGGCGAGGAACTGCCGTGCCGCGAGATCGGGGTCATCGATGACGAGCAGCCCGGCATGCGCCAACCGCGCCATCCGCGCAGCCAATGCCGAGAGCACGCGCGGCGGCCCCTCCTCGCGCCAAGCGGCGAACAGGGCAGGGTAGCGCTCACCCTCCATCTGGATCAGCTTGCGCAGCATCCGGCCGTCACGGTCGCAGATGCAGGAGCGGTTGAGCCGTACCGCAAAGGCGACGAGGTCCTCCTCGAGATCGACGGGCCTGTCGGGGAAGGTGCCGAGCACGGCGAAGGCGCGGGTGTTGCAGCGTTCGGTGATCTCGCGCACCACGGCGGCGAGCAGTGATTCCTTGTCGCCGTGGTGATTGTAGACGGTCTGGCGTGACACGCCGGCCGCGCAGGCGATCTGGTCGATATTGGCACCGGCAAAACCGTCGCGGCAGAACGCGCAGGCCGCAGCCTCGATGATGGAGAGGCGTTTGGCGGCATGACCCCGTGCGGGCGGCGCGTCGGGAGAAGTCGAGCTCGCACCGCGCTCCGAAAGAACGGAGGCGGGCCCTTTCACAGCGGCAGTGCCGGGCGACGCGGTCGGCGACCTCATAAAATCTATATAGGGGTGATTGACAGGATGGACAAGAATGCCCAAAAATCTGGATGCGATCGCCGGCCGGTTCGGGAGGAGGCTGGTCCCCGGGTGATCGCTGCGTGCCGGGCGTTCGTCCGCCGCGCTCCAGCCTGTCTCGAAAGCATACGACCATGACCTTCGGGTTCCTCCGCATCGCGGTGGTCCTCGGCCTTCTGACCGCCGTGGGCCCCTTCGCCATCGACATGTACCTGCCGGCCCTTCCGACGATCGGTGCCGATCTGGGCGCGGGCACGGCCGCCGTACAGGCCAGCCTTCTCGTCTTCTTCATCGCGATGGGGCTTGGGCAGATCGTCACCGGGCCGGTCTCCGACATCGTCGGCCGCAAGGCGCCCCTCTATGTCGGGCTCGGCCTGTTCGTGCTCGGCAGCATCGGTTCTGCGCTGGCGCCGGACGTGGAATGGCTGATCGCCTTCCGCTTCGTGCAGGGGCTCGGCGCCTCGGCCGGCATGGTCGTACCACGGGCGGTCGTGCGCGACCTGCACACCGGCACCGAGGCGGCGCGGCTGATGTCGCTGCTGATGCTCGTCTTCTCGGTATCGCCGATCCTCGCGCCCTTCTTTGGCAGCCTGATCATCGAGGGCTTCGGCTGGCGCGCGGTCTTCTGGGCGGTCACCGTCGCGGCGGGGATCGGCACGATCCTGCTGGCCACCTCGCTGGAGGAGACACGCCCGCCCGAGCAGCGCACCGGCAGCTCGCTGTCGGGCGTGCTCGCCGCCTATCGCCAGCTGATGGGTGACCTCAACTTCCTCGGCCTGTCGCTGATCGGCGGCTTCGGGATCTCGAGCTTCTTCATCTACCTGTCGAACTCGTCCTTCATCCTGATCGACCATTACGGCCTGTCGCCGTCGCTCTACAGCCTGTTCTTCTCGCTGAACGCGATCGGCTTCTTCACGATGTCGCAGCTCACCGGCACCCTGACCTCAAGGTTTGGCCTGCGGCGTGTCGTGCGGGTCGCGGTGGTCGCTTATGTGGCGGTGATGCTGACGCTGCTGGTCGTGATGGCAGCCGGTCTGCAGGCGCTGTGGACGATGGCGGCGCTGCTCTTCGTCGGCTACGCCTTCCTCGGCCTCGTCATCCCGACGACCTCGGTGCTGGCGATGGAGGAGCATGGGCCGCGCGCCGGCACCGCCTCGGCGCTGATGGGCACGCTGCATCTGGCGACCGGTGCCGTGGCGATGGCGGTCGCCGGCCTGTTCTTCGACGGCACGCCGCTGCCGATGGTCGCCGGCATCGCCATCTGCGCCGTGACCGCGCTGGCGCTGACCCAGCTGACGCTCGGCCGGCCTCGCACCTACGAGCTGGCCGGCTGAGCAGCCGCCGGCGGTCGAGGGGCTCCGCGGAGCTCCTCGACCCTCGTCAGCCCTTGACCGAGCCCGCCGTCAGCCCGGCGATCATGTAGCGCTGGGCAAAGAGCACGATCAGGGCGACCGGCAGGATCTGGATGGTCGAGGCGGCGAACAGCACCCCCCAATCGACGCCGGTGACCGAACTCGTCATCTCGCTCAGCGTCATCGGCGCGGTGCGGGCGCGGGTCGAGGCGAAGATGAAGGCGAACAGGAACTCGTTCCAGGCGAAGACCACGACGAAGACGGCCACCGCGACCATCCCCGGCGCCGCCATCGGCAGGATGACGCGCCGCATCAGCGCGAAGAAGCCGGCCCCGTCCATGATCGCCGCCTCGTCGATCTCGCGCGGGATCTGGTCGAAGAACGCCTTCATGATCCAGGTGCCGAGGCTGACATAGAAGCTGGCATAGAGCAGGATCAGCAGCGTCAGCGTGTCGCTCAGTCCAAGCGCATTCGCCCAGGGGAAGAGCGGCAGCGTCACCACGATCGGCGGGATCATCCGGACGAAGATCATGCCGAAGGCCGAGGCGGTCAGCCCCCGCCCGGCATAGCGCGAATAGGCGTAGCCGGCCGCCGACGAGCTGAGCACCACGACCAGCGTCGCCGCCACGGTGACGATCGCGCTGTTCCACAGCGAGTCGAAATACTGTGGCCAGTCGCGGATCAGGCGCGCATAGTTGTCGAGCGTCGGCTCGAACGAGAAGATCTGCGGTTTCACCGAGAAGATGTCGCGGTTCTCCTTGAAGGACGAACTCACGATCAGATAGATCGGGAAGAGCGACCAGATCAGGACGAGCGTCACGAGGACCGTCTTGATGACGCGGTGAAGGGTGCGCTTCATCTTCATGAGGCGAACATCCGGCGATACATCGCCCGCAGATAGAAGACGGAGATCAGCAGCGACAGGAAGACCATGGCCCAGCCGGTGGCGGAGGCCATGCCGAACTCCTGGTAGCGGAAGGCGACGCGGTAGAGATAGACGGCCAGCACCTCGGTCATCCGCGCCGGCCCGCCCTGGGTCAGGAGCCAGACCTCCGAGAAGATGCGGAAGGCGAAGATGTAGCGGAACAGCAGCGCGATCAGGATCGCCGGCATCAGCAGGCGGAAGGTGATGTGCCAGAACACCGTCCACGATCCGCCGCCGTCGATCCGCGCCGCCTCGTAGAGTTCGCGCGGGATGCCGAGCCGCGCGGTGTAGAGCAGGATGAAGGTGAAGGGCAGGTGCTGCCAGGTGCTGACGAGCACCACGAGGCCGAAGGCGTGGATCGGGTTGACCAGCTCGACCGGCGGGATCCCGAGCGAGGCGAGACCGATATTCACGACGCCAATCTGCGGGTCGAACATGTATTTCAGCATCACGATCGCCACCACCTCGCTGGTCGCGTAGGGCAGGAAGACGAGCGCGATGAGAAGGCGCGAGAACGGCACACCACTCGCGAATAGCAGGGCGATCGCGAGGCCGAGCGCCAGCTCGACATAGACGATGATGTTGACGAGGATGAACGTGTTGCGGAAGGCACGCCAGAAATACGGGTCGCTGAACAGCTTCCCGTAATTCTCGAGCCCGACGAACACGTTCTCCTGCCCGAAGGTCGAGGCGTTCAGGCTCAGCCAGGCGACGTAGAGCGCCGGGATGAACAGGAACAGGGCGATCAGCGCCTGGACGGGCGTGACGAGCAGTGTGGGCTTCGGCATGGCATGCGCCTCGTCTGGCCGGCCAATCAGGGGGCGCGGTAGCGCTCGATCACCTCCATGTCCACCTCGATGCCCAGGCCCGGCCCCTGCGGCACCGCGACCTTGCCATCCACGGCATCGACCTCGCCGATCGCCACGCCGCCGAGCGCTTCGCGCAGCGGGTTGCGCTCGAACATGCATTCGAAGGCGAGGAAATTCGGCACCGCGGCCGAGAGGTGAAGATTGGCGGCGGCGCAGATCGCGCCGCCATGGCCGACATGCGGGGCGAAGGCGACGCCGAACGCGTGGGCGAGGATCGCGATGTGGCGCGCCTCGGTGATACCGGAACGCACGCAGTCGGGCTGGATGACCGAGACGGCCCGGCTGGCCACCAGTTCACGGGCACCGAGCAGGGTGAACTCGCTCTGCCCGGCGGCGATGCGCATCGGCACCTGGGCGCGCAGCCGCGCATAGCCCTCGACATCGCCGGCAACGAGCGGCTCTTCGAACCAGACGAAATCGAGATCGGCGAGGCCACGCCCGATGCGCACCGCGTCGTCGAGGTCGTAGCCGGTATTGGCGTCTGCGGCGAGCGCGATATGGGCCGGCAGCGCCTCGCGGGCACGGCGGGCGAAGGCGAGCACCTGTCGGACCGGCTGGCCGTTGAAGACGAGCTTCAGCATCCGATAGCCGCGATCGACCACCTGCTGCAGGAAGGCGAGCGTCTCATCCTCGTCCGGCTTGGGCGGGCAGGAGGCATAGGCGGCGAGGCGGTCGCGACCCATGCCGGCGAGCAGCCGGTGGATGGGCTGGTTGAGCGCCTTGCCCATCAGGTCCCACAGCGCGATGTCGAGCGCGGCGATCGCCTCCATCAGGATGCCGCCGGTGCGTCCGGTCAGGCTGCGCATCGCAGTCTGCAGCAGGCGTTCGGCGTCGAACGGGCTCTGCCCGATGTAATGGCGCGCCAGCACCCGCTCGATCACCGCGGCATGGGCCTGCGGGGCGTGCCGGGCGAGGCCCTCACCATAACCGCACAGACCGGTATCGGTGCGGATCTCGACGACGATGATGGAGACGGTGGAATGCGCACCGATCCGGGCGCGGTAATCGTCCCGCTCGACGGGAATGGAGAGCGGGATCGCCCTGACCTCGGTGATCTTCATGCGGACGGCCTGCAAAAAAGCAAAGGGGAATGTCGGGAGCGGGCAGGACGCGGCGCGGCTTACTCGCTGAGCAGCGGCTCGAGCCGGGCCGAGAGGTCGTCCATCGCGGCCTGCGGCTCCTTGTAGCCGAGGATGGCGGCCTCGACCTCCTCCTGGATCAGGTCGGCGGCGCGGGTGGCGGCGTCGAAGGCCGGCAGGGTCGGCCGCGCGACCGTCAGCGCCTCGCGCTCGAAGGCAGCGTAGGGGACGAGGGCGAGATAGTCCGGATCCTCATAGAGCGACTGGCGCAGCGGGCCGTTGCCGTTGAGCGCGAGCCGCCGGGTGTTCTCCTTCGAACAGATCGTCCGGATGAAGTCCCAGGACATCGCCTTGTCCTCGGCATTGGCCGGGATCACCATCGACCAGAAGCTGACACCCACCGGCGCGATGGCGAACTGGTCGCGCAGCGCTTCGGATACCGGAACGTTGGCGGCGCGGATGTGGCCGGCGAAGGGGCTGTTGCCGGCCTCGTTGAGCTGCGGGTTGCGGCTCATATTGGTGATCACCATCGCGGCGCGGCCGGTCTGAATCCAGGTCGCAGCCTCTTCCTGCAGGATGGTCGGGAAGTTGCGCGGGAAGGCGCCCTCCTCATACAGCGTCCGCAGCGCCGTGATGGCGGTGACCATCGGCGGCTCGCTCGCCGTCACCCGCCCGTCGAGCGTGATGAAGTCGGCGTTCCAGCCGCGCGCGAAATGGGTGAGGTTTGACGCCTGGTTGGGCAGGACGAAGCCGGTGACCTGCGTTCCGTCCGAACGCGTGTAGGTCAGCCGGCGGGCGAAATCGAGGAACTCCTCGATCGAGGCCGGCGGCGCCGACAGCCCCTGCTCCTCGAACAGCACCTCATTGAAGTGCAGACCAGCCACGTTCTGGCGGACCGGGATGCCGCGCAGGACGCCGTTACGGTCGGTGACGACGCTGACCGGTCCGGCGAAGAAATCCTCGAACTCCTCGATCGGCGCTTCCGCCATGAGGTCGTCGAGCGGTGCGAGCAGGCCGAAGCTGTTCGGGTTGGCCCAGCTGTCGAGGAAGAAGGAAACGTCGATCTCGGTCGAATCCAGACTCGCCTCCCGGAAAAGACGTTCGGCAAGCGGGCCGGTGTCGAAGGTCAGATACTCGATCGTGGTCCCGGTGCTCTCGCTCCAGGCGGCGGGCACGCTGCCGCTGGGGCCGGTCTCGAGGGCCTGCTGATGCGAGCGGTGGGCGAGCAGATACAGTGTGCGCCGATCCTGTCCCAGCACCGCGGGTGCGAACAGGCCGGCCCCCGCCGTCGCGGCGGATGCGGCCAGGAACCTCCTGCGTGAAACGGGCATGACTTCGATCCTCCCGAACCATATGCGTTGTTCTACGCATAGTGGTGACAAGAGGCCCGATCGCTGTCAAGCGCCGGGCGTCATTCCTCCGGGACCCGCAGCAGCCGATCCTGCACCGTTTCCTTCATCCGCCGGATGCGGCCGACGATCGCCTCGCCGCGCCGCAGTGCGACGCCGGTCGCCAGCACGTCGACGACGACGAGCTGGGCGAGGCGGGTCGCCATCGGTGAATAGAGATAGGCGTTCTCGACCACGTCTATCGGGATGTTGATCGTCGCCTCGGCGGCGAGCGCCGAGCCGCTGCGGGTCACGGTGACGACCGCGGCACCGGCGGCGCGGGCCGCCTTGGCGCAGCGCACGATGTCCATCTTCTGCCCGGTATAGGAGAAGCACAGCGCAACGTCCGTTGGGCGCAGCGTCGTCGCCGACATCAGCTGGAGCTGAGTATCCTGCTGATAAATCGCTGGAATCTCGACGAACATGAACTTCTGTTGCGCGTCGATCGCCACCACGCTCGTCTGCCCGGTGGCGAAGAGCTGGATACGGTGGGCGGAGGTGACGAGGTCGATCGCGCGCTGCAGATACTGGACGTTCAGCCCGTCCGCCACGCTCTGCAGATTGGAGATGCTCGATCCGAAGATCTTCTCGGCGACCGTCTCCAGCGTGTCGGAGAAGTCAACCTCGCGATGGACATAAGGGGTGCCGGAGGCGAGCTCCTGTGCCAGGCGCAGCCTGAAATCCGGGAAGCCCGCGCAGCCCAGCCGGCGGCAGAAGCGGATCACCGTGGGTTCGCTGACGGAGGCCCGCGCCGCCAGCGCGGCGAGGCTGAGCTGCGCGATCTCTCCGGGTGCGCGTATGATCACCTCGGCCAGCCGCCGCTCCGCCGGTCCCAGCCGGTCGGTGCTCTCGATCACCCGTGCCAGCACCTGATCCACTCCGTATATGTAGTTTTACAAACATCTGCGGCCGGCCGCCGATCTGCAAGCTGTTATCCCGCATGCCCCGCCGTCGCAAGGTCACGGAATTGAGCGGCGACCTCCCCATCTGTGATCGGAACATGCATGATGCTCAAGACAATGCTCGAAACGAGCAGTATAGATCGGGAGAGACCGGAAGAAATGCGCAAAGTGCGCAGGATTGGAGGCCCGGTGGAGGGACGCGGGTGACGGGTGAGCGACGCTGGCTTATTCTCGCTGATGACCGGACCGGCGCCGCCGATGCCGCGATCGCCTTCGCGCGCCGGGGATTGGGCACTGAGGTCGCGTGGGGCGACGCGGCCTGCGCCTGCCGCCGCGGCATGCCGCCCGATGTCCTGTCCCTCGACCTGGCGAGCCGGCGTCTGCCCGCGGCGGCGGCCGCCGCCCGGCATCGCGAGGCGCTGCGCAGTATCGCGGCTCTGTCGGCCGGAAGGGCGTGGACGGTCTTCAAGAAGATCGACTCCACGCTGCGCGGCCAGCCTGCCGCTGAGATCGCCGCCACCCTCGCCGCGAGTGGGACGGCGCAGCGCCCTGCGATCGGGATCCTGACACCCTCCTTCCCGGCGACGGGTCGGGTCACGACTGGCGGGCGGGTGCATGTCAACGGCCGTCCCCTCGAGACGACGGAGATCTGGCGCGAGGCCGCCTATCCGGCGGCCGATCTCGCCGCCATCCTGTCGAGCGCGGGGCTCTCTTCGGTCCTGCTGCCGCTCACCGTCATCCGGGCCGGCGCCGGGCCGGTCCTTCAGGCGCTCGCGGCGCTGCCGTCGGGCCATGTCGCGATTTGCGATGCCGAGACCGAGGCCGATCTGGCGACGATCGCCGCCGCAGGTCTCGCGCCCGGCCCGTCCGTCGTCTTCATCGGTTCGGCTGGCCTCGCCCACGCTATCGCCAACCATCTGCCGTCGCGCCCCTCGGTGCCACCGGACGTTCCACCGGACGCTGGCGGGATCCTGGTGGTGGTCGGCTCGCGGGCCGAAGCCTCGCGCAGGGCAGCCCGCAGCCTCGCCGCCGTCCCGGGCGTCCGCACCTTCCCGGCCACGCCGCGGCTGCTGATCGACGGTGCGGCGGCGGAACGGTCGGCCTTCACCGCGTCGGTCACCGCCGGCCTCAGGGCCGGCGCGGCCGTGCTGGTGGAGATCGCGGTCGGACCGGGCGATGCCGCGGTCTCCGACGCGGCGGGGCCGAGCCTCGCCACCGCGCTCGCGGGTCTCCTTGCGCCGGCCGCGCCCGAGATGGCCGGGCTCGTCGCCACCGGCGGGGAAACGGCGGCCGCGCTCCTCGACGGCCTCGGCGTGCGGGGTCTGCGCCTTCTCGACGAGATCGAGCCCGGCGTCGCGCTCGGCCTGATGATCGGCGGACCCGGCCGGCCGGTCGCGACCAAGGCCGGCGGCTTCGGCGATGCCGGCAGTCTCCTCCGCATCGTCCGGCATCTCGACAGCTTCAGACAAGAAAAGGGAGTCTCATGACCCGTCCGACGATCGCGATCACCATGGGTGATCCCTCCGGCATCGGCCCGGAGGTGGTGATGAAGGCCCTCGCTTGGCAGGAGATCCACGAGATCTGCCGTCCGCTCGTCATCGGCGACGCCGGCCGGCTGCGCTTGGCCGGCGACATCGCGGGGGTACCGCTCGCGGTCGATGGCATCGCCGAACCCGGCGAGGCCCGTTACCTGCCCGACCGGGTGCAATGCATCGATCTCGGGCTGGTACCGGCCGATCATCCTTTCGGCCGCGTCTCGCAGCTGTCGGGGGAGGTCGCCTATCGCTGCATCGAGCGCGCCGTGCGCATCGTTGGGGCCGGGGCTGCTGATGCGATCTGCACCGCCCCGCTGAGCAAGGAGGCGCTGCATGCGGCCGGTCATGTCTTCCCCGGCCACACCGAGCTGTTGGCATCCCTCACCGGGACGCCCGAGGTCTCGATGATGCTGGTCTCGCCCAAGCTGCGGGTCATCCATGTGACGACGCATATCGGGCTGATCGATGCCATTGAGCGCATCGAGCCGGGTCTTGTCGAGCGCGTGATCACCCGGGCGCAGGAGACGCTGGTGCGCGCCGGCATCGCAGCGCCGCGGATCGGCGTGTGCGGGATCAATCCGCATGCCGGCGAGAACGGACTGTTCGGCCGTGGCGAGGAGGCGGAGAAGATCGCCCCGGCGGTCGCCGCCTGCCGTGCCCGGGGTTGGGATGTGCATGGGCCGCTGCCGGCCGACACGCTGTTCTTCCTGGCGGCCCGCGGCGACTACGACATCGTGGTCGCTATGTATCACGATCAGGGGCACGGTCCGATCAAGGTGCTCGGCCTCGAAGCCGGGGTGAACATCACGGTCGGGCTGCCGGTGATCCGCACCTCGGTCGATCACGGCACCGCCTTCGACATCGCCGGCACCGGCCGGGCCGATGAGCGCAGCCTGGTCGAGGCGTTGCGCCAAGCGGTCGATCTGGCGCCCCGGCGCGGCGAGGGGGCGCCGGTTGCGTAGTGCCGAGCGCCGGGCGTTGCTGCTCGAGGCGCTCCGCGCCGGTGGTGGTGGCGTCGACGCGCTGGCCCGTCGGTTTGGGGTCTCGGCGTCCACCGTCCGGCGTGATCTGCGGCGGCTGACCGCCGAGAACGCGGTGATGCGGACCTATGGCGGCGCGGTCCTCGCCCCGCCCGCGCGCGAGGAGAGCCTGCCGCTGCGACAGGCCGTGCACGGGCCGGAGAAGGCGGCGATCGCCCGGGCCGCGGCTTCCCTTCTCGCCGATGGCGAGGTGCTGATCCTCGACGCCGGATCGACCGTCGCCGCCCTGGCGCCGCATCTTGCCGGCCGCCGGCACCGCATCGTCACCAACAATCTCGCTCTGCCGCCGCTGCTGGCCGAGGCGCCCGGCATCGAGCTCGTGGTGCTCGGCGGAACGGTGCGGGCGATCGGCCTCAGCACCATCGGCCCGCTGGCGACCGAGGCGCTGGCGCGGCTGACCGCCGACAAGGCGCTGCTCGGTGCCGACGCGGTGGTGGCGGGGCGCGGCCTCGGCGAGGCCGGCCTCGACCAGGGGGCGCTGAAATCGCTGATGATGGAGCAGGCTAGCGCGGTGATCGTTCTCGCCGACGCCACCAAGCTCGGGCGCATCGCCGCCTCGGCCTGGGCGGCGCCGCCGCGGCAATGGACGCTGGTCACCGACTGGCATGCGACCGAGGCGCAATGCGCCCCCTTCACCGAAGCCGGCGTTCGCGTGATCCGCGCACCGGCATAGCGGCGTCCGCCTCGTGGGGCCGCTGCCGGGTCGGCCCCCGCCTCAGGCCGCGTCGGCGCGATATTTGCGGGCGAGCTGGTCCTTCGTCAGGAACCGCTTCTCCAGTTCGAGCAGCTCCGGCAGTTTCACGAGGCGGTTGATCTCGTCGAAATCGACGAGCAGGTCCGGCCGATCGACGACCTCGCCGGTCTCGAGCGACTGGCGGAAGGCGGCGAGCGCATGCTTCATCCCCTGAACCGCGGCGCTCGTCAGCATGCGCGGGAAGATGCAGGCAGAGACGCCGAGGTCTTCCAATTGCCGGGCCGACAGGAGCGGGGTGGTGTCGCGCTGGCGAATGCCGAAACCCATATTGACCGACATCGGCTTCGGCACGTTCTGCGCGACGATACGGATCTCCTCGACGCTCAACAGCGCGTCGGCGAAGAGCAGGTCGGCACCCGCCTCGGCATAGGCGTTGAGCCGGCGGATCACCTCGTCGATGCCGTCGGTCGCCAGCGTGTCGGTGCGTGACTTGATGATGAAATCGGGATCGGTGCGCGCCTCGGCCGCGGCGCGGATCTTCTCCACCGCCTCTTCGAGCGGGATGACCATCTTGCCGGACATGTGGCCGCAGCGCTTCGGCCACACCTGATCCTCGATCATGATGCCGGCGAGACCCGCCCGCTCGAAGGCGCGGACCGTGAAGTAGACGTTCAGCGCGTTGCCGTAGCCGGTATCGGCGTCACCGATCATCGGCAGGTCGCAGCAGCCGACCAGCGACCGGCAGACGCGGAGATTCTCCTCCATCCCCATCACGCCGACATCGGCGAGGCCGAGGCTCGACTCGCTGACGCCCGAGCCGGTGATGAAGGCGGCCGAGAAGCCGGACGCCTCGACCAGCCGTGCACTGAACCCGTCATAGACGCCGGGCATCACCAGGATCTCCGGCGCCTCGATCAGGTCGCGGAGCCGCCGGCCCTTGCTCGGTGCCGCCGCTGTCGGCACGCCCTTCGTCCCGTCCTGCGCCCCGTCCTGCGAGGTGCTGTCGGTGGTGGTCATGTCTCGTTCCTTTCAGTCTCTCAGAGGGTCCCGACGCCTCTCACCCGGCGGCCGCAAGCTCGCGGATGGTCTGGCGCAAGACCCCGCCATGGCGGAGGCTCTCGATGCCGGACGGCGTGTCGACGCGCAGGCGCAGCGGGAAGCGCCGCTCGCCGGCCGCATCGCGGATCACGAGAGTCACCTCGGCATCGGGTGCGAGCGGACCGGCGAGGCCGGTGATGTCGAAGAGCTCGTCGCCACGGATCGCGAGGTCGCGCCGCGTCGCGCCGCCGGTGAATTCCAGCGGTAGGACGCCCAGGCTGATCAGGTTGCTGCGGTGGATGCGCTCGAAATTCTCGGCGATCACCGCGCGGACACCGAGCAGCGCCGTCGCCTTCGCCGCCCAGTCGCGGCTCGATCCGGTGCCGTACTCCTTGCCGCCGATGACGACCAGCGGCGTGCCCCGCGCCCGATAGGTCATCGCCGCCTCGTAGATTCGCATCACAGTGCCGTCCGGCTGAAGGCGGGTGAAGCCGCCCCGGCGGCCGATATCGGCCAGCAGCTCGTTCTCGATCGCGGCGTTGGAGAAGCCGCCGCGCATCATCACCTCGTGATTGCCCCGGCGGGTGCTGAACTGGTTGAAGTCGTGCGGGGCGACGCCATGGCCGCGGAGATATTCGCCCGCGGCGCTGTCGGCGGCGATCGAACCCGCGGGCGAGATGTGGTCGGTCGAGACGCGGTCACCGACCATGATCAGCAGTCGCGCGCCGGTGATGTCGGCCGGGGCCGGCCGGTCGAGCGACATGCCGTCGAGATAGGGCGGACGGCGCAGATAGGTCGATTGCTCCGACCAAGCGAAGCGGGCGCCGTCGCTGTGGCGCGACAGCCCCTCCCAGCGCGCGAAGCTCGCTACATTGTCGGCGTCGGCGGCGGCGAAGGTCGCCGGACGGAAGACGGGGGCGAGTGCCGCGTCGATCTCCTCGGCCGAGGGCCAGACATCGGCAAGGAAGACCGGCTGGCCATCCGTGCCGATGCCGAGCGGCTCGCGTTCGAGGTCGCGCAGGGTGGTGCCGGCGATCGCATAGGCGACGACGAGCGGCGGGGTCGCGAGATAGGCCGCCTTGACCTGCGGGTGGATGCGGCCTTCGAAATTGCGATTGCCGGACAGAACAGCGGTGCCGATGAACGGCGCCTCGGCGAGACGGGCCTCGACGCGGGCGTTAAGATCGCCGGAATTCCCGATGCAGGTCATGCAGCCGAAGCCGGTGACATTGAAGCCCAGGGCGTCGAGATCCGCCTGCAGGCCGGCCTCGGCGAGATAGCGCGCCGTCGGCCGGGAGCCCGGCGACAACGAGGTCTTCACCCACCATGGAACGGACAGGCCACGGGCGCGTGCCTTGCGGGCCAGCAGGCCCGCGCCGATCATCAGCCGGGGATTGGCGGTGGTGGTGCAGGAGGTGATCGCCGCGATCAGCACCGCGCCGTCGCCGGGCGCGTCCGCCGCCCCGGAGGCCGCCACAGGGGTGCCGCCCTTCAGGCGGCTGATGGCGGCACGGACGCTGTCCGCGACCTCGCCGAGCGTCACCCGCTCGGCCGGGTTGCGCGGGCCGGCGAGGCTCGTCTCGACGGTCGAGAGGTCGAACTCGAAGACATCGGTATAGCCGAGGGGCTCGTCATCGGCACGCCACAGCCCCTGCGCCTTGGCATAGGCCTCGACGATGGCGCGGTGGCCGGCCGGCCGGCCCGTGATGGCGAGATAGTCGATCGTCTGGCGGTCGATCGGGAAGAAGCCCGTCGTCGCGCCATACTCCGGGACCATGTTGGCGACGGTCGCCCGATCGGCGACCGCCATGTTGTCGAGCCCGGGGCCGAAGAACTCCAGCATGTGGTCGATGACGCCGCGCCGGCGCAGCGCGTGGACCAGCGTATAGGCGAGATCGGCGGCCGTGACGCCCGGCCGCAGCGCCCCCGTCAACCGCACGCCCAGCACCGCCGGCAGCACCATCGGCAGCGGCTTGCCGAGTGCCGCCATCTGCGCCTCGACCCCGCCGACACCCCAGGCAAGGACGCTGAGCCCGTTGATCATCGGCGTGTGACTGTCGGCGCCGACGAGCGTGTCGGGCACGAGCCATGCGGGGTCGCCATCGATGGCGGGCGGCAGCACCCGCACCACCTTGGCCAGCCGCTCGAGATTGACTTGGTGGACGATGCCGAAGCCGGGTGGGGTGACGCTGACATTGGCGAGGCTGCGCTCGGCCCAGCGGATCAGCTCATAGCGCTCCCGGTTGCGCTCGATCTCCTTGACCATGTTGAACTCGAGCGCGTCGGGCGTCCCCGCCCGATCGACCGTCACCGAATGGTCGATCACCACCTCGACCGGGATCTTCGGATTGATCGCCCGCGGATCGAGGCCGAAGCCCGCCGCCGCGTCGCGCATGGCGGCGAAATCCACGAAGGCGGGGACGCAGGTGGAATCATGCGTCACCACCCGCGTCGGCCAGAAATGCACCTCCCTTGCCGACCGGCCGCCACCGGCGAGCCAATCCTCATAGGCGTCGAGCTCGGCGGGCGCGTTGCGCAGCGTGTTCTCCGCCAGCACCTTGAGGACGCGGGGCAGGCGGGCCAGAGCCGGGCGCCCGGCATCGGCGAGGCTGGCATAACGGTAGCGGCGGCCGTCGATCTCGATGGTGCGGCCGGCGGCGGCCGCGCTCGTGTCGCTCTTCTGCATGGTCGGTCCGGTCTGGCGGGAAGGGGCGGCGGATCAGGCTTCCCGGTACTTCCGGGCGATCTGCTCGCGAGTCATGAAGCGGCGCTCGAGCGCCAGCAGTTCAGGGAGCTTCACGAGGCGGTTGATCTCGTCGAAATCGACCAGCAGATCGGGGCGGTCGACGACCTCGCCCGTGTCGAGCGACTGGCGGAAGGCGGCGAGCGCGTTCTTCATCCCCTGTACCGCCGCTGCCGTCAGCATGCGGGCACAGAACATCACCGAGACGCCGAGATCCTCGAGCTGACGCGCCGACAGGAGCGGGGTGGTCGGCCGCTGGCGGATGCCGAAGCCCATATTGACCGCGACGGGCTTGGAGACGTTCCGCACGATGGTCCGGATCTGCTCGACATCCATCACCGCGTCACAGAACAGGAGGTCGGCGCCGGCCTCGGCATAGAGGTTCAGGCGGCGGATCGCCTCGTCGAGGCCATCGGTTGCCAGCGCATCGGTGCGCGACTTGATGATGAAATCCGGATTCCGGCGGGATTCGGCAGCGGCGCGGATCTTCTCCGCCGCCTCGTCGGCCGGGATCACCATCTTGCCGGCCATGTGCCCGCAGCGCTTCGGCCAGACCTGGTCCTCCAGCATGATGCCGGAGACGCCCGCCTGCTCGAAGGCGCGGACGGTGAAGGAGACGTTGAGGGCATTGCCGTAGCCGGTATCGGCGTCGGCGATCATCGGCAGGTCGCAGCAGCCGACCAGCGCCCGGCAGACGCGGAGGTTCTCCTCCATTCCCATCAGCCCGACATCGGCCCAGCCGAGGCTCGCCTCGCTCAGGCCGGCGCCGGTGATGAAGGCGGCCGGAAACCCCGCCTCCTGTACGAGGCGGGCGGAGAACCCGTCGAAGATGCCCGGCATGACCAGGATCTCCGGCGCCTCGATCAGCGCCCGCAACGTCTTCGCCTTGTTGGTCATCAAAGTCTCTGCCTGTAGGTGCCGGCTCATGCTGTCGCAGCGACGCGCCGGGCGATCTCGTCGCTCATCTCGCGGGTGGAGGCCTGGCCGCCCATGTCGGGGGTCAAAAGGCCGCCATCGGTGATCGCGGATCGGAAGGCCGCCTCGACGGCGGCGGCGGCCTCCGCCTCGCCGAGATGCTCGAGCATCATTGCGCCCGACCAGATCTGCCCAATCGGGTTGGCGATGCCGCGTCCCGCAATGTCGGGGGCGGAGCCGTGCACCGGCTCGAACATCGAAGGGTAGCGGCGCTCGGGGTTGAGGTTGGCCGAAGGGGCAATGCCGATCGTGCCGCACACGCCGGGTCCGAGATCGGACAGGATGTCGCCGAACAGATTGCTGCCGACGACGACGTCGAAGCTCTCCGGCCGCTTCACGAAATGGACGGTCAGGATGTCGATATGCGCCTGGTCGACACGCACCTCGGGATAGTCGCGGGCGATCGCGGCCACGCGCTCGTCCCAGAAGGGCATGGTGTGGATGATGCCGTTCGACTTCGTAGCCGAGGTGAGGTGTCGGGCCGGCCGGCTCCGCGCCAGCTCGAACGCGTAGCGCAGCACCCGATCGACGCCGCGGCGGGTGAAGACACTCTGCTGCGTGACGATCTCGTTTTCCGTGCCGGCGTAGAGCCGGCCGCCGATCTCGGAGTATTCGCCTTCGCTGTTCTCGCGCACCACGACGAAGTCGATGTCACCCGGCCGCTTGCCAGCGAGCGGACTCGGTACCCCGGGAAGCAGCGTGACCGGGCGGATGTTGACGTACTGCTCGAAGCTGCGGCGGATCGGGATCAGAAGGCCCCAGAGCGAGACATGGTCGGGCACGCCGGGAAAACCGACCGCACCGAGGAAGATCGCGTCGTGCTCGCCGATCCGGTGCAGCCCGTCCTCGGGCATCATCCGTCCGGTCGCTCGATAGGTCTCGCAGCTCCAGTCGAACACGTCCCAGTCGAAGGCGATGCCGAAGCGGCCGCCGGCCGCGTCCAGCACCGTCATCGCCGCCGGCACGACCTCACGCCCGATGCCGTCGCCGGGGATGACTGCGATCCGGTAGCGCCGTGTCCCGCTCATGACGCACGCAGATCCTGGCGCGACACGAACGCGTCATAGCTGTCGGCGGTGTAGATCATCACCGCATCGGGCGGGATTTCGACGAAGCCCTGACCGCCTGCGATGCGCTGGCGCGTCTCCATGCGGAACCGTTCCCCGCCGGCGGAGAGCTGGTAATGGTAGACCGAGCCGAGATAGGACCCCTCGGTGATGTCCACCTTGAGCGTATTCTCGCCCCCGGCCGCCGCGAGCGACAGCCGCTCGGGCCTGACGGCCAGCACGACCTGCCGGCAGGAACCCGCGACGCTGCCCGCCACCCGGATCACGCTGCCTTCCCTGAGGCGCACCCGGACATACCCCTCTCCGCTGCCGACGATCTCGCCGCGCAGGAAGTTGGAGGAACCGATGAAGTCGGCCACGAAGGCGTCGACCGGTTTCTCATAGATGTCGGAGGGTCGGCCGAGCTGGCTGATCCGGCCTCTGTTCATCACCGCGATCCGGTCGGAGATCGCGAGCGCCTCGGCCTGGTCGTGCGTCACATAGATCGTCGTGACCGACAGCCGCTGCTGCAGCTCGCGCAGCCAGACCCGCGCCCGCTCGCGCAGCTTGGCGTCGAGATTGGAGAGCGGCTCGTCGAGCAGCAGCACCCGCGGCCTGTAGACGAGCGCCCGCGCCAGCGCCACGCGCTGCTGCTGGCCGCCCGACAGTTCGAAGGGGTAGCGGCCGGCATAATCGGCCATCTCGACCAGTGACAGCGCCTCGCGAATGCGCTGGTCACGCTCCGCCCGCCCGATCTTGCGCAGCTTCAAAGGGAAGGCGAGGTTGTCCGCGACGGTCATGTGCGGCCACAGGGCGTAGCTCTGGAAAACCAGCCCGATGTCGCGCTTCTCGGGCGGCACGAAAACGCCGCTCCCGCCGTCGAAGACGTCCTCACCGCCGACCGCGATGCGCCCGCCGGTCGGCCGGTCGAGCCCCGCCACTGCGAAGAGCGTCGTCGACTTGCCGCAACCCGAGGGGCCGAGCAGGGTGAGGAACTCACCATTCCCGACGGTGAGCGACACGTCGTCGATGGCGGTCACTGCCGCGTATTTTTTGACGAGATGGTCGACGACGACGTCAGCCATAGAGTTTCGCTCCGATGATCTTCCGAGCCAGGAACACGAAGGCGATCGTGATGAGGATCTGCACCGCGGCGAGTGCCGACACCGGCCCGCTGTTCCCCTGGGCCCAGAGCTGCAGCATGGTCGAGCCGATGACTTCCGACCCGGGCTGGATCAGGAAGACGGCGGCGACGTACTCCTTGAAGAAGTGGATGAAGAGGAGGGCGAACGTGCTGAACAGCGCCGGCTTCAGCAGCGGCAGCACGATGCGCGTGCAGGTCGTCCACCAGTCGGCCCCGCAGATCCGCGCGCCGCGGTCGAGCTCCTGTCCGATCTGCGACAGCGCCGGTGCGATGGTCGCGTAGCCGACCGGGATGTAGCGCATGATGAAGGCGATGATCAGGAGCCAGACGGTGCCGCGCACCACGTCCATGCCCGGGATCCAGATCACCGCATAGAAGAAGCCGATGCCCGCGATGATCCCCGGCATCGCGCGCGGAAACAGCGCGAGATATTCGAGCGAGCGGCGCCAGCGGAATTCGGATCGCACGGCGACCAGCGCGACCACCGCGACGACGGCCGTGCCGATCGCGCCGCCGACCACCGCGATGAACAGCGAGTTCCAGATCGAGCGGAGATAGCTCTCCTGGCTGAAGACGAGCTCGATATTGGCGGTGGTGAGCACCCGCTCGAGTGGCACGAGCGGCGATAGGATGGTCACGCCGGCGCGCAGGAAGATCGCGGCGAAGACGAGGATGATGGTGAAGAAGACATAGGCGAAGACGAGCGCGAAGACCGGCCAGCGCCAGCGCCCGAGATCGAGCGTCGCCGGGCGCACGGCCTTGCCGCGGATCGAGACGAAGCGCTCGTTCTTGCCGGTCAGCCGTCCCTGAAGCCAGACCAGGAGGCCGACGATCACGAGCAGCACCAGGGCCGCCGCGCCGACCACGCCGTAATCCGGGCGGGTCGAGACATTGATCGCGCTATTGTAGAGGAAGCTCGTGATCGTATCGAGACCGCGCGGCGTGCCGAACAGCAGCGGGATCGACAGCATCTCGATGGCGATGACGAAGTTGAGGATGGCCGAGGCGATGATCGCCGGCCGCATCATCGGCACCGTCACTGCGAAGAGGGCGCGGACCGGCCCGGCGCCGGCGCTGCGCGCGGCGTCCTCGAGCTGCGCATCGGCATTGCGGACGGTCGCAAGGCACATGAGATAGGCGAGCGGCGCCTGGCTCAGCCCCGCGACGATGCCCATTCCCGGTATCGTGTAGAGATCCCACGGCACGCTGCCGGTGAAGGTGCGGATGGCAAGCGTCAGATAGCCCGAGGGGCCGTACATCGTGAACCAGCCGAAGGCGATCACGAGATGGCTGACGAAGATCGGCCAGATCATCAGCTCGCCGATCCAGCGCCGGCCCGGCAGGTTGGTCCGGCCGACGATCAGCGCCATGCCGGCGCCGAAGAGCTGGGCCACGACCGTCGCGATGAGCGCAAAGCCGATCGTGTTGAGCGCGATGGCGCCGATGCGGTCGCCGGTGAACAGCGTGGTGAAATTGTCGAGCGTGAAACTGCCGCCCCCGGCATAGAGCGGCACCGAGCGTACGGACTGCACGAGGATCGGCAGCAACGGCAGCGTGACCATCACCAGCGTTGCCACGGCGACGAGCCAGTGGATCGCGTTGCTGCGGTCGAAGCCGGCGCGCCGCGCGGCGGCGGGTCGTGGCGCTGCCATTTCGGTCATCAGGGGTTATGGGCGGTCGCGGGGGGTACTCGTCGGGGCGAAGTGGGTGGGGGGGCGGCGGGCCGCCCCCCGGCTGTCGGTCACCGGGGCTTCACCGTCTCCGTCCAACGGCTGATGAAGGCCTCGGCCTCAGTCAGCAGGCCCTGGTTGAAGCCGGCAATCACCAGATTCTCCTCGCCGCCCGCGAGCTCGGCGATCTCCTGATAGGTGAAGAAGGGCACATCCGCCTCGTCGACATCATCGCGATAGACGGTGAGGCCGCCCTGGCCGAGCAGCGTCTGGCCGCGCTGCGACAGCATGAAGTCGACGAACAGCCGGGCCGAGTTCTGGTTGGCACCGTTCGGCGGGATTCCCATGCCGCGCAGCGAGATCGGCGTGCCGTCGTCGGGGAAGGTGTAGCCGAGCACGTCGCCGCCCGGCTGCTCCATCAGCGGGAAGATCGTCGTGCCGGTGACGTAGAGGGCGAGCGCGTACTCGCCGGTCGCCACCTTCTCATTGATGGCACCACCCGAGGTCTCGCCGCGGATGTCCGGTCCGATGGTTTCGATATCGGCCCAGGCCGTCTCGCCCCAATGGCCGAGGAGCGAGTACCAGATGGACAGGCCGAGCGCCGATCGCGCCGGGTCGAGGGTGCCGAGCGCGCCGCCGAACCGGCCGGGATCGGATTTGTAGAGCTCGATCATCGAGGCGAAGCCGGTCGGCTGCTCCTCTTCCGACAGCAGCGCCGTGTTGTAGGCGATCACCATCGGATCGGCGGCCAGCACGAAGATGCCGGGGGTTTGGCGGGCGAATTCCGGCAGGTAGGGCAGTTCCGGGCTCTCATAGGGCTCGAGATCCTGGTCGAGGCCGTGCAAAGCCCAGCGGTCATGCGCGCTCGAGACGAGCACGTCGCCGGTCGTGGCCGAGCTGCTCGCCTCGGCGATCCAGCGGGTGTGCACCTCGGTGGAGGAGAGATCCAGCGTCTCCACCGAGATCCAGGGATACTGTTCCTCAAAGCCCGCGATCGCCGGCGCCCAGTTGAACTCGGCGAGGTTCGAATAGATGACGAGATGGCCGCTCTCGTTCTTCGAGGCCTCGACCATGTCCATGTAATCGGCCGGGTAGTAGTCCGGCAGCGTCACGTCCTGCGCGTACGCCGCCGTGACCATGGCGCAGAGCGCCACGGATGCCATCACAATCCTCATGGGGTCCTCCCAAACTCGGCCGAGGCTGCCACGCAACGGCCCTTCATCCCAGGCCAACCTTTCGGAAGCCGCCGATTATGTCAACACTTTTGGCGCTTGCTGCCGAGCGCGCCCGTCAGCCCTGCGTCCTGCAAAGATTACGTGCGCATGCCTCTGCTGCTAGAAAGCGCGCTCCGCAGTCGATTTCCTATGGAAAAGCGGCTATTTATGGATCGGCGGTAAGTGAGGATGCGGGCTGAGGCGGATCGGGCGCGGCCGTAATCACGTCCCGATTCTGTCGACAAAATCGCGGTGAGTCGGCTTCTGTCGACAGAATCGTGCTGCTGCGGCAGGATCAGCCCGGAGGAGCGGACGGTGCCGATGGACGGGCAGAACGACGACAGTATCTCCAGGAGCGTGTTCTCCTGGCTTGCGGAGGCGATCATCCGCGGGGATTTCGCGCCGGGCGAGAAGCTAAGCGAGCCGAAGATCGCACGCATGCTCAACATCAGCCGCGGGCCGCTGCGTGAGGCGATCCGGCGGCTCGAGGAACGCCAGCTCGTCACCCACCGCCCGAACCAGGGGGCACGGGTCGCCACCCCGTCGCTGCAGGATCTGATCGAGCTCTTCGTGCTGCGCGAGGCGGTTGAAGGTGTCGCCGCGCGCGAGGTGGTCCGAACCATAACCGATGCTGAGATCGATGAGCTCCGCCGCATGCTCGACCAGCACACCGCCATCCTGGAAGGGCCCAATGCCGAACATTACTGGCGTGAGGCACTCAATTCCGACTTCCACTTCTTCATCGTGCGGGCCACACGCAACAAGATGCTCTTCAAGCTGATCTGCGAGGAGCAGTACCCGCTGCTGCGCTTTTACCGGATGCAACACAGCGATGTGAACGAGCGGGCCTATCGTTCACTGGTCGAGCATCGCCGGATCGTCGATGCCATCGCCGATCGCGACGCCGAGCTCGCCGAGTTGCTGATGCGTCGCCACATCGCGGGATCGCGCGTCAGCCTCGAGGCGCGGATCATGATGAAGGCCGCCGGTACCCAGCCCTCTGCCTCCGTCTCCGCCAACGGCTGAGGCGAGGGGCTGCGGCCCGTCGCGCCTTCCTTTGCTGCTGCGCAATCTCCGGAACCGACGCCCTGCTGCCGGCTTGATGGCGCGGTGCATGGCGGCACCGGCCGCGTCGCATCGCCGTGACGACTTCTGGGGAGAAGGGCTATGCCTTCAGACCGGCTGTCGGGGGTTCGGGCCCGGAGCAGCGGTGGATGACTGCGCTCGACCTGCCGCGTGACGAGATCGCGCGCCGAATCCGGGCGCTCGGCCCGTGGTTCCACAACATCGAACTCGGCGGCGTCCATACCGCGCCGGACCATTTCCTCGGCGATTATCCGACCGTGAAATGGCGGCGCTTCGCCCATGCGCTGCCGGCGGATCTGACCGGCCGCACCGTCCTCGATATCGGCTGCAATGGCGGCTTTTTCTCGATCGAGATGAAGCGCCGCGGGGCCGCCCGGGTGCTGGGCATCGATTTCGATCCCGATTACCTCGCCCAGGCGCGCTTCGCGGCCGAGATCGCAGGGGTCGATGTCACCTTCCGAGAGCTTTCGGTCTACGACGTCGCGGCGCTGGGCGAGCGGTTCGACATTGTGCTCTTCATGGGGGTGCTCTACCACCTGCGCCATCCGCTGCTGGCGCTCGACCTGATCCACGAGCACGTCGCGGGGGATCTGCTGGTCTTCCAGTCGCTCCAGCGCGGCAGCCGTGCAATTGAAGCGGTGCCCGAGAATTTCGCCTTCCGGGAGACCGAGCCGTTCGAACGGCCCGGTTTCCCGAAGCTGCATTTCATCGAGCGGCGTTATGCCGACGATCCGACCAATTGGTGGGTGCCGAACCAGGCCTGCGTCGAGGCCATGCTGCGCAGCGCGGGGTTCGAGATCACCGATCATCCCGAAGAGGAGGTCTATCTCTGCCGCCGCGCCATGGCGCCGGCGGGTGCCGGCGCGGCCTATCCGGTGCGCGGGCGGGGCGGATGATCGAAGCGGCAGCGCGCGTACCGCTGCGCCAGGATCAGCCCGTATCCGCCGGCACCAGCACCGGGACGCTGCGGCCGATGGCGATCTCCGCCTGACGTGGCCGCTTGCCGTTCTCCCCGTCCCACAGCATATCGTCGAGCCGCGCGGCCGAGCCCGCCCAGCCGAAGCGGAAGGCGGCGGCCCTCGCCCGCACCGCAGACGGCAGCGCGTCCCGGCCGCCCGCGTCGAGCCAGTCGAGCATCGGCCGGCGCTCCTGGACGGGGATGACGACGAGATCGAGCAGCCGGTCATTGCTGCGCGCGTCGGGGGCCATGGGCAGCCCCGGGCCGAAAAAGCGTGTGGTGAGGATCTCCGCTAGGATCGCTTCTCCCTCGAAGGCCGTGCCTTCGCCGCTGCCGCCGGCCAGGATCGACACCGCGACGGGCGGTGCTTCGGCAATGACCCGCCGCAGCGTCAGGAGGGCGCGCTGCAGGGTCGCCTCGCGCGGGCCGGGTGGTGGCGGGTCGGTCTCCTCTTCCAGAAGGAGCTGTGCGAAGGCGCCGACGCCGAAGCCTTCGCAAAAGCGCCGGCACGTCCCCTCGACCGCCGCGGAGCCGAGGTCGAATGCCACGACTGCCGACCTTCGCCATGCCGCCACCACCGCCTCGGGCGGGCCGAGGACACCGAGGCTGCGGGCGATGTTGTTGGCGCTGCCCAGCGGCAGGATGGCGAGCGGCGGCGACGGGTCGGCCAGGGCCATCATCACCTTGCGCACGGTGCCGTCGCCCCCGGCGACGACGATGAGATCGGCGGGCTGCGCCATGGCCGCATGCAGGCCGTCGGCCTTGGACGGGTGGTAGGCGATGATCTCGCCGCCGCGCGCGACCAGCCGGCGCACCGCTTCCGCCGAGTGGTCGCCATCACCGGCCTTGGGGTTGTGGACGAGCACGATGCGTTGGGGTGCCATCGGTGCGCCGATGGGGTAGGGCGGATCCTCCGCCGCCGCGTCGGCAAGGGGCGGCGAGGATGGGGCTGCGGCCATTCGGTCCTCTCGTCGGCACTCTCGGCGAGACAACGGAGCGGCACCGCGCCGCGTTCCGCCGTCGCTCATGCCTCGGGCGGGGTCGCCGCCTCGATCTCGTCGAGCACCGCTTCCGGCCGGATAGGGCGGGCCGGCGCGCCTGGATCGTCGCCGGCGGGCGCCTCGACACCCAGCCGCTCGGCGATCGCCGTCACCATGCGGGCGAGATGCGCCACCTCATGCTCGGCCAGCAGACTGATCTGGAGGTCGAGATCGGCGCGGCGATCGGCCGCCGCGGCCAGCCGGTTCTGGCTGATCAGGACAAACGTCGACAGGAAGATCGCCTCGACCGACGCAATCATGGCCAGGACGACGAGTGTGGGATCGAAGGGTTCGATCCCGGCTATGAGGCCGGCATTGATGACAATCCAGCCGCCGAACAGCAGGAGGTGCAGATAGACGCTGCGCATGCTGCCCGTGAATCGCGTGATCGCGCGGGCGATCCGCTGGTCCGGCCCGGCCGCCGCCTGTTCCTCGCGCCGCCGGCGCGCCAGGGCGGCGATGTTCCGGTCGAGGAGCCGGTCGGCCTCGCAGTTCCGGTCTTCGATCACTGAAGGGTGCAACCGGGCACTCTCCCCATTAAGACCGTGCCCGGCAGCGGGTCGGCCGGCAGGACAATGATGCAGCCCCGACCGCTGTTCCCGTCGGCCGGGCCGCGGCCGGAACCGCGCCGCTGACCTCCGGTTGACCGTCGCCATGGGTGGATCCATCACGCCCCGGCCGGAGACGGCCGATCTCGAGCCGCTGGTGACGGCGATCCGCGAACGCCGGGCGATCCTGTTCGCCGGGGCCGGATTGTCGATGGCCGTCGGGCTGCCGTCCTGGCATGCGCTCGTCGCGCACATGGCCGCCGATCTCGGCATCGAGGATCCCTCGTCCGACCCTGGTGGCCTCGCCTATCCGACGCTCGCCGAATACTGCCGGATGCGGCACGGGGACATGGCGCGGCTGCGCGACTGGCTGGCGCAGCACTGGCGGGTCAGCGCCGACCGGGTGCGCCGGTCACCGATCCACCGGCTGATCGTCAGGCTCGGCTTTCCGATCATCTACACCACGAATTACGACCGCAATCTCGAAGCCGCGCATGAGGTGTTCGGCGCGCCCTTCGTCCGGATCGCCAATGCGGCGGAGATGGCACGCGGCGTCGGTGCCGCGACGCGGATCATCAAGTTCCACGGGGATTTCGAGGATCCGGACTCGCTGGTGGTGACCGAGTCCCAGTATTTCGACCGGCTCGCCTTCGACTCGCCGATGGACATCGCCTTCCGGGCCGATGCGATGGGGCGGACGATCCTGTTCGTCGGCTACAGCATGTCGGACACCAATATCCGGCTGCTGCTCTACCGGCTCTGGCAGATGTGGGAGCGGTCGGGGCGGCAGCGGCACCGCCCGCCCGCCTACCTCTTCCTGCCGCACCCCGACCCGGTGCAGGCGGAGGTGCTGGCGCAGTGGGGCATCACCGTCGTCAGCGCGCGCGGCCGGAATGCGGAGGCGGCGCTGCGCGCGTTCCTCAAGGACCTCGAGGTGCGGGTCGGCGCCGGATCGCAGCAGCGACGCGCGGCCGGGTGACCGCCCGCGCAGCGACCCGCGTCAGTCGAGATAGACCGTCATGCCGGTATAACCGGGGGAAATATAGTATTGGGTGAAGCGCTCGATTGATGAGCCGCGCGGGCAATCCTCGTGGATGTGAAGCACATAACCGAAGGGGCCCGGATAGTCCGCGCACAGGTTGAAATCGCCGGCCCAGTGGCGGTCGGGATTGTTGTGTTCAGTGGCGTAGATGTAGAAGTACCGGTTTGGCGTGTAGCCGATGACCTGACAGGCGCCCGAGCGGATCACATCCCAGCCCTCGAAGTACCAATAGTCGGTATTGAACTCCGAGGCGCGCTGGTAGGAGGAGGCCACCGCGGCTGTATAGGGCGAGCGGTTGCAGACCTCGATCTCGAAGCTCGACTGGGCCGTGGCCGGCACCGCCAGCGCCGACGCCGCCGCGGCGATGGCGGCGCCGGCAGCAAGACGCAGTACGGGCATGCGCCCGGCATCGCGGTGGCAGGTCATGGGTCCCCCTTTACGTTCTCGCCCGTCGGGCTGTGGCGACGAAGCGCCATCATCGCCCGGCAGCTGCGCGCCGACACTCCCCTGAACGGGGGTTGTTGCGCGGGCGAACCATCGTCCGGCCGGCCACAGCGGCGGCCGATCGGCGCTTGACTGTCCTTCTCGATCTGGAAATATGGCGACCTTCGGCGGAGGGGGAGCCTTTGGCCACGACAGGTCGCAGTGAGATCGACCGCCCCTCGGCGGAGGAGGTGCTCGCCCGGATCAACGAGAACGGCACGGCCGATCTCATCCTGATCTGCGAGCACGCCTCGAACACGATCCCTGCGGAACTCGACGGGCTAGGGCTGAGCGAGGAGACGCGGCTGAGCCACGCCGCCTGGGATCCTGGCGCGCTCGGCGTGGCTGTCGCCTTGTCGGAGATGTTCGACGCTCCGCTGATCGCCTCGCGGGTCTCCCGTCTCGTCTACGACTGCAATCGTCCGCCCGAAGCGCCGAGCGCCATGCCGGAGCGGAGCGAGATCCACGTGATCCCCGGCAATGCCGGTCTGACAGAGGCCGACAGGCGGGCGCGGGCCGAGCGCTATTATTTCCCGTTCCGTGACGCGGTCGCCGCGGCGATCGCCCGGAAGCTGGCGACAGGACGGCCGCCGGCGCTGGTGACGATCCATTCCTTCACCCCGGTCTTCCACGGGGTCCACCGGTCTGTCGAGGTCGGCATCCTGCACGACAGCGATGCACGCCTCGCTGACCGGCTGCTCGATGCAGCCGCCGCGGACGGGGCACTCCGCGTCGCCCGGAACGAGCCCTATGGGCCGGCCGACGGCGTCACCCACACGCTGCTCGTGCATGCGCTGCCGCACAGGCTCGAGAATGCGATGATCGAGTTCCGCAACGACCTGATCGCGACCCCGGACGCGCAGCGCGCCATGGCCAGGCGCTTCGCCGGCTGGCTGCGCGCGGCGCTGCCCGGCCTCGCCGAGGCGGCCAGCGACGCCCGAGCCGATGCCGGGCGGGCCGGGTGACGGGGCGGGGCAGGGAGGTTCTGGATGCCACGGCCGATTAGACTCTATGTCCGTTGGGTCGAGGCCGTGAACCGCCGCGTCGGGCGGCTGGCGATGTATCTCGTTTTCGTGCTGCTCGGCATCCTTCTCTACTCTTCCATCTCGCGCACGCTGCTCGGGCAGCCCGTCAACTGGGCGGTGGAGATGGGGCAGTTCGTTATGGCCGGCTACTATCTTCTCGGCGGGGCGTATTCGATGCAGCTCGACGCCCATGTCCGCATGGATCTGATCTATTCGAAGCTGTCGCCGCGACGACGGGCGACGACGGACGCGTTCACGATATTCTTCCTGATCTTCTACCTCGTCTTTCTCCTCGCTGGTGGGATTTCGAGTACGGAATATGCATTGACCTACGACCAGCGAAACTACACCGCCTGGGCACCGCCGCTGGCGCCGATCAAGATCATCATGTGCATCGGCATCGCGCTCATGCTGCTGCAGGCGATTGCCACCTTCTTCAGGGATCTCGCGGCGGCGCGGGGCGAGCCCCTGCCGTGACCGCGCGCCGTCGGATCCGGACGACCGCATGAGCTACGAGCTCATTACCCTTTTGATGTTCTCGTCGCTGATGGTGCTGCTGCTCACCGGGCAGCGGGTCTTCGGTGCGATCGGCTTCGTCGCCTCGGCTGCGGCGCTGTTGCTGTGGGGTGACGGCGCATCGGAGATGCCGTTCAACGCCAGCTTCGTGGTGCTGAACTGGTACGCCCTCCTGACACTGCCGATGTTCGTCCTGATGGGCTACGTGCTGTCGGAATCCGGCATCGCCAGCGATCTCTACCGGATGTTCCATGTCTGGATGGGGCCGGTGCGCGGCGGGCTGGCGATCGGCACGATCGGCCTCATGGTGCTGATCTCGGCGATGAACGGGCTCAGCGTCGCCGGCATGGCGATCGGCGCGACCATCGCGCTGCCCGAGATGCTGCGGCGCGGCTACGACAAGGTGATGGTCACCGGCGTGATCCAGGCGGGCAGCTCGCTCGGCATCCTCATCCCGCCGAGCGTGGTGCTCGTCCTTTACGCGATGATCGCCCGCCAGCCGGTGCTGCAGCTCTGGCTCGCCGGGATCCTGCCCGGCCTGCTGATGGCGGCGATGTTCATCCTCTACATCGTGATCCGTTGCCGCCTTCAGCCTGAGCTCGGGCCGGCGATGCCGAGCGAGGGTCGTGAGGCGATGCCGCTGGGCGAGAAGCTCGCCCTGCTGCGGGCCGGGCTGCTGCCGGTCGTCATCTTCGGCTCGATGATGGGCCTGTTCATGACGGGGGTGACGAGCCTCGTCGAGAGCTCGGCGGTCGGGGCCGCGGCGGCGATGATCGCGGCGCTGGTGAAGGGGCGGCTGACGCGCGATGTGCTGGAGCGGACGATCCGCCAGACGCTGGCGATCAGCTGCATGTTCCTGTGGATCATCCTCGCCGCACTCTGCTTCGGCGCGGTCTATGACGGGCTCGGGGCGGTACGCGCCATCGAGGCGCTGTTCCTTCACACCTGGGAGCTGGATCGCTGGACGATCCTCGTGATGATCCTGCTGTCCTTCGTCGTCATGGGCATGTTCCTCGACGACACGGCGATGCTGGTGATCGTCGCGCCGCTGTACATCCCGCTGGTGATCGCACTGGAATTCAGCCCGATCTGGTTCGGCGTCCTTTACGTGATGACCTGCCAGATCGCTTATATCACGCCGCCCTTCGGCTATAATCTCTTCCTCATGCGGGCGATGGCACCGAAGGAGATCACGTTGGGGGACATCTACCGATCCATCGTGCCCTTCGCCTTCATCATGATGCTGACGGTGGCGATCGTCATGGCCTTCCCGGACATCGCGCTCTTCCTGCCGGAGGTCTATTCCGGCCGGTGAAGGGCCGCCGAAGACGCGGATCCAAGCTGAAAAAACAGGGAGATTGGAGATGAGAAAGCGCGATTTCCTGAAGACCGCCGGGCTGTCCACGGTCGGCGCCGCGACGCTGGCTGCGCCGGCCGTCGTCCGCGCGCAGGACCAGATCCGCTGGCGGATGCAGACCTATGCCGGGGCGTCGCTCGGCGAGCATGTGATCAAGCCGGCCGTCGACGCCTTCAACAAGGCGGCCAATGGCGAGATGGTCATCGACCTCTACTATGCCGACCAGCTCGTGCCGCAGGGCGAGCTGTTCCGCGCCGTGCAGAACGGCACGATCGACGCCGCGCAGAGTGATGATGACTCGATGGCCTCGCCGGTCGATGTCTCGATCTTTGGCGCCTATTTCCCCTTCGCCTCGCGCTATTCGCTCGACGTGCCGGTGCTCTGGCACTGGAAGGGGCTGAAGGAGATCTGGGAGGAGGCCTATTCGGAGATCGAGGGGGTCACCTGGCTGTCCACCGGCGCCTGGGATCCCTGCAACTTCGCGACCGTGAAGCCGATCCGCAGCCTCGAGGACCTGAAGGGGCTGCGCGTCTTCACCTTCCCGACGGGTGGCCGCTTCCTGCAGCGCTTCGGCGTCGTGCCGGTGACGCTGCCCTGGGAGGACATCGAGGTCGCGATCCAGACGGGTGAGCTTGATGGCGTTGCCTGGTGCGGCATCACTGAGTGCTACACCGTCGGCTGGGCCGATGTGACCCAGTACTACCTGACCAACAACATCTCCGGCGCCTGGGCCGGGTCCTACTTCGTCAACTCCGCGAAGTGGGAGGCGCTGCCCGAGCACCTTAAGACGCTGTTCCAGCTGACGATCGACAGCTCCCATTACTACCGCCAGCACTGGTACTGGTGGGGCGAGGCGCATTACCGCACCACCGGCGGCAAGCTGGAGCTGACCTCCATTCCGGAATCGGAGTGGCAGCAGGTCGAAGACGAGGCGATGCGCTTCTGGGACGAGATCGCGGCGACCAGCGAGCGCAATGCCAGGGTCGTCCAGATCCTGAAGGAGTATGCCGAGACCATGCGGAAGGCGGGACCGCCTTACCGCTACGGTTGAGGGGGGGAGGGGGCGCCGTCCCGGGCATGGCTGGGGCGGCGCCGCCGCTTATTGTCCGCCGCTCAGGGCAGGTGCGCCTCGTACTCGGCCTCGGCCGCGGCGAACAGCGTCCAGAAATTCGCCGTCGTACGGCCGTCGAGCCGGGCCTCCAATATCGCGAGATGGGTGTGCCAGCCCGCCGACACCATCAGCATCGTCGGGCGGCCGGAGATCCCGCGATGCGTCAGGATCAGCCGGACGGAGGGGCCCACCGGGGCGAGCTCAAACGTCACTTCCGAGGCGTCGGCATCCTCGCCCCAGGTGAAGGCGAGAAGGCGGGGCGGATCACAGCGTGTCACCCGGCCGCGCAGCGTCGCCCCGTCTTCCATGTGGCGGAAGCGGTCGGGAATGTCGCCAGGCTCCGGCGACAGCGCGGCATGGCGGAATTCGAGCCGAACCGCACCGCCGGCCGCGAGCGCGATCGGTCCGCCGGCGAGCCAGCCCGCCCGCTTGTCGGGATCGGTGAGAAAGCTCCAGACCCGTTCCACGGGGCCGGGCAGCAGCCGCTCGAAGCGGATCGTATCGCTGCCGAGCAGCTGGCCATGCGCGGCCATGGTGTCGACTCCCATCAGATGCGTCTCCCTGTCGAGATGGAGGACGGACCCTCCCTGCCGCAACGTGCGCGGGCCGAAGGGCGACAGAGCCGACATCGCTCAACGGCAACCCTGCCGCGCCACCCGACGGCCGGGATCGGCCCGGTACAGAAGCGGGCCTCACGGCCCGAGGGCATCGTCCTCAACCATATGGTTTAGTAACATGCGGCGAGACAAACAGTCAACCGAATGGTTGAGAGACCGGTTGCAGGACCATGCGCGGCCGGTCTTGACACCTCCCGGCTGAGCAGCGCAGTTTTATGCAAGCGGTTGCATAAAATCTCGCCGGCATATCCCGGGGTCCGACCGGGGGCGGCGCGGGAGGATGAATGGGCGCGTCGAGCCTTCTCGTCGTCAAAGGTCTGACCAAGCGCTACGGCGCGACTGTGGCGCTGAGCGATGTGTCCATGGAGGCCGAGGCGGGCGAGGTCCATGCCATCCTCGGCGAGAACGGCGCCGGCAAATCTACCCTCGTGAAGATCCTCAGCGGCGTCGTGCGGCCGAATGGCGGCAGCCTCACGCTGGATGGCCGCCCCTACGCACCGCACTCCATCCCAGCCGCCCGCGCCGCCGGTGTCGCGACCGCCTTCCAGGAGCTGAGCCTCCTTCCCAACCTCACGGTCGCCGAGAACCTACTGTTGCCGCGCGTCTCGCCGCGGCCGCTGGTGCCGGCATCGAGCAGCGACATCCAGGCCGCGGCGCGCGCCATTCTCGAACGCTACGAGGCGACCGACATCGATCCGACCGCGCCGGTGGCACGCCTCAGCCTCGCCGAGAAGCAGCGGGTGGAGATCCTGCGCGCCTTCGGTCACGGGCCCCGCCTCCTGATCCTCGACGAGCCCACCGCGGCCCTGCCCGATACGAGCTGGCTGTTCCGGCAGATCGGGCGGCTGACCGAGCAGGGGACGGCCGTCCTCTATATCTCACACCGGCTCGGCGAGGTGCGGGCGCTGTGCCGCCGCGCCACCGTGCTGCGCAACGGCCAGTCGATCGGCACCGTGCCGCTCGACAATGTCGATGATGACGAGATCTTCCGCATGATGGTCGGCCGCTCGCCGCAGGCGCGCTTTCCGGCCCGGCCGCAACCGCGGGCAGACCGGCCGGTCGTGCTCGAGGGCCGCGGCCTCGCCGGCGGCCGGCTCCGCGGCGTGGATTTCACCCTCCATGAGGGCGAGATCCTCGGCTTCGCGGCGCTCGAAGGGCAGGGGCAGGCGGATCTGTTCCGCGCCCTCGCCGGCCTCAACCCGAAGCTCGGCGGCACCATCCTGCTCGGCGGCACGCCTGTCCGGCTGACCTCGCCGCGCAAGGCGCTGGCGAGCGGCATCGGCGTCGCCTTCGTTCCCGAAGAGCGCAAGGTCGAGGGGATCTTCGGGGGCCTGCGGGCGGCGGCGAACATCTCGCTGCCGGCGCTCGGGCAGATCGCCCGTGGCGGCCTCGTCTCCGCCCGCCGCGACGCGGCGGCGATCGCCGATGCGGCGCGTGCCGTGGAGCTCTCCGAACGCTATTTCGGCTTCCGGATGAACGATCTGTCGGGCGGCAACCAGCAGAAGGCGGTGCTCGCCCGCGCGCTGATGACCGGTGCCCGCTGCCTCGTGATGTTCGACCCGACGCGCGGTGTCGATGTCGGCACGAAGCAGGCAATCTATGCGCTGATGCGCGACTTCGCCGACCGTGGCGGTGCGATCGTGGTCTACTCGTCGGAACTCTCCGAACTCGTCCATCTCTGCGACCGCTGCCTCGTCCTCTATCGCGGCCGGGTCGAGGCGACGTTCGATCGCGAGGCGCTGTCGGAGGAGATCCTGCTGTCGGCCGCGCATGGCGTGCCGACCGCCGGGCGTGCGTCTGCGGATGGCGCTGGGCATGCGCCGCCACCCCCACCATCGCCGGCACCCGCCGCGGAGATGCATCCATGACCGATGTCGCGCGGGCCGGAAAGCGCGCGCCGCTCGGGCTGCTCGCCCAGGGCGCCGTCCTGATCGCCATCGTCTATGTCGTGCTGTATGCGGTCTATGCCGCGGCCCAGCCTTCGGCGCTCTCGCTCTTCTCCATCGAGAGCCTGCTCAACAACTCGCTGCCGCTGATGCTGGCGGCGGCCGGCCAGACCTTCGCGGTGTTGCAGGGCGGCTTCGACCTGTCGGTGGCGGGCGTCATCTCGCTCGCGAATGTGGTCATCGCGGTGCACCCGATGGAGGGGCCGCTCGGGGCACTCGTCAACCTCGCGATGGCGATGGCGATCGGCCTCGTGGTCGGCGCGGTGAACGGCTTCCTGATCGCCTATCTGCGTATCCAGTCGATCGCCGCGACCCTCGGCACGATGATCGTCTGCCAGGGCATCTCGCTTCTGATCCTGCCGGCGCCGGGCGGCTATGTCTCCGACTGGATCGCCTATGAGCTCACCGGCTCGCTGTTCGGCATCGTCCCGATCTCGCTGCTGATCGCGCTCGGCGTCGTGGCGCTGTGGCTCTTCTTCCGCCGGCTCAATGTCGGGCTCGCGCTTTATGCCGTCGGCCGGGACGAGACGGCGGCGATGCTCGCCGGCATCGATGTGCGGCGCACCCGCTTCACCGGTTTCTGCCTCGCGGGCGTGCTCTATGGCTGTGCCGCCTACATGCTGGCGGCGCAGACCGCGACCGGCAGCCCGGCCGCCGGCCAGCCCTTCCTTCTGCTGTCCTTCGCCGCGGTGGCGCTGGGCGGCACCTCCTTCTCCGGCGGCGCCGGCGGCGTCATCGGCTCGATGATCGGCGCCGCGACGCTCATGCTGATGCAGAAGGTGCTGTTCTCGACCGGTGTTGCCTCCTTCTACACCGGCGTGTTCCAGGGAATGGTGATGATCCTCTCCGTGCTGTTTGCGGGCGCCGTCTTCTATCTGTCGCGCCGGCGGGAGGGCGAGGCGTGAGCAGCGAGGCGGATACCGGGACGATGGCGCAGCAGAAGGGCGGCACGACGGCATCGGGCATTGGCGGCGCGCCCGTGGACGAGCGCGCCCGGGCGCGGGTGGCGAGCAGCACGATCACGACGATCGTGATCTTCGTGCTGACCGCCGCGCTGATCCTCGGATCGCGGGCGATCAGCCCGTCCTTCGGCTCCTGGTCGCAGCTCGGCACGATCCTCTTCCTGTCCTCCTTCCTCGTGTTCGTCGCCTTCGGGCAGGGGCTCGTGATCCTGGTGCGCGGGCTCGACCTGTCGGTCGCCTCGGTCATCATGCTCGGCGGTATCCTGACGACGGCCTGGATGAACGGATCGAATGAGGGGGCGTGGCTGCTCGTGCCGGCGATCCTGGCGATCTGCGCGGCCGCCGGGGCAGTCAGCGGGCTTGGCGTGACGCTCCTGCGCATCCCGCCCTTCATCATGACGCTGGCGACCGGCATCATCATCTACAGCCTGTGCCTGGGCTTCACCCGCGGCACGCCGCGGGGCTACGCCCCACCCTTCCTCGCCGAGCTGATGCGCAGCACCTGGTTCGGCGTGCCGGCCTTGATCATCATCCTTGCGATCTTCGTCGTGATCGCGGTGCTGGTGCAGTCGGGCAGTGCCTTCGGCCGCCGCCTCTACGCGGTGGGCAACAATCCTGATGCCGCCCATGTCGCCGGGCTGCCGACGCGGCTTCTGACCGTCAGCGCCTATGCGGTGTCCGGCCTGTGCGCCGGATTTACGGGGATGATGCTCGCCGGCTACGCCAATGGCGCGACGCTGCGGATGGGTGACGATTATCTGCTGCCCTCGGTCGCGGCGGTGGTGATCGGCGGCTCCTCGATCCTCGGCGGTGCCGGCAGCTTCCTCGGCACGCTCGGCGGGGCGATTCTGCTGACCACCCTCGGCACGATCCTCGCCGCGCTCGGCATCGGCCAGGGTGGCAAGACCATCATCGAGGGCTCTGTCATCCTCATCGCCCTGATCCTGCTGCGCGACAGCTTCTATGAGGCGCTGCGTGCCCAGCTTGCCCGGCCGGGCCGGGCGGGCGGAAGCGGCGCTGGCGGGAGCAAGGCAGGATGACCGTGCCGGCGCGAGCGATGGCAGGCCGGTCTGCAAGCGGTCATGCAACCGGTTGCATCAGTCCCATGCGCGATCCGGCGGGCGACGCGCCCCCTCGGACGCCATCATCGGCGCCGGTCGTGACCGGAGCCGTCCATGTCGCCGCATGAGCGGCGCGTTACAGACGGAGGAAACCAGATGTCGGGGAGAAAGACCCTCACAGCCCTGCTCGCTGCCGGGGTCGCCTGCTGGGCGATCGGCGGGGTCGCGCAGGCGCAGGACGAACCCACCGAGCGGTTCAAGATCTACCTGTCGCTCAGCTACTCCGGCAATGCTTGGCAGAGCGAGGCGGCCAACATCGTCAAGGCGCTCGCCGCGACGCCGCCCTATGACGAGATGGTCGAGCTGATCGAGGTGATCTCGGGCACTGACCCGCAGGCGCAGATCTCGGACTATGAGAGCATGATCGCCGAGGGCGCCGACGGGATCATCAGCTTCCCGATCTCGTCGACCGCGCTCAACCGCACGATCCGGCGCGGTTGCGACCAGGGCGTCCTGTTCTTCATGTACGACGCCACGGTCACCGAGCCCTGCGCCTACAACATCAGCTACATCACCGCGGGCTTCGGCGAGAACACCGCGCAGGCGCTGGTCAACGAGCTGGGCGGCGAAGGCAAGATCTTCCTGTCGCGCGGCGTGCCCGGCAACTCGGTCGACGAGCGCCACACGGCGGGCGCGATGGCGGTGTTCGACCGCTATCCGGGGATCGAGGTGGTCGCCGAGTACTACAGCTACTGGGACGACCGCACGACCCAGCAGGAGACGGCGATGGCGCTCGCCGCCCATCCGGATGTCGATGGCATCTGGGCGCAGGCCGGCGAGTATGGTGCGATCGAGGCGCTTCTGCAGTCGGGCCGTGAGGATCTGATCCCGATCACCGGCGAGAACTCCAACGGCTTCCGCTTGGCGCTGGCCGATCCGGAGCTGCAGGCGCGCGGCCTGCGGGGCGTCTCGGCCGGCTCACCGCCGGCGCAGTCGGGCTACGCCTTCAAGCTGATGATGGAGATCCTCACCGGTCAGCGCGAACTCGAGCCGATGAACATCGAGTATCCGCTGCCCTGGGTACCGGCCGACCAGGTGACGCTGTGCGAGGGCGACACCTTCGAGAATGGCTGCAATGCCTTCCCGGCGGACAAGGTGCCGAGCTCCTTCGTCACTGAGGTGTTCGACCCGGTTCTGCTGCCCGAGCTGAGCCTCGCCTCGGCGCTCGAGGGCGTGCCGACGCCGGGCGCCACGATCCAGCCGCTGCCGGCTGACGTCGTGATCGCCGCGCCGAACGAGCCGGGCATCAACTGCCAGCAGTGCGATCCGCCGGAGGATCTGTACGCGCTGACCAAGGTCGAGCCGACCGTCGACCCGGCCGACTGAGGCAGGACCGTGACGGGACGGGGAGCGCCGGCGCTCCCCGTCCGACTTGCAGAAGCAAAGGTGCGAAGAAGACGATGGCGGAGATTCTCAAGGCGGGCATGGATCCCGAAGCGGTGGACGCCGCGGACGCGTCCGTCCGGGAGACCGTGCTGGGCATCCTCGACCGCGTGAAGCGGGAAGGCGGTGCCGCAGTCAGGGCCTATTCCGAGCAGTTCGACAAGTGGAGCCCCGCGAGCTTCCGCCTGTCCGATGCCGAGATCGCCGCCTGCATCGACAGCCTGCCGGCGCAGACGATCGAGGACATCAAGTTCGCCCAGGCGCAGATCCGGCGTTTCGCCGAGGCCCAGAAGGCCTCGATGCTGCCGGTCGAGATCGAGACGATCCCGGGCGTGACGCTCGGGCACAAGCACATCCCGGTCAACAGCGTCGGCTGCTACATCCCGGGCGGCCGCTACCCGATGGTCGCCTCGGCCCATATGAGCATCCTGACGGCGCGGGTTGCGGGCGCCAAGCGGGTCATCGCCTGCACGCCGCCGACCGGCGGCAAGCCGCATGCTGCGACGATTGCCGCCATGGCCTTGGCCGGTGCGGACGAGATCTACCTGCTCGGCGGCGTTCAGGCGGTCGCGGCGATGGCGCTCGGCACCGAGGAGATCGCGCCGGTCGACATGCTGGTGGGGCCGGGCAACGCCTATGTCGCCGAGGCCAAGCGGCAGCTCTTCGGCCGCGTCGGCATCGACCTGCTCGCCGGGCCGACCGAGATCCTGGTCATCGCCGACGACACGGCCGATGGCGAGATGTGCGCGACCGACCTTCTGGGACAGGCCGAGCACGGCCCGAACTCGCCCGCGGTGCTGCTGACTACCTCGCGTCGTGTCGCCGAGGATACGATGGCCGAGATCGAGCGGCAGCTGAAGGTGCTGCCGACGGCGGCCGTTGCCGGACAGGCCTGGCGTGATTACGGACAGGTCATCCTCGCCGAGGATGACGAGGAGATGCTGGCCGAGGCCGAGCGTATCGCCTCCGAGCATGTCGAGGTGCTGACGGTCGACCCGAACTGGTTCCTCGAGCGGATGACCAATTACGGTTCGCTGTTCCTTGGCAAGGAGACCAACGTCGCCTATGGCGACAAGGTGATCGGCACCAACCATACGCTTCCGACCAAGACCGCCGCGCGCTACACCGGCGGCCTCTGGGTCGGCAAGTTCCTCAAGACGGTGACCTATCAGCGCTGCACCGAGGAGGCCAGCGTGGTGATCGGCGAGTATTGCTCGCGGCTCTGTGCCATCGAGAACTTCGCCGGCCACAAGGAGCAGGCCGATCTGCGCGTCCGGCGCTATGGCGGGCGCAACGACGTCTGAGGGTCGCGGAAGGTCGAGGGCTGATGGGAGAACGGAAGGGGAGATGGCCACGCGGTCACGCCGCCGGGGCGGAGAGCGCCGGCTGGTCGCGCGTGACCGCGCGCGACGTCGCGCGGCGGCTGGGCGTCTCGGTCTCGACCGTCTCCCGCGCCTTCACCGAACAGGCGGTCATCGCGCCCGAGACCCGCGCGCGGGTGTTGGAGGCGGCGGAGGCGCTGGGCTATCAGCCCAACCCCTTCGCCCGCAGCCTGACCACCAGGCGCAGCAAGATCGCCGGCATCGTCGTCGCCGACATCACCAACCCGTTCTACCCGGAGGTACTGACGACGCTGACCCTGCGGCTGCAGGAGGCGGGGCTGCGCACGATGCTGTACTTCGCCGGCGCCGGCCGCAATGTCGACGAGACCTTGCCGATGTTGCTGCAGTACAGCCCGGACATCGCGATCGTCTTGGCTGCGACCATGTCCTCCGACATGGTCTCGGAATGCCGTCGCGCCGGCACGCCGGTCCTGCTGTTCAACCGCTATGTGCCGAACTCCGGGGCGACCGCGGTCGCCTGCGACAACTTCGCGGGCGGGCGGCTGGTGGCGGCGACGCTGATCGCCGCCGGCCACCGGCGCCTCGCCTATATCGCCGGCCTGCCCGACACCTCGACCAATCAGGATCGCCTGCGCGGTTTCGCCGAAGCCTGCGTCGAGCTGGGCTGCGACCCGCCGGCGGTGGAGGAGGGCGGCAGCTTCTCCTACGAGGCCGGTCACTCCGCCATCAAGCGGCTGTTCGACCATCGCGCGGCGCCGGACGCGATCTTCTGCGCCAACGACATCGTCGCGATCGGCGCGCTCGATTCCGCCCGGCAGGAGCTGGGGCTCAAGGTGCCGGACGAGCTTTCCATCATCGGCTTCGACGACATCACCATGGCGAGCTGGCCGTCCTATTCCCTCACCACCGTCCGCCAGCCGGTCAATGCGATGATGGATGCGGTGATCGAGGAGACGGAGCGGCTGCTCGCCGACCGGGATGCCCCGCCGGCGATCCGCATCCTGCCCGGGCGGTTGATCCGGCGCGGCTCGGCGCGACTGGAGGAGGTGCGATGATCCCCGTCACGGCTGGCGCCGTCGTCCATGCCGCCGATTGCGACATCTGGGCGGTGCCCGAGGAGGCGCAACCCGAGGCGCTGTTCGCCGAGGGCATCACCGATGAGGCGATTGCGGTCTATTGCGGTGAGGCACGGCCGCTCTACGACGCGTTCAAGCGGGTCCTCGGCCAGCTCTCCGGCATCCTGATCCTGCTGCAGACGGGGGCCGCCGAGCGTGACCGCCACGCCGCGCTGCTCGATGCCGCGCGCGGCCAGCTCGCCGAGGCGCGCCGCCGCCTGCCGGCATTGCGGCCGCCGCCCGGCGCCGCCCGCCATGCCGAGGCGCTGGCGGAGGTCGGCGCGGCGCTCGATCGGGTGGCCGAGCGCATGACCCGGCGACTGGACCTCATCGACCCGGCGAGTGCAGATCTCGATGGGGTGGTCCGTGCGCTGTTCGATGTCCACCGGCGCCTGCTCGCCGCGGCCGAGCCGCGGGCCGGCATGGCGCCGGTCGATTTCCGTCACGCCTGCTGCAGCTGTGGCGCCCCGGCGGCGCCACGGCCGGATTGACGACCAGGGAAGATCCCGGAGGAGACGCGATGGCCCAGTATTCGATCCACGTTCTGGAATATTCCTACGTCCCCAACTACCACAAAAGTGGTGTCCTCTACGGCGCGCACAACCAGGGCTACGTCAAGCTGCCCTACTGCTACGTGCTGATCAAAGGCGAGGGGCATACGGCCCTGGTCGATGTCGGCTACGACAACACGGCCTATGGCAAGCATCTCGGCGACAAGTTCGGCGTCGAGAACTGGCATCCGCCCAAGACGGTGCTGGGTGAGCTCGGTGTGCGGCCGGAGGATGTCGACACCGTCTTCATCACCCACGCGCATTTCGATCATTTCGGCGCGGTCGAGGCGTTCCCGAACGCCAAGTTCTACATCCAGAAGCGCGAGCTGCAGGACTGGGTCTGGGCGATGTCGCTGCCCGACCGGATGCGCTGGATGATGGTCGCGGTGGATCCGGGCGACATCCTGCGCGGCGTGCAGCTCGCCCGCGACAAGCGCCTCGTCGTCGTCGACGGTACGATGGAAGACGTGTTGCCCGGCATCGACCTGCATGTCGCCTATGACAGCCACACCTTCGGCTCGATGTGGGTCACCGTCCGCAATGACGGCCGCCGGCCGTCCGAGGACACGTGGATCCTCGCCGGTGACCTCGTCTACCAATTCGACAATCTAGAGGGCGACGGGGCCGTCGTGGATGTCGACCACATGTATGTGCCGGTCGGCCTCGCCCTCGGCAGCCAGATGAACCTCGTGCTCGCGACCGAGGAGATGATGAAGCAGACGGGCTACGAGGCGCGGCGGATCATCCCGATCCATGAGGAGCGGCTGCGTGACGCCTTCCCCTCGCGGATCGCCGAGAACGGGCTGCGCATCAGCGAGATCTGCCTCGCCGACGGTGCCACCTCGGCTGTGGCGTGAGCACGATGACGGCAGAGATCACTGGCCCCGTCGGCATCGTCGGCGCGGGCCTTGTGGGAACCGGCTGGGCGATCGTCTTCGCCCGCGCCGGCCTGTCCGTCCGCGTCTATGACGGCGATGCCGGCACGATGGCGCGCTTCCCCGCCGGGCTCGCCGACAGCGTCGGCGACCTCGTCGCGGCGGGGCTCGTCTCCGAGGCGCGGCCGATCCTCGACCGGATCGAGACGGTCGAAACGCTGGAGGCGGCGCTCGACGGCGCCGGCTACGTCCAGGAATCGGTCTTCGAGCGGGTCGATGTGAAGCGCGCCCTGTTCGAACGGATCGACGCGGTGGTCGGACCCGATACCATCGTCGGGTCATCCTCCTCGGGGATCCCCGCCTCGGCCTTCACCGAGGGGCTCGTCCATGCCGCGAACTATCTGATCGCCCATCCGGTCAACCCGCCCTATCTGGTGCCGATCGTCGAGCTGGTGCCGGCACCCTGGACGGCGCCGGAAACCGTCGAGCGCACCGCCGCGGTGATGGAGCGGGCAGGCCAGGTGCCGATCCGGGTGCGGCGCGAGATCGAGGGGTTCATCCTCAACCGCCTGCAGGGCGCGCTGCTGCGCGAGGCCTGGGCGCTCGCCGAAGCGGGCTATGCCTCGCTCGCCGATATCGACAAGACGGTGTCGCACGGGCTCGGCTGGCGCTGGTCCTTCATGGGGCCCTTCGAGACCATCGACCTGAACGCGCCGGGCGGCATCGCCGATTATGCGCGGCGGCTGGGCGGCCTCTATCTGCGGATCGCCGAGGACCGGCGTGATCCGCAGCCCTGGAGCGAGGACCTCATCAGCCGGGTCGAGGCCGAGCGTCGCGAGAGCCTGCCGGCCGATCGGCTGGCCGAACGCCGCCGCTGGCGGGACCAGCGGCTGATGGCACTCGCCCGCCACAAGCGCGACGTCGAGGGCGGGGAGGCGGGATGAGCCGCTTCCGCCTCGACGGCAGGCTCGCCGTCGTCACCGGTGCCAGCAAGGGGATCGGCCGCGCCTGCGCGCTGGCGCTGGCCGAGGCGGGGGCGGCGGTCGCCCTCCTCGCCCGCCCCTCGGCCGATCTCGATGCGGCCGTGGCGGCGGTCGAGGCACTCGGCGTCACCGCCCATCCGCTGCCGCTCGACGTCCGCGACCGCAAGGGTGTCGAGGCGGCTTTCGCGGCACTGCCGCGGCTCGACGTGCTGATTAACAATGCCGGCACCAACATCCCGCAGCCTTTCCTCGAGGTCGACGAGGAGAGCTTCGACCGGGTGGTCGATCTCAACATCCGCGCCGCCTTCTTCACCGCCCAGGCTGCCGTCCGCCGCATGGTGCGCGACGGCACGCGCGGATCGGTCGTCCATATTGGCTCGCAGGCGGGGCATGTCGGGCTGCCGGGGCGCACGGTCTACTGCACGACGAAATTCGCGATCGAAGGGCTGACCCGCGCGATGGCGCTCGATCTGCGCGGTACCGGCATCCGCGTGAACAGCCTCGCCCCGACCTTCGTCGAGACGCCGATGACCCGGCCTTTCCTCGCCCGGCCGGAGTTCCGGGCCCATGTCGACGAGATGATCCTGCTCGACCGGCTTGCGACGCCGGAGGATGTGGCGGCTGCGGCCCTCTTCCTCGCCTCGGACGCCTCGGCGATGACCACCGGCTCGACGCTTCTGGTCGATGGCGGATGGACGGCCCACTGACGATCCGCTGACGGGACGCTTCACCGCATCGTTTTCTCTCGACAGAACGACACTTTTCGAGCATCACCGCCGGTCCTGATCAAGGGCCGCTCGCCCGATCCGTGTCCCGACCCCTTCGGCGCGGAGAGCGGGTCGGTGCGGGAATGGCGAGGATTGAACAGTGACGACCGGGCATCTGGCCGAGACGCCGTCGTCCGGCGGCGCGTCGCTGCGCGCCGGACGCCGGGAATGGGTGGGGCTTGCCGTCCTGACCCTGCCGACGGTGCTGATCGCGCTCGACACTACGGTGCTGCATCTCGCGGTGCCGCACCTCTCGGCCGACCTCGCACCTTCCGCCTCGCAGCTGCTGTGGATCCTCGACATCTACGGCTTCCTGGTGGCCGGCTTCCTGGTCACCATGGGAACCCTCGGCGACCGGATCGGCCGGCGTCTCCTGCTGCTCATCGGTGCGCTGTTCTTCGGGCTCGCCTCGATCGTCGCGGCCTTCTCGACGAGCGCCGAGATGCTGATCGCGACGCGCGCCCTGCTCGGCATCGCCGGCGCGACGCTGATGCCGTCGACCCTGTCGCTCATCCGCAACATGTTCCGGCTCTCCTCGGAACGGACCATCGCGATCTCGGTCTGGATCACCTCCTTCACCGTTGGTGCCGCGATCGGCCCGCTGGTCGGCGGGCTGATGCTGGAGTTCTTCTGGTGGGGATCGGTCTTCCTGCTCGGCGTGCCGGTGATGGCGCTGCTGCTGGCGGCCGGTCCGTTCCTGCTGCCGGAGTATCGTGATCCCGCCAGCGGCCGCCTCGATGTGCTGAGCGTGCTGCTCTCGATCACCGCCGTCCTCCTCGTGATCTACGGGCTGAAGGAGATCGCAAAGGCCGGGCCGGGCGCCGAGCCGCTCCTGGCCACCCTCGCGGGGCTTGCGCTCGGCTGGATCTTCGTGCGCCGGCAGCGTCGCCTCGCCGATCCGGTCATCGACGTCACCTTGTTCCGGCGGCCCAGCTTTGGCGCCTCGATCGCGGCGCTAGTGCTCGGTATCTTTGCGCTGTCGGGCGCGTTCCTGGCCATCTACCAGTACCTCCAGGGCGTTCTCGGCCTGTCGCCCTTCGTCGCCGGGCTGTGGATGCTGCCCTGCAGCCTCGCCCAGGTGGCGGTCTCGGTGCTGGTGCCGAAGATGGCGCATCGCTATCGCCCGGTCTGGCCGGTCTCGATCGGCCTCGTCGTCGCGGCCTTCGGCTTGGCACTCATGGCGCTGACCGGCGGGCCCTGGGCGCTCGCGATCCTCGTCATCGGCTCGACGGTGATGGGGGCGGGCTTCATGCCCCTCGGCGTGCTCGGCACCGACCTCGTGATCGGCGCCGCACCGCCGGCCAAGGCCGGTGCCGCCTCGGCCCTGTCGGAGACGGGCGCGGAATTCGGCATGGCGCTCGGCATCGCCGCGATCGGCAGCGTTGCCGCCGCGATCTACCGGGCCGGCATGCGGGAGGCGATGCCCACGGGCCTCTCTCCCGCCGATGCGGCGGATGCCAGCGGCACGATCGGCGGGGCGATGGCGGTCGCCGCGCGCCTGGAGGCTGATCATGGCGCCGCGTTGATGGAGGCGGCGCGCGCCGCCTTCACCGATGCGCTGCAGGTGAGCTGCGCCATCGGCGCCGTGGTGATGCTGGCGACGGCCGTGCTGACCGCAAGGCTGTTGCGCGGCTCACCGGCCGGGCATGAGCAGATGGAAGCCTGACCGCCGCTCTGCTTCGAGTCGCGCCGTCAAGGCGGATCTGCTATGCTCTGCCGGCATGGTTCCGCCATGGGAGGGGAGAACCGATGTTTCTGTGCCGCTCCCGGGCAGCCGCCGCGCCGCGCGCGGCCAGCGCCCCCACAATCGTTCTCGCGATGTTTACCGCCGCGGCCGTGGCGGTCGCGGCTTCCGGCCACCGCCCCGCTGCGGCGCAGGACCCGTCGCCGCCGCTCGGGGCGCTGATCGGCGAGACCCTTGCCGATCTCGAGACGGATTTCCCCGCCGGCGACGCGGACGCGTTCCGCGCGCTGGTCGCCGATACGGGCGGCGGCATACCGGCGCCGATGTTGGGCCAGGTCCTTTACATGCGTCGGCATTTCGACCGCGCCGTCTGGTTCTTCGGTACCGCGGCGCTGGACGATCCGACCGACGCCCCCGCCCTCTCCAATTTCGCGGCCATGCTGGCGGAGATGCACGCGTCCGATCCGGCGACCAGCCCCCCGGCGTGGCTGAAGACCGCGATCCGGGCGGCCGAGGCGGCCGTGGCGCTGGCGCCGGAGGAGGCAGCTTTCCACGACGTGCTCGGCCAGGCCGCCCGCCGCCTCGCCGCCCGTGACGGGGATGCCGACCTGGCTGCCTACGCGGTTGCGGCGCTCGAACGGGCGACGGCGCTCGCCCCGGGCGAATCGCTCTATTGGGCGAACCTTGCCCAGGCGCGGGCCCTTGCCGGTGACGCCGCAGGGGCCGCCGCGGCGCTCGCGCGCGCCCGGGCGCTTGACCCGAACGGCCCCGCGGTCCTGATGGCGGCGGCCGCACTCCGCCAGGATCCGGCGGTCGCCGGCACTCTCGGTGACGCGCTGGCGGGCCAGTGCGACGTCGATTTCCGCTGTCAGGAGACCTGCCCGCGTTCGATCATCGGTCAGATCGATCTCGTCACCTGCGAGATGGAGAATGCCAGCGCGCGCTCGGCCTGTGCCGCCGGCGAGCCCTATATGACGGGCTACGACTGCTCCGAGAGCATCCCTGAATACGGCATCCTGATCCCGGGACTGAATTCCGGCTTCTCTGTGGGCGTGCCCGGCTTCTCGATGCATGTCGTCGTCGATGGCGAGGGCAATCTCGACGTTCGGGTGGAGGTCGGCATCAGCGCCGGCCCGATGAGCGGCTACGTCCGGACGGATGGCCATTACCAGCCAGGCGCCGGGGTGAGCTTCTCCAATGTCGGCAGCGGGGTGCGCGTCTCGCTGATCAACAACAGCCCGGCCGGGCAGCTTGCCTCGGATCTCGGCCACCCGCCTGCCCATATCGAGGCGGAGACGCTCGATGACAAGCCGACCATGCTCAATGTCGAGCTGTATAATGCCGGGGTGATTTCGATATAGATTTAATGCTGATCCCGAGAAACGCGCGCGAGGTGGCCCTCCGACTACAGCGAAGCAGGTGAGCGGCCTGCGCTGTGGCCGCAGTCACTCCGTTCATGACTTTCGATAGTCTGGTCGCCTCGGCGGTAGCGAAGCGGCAGCGGTCACGCTACGATTGATCTCCCGAGTCCCTCATGGAGGCAATCAGAGATGATCAGGGCATGTGCGATCGCGTTCGTCGCAGCGATTGGGCTGACGGCGTGTGGCAACACCTCGCTCGAGCGCGGGCTGACCGGCGGTGCCGGCGGGGCCGCGGTGGGTGCCGGGGCGGCGGCGCTCACGGGCGGTTCTGTTGCCACCGGTGCGATCATCGGCGGCGCGGTCGGTGCGGCGGCCGGTGCGCTGACGGATTGCACCCAGCTCGGCACTTGCTCCGGCCCGCTCGACTGATCACGGACCCGTCCCGGCGCGGGTGGAGAGGGGACGCCGGGACGGGCGCCCGGTCTCGCGATCGACGAGGCCGTGGCGGCGATATACCGCCATCTCGTCCCCCGAGACGAAGGCGAAGATCCGCGACCGGCCCTCGACGGTCTGCATCATATAGATGACGTCGAACTCGATGGTGAGGTCGTCCCGCGCGGTGATCCCGCCCGGCACGGCCTCCGGCCCGCTGTTCGCCCTACCGCCAGCCGGCCGGTCGTAATGGGCCGTGTAGCCGACCCGGGCCATGTGGTGGATCTCGTCGATCGGCGTCACTTCGACGACGCGCACCGCCATGCGGCGCGTGCCGATCGCGCGATAGAAATCGTAGATGTTCTCGAGCGCGGCCGTGAAGCTCTGGTCATTGCGGCCGCAGGTCACCCCGCCGGGCCCGGCGCCGACGAAGCAGTCGGCGAAGCAGGCGCGGATCGCTCTGGCGTCGACGGCGCCTGCGAGCGAACGGTTGTAGGCCTCGACGTAATCGAGGAAGAAGCGGTCGAAATCGGGCGGCATCTTCGCTCCGGCGCAACGGCTCGTCCTTCGGCGGGAACGGGACGCGTGCCGCTGCGGTTCCCCGGCTGCCCGATCGGGATGGGCTGGCGACCGCCGATCCGGCCACGGCAGGCGTGTCCATGCCGAAGCGCGGGGCTGGCGCTGCGCGCCCTTCGCCCCGCCGGGCAACCCCTGTCGGGCGGTCCGCGCCGGCGATACGATCGTGATGCGACAGGTGCCGCGATCTGCTGGATGCCATATCCCGGACGTGGCGCCGGTGCTGCCGAACCCCTGGAGACGACCCCGTGACCCCGCAATCCGCCCGGCTGCTGGCCCGCTATGCGATCTGGATGAACACGCGGATGTTCGAGGCGTGCGACACGTTGCCCGATGCCGAGCGGCGGCGCGATCTCGGCGCCTTTTTCGGCTCGCTCCACGGCACGCTCGATCATCTCGTCTGGGGCGATTGGATGTGGATCGCCCGTTTCGATGGCGGCGAGGGACCAGGCGTGCCGCTCGGCGCCACGCTGCGCGCGGATTGGGGAGATCTGCGGGCCGCCCGTGCGGCGATCGACGCGCGCATCGCACGCTGGGCTGATGCGCTGACGGCCGATTGGCTCGCAGCGCCCTTCACGTGGCGTTCCGGGGTCGATGGGCGCGAACGCTGCATGCCCGGCTGGGTGGTCGCGACGCATCTCTTCAATCACGCCACCCATCACCGTGGCCAGGCGACGACGCTGATGCGCCAGCTCGGCCTCGATCCGGGCGTGACCGATCTGCCCTTCATGCCGGGGGTGGAGGCGGAGCTCGTCTGACGGCGGCCGCGGATCAGCCGGTGGCGGGGGCCGGGCCAGGCCCGGCATCGCCGCCGGTTGCCGGCCTGGCGTTCATCCGTTCCGCCATCGCACGCCGCTCATCGGTGATCTCGCCGCGCCAGCGGGGCAGGGCGTGGGGGTATTCGTCGCGCAGGAAGGCCACGAGTTTCTCGCGGACGAGGCAGCGCAGATCCCAGGCCTGGCCGCCATTGCGCGCGCTGACCAGACAGCGGAGCTGGATCGTCCGCTCGGTCGCATCGACCACCTGCAGGGTGACCACCTGGCCGTCCCACAACGGCGAGCTCGCGGCTACCTCCTTCAGCTTCTCGCGCAACCGGTCGACCGGCACCGAATAGTCGACATAGAGATAGACCGAGCCGATCAGCGAGGCGCTCTCACGCGTCCAGTTCTGGAACGGGTTCTGGATGAAGTAACTCAGCGGCACGATCAGCCGCCGCCAGTCCCAGATCTTGATGACGACATAGGTTGAGGTGATCTCCTCGACCAATCCCCATTCACCTTCGACGATCACCGCATCATCGATCCGGATCGGCTGGGTGACGGCGAGCTGGATGCCTGCGATCAGGTTCGACAGCAATGGTGTCGCGGCGAAGCCGACGACCAGCCCCGCCGCCCCGGCGGAGGCGAGCATGCCGACGCCGTATTCGCGGATCGTGTCGAAGGTCATCAGCGCGGCGGCGATCGTCACCACCACGATCAGGATCACCGCGGAGCGCTCGAGGATGCGTACCTGCGTGTAGTGCTTGCGCGCCAGCAGATTGTCCTCGGTGTCGACCCGGAAGCGCCGGAGATAGAGATCGGCGGCGAGACGGACCGCGGTCATCGCCACCCAGCCGAGCAGCACGATGAAGGCGAGGAACAGCAGATGCTGCAGCCAGCCCCGGGTGACCGGTCCGAAGGGTACCGAGGGCAGGACGAGGCCGAGCATGAAGACGACCGCCGCCATCCGCGTCGGTCCGCGGGTGCGCTCGACCAGCGAATGCAGATAGGGATGACGCTCGCCGAGAAGCCGCCGTGCGACTGCCATCAGCACTCTGTGGATCAGGAGCCCCAGTGCCGCCGCGACGACGAGAAGGACGATGCCGTAGACCCAGGCCGGGGCCCATCCGAAGGCGTCGCGTAACGCCTCCAGAACGCCCGCCGCCAGCTGATTCATGCCGTTCTCCCGTCACTCCGTCTCCGCCCCCGCTCTGGCTAACGTTGCCGCAGGGGCGGGTGTTCCGGGCGGGACGGGAGGGCAGGGCTATTCGAGCAGCTCGATTTCGATGAAGACGAACTCGCCGTCGGAGGCGTTGATCACATTGTGCTCGACGCCGGCGTTGCGGGCATAGGGCTCGCCGGTGATCAGCGGGACCAGCGTCTCGGTGCCGCCGGGTCCCATGATCCTGAGCGTGCCCGTCGTCATCGGCACGACGACATAGTCGTACGCGTGCCGATGCCATCCGGTCTCGGCATCCCGGGCGAAGCGCCACTCGACGACGCGCAGCCGTTCCGTCTCGATCTTCACCGTCGGCTGCGCCGCCGGCCGTTCCTCACGCATCAGCTCACCCTTTCCGGCTGCTCGGCCCGTCAGGCGACATCGCTCGGCCCCGGGCCATTGAAGGTCATGCTCAGGAAGTCGACGAAGGCGCGCGCCGCCGCCGAGAGCTCGGCCCCGCGCGGCCAAGCGAGGCCGACATCCATGCTTGGGACCGGATCGGCGAGGACTCGCGTCTCGATCCGCTGCCCCTCGAGCGACCAGGGCCGCCAGACCATGTCCGACAGGATCGTCACCCCCATCCCGGCCGCCACCATGCTACGCACCGCCTCGACGGAGGAGGTGCGGAAGATCACCTTCGGCCGATACGGCGTCACCTCCCAATAGCGCATCGTCGTCTGCAGCGCCTCATCGACCGTCAGCGCGACATAGGGCTCCGCGGCCACCTCGGCGAAGCCCACATGGTCGGCGCGCGCAAGCGGGTGGTCGGCCGGCATCCATAGCCGCCGGCGCGAGCGGATCAGCGTCTCATGCTCGATCGCGCGGGTGTCGGCGAGGTTCGACGTCAGGATAACCGCGAGATCCAACGTGCCGCCGACGAGGTCGCGCTCGATCTCCGGGCGGGCCGCCTCCTGCAGCTCGACGGTCACATCGGGAAAGCTGCGTCGGAAGCGCGCGAGGTGCGCCGGCAGGAAATAGCCGGCGACGGTGTAGCTGACGCCCAGCCGGACGAGGCCGCGGGTCTCGCGTGAGGCGGCAGTCGGCACCCGCATCGCCTCATCGACCGCGGCGATGATGTTGCGTGCGTGCTGCAGGAACCGGCTGCCCTCAAAGGTCAGCGCGACGCCGTTCGACTTGCGCACGAACAGCCGCATCCCGAGGATCGCCTCGAGCTGCTGGATCGCCGCCGTCACCGCCGATTGCGAGACGTTCAGCTCGACCGCGGCATGGCTGATCTGGCCGGATTCTGCGGCGGCGATGAAGTAGCGGATCTGTTTCAGAGAGAAGCTCATCGCGTCCTAGCGTTCGCATGGCAGGCGGCGGGCGGCAATTGGGGAAGCCGAGTGCCCCCGCGGCACGACCTGGCCGCACCCGAGCCCTCTTCGTGTCCGCGGCGACCGAGGTCCTCCAGGGCGAGCTGATGTTCCCGCTCGGCAGCGCGCCGGAGGGTGGGGAGGAGGGGTGAAACCCTCTGGACTCGCGTGCGCGGCTGCACACAATGGTATTATCTGTGCTCTTTATATCGGTGTGCAGCAAATCCTATTTCACAATGGCGACCCGTTGCGCAACCATCGTCTCCTGGCCGGTATGGAAACCCTGCGGGTTGCGGCCGGCGAAGCATCGGACAGGAGGAGGGGTTCGCCATGATTGGAGCAGCGAGGCTGTTGGCCGTCGCGGCCGGTGGGGCGATGATCGTCGGGCTGTCGGGCGCGGCGTCCGCGCAGGACTGGTTTCCCTACAGCGTCGAGGTGTGGGATCCGCCCTTCGACATGTCGAGCCCGCGCACCACGGTCGATTATGTGCCCGTTGAGCGGGCGTCGCAGCCCTGGGACATCTGCGTGTCCTTCCCGCACATGAAGGATGCCTATTGGCTGGGCGTCGACTACGGCGTCGTTGCCGAGGCGCAGCGCGCCGGTGTGCGGCTCCAGGTGCTCGAGGCGGGCGGCTACACCGAACTCAACACCCAAATCTCGCAGATCGAGGACTGCGTCGAGGCTGGGGCCGACGCCGTCATCATCGGCGCGATCTCCTTGGACGGGCTGAACAATCTCGTCTCGCAGCTCGCCGCCCAGAACATCCCGGTGATCGACGTCATCAACGGGATCTCTTCGCCCGATCTGTCGGCGAAGTCGCTGGTCTCCTTCGGCGAGATGGGCTCGCAGACCGGCGCCTATCTCGCCGAGCTCCATCCGGCGGGCAGCGATCCGGTCAAGGTCGCCTGGTTCCCCGGACCGCCCGGCGCCGGCTGGGTTGAGGCCGGCAATGCCGGCTTCCTCGCCGCGATCGAAGGGTCGGCGATCGAGATCGTCGAGACGAAGTACGGCGATACCGGCAAGGAGGTGCAGACCCGGCTGATCGAGGACACGCTCGAGGCGCATCCAGACCTCGACTACATCGTGGGGACCGCGGTCACCGCCGAGGCGGCAGTTCCCGTGCTGCGGTCGCGCGATCTCGCCGATCAGATCAGTGTGCTGGCCTATTACTACACGCCGGGTGTCCACCAGGGCATCCAGCGCGGACAGATCATGGCGGCGCCGACCGACTCGACGGTGATCCAGGGGCGGATCGCGGTCGATCAGGCGATCCGGATCCTCGAAGGGCTCGACTACTACGCCCATGTCGGACCCAAGATCTACATCGTCTCGACCGACAGCTTCGACTCGTTCGACCCCAGCTCGACGCTGGCGCCGGACGATTTCTCGCCGACCTTCTTCGTCGAGTGAGTGACGCGGGGGCCGGCCTCGCGGCCGGTCCCCTTCCTTTCATCGTCGGCCGCGCCGAGGCGCGGCGCCGCCATCCCGCCCCGTCGGCGGGCCCGTAACCGATGGCTCCGAGCCGCATGCCCGATTCCGCCCCGCAACCGCTGTTCGACTTCGTCGAGGTGACGAAGCGCTACCCCGGCGTGACGGCGCTCGATCATGTCTCCTTCACGCTCCTGCCGGGCGAGGTGCATGTGTTGTTCGGCGAGAACGGTGCGGGCAAGTCGACCCTCATCTCGCTGATGGCCGGCGCCCAGACGCCCAGCGAAGGCGAGATGCGGTTCCGCGGCGAGCGGGTCGAGTTCCATTCAGTCCATGACGCCCGCGAACGCGGCGTTTCGGCCGTTTTCCAGGAGTTCTCCCTCGTCCCCTCGATGACCGTGGAGGAAAACCTCTTCCTCGGCGCCGAGGTCACGCGCCACGGCCTGCTCGACAAGGCCGCGCTGCGCCGCAAGGCGCGGGCGCTGCTCGACCGGCTCGGCTTCGACCTGCAGCCGACCGCGGTCGTCGCCAGGCTGTCGCGGGCCGAGCAGCAGATGGTCGAGATCGCTAAGGCGTTCCGCGCTGACCTCTCGGTGCTGATCCTCGACGAGCCGACCGCCAGCCTGACCGAGCGCGAGACCGACAGGCTGTTCGCGCTGGTCGAGCAGGTGAAGGCGCAGGGTGTCGGCATCGTCTATGTGACGCATCGGATGCGCGAGATCCGCCGGATCGGTGACCGGGTGACCGTCCTGCGCGACGGCCGGCTGATCACGACGGTCGATGCCAAGACGACGCCCGAGGACGAGCTCGTCCGGCTGATGACCGGTCGCGTCATCGGCGAGATCTTTCCGACCGTCACCGCATCGCCGGGGGAGGTCAGGCTCGAGATCGACGGGTTGTCCACCGTCTCGGGCTCGGTGCGCGACGCGTCGCTCGTGGTCCGCGCGGGCGAGATTGTCGGGCTGGCCGGGCTGGTCGGTTGCGGCAAATCGGAGGTGATGCGCGCCGCCTTCGGGCTCGAGCCCGTCGCCGCCGGTCGGGTGCGGCTCCACGGCGTCGACGTCACCGGCCTCAGCCCGAAGAAACTGCTGCGCCGGGGCCTGCTCTATCTGCCGCCCGACCGGCGCGAAGAGGGGCTGGTGATGATGCGGTCCTGCCGCGAGAACATGTCGCTCGCGGCGCTCGACCGGCGGCCCTTCGGTTTCGGTCTTTTCGTCGACCGTGGGGGCGAGGCGCGAGAGGCCGGCCGTCTCGCCGAGCGGATCCAGCTCCACCCGATGCGGCCCGACCGCGCGGTCGAGGCATTTTCCGGCGGCAACCAGCAAAAGGTGCTCATCGCCCGCAGCCTGACCCGCCCGGTCGATGTGTTCGTCTTTGACGAGCCCACGGTCGGTGTCGATGTCGGCACGCGTGCCGCGATCTACCGCTTCCTGCGGGATCTGTGTGAAGGCGGTGCGGCGGTGGTGCTGATCTCCTCGGACCTGCCGGAGATCCTGCACCTCGCCCATCGCGCCTACGTCTTCTATCGCGGCCGCGTGCAGGCGGTGCTCGAGGGGGAGGCGATCAGCGAGGAGCGCGTGCTGTCCCATTTCTTTGAACGCGAGGCGGCATGACCGATGCCCGGACGCGGCGCGACGGCGCCGGGACCCTGTTGAAGCGACTCTTCGTCAGGTTGGGCGTCCTGCCCTTCCTGCTGATCGTGGCCGTCATCGCCTTCACGGCGATGTCCGACAATTTCCTCACCGTCCGCAACCTCACCAATGTCGTGCGGCAGTCGGTCTTCCTGACCATCGTCTCGATGGGGCAGATGATGGTGCTGCTGACGGCGGGCTTCGACCTCTCGGTCGGCACGACCCTGGCGCTCAGCTCGGTGGTCGGCGCGACGGCCATGGCCGGGGCGGCGGTGGTCTTTCCCGATTTCCTGTGGCTCGTCATCGCGATCGGCTGTCTCGCGGGCGTCGGCGCGGCGATCGCGGTCGGTATCGTCAACGGGGTCGGCGTCGCCGCCTTCGGCGTCTCGCCCTTCATCATGACGCTGGGCGTTGCCTCGATCGGCTTCGGCGTCGCGCTCTACATGACGGGCGGCATGCCGGTCTACGGAATGCCGGTGGAGTTCGGCGAGATCTTCGGCTTCGGCACCTTCCTCGGGGTGCCGGTGCCGATCTACATCGCCGCCCTGCTGGTCATCGCCTCCTATGTCGTCGTCTCCTGGACGCGCTTCGGCCGGGCCCTCTACGCCGTCGGGGGTAATCTGAAGGCGGCGCGGCTGTCGGGCATCGACACGCGGCGGACGCTGTTCTCGGTCTATGTGATGTGCGCGGGGCTGACGGGGCTCGCGGGCATGCTGCTGACCGCCCGGCTCGACACCGGCGAGGCGAATATCGGCAGCTCGATGCCGCTCGAATCTATCGCCGCCTGCGTGATCGCCGGCGTCTCGCTGCGCGGCGGCGTCGGCCGGGTCGAGAATGTCGTGCTGGGCGCGCTGTTCATCGGCCTCGTCCAGAACGGCATGAACCTCGCCCGCATCGAATCCTACCTGCAGACGGTGGTGATCGGGGTGATCCTGATCCTGGCCGTGGTGGCCGACCAGCTGCGACTGCGCTGGATCGCCGATCTGCGCGCCTGATGCGCGCCGCGATGACCCCTCGCGCGACGCATGAACCTTCCGGAGGACACCGTTGACCATCATCAACTGTGACATGGGCGAGAGCTTCGGCCTCTACCGCATGGGCGACGATGAGGCGATCATGCCGCTGATCCATGTCGCCAATGTCGCCTGCGGCTTCCATGGCTCGGATTTCAATCACATGCGCGCGGCCGTCCGCTCGGCGAAGGCCCATGGGGTGAAGGTCGGCGCCCATCCCTCGCTGCCCGACCTGCAGGGCTTCGGCCGGCGCGAGATGAAGATCGGCCGCGAGGAGCTGGTCAATTGCATGATCTACCAGGTCGGCGCGCTGAAGGGCTTCCTCGAGGCGGAGGGGATGACGCTGAACCACATCAAGCCGCATGGCGCGCTCTACGGCATGGCGGGCCGAATCGAGGAGGTGGCGCATGCGGTCTGCGACGTCGCCGACGTGTTCCGCGTGCCGCTGTTCGGTATGGTCGGGACGCTGCATGAGGTGATCTATCCGCAGCGCGGCCACCGCTTCGTCGCCGAGTACTATGCCGATCTCGACTATGGCGATGACGGCAAGCTGATCATCACGCGCGAGCATCCGCCGGTCGACGCGCAACGCGCCGCGGTGCGATCGCTGCGGGCGATCGAGGAGGGGCTGACCGAGAGCATCGGCGGTCACGACGTGCGCGTGAAGGCCGACACGATCTGCATCCATTCCGACACCCCCAACGCGGTGGAGATCGCCCAGGCGGTGCGCCAGGCGATCGCCAGGCATCTGGACGCCTGATGCGCCGGCTGCTGGTCGCCAATCGCGGCGAGATCGCGAACCGCATCTTCCGCAGCGCCAAGGCGCTCGGGATCGAGACGGTGGCCGTCTATTCCGAGGCCGATGCCGAAGCGCTGCACGTGGCGGCAGCCGACCAAGCCGTGCCGATCGGCCCGGCCAAGCCGGCCGAGAGCTATCTGCGGATCGAGGCGATCCTCGCCGCGGCCCGCGAGGCCGGCGCGGATGCCATCCATCCGGGCTACGGCTTTCTCGCCGAGAACGCCGGCTTCGCCCGTGCGGTCGAGGCGGCGGGGCTCGTCTTCGTCGGCCCGACGCCCGATCAGATCGAGGCGATGGGCGACAAGGAGCGCGCCCGCGCCCTCGCCGAACGCGCCGGCGTGCCGGTCCTGCCCGGCAGCCGCCGCTTCGCCCAGGGCGAGACCGAGGGCCTTGCCGAGGCCGCCGAGGTGGTCGGCTATCCGCTACTGGTCAAGGCAGCGGCCGGTGGCGGCGGGATCGGCATGCGCCTCGTCGACGGGCCGGGCGATCTCCTCAAGGTGGCTGAGGCGACGCAGATCCTCGCTGGCCGCGCCTTCGGCGACGGGACGATCTTCCTCGAGCGCTATGTCCGTGACGCGCGCCATGTCGAGGTGCAGGTGTTCGGGCTTGGCGACGGGCAGGCGGTGCATCTTTTCGAGCGCGAATGCTCGATCCAGCGGCGCTTCCAGAAGATCGTCGAGGAGACGCCGTCGCCAGGCCTCGACGCCGCGACGCGGGAGAGGATGTGCGCCGCGGCGGCCGCGCTGGCGCGCGCGGTCGGCTACCGTTCGGCCGGGACGATCGAGTTCGTCGTCGATGATGCAACGTGCGAGTTCTTCTTCCTGGAGATGAACACGCGCATCCAGGTCGAGCATCCGGTGACCGAGATGACGACCGGGCGCGATCTCGTGGCGCTGCAGCTCCGGCTGGCCGGTGGTGAGGATCTCGCGGGCGAGCTCCGCCAGGACGACATCGCCGCCAGCGGCCATGCGATCGAATGCCGGATCTGCGCGGAGAACCCGGCGAAGATGTTCCTGCCCTCGCCCGGCCGGCTCGATGTCCTCAGCTTCCCGCCGGAAGGGGAGGGGCTGCGGATCGATGCCGGCGTTCGCGAGGGCGATCGCGTGACCCCGTTCTACGATTCGATGATCGCCAAGCTGATCGTGCACGCCCCGACCCGCGAGGCGGCCATCGAGCGCGCCCGGGCGGCGCTGGCGGCGACCCGGATCGAGGGGATCGCGACCAATCTGGCCTTCCTCGGCCGCGTGCTCGACCACGCGGCCTTCCGGTCGGGCCGGACGCTGACGCGCTTCGTCGATGACAACAAGGCAGACCTTCTGGGCTGAGCGAGGGGATCGAAGGGATGATCTACGAGGAGCCGAGATTCCTTCCCGGCGGCGACCGCTACATGCTGATCGAATTCGGCAACGAGATGAATCTCGAGCTGAATTTCATGGCGCAGGGGCTGGCCGGGGCGATCGTCGCGGATGGGACGAAGGGGGTGATCGAGACCGCGCCCTGCTTCGCCTCGATGCTGATCCATTACGAGCCGGACGAGATCTCCTTCGCCGATCTGCGGACGGAGATGACGCGGCTGATCGCCGATCTCGGCCCGTCCGACAATATCGAGCTGCCGAGCCGGCTGTTCTACTTCCCGACCGTCTATCTCGATCCCTGGACGCGGGAATGCGTCGAGGACTACATCGCCAAGATCGCCAACAAGACGACCGACCCGGAATACATCGCCGAGCTCAACGGGCTGGCCGATGTGCAGCAATTCGTGCGGGTTCATTCCGGCACCGAGTATTGGGTGGCGTCGCTGGGCTTCTGGCCGGGCCTGCCCTTCATGATGGCGCTCGACCCGCGGTGTAAGCTGACTGCGCCCAAGTACAACCCGCCGCGGACCTGGACGCCCAAGGGCACGGTCGGCATGGGCGGCGCCTCGACCGCGATCTATCCCGAGCATCTTCCGGGCGGTTACCAGATCTTCGCCCGCATCCCGGTGCCGATCTGGGATCCCAAGCAACGCTTCGACGTGTTCAGCGGCTCGATCTGCCTGTTCGCCCCCGGCGATCGGGTGAAGTTCGTGCCCTGCACCGTCGAGGAGTTCGAGGAGATCGAGCGCCAGGTCGCCGACGGCACCTATCAATACAATGTGGTCGAGTACCAGAAATTCTCGGTGGCGCAGTACAAGGCCTGGGTCGCCAAGCTCGACCCCACCAAGCGGTTCTGATCGGGGAGGGGCCGACGATGATCGAAGTGGTGAAGGCGGGTCTCGAGACCTCGGTGCAGGATTGGCCGGGCCGGATCGGGTTCTGGAACCAGGGTTTTCCGCCCTCGGGCCCGATGGACAGCTGGTCGTTCCGGCTGGCGAATGTCCTGGTCGGCAACGCGCCCGGCGCCGCCGCGCTCGAGGCGCAGTATATGGGCCCGACGCTGCGCTTCACGGCGGATACGGTGATCGCCGTGACCGGCGCCGACATGCAGCCGAAGCTCGACGATGTGCCCCTGCCGATGTGGGAGAGCGTGGCGGTGCGCGCCGGTCAGGTGCTGGCGATGAGCTTCGCCAAGCGCGGCACCCGGTCCTATGTCGCGGTCGCCGGCGGCATCGCGACGGAGCCCTGGCTCGGCTCGCGCTCGACCTTCCACAAGGCCGGCGTCGGTGGCATGGGTGGGCATGCGATCAAGGAGGGGCAGTCCATCCCAGTCGCCGCCGCCCCGGGGATGCCCGGGCGCCGCGTGCCGGAGACGGCACGACCGCCGATCGTCACCGATCGGCGCTGGGAGATCGAGGTGGTCGCCGGACCGAATGACGACTGGATCGATGCCGCGGGGCATGAACGCTTCCTGACCGCCGACTGGAAGCTCTCGGCGAAGTCCGACCGCACGGGGTTCCGTTTGGAAGGACCGGAATGGACCTTCACGAAGAAGGCGACTGACAAGGCGCCCGAGCACGGCGCGCTGCCGTCGAACATCATCGATCAGGGTTATCCGCTCGGCGCCATCAACCTCGCGGGGCAGACGCCGATCATCCTGGTCAATGACGGCCCGTCGATGGGCGGCTTCATCAACCCTTACACCGTGCCGCAGGCCGCGTTCTGGAAGCTCGGCCAGTCTAAGCCGGGCGACATCTACACCTTCAAATCGGTCTCAGTGGAGGAGGCGCAGGCGATGGCCCGGCGCCTGAAGGAGATCTGCAGCGAGGCCTCGCTCGCCTGAGGGCGGGGCCTTGCCAGCCTCGGGAGGCGCGAGATGAGCGAGATGCTGACGGGCAAGCCGGTCCGCCGCAAGGAGGACCGCCGGTTCCTGACCGGCCGCGGGCGCTATGTCGATGACATCCGGCTTCCCGGCATGACGCATGGGGTCGTGCTGCGTGCCGACCGCCCGCACGCCGAGATCCGCGCCATCGACACGACCCGGGCAGAGGCGATGCCGGGCGTGCTGCTCGTCTTGACCGGGGAGGCGCTGGCCCGCGCCGGGCATGGCGGCCTGCCCTGCGGCTGGACGGTGCACAATCGTGACGGATCGCCGATGGTGAGCCCGCCGCATCCGATCCTGGCGCAGGGCAGGGTGCGGCATGTCGGCGATCCGGTCGCCTTCGTCGTCGCCGAGACGCGCGAGCAGGCGCTCGACGCCACCGAGGCAATCGCCGTCGACTATGCCGACCTGCCGCATGTCACCGATCTCGGCGCGGCGGTCGCGCGAGACGCCCCGCAGATCTGGACCGAGGCGCCGGGCAATCTCTGCTACGACTGGGAGGTGGGCGACGCGGCGGAAGTCGAGCGGGCCTTCACCGCCGCGGCCCGCATCGTCCGCGTCGACCTCATCAACAACCGCGTCCACGCATCGCCGATGGAGACGCGTGGCACGATCGGCGATTACGATGCGGCCGCCGATCGCTACACGCTCTATACCTCCAACCAGAACCCGCACATCATCCGCAGCCTGATCGCCGGGACGACGCTGTTCATCCCGGACGAGAAGCTGCGCGTCGTGGCGCCGGATGTCGGTGGCGGCTTCGGCATGAAGATCTACCATTATGCCGAGGAGGCGCTGGTGGTCTGGGCGGCCGGTCTGCTGCAGCGCCCGGTCAAGTGGATCGCCGATCGCAGCGAGGCCTTCCTCGCCGACACCCATGCGCGTGACCATGTCACCACCGTCGAAGGGGCCTTCGATGAGGACGGGGTGATGACGGCGATGCGGGTCGACACCCTCGCCAATATGGGGGCCTATCTCTCCACCTTCGCGCCGGCCATCCCGTCCTTCTTCTATGCCTATCCGATGCCCGGCCCCTATCGCGCGCGCGCCATCCATTGCCGGGTGCGCGCAGTCTTCACCAATACCGGGCCGGTCGATGCCTATCGCGGCGCTGGGCGGCCGGAGGCGACCTATGTGCTCGAGCGGCTGATGGATGCGGCCGCCCGCGAGCTGGCGATCGATCCCGTCGACTTCCGCCGGCGCAACCTGATCCCGGAAGACGCCTTCCCCTATAAATCGCCGCTGCTGTGGACCTATGACGTCGCCGCCTTCCAGGCGCTGATGGACCGTACCGTCGAGGTCGCCGATTTTGCCGGCTTCACCGGACGTCGTGCGGCCTCCGAGGCGCGCGGTCTGAGACGCGGGCTCGGCTTCGCCTTCTACATGGAGGCGTGCGGAATGGGCCCGTCCAAGATGCTCGCCGAAGAGGGGTGCGCCGCGGGGCAGTTCGAGGTCGGGCATGTCCGCGTGAACCCGTCGGGCTCGGTGACGGTGCTGACCGGCAGCCACACCCATGGCCAAGGACACGAGACCGTCTATGCACAGCTGGTCGCCGACGCGCTGGGCGTGCCGATCGAGCGGGTGGAGATCGTCCATGGCGACACCGACCGCGTGCCCTATGGCGTTGGCACCTATGGCTCGCGCTCGCTGGCGGTCGGCGGATCGGCCCTTTCCCTCTCGCTCGACAAGGTGGTGGCGAAGGCCAAGCTGATCGCCGCGCATCTTCTCGAATGCGGCGTGCCGGATCTCGACTTCCGCGACGGCGTGTTCCGGGTCCGCGGCACCGATGTTGCCCTGCCCTTCTCGGCGGTGGTGACGGCGGCCTACAACCCGGTTGACTATCCGCTCGACACGGTGGAGCCGGGCTTCGAGGAGATCACCTATTTCGATCCGCCCGACTTCACCTTCCCCTATGGCTGCCATGTCTGCGAGGTCGAGGTGGATGTCGAGACCGGCCGGATCGCGGTCGACCGCCTCACCGCGGTCGATGATTTCGGTCGGCAGGTCAATCCGATGATCGTCGCGGGGCAGGTGCATGGCGGCATCGTCCAGGGGATCGGCCAGGCGCTGATGGAAGGCTGTGCCTTCGACCCCGAGACCGGGCAGCTCGTGTCCGGCTCGTTCATGGACTATGCGATGCCGCGGGCGAGCGATGTGCCGTCGATCGAGACGGACTCGATCGAGACGCCCTGCCGCAACAATCCGCTCGGCGTGAAGGGCTGTGGCGAGGCGGGGGCGATCGCCGGCCCGGCAGCGCTGGTCAATGCGGCGCTCGACGCGCTGGCACCGCTCGGTGTCCGCACGCTCGACATGCCGCTCACCCCCGAGCGGGTCTGGCGTGCGCTGCGTGACGCCGCCCATCGAAGCTGAGGAGAAAAGGACATCATGGCGACCGAGATCAGGACCCAGACCGCCGGCAATATGTGGAAGGTGCTGGTGAAGCCGGGCGATGCGGTGAAGGCGGGTGACACGCTCTTCATCATGGAGGTGATGAAGATGGAGGTGCCGCACGAGGCGCCCGTCGATGGCACCGTCACCGCTGTCCATGTGGCCGAGGGGGCCGAGGGTCTCGATGCCGACGAGCTGGTCGTCGAGATCGGCTGATCGGCGCGCCCGCAATCACCGGGCGCGGAACATACCATCGTGTCGATTGTTTTGGCCGTAAGGGCGATGCGCTATGGTGGCGGCGGCGCCCTCTCAGGGCGCCGCCGAACGGTCCGGAACCATCGATGACGCTCCAGCGCCTCGATCACGTCAACGTTGTCACGGCGCGGCTGGCAGAGATGTCCGCCTTCTACGCCGACACCCTAGGGCTGCCCGCCGGGCCGCGGCCTCCCTTCGGTTTCGACGGGGCGTGGCACTATTGCGGCGGCCTGCCGGCGGTTCATCTCGTCGCCCGCCAGCCCGGCCGCGTCGAGGGGGTGCCGCCGGTCGAGCACTTCGCCTTCCGCGCAACCGGTCTTGCCGGTTGGCTCCAGCGTCTGCGGGCTGCCGGTGTCCCGCATCACCTGCGGGCGGTCCCGGGCGGGCGGGGCCACAGCCTCAACCTGCGGGATCCGGACGGCAACCATGTCGAGGTGCTGTTCGGTCCCGGTGATCTCCCGGCCGATGACGGGATTGCCGGTCACCCGTCCATCAGCCCCGGCACGTCGCCGAGGGGAGACGAGAACTGACCGCGATGCGGCGCCGCCGCGCCCCCTGGCTCCTCGGCTTTGCCCTTGCCGTTCCGCCTGCAACGGCGGCAGAGGCGGAACCCCATACCATTCTGCCGGCGGTCGAGATGCTCGACCGCATCGATCCGTTGCCGCTCCTGCCCGAGCTCGGCGCGGTGCAGCCTCCTGCCGCCGAGGCCGCGGCCTTCGAAGAAACGATGAACGAGGACGAGCGCGAACTCGTGCAGCGTGCTCTCGTCTGGCTCGGCCTTTATGACGGCTGGATTGACGGCGTATTCGGCGACCGGACGCGGGCGGCGATCACCGCCTGGCAGCGCGCGGCCGGCCGGGCGGAGAGCGGCGTGCTCTCCCAGGACGAGGTCGTCGACCTGCTCGCCGACGGGCTCGTCGTCGAGGCGCGGCTGGGCTGGCGCACCGTCGTCGATCCGGAGACGGAGCTGACGATCGGCTATCCGGCGGCCCTGCTGACCGCCGCGCTGCCCAATGACAGCGGCGGGACGGATTATGTCGACCCGATCGGCAGCGGCGTCCTGTCGACCATGCGGCTGCGCGATGTCCGGCCGGGCGCGATCGACGTCTTCTACGATCTCCTGCGGCGCAGCGAGTCCGACGGGCGGCGCATTCTGTACGACGTCCGGCGCGGCCCGCTCTTCATCCTGGCCGGCGAATGGGCGGGCGGCGGCTTCTACGAGCGCTATGAGCAGCGCGGTGCCGAGATCCGCGGCTACAAGCTGCTCTGGGCGCCATGGGAGGCCGATCGCTACGGACCCATCTCGGTCGCCGTGTCGAACAGCTTCTATCCCTTCGGCGGGGCGCCGCTGGCCCCGGGCGTCTATCCGCAGCTCGGCCCGCTCGTGGCCCGTGCGGTCGCGGCAATGGACCGCGCAGCGACGCCGGTGGCGGGCGATTTGGTGCCGGCGGCGACCGCCGCGGCCGAGCCGGATGGGACGGCGCTAGAGGGCACGCCGGCGTCTCCGGACGCCGGGGTCGCCTCGGGGCCGGACGTGATGTCAGCGGACGCGCCTCCATCGGAGGAAACCGTCCCCGACACTGCGGTGGCGGATGCCGCCGAGCCCCCGCCGGCCTTGCCGCTGCCCGCCGATGCCGGGCGCCAGGGCGGCCCCTCCGTCCTCGGGCTTCCGCAGCAGGCGTCGGGCTCCGGCTTCGTGATCGATCGCGGCGGCACCCTGCTCACCAGCGCGCATGTCATCGCCGGGTGCGGGGCGATCGAGATCGGCGGCGTCGGCCATGCGACCATCCGGGCCGTCGATGAGCGCCGGGATCTCGCCCTGCTCGACACCCCAGTGTCCTTCGCCTCGGTCGTGCCGGTGCGCGCCGGCGGCACCATCGAGCTGGGCGAGCCGGTGACGGTGCTCGGCTATCCCTATCGCGGTATCGTCTCGACCAGCCTGACGATCACCGAGGGGATCGTCAGCGCGCTGGCCGGGCTCGATGACGATCCGTCGCGCTTTCAGCTCTCCGCAGCCATCCAGCCGGGCAATAGCGGCGGCCCGGTCCTCGACGAGGCGGGACGGCTGATCGGCGTCGTCGTGGCGCGCATCGATGACGCCTTCATCGCCAGCGCCACGGGGACGCTGCCGCAGAACGTCAATTTCGGCATCCGTCTTGAACTGGTGGAGAGCTTCCTCCTCGAGAACGGCATCGTGCCGGAACGCAGCGAGGATTTGACGCCGCAGACGCCGCGCGAGGTTGCGCGCGCCATCGGCGGCCTCGTCCACCCGGTGATCTGCACCCTCGGTCAGGCTCAGTCGACGGGGGAGAGATAGCCCGGAATCGGCGTCGCGGCGGGATCGACGCGCGCCAGCCGGCCCGGCAGATCGGCGAGGGCCTCCTCGAGATGAGCGGCCAGACGATCCGCCGCGGCCGCGACATCGCCGTCGAGCAGCGCATCGAAGACGAGACGATGCGCGATCAGCATGTTGCGCACATCGGGCATGTCGGCGAAGTCGATCGCGGTGACGTAGGTCGAGAACAGCGGCAGCTGGCAACGCCGCAGCGTCTCCCTCATCTCGCGATTGGGGCAGGCGAGGACGATCCGCCCGTGCAGATCCTCCTCGATCCGGCGCAGCGGGATCGGGCGGGCAGTCTTCTGCGTCGCCTCCGCCTCGTGCACACGCTCCCGCATGTGACCGAGCAGCACCCGATCGCCGATCAGGGTCGATTGGCCGAGTGCGATGGGCTCGAGGATGCGCCGCAGCTCGAACAGCTCCTCGATGCGCCGCTTGTCGAGCGGCCCCGCCGACCAGCGGCCATTCGCCTCCTGCCGGACGATCCCCACCCGTTCGAGCCGGGTGATGCATTCCTGCGCGACCGTGCGGCTGAACCCGTAATGCGCCGCGAGCGCTTGGCTGGTGATCTGGAAACGGCCGAGCAGGAGGCAGCCGGCCACCTGCTCCTCGATCTCCGCATAGATGCGGTCGCGCCAGTTGCGCTGGCGGAGCGCCGCGCGTTCGGCCTCGGTAAGGGCGAGCGCCGCGGTGTCGACCAGGCGGCCGGTACTGCCGCCCCGGCCGCCGGCGACGCGCCAGCCGCGCCCTTCCTCGCGGGCCACGAGCCCACGCGCGGCGAGGCGGTGGAGCGCCATCTGGGCGGGAACGCGGCTCGTCGCGAAGGCATTGGCGAGCACGGCGGGACGCAGCAGGCCGCCGGGCGGGAGCGTGCCATCCGCGATGCGCCTGCTGATCGCCTCGTCGATCAGCGCATAGAGCGGCCGGCGATCGGCCTGCGGCGCAGCGTCGACTGCGGGGTCAGGCGGCATCCGCCCCATCGGCTCGGACCTCGCCCCGCCGTTCCTCATCGGCATGGATACGGTCCATGATCGCGGCGCTGGTCGTCTCGTAGACGCGGTCGTTGGGCACTTCGCCGACGATGCGGAAGCCCTTCATCACCACAACGCGGTCGGCAAGGGCCACCATCTCCGGCAGGTCGGAGGAGATCAGCAGCACCGCCGTGCCCTGGCCCGCCAGCTCCCAGACCAACTCGTGCAGATAGGATTTCGTCTGCACATCGATGCCGACGGTGGGCTCGTCGATGATCAGCGTGCGGACGCCGGCCGCGAGCCATTTCGCGACCGACACCTTCTGCTGGTTGCCGCCCGACAGATTGCCGACCATCTGGTCGAGGCTCGGGGTGCGCACCTCCAGCCGGTCGACGAAAGGCTTCACGGTGCGGCTCTCCTGCCCCTCGGTGAGAAAGCCGAGGAAGCGACCCAGCCGCCGCCAGACGGTGACGCCGACATTGCGCTTCACCGAATGGGGCAGGATCAGCCCTTCCTGCTTGCGGTCCTCGCTGACATAACCGATGCCATGGCGCTCGAGCGCCTCGGTCGGCCGCCGGATGCGCACCGTCCGCCCGTCGACCAGGACGCTGCCGGCGGTGATCGGGATGTCGCCGACAATGGCGCGGGCGAGTTCGCTCCGGCCCGAGCCGACGAGGCCGTAAAGGCCCAGGATCTCGCCGCGCCGGACGGTGAGGTCGATCGCTTCATGCCCCGCAGCGGTCGCCACGCCGCGCAATTCGAGGGCCGGCTCGCCCGGCGGCTGCGCGCGTTGTCCGAGACGCGCGACCTGCTCCTCGCGACCGATCATCAGGCGGACGACGCCGGCGCGGTCGAGACCGGCGAGGGGCCGGCTCGGGCAGGCATTGCGGCCGTCGCGCAGCACCGTGACGGCATCGCACAGCGCGAAGACCTCCTCGAGCTTGTGGCTGACGAAGACGATGGTCACGCCATCGTCGCGCAGCCGGCGCAGGAAGCGGAACAGCGCCTCGGTCTCATGCGGGGTGATCGAGGCCGTCGGCTCGTCCATCAGCAGGATGCGGGCCTCGAGCGACAGCGCCTTGGTGATCTCGACGAGCTGCATCTGCGCGACCGACAGCTCGGTCACCGGCGTCCGCGGGTCGATGTCGAGACCGAGCGCATCGAGCCAGCGCTGCGCCTCGCGGTGGATCGCCGCATAGTCGACGAGGCCGCGGCGGGTCGGCAGCCTCTCCAGCAGGATGTTCTCGCCCACGGTGAAGCGGCGGATCAGGTTGCGTTCCTGATGCACCACGCTGATGCCGGCGGCGATCGCGTCGCGCGGCGTGTCGAACGAGACCGGCCGGCCGTTCACGAGGATGGTGCCGCTATCGGGCCGATGGACGCCGGTGACGATCTTGATCAGCGTCGATTTGCCTGCGCCGTTCTCGCCCAACAGTGCGTGAATTTCGCCGGGCATCAGCCGCATCGAGACGTCGTCGAGCGCCTTCACGCCCGGGAAGCTCCTCGAGACGCCGCGGATCTCGAGCGCGGCGACGCGGTCGGTGGTGCCGGAAGCGGCGGTGGTGTCGGCCGTCGTCATCGTGCCACCGCCTCACCAGGGCGGCGCTGCTCGCGCCAGCGGTTGAGCCCGACGGCACCGAGGATCAGCGCCCCGAGCGCCACCTGCACCCAGAACGGGTCGATCTGCATCAAGACCAGCGCGTTGTTAATCAGCGTGATCAGCAGCACGCCGAGGCAGGTGCCCAGCGTCGAGACATGGCCGCCCGCCAGCGCCGCCCCACCGATGATCGGCGCCGCGAAGGAGAGGATAAGCCAGTCGGCACCGATCGCCGGCTGCGCCTGCTGCAGCCGGGCCATCGCCAGGATGCCGGCGATCGCCGCCAGGCCGCCCGACAGGACATGGGCCGCAATGATGGTGCGGCTGACCGGGATGCCCGAGAGCAGTGCCGCCTGCGTGTTGCCGCCGGCGGCGAGCAGGTGCCGGCCCAGCACGGTGCGGCGCATCAGGATCGACATGCCGATGCAGACGAGCAGCGGCACGACGATCAGCACCGGCACCGGGCCCCAGCGATCGACGCCGAAGGATTTGAGGGCCGAACCGATGCCGTAGAAGGGCTGGCTCTCGGTGATGCCGTAGCTGATGCCCTTGAAGGCGGAGAGGGTCGCCAGGGTGATGATGAAGCCGTTGATGCCCGTCCGCACGGTCAGCGCGCCGTTGACGAAGCCGCCGAGCAGGCCGATCGCGAGACCGATGGCCAGCGCGGGCACCAGCGGCATGCCCCACATCTCGATCATGCCGCCGACCGCGATCCCGACCAAGCCGCCGAGCGCGCCGACGGAGAGGTTCATCTGCCCGACGCTGATCGTGACCATCTGCGCCATCGCCACTACCGACCACAGCGAGAAGGAGGTGAGGACGACGTAGAGGTTGTATTCCGACAGGAAGACGGGGCGTGCCATCGCCAGGATCGCGCCGCCGACCAGGACGATGGCGGCAAGGCCGAACCAGTCGGCCCGGATGATGCGGCCGAGCCAGGACCGTTCGTGACGGGCGGCCATCTCAGTCCCTCCCCATCGAACGCCGCCGCTCGGCCCAGACGCTGCGCGCTCGGTCGAGCATCACGGCGGCCAGAAGGATCAGCCCGAGGAACAGCTCGATCCAGAAATCGCCGACGGCGAGCATCCGGAGCCCCGTGTTGAGGGTGTTGACGAGGAGTGCGCCGAGCACCGTGCCCGCCACCGAGACGGCGCCGCCGGACAGCAGCGTGCCGCCGAGCACCGGGGCGAGGAAGGCGGGCAGCAGCCAGTCCTGGCCGATCTGCCCGGCGAGGCTGGTGAGCGCCGCGCCGTTGCGGGTCGACACCATGAGGCCTGCCGCCGCCGCGAGCAGGCCGGACAGCACATGCGCCAGCACGACGATCCGCCGGACCGGCACGCCCGACAACTCCGCCGCCTTGGGGTTGGCGCCGGTCGCCAGCATCTGCCGGCCGAGGGCGGTGTAGCGATAGAGCAGGAAGAGCAGAACGCCGACGACGAGCGCGACGACCAGCAGCGAGGACACCCAGCCGAAAAAGCGCATCCGGCCGAAATCAGTGAACGCCGAAGGCAGGTTGCGGAAGGCCTCCGCACCGGTCAGCACGATCATTACGCCGAAGAAGACGCTCATCGTGCCCAGCGTGACGACGAAGCTCGACACGCCCGAGCGGACCACCGCGAAGCCGTTGAAAAAGCCGAGCAGCGCGCCGGCGGCGAGACCCGCGGCGATGCCCACCGGCACCGGCAGGCCCTGGCTCTCCATCACCCAGCCGGCAACCATCGCCCCGCAGACGCCAATCGAACCGACGGCGAGGTTCATGCCGCCGACCGCCAGCACCACCATCATCGAGAAGCCGATGAGGATGTCGACCGCCAGCACCCGGGCCAGCGAGTAGAGGTTGAAGACCGAGAAGAAATTGGTGCCGAAGGCGACGAACAGGCCGCAGAAGATGGCGACCACCAGCAGCAGCCCGAGCTCGTTCGAGCGGATCAGCAGGGTTCTCAATCCGTGGCGCGTCGGTGCGGCGCTGTCGGTGGCGGCGGTCATGGCTTCGGCGGATGGGGGAGAAGGAGGTGACCCGCGGCACGATGGCCGCGGGTCACGACGGGGCCCTTACGGGCAGTCGAGATAGGTCTCGCGGAAATCGGCCATGATCTCGTCGGTCACGGCCTTCATCGCCGCCTGGTAGTCATCGGCCTGGCTGGCATCGATGAAGGCGGTGCCGCTGTCGATGAAGCGGGCGGTCTGCGCCGTCTGCACCCAGGGCGCGTCTTCCTTCACCGTGCAGCCCTGACGGATCTGATCAACCGCATAGGCGCCGATATAGGCCTGGCCGTAGGGGTTCTGCAGCATCGTGCCGTCGACGAAACCATCCTTGATCGCGTCGAGCACGACCTGGTCGTGATCGATCCCGACCATGTGGATCCGCTTGTCGCCGATGTTGCGCAGGGCGGTCGCGGCGACGACCGCAGGGATCCAGGCGGTGGTGACGATGCCGTCGACCTCGGCGCCCTGTGCGGCGAGGAAGGCATTGATCTTCTCGTCCGCCGCCTGCTGGGCGTCGATGTCGGCGATCGTCTGGATCAGGGTGACGGCGCCGTCCGTCTCGGCCACCGCCTGCTCGACCGCCTGGATACGGAGCTGCGTGTTGGGGTCGACGAGGAAGCCGGCGAAGTGCGCGATATTGCCTTCGCCGCCCATCCGCTCGATCAGCGTCTTGGTGCCGATATAGGCGGATTCATAGACGTCGGTCGCCATGCAGAAGGCGGCACCCGAGGGATCCTGGGCGCAGCCGCCGATGGCGATCGACGGGATGCCGAAATCGGCGAGTTCGGTGAGCGTCGTCGCGGTGCCGACGGCGTCGCCGGGGAAGACGAGCAGGGCGTTGAAGCCCTGGCCGACGAGGTTCTCGATCAGCTCGTTCTGCTGACTCAACTCCCAGGCCTGGGGCACCCGGTACTGCGCGTCGGCAAGACCGAAATCGGTCTTGGCGTCCGCCATCGCCTGCTCCCAGGCGGCGAAATAGGGATGCGGGCCTCCCGGCACCGCAGCCACGACCGTGTCGCTCTGCGCTGCGGCCGATCCGGCCGACAGCACCACGAGGGCGCAGGACGTGACGAGAATGTTCCGGTAGCGCATCTTGGTCTCCTCCGCTGCCGCGTCGCCCGACCGGTTCTCCGGCGGCCGGTACGCGGGGCACTGTACGGTCGCGGCATACTGCATGCAATATCCCGCCAAGACCGTGGCGAGCCGTGACCGCGGTCCGTGGACAGTCAGGAGGAACCGCAAGCGATGCCGAGCCTGCACCCGCAGATGAAGGCGATACTCGACAGCCTGGCCGAGCAAGGCCGCGGCAAGAAGACGCTCCCGGAGATGACGCCGGAGGAGGCGCGGGGTGAGCGTCAGAGCAGCTTCGCCGCCTATTGGAACGCCGACGCGCCGGCGGTGGCGCGTATCGAAGAGAAGATCGTGCCGGGTCCGCACGGGCCGATCCGGGTGCGGCTCTACGATCCGGCGACGGAAGGCGAGGGGCCCTGCATCGTCTACATCCATGGCGGCGGCTGGGTGATCTGCGATCTCGACACCCATGACGGCGTGTGCCGCCGCCTGGCCGTCGGCGCCGGGGTGAAGGTGGCCTCGATCGACTACCGGCTGGCACCCGAGCACAAATTCCCGATCCCGCTCGAGGATTGCGTCGCCGCGGTACGCTGGATCGTCGCCAATGGTCGCGAATGGGGGATCGATGGCAGCCGTGTTGCAGTCGCGGGCGACAGCGCCGGCGGCAATCTTTCGCTGGCGACGCTGATCGCGATGCGGGACGCGGGCGACGCGCCGCTGCGCGGCGCGGCCCTCATCTACGGCGCCTTCGCCGCGACCACCGACACGCCTTCGCACCGCGCCTATGGCGGCGGCGCCTATTTCCTGACCTCGGCGGAGATGGAGTGGTTCTGGAACCACTATGTCCGCAGCGATGCCGACCGGATCAACCCGCTCGCGGCGCCCATCCTCGCCGACCTCGCCGGGCTGCCGCCGCTCTACCTCTCCGCCGCCGAATTCGATCCGCTGCTCGACGATACCGTCGAGATGGTCGAGCGGCTGAAGGCGGCGGGCGTACCGCACCGCTACAGCCTGTGGCGGGGCGTGACCCATGGCTGCCTGCACATGACCCGCCATCTCGACCCGGTGCACCGCTTCAGCGCCGAGATCGCGGTATGGCTGCGCGAGCGCCTGGAGGCGTGACCCGCCCCGATTGCCTCTGTTCCGCCCGAAAACGGCGCCATTCCTGCGTTGCACTGCCATACGCGGGTCCGCTACGGTCCGCCGCCGCCGGGGGGAGAACCGGCTGGCTTTCTGTGTCCAGTGGGGGATAAGACGATGTTGAGGTCTGCAATGGCGGCCGCCGGTCTGGCCCTGGCGCTTGCCGCCTGCCAGCCGACGACCGGCCCGGTCTACTCCGGCGGTTATTACTCGCCGGTTTCGTACAACCGCGATTTCACTGTTTATAACCGCGGTCGCAACGCAGTCTATTACATCTATGTTTCGCCGATCACGACCTCGTCCTGGGAGGAGGATGTCCTCGGCTCGCGCGTGCTGATGCCCGGCAACAGCATCACCATCCGCATGCCGGATTACGGCAGTCAGTGCTATTTCGACATCCGGATCGTCGACAGCACCGGCTATTCGCAGGAATTCTACAACGTCAACCTGTGCTCAGTGTCCTCCGTGACCTTCCCGTGACGCGATCGCCGGCGCCGTCCACCCGGGCGGCGCCGGCCTTCTTCCCTCAGCCCTTCACCGCGCCGGCCGTCAGGCCCGAGACGATGCGGCGCTGGAAGATCAGCACCAGCACCACCAGCGGCACCGTCACCACGACGGAGGCCGCCATGATGTTGCCCCAGGGGATGTCGAACTGCGTTGCACCGGAGATCAGTGCAATCGCGACCGGTACCGTCCGCACGTCGTTCGACAGCGTCAGCGTCAGTGCGAAGAGGAACTCGTTCCAGGCGGCGATGAAGGCAAGCAGCCCGGTCGTCGCCATTGCCGGGCCGAGCAGCGGCAGGAACACCTTCACCACCGTCTGCAGCGGCGTCGCGCCGTCCACCAATGCTGCCTCCTCCAGCTCGCGCGGCATCTCTCGCATGAAGGTCGTCAGCACCCAGACGGAGAAGGGCAGGGTGGTGATCAGATTGGCCAGGATCAGCGCCGGCAGGGTGTTGTAAAGGCCGAGCCAGCGGACCAGTTCGAACAGCCCCGACAGCACCGCCACCTGCGGGAACATCGAGACGCCGAGGATCGTCGCGAGCAGCAGGCCGCGGCCGCGGAAGCGGATGCGGCCGAGCGCATAGGCTGCGGTGACCGACAGGGCGAGCGACAGGGCGACCGTCGCGCCGGAGACGATCACCGAGTTGAGGATGTTGGTGAGAAACGGCTGTTCGCGGAAGACCGAGACATAGTTGGCGCCGCTCGGGTCGGCCGGCACGAGGGCGGTGCCGAACAGCGCCTGTCCCGTCTTCAGCGAGGAGACGACCGCCCAATAGAAGGGGAAGACGGTGTAGACGAGGATCAGCGCGATCACCGCCCAGAACAGGAGGCGGGCGCCGATACGCTGCAGCCTGCGCCGTGCCGGCCACGCGGTCATCCTGGCTCTTCCCGGCCGAAGCGTACGCGGCTCACCGTCAGATAGATCGCGGTGATGACGGCGATGACGAGGAACAGCAGCGTCGCTGCGGCCGAGCCGAAGCCGACATTGGCGAAATCGACGATCTGCTGCCGGGCGAAGATCGACATCGTCATAGTGCTGGCGCTGTTCGAGGTCAGCACATAGATCAAATCGAAGATCCGCAGCGCATCGAGCAGCCGGAACAGTACGGCGACCGCCAGCGCCGGCGCGATCAGCGGCAGGGTGATGCGCCGCAGTACCGCTGTACGCGGGATGCCGTCGACGCGCGCGGCCTCATAGACCTCCTGCGGGATGAGCTGCAGTGCCGCGAGGATGAGCAGCGTCATGAAAGGGGTGGTCTTCCAGACATCGACCGCGATGACCGCCGCCATCGACAGCGACGGATCGGCGGTCCAGGCGATGCGACCGGAGATGAGGCCGAAGGACAGCAGCACCTCGTTGATGACACCGTACTGATCGTTCAGCATCCAGCCCCACATCTTGGCCGAGACGATGGTCGGGATCGCCCAGGGTACGAGCACCGCGGCCCGCAACAGGCCGCGCCCCGGCATCCGGGCATTGAGCGTCAGTGCGATGAACAGGCCGAGCACCGTCTCGATGGTGACGGAGACGGCAGCGAAGACGATGGTGTTCCAGACCGATCGCCACCAGCCGGGATCGACCAGCAGGCCGTGCCAGCGGAAGATGCCGCTGGTGTCCACGGCGTAGGGGACGGGCGCGTCGGTCGCGAGATCGTAGAAGCGGCCGTCCTCGGCCCGCCAGACCAGATCGGCGTCCTCGGCCTCGTAATAGACATAGGTGCCGCCCAGCCCCGCGTCGTAATCGGCCGGGTTGGGCCCGTAGTGCAGGTAGTTGTCGAAGCCGACGAACCGCACCGGCCGGTCGGCTTCGAGCGTCGCATCCGTCAGGCTGAAGGCGATCGTGCGGACCAGCGGCCAGCCGGCCACCAGCAGCAGTGCCGCCAGCATCGGGACGAGGAACCAGGCTGCGGCGTGCAGCCTCTGCCGCCGCAGCCGGGATGCCGTCGCCGCCATCGCTCCCCTCTTCGGAAAGCCGTCCGGCGGTGCCGGACGGCGGGCGCGGCCTACCAGCGGCCGCCGCGTGACAGGCGACGGAGCTGCGTCTCGAGCGCGGCGAGGTTGCCGGCGGCGTCGCCATCGCCGGACAGCGTGGCGTGCACCGCATTCCAGAACGCCGAGGAGACCTCGTTGTAACGCTCGCCCGTCACTGCCGCCGGACGGGCGACCGAGCCTTCGAAGGCGGCGAGGAGCTGGCCGAAGAAGGGCTGCGCCTCGAGCACGTCGGGATCCTCATAGAGCGCCGGGATGGTCGGCTGATAGGCACCCTCGATCGCCCGCCGCTTCTGCTCCTCATATCCGGTGAGATAGGCGACGAGATCGGCAGCCACCTCGGGATGTTCGCTGTAGCGCGAGACGGCGAGCTGCCAGCCGCCCAGCGTCGCGGCATGGCGGGCGCCTTCGCCAGCGCCCATCGGCAGCGGCGCCGTACCGACCTTGCCGGCGACGGGGCTGTCCCCGGCATTCATCAGCCCCCAGGCATAGGGCCAGTTGCGCATGAAGGCGGCGTTGCCCGACTGGAATACGCCGCGCGCATCCTCCTCCATGTAGTTGAGCACGCCATCGGGAGCGATCGTCCCGATCCAGGAGGCCGCGAGCTCGATGGCCGCGACGGCGGCCGGATTGTTCACCGAGATGGTCCCGTCGGCCTCGACGATGCGGCCGCCGCCCCAGCCTGCGATCCATTCCAAGGCGTTGCAGGTCAGGCCCTCATAGGCGCGGCCCTGGAAGACGAAGCCGAAGAAGCGGTCATTGCCCTCGGCGCGCTCGCCCTCCTGGATCGTGGTCGCCGCCGCCGTCATCTCCTCCCAGGTCGTGGGCACCTCGAGGCCGTATTTCTCGAGGAGGTCGCTGCGGTAGTAGAGGATCCCGGCGTCGGTGAACCAGGGCAGGGCGAGCAGCGCCCCCTCGCGCGTCAACCCTTCGATGAGGCCCGGGAAATGCTGGTCGACGGTGGCGTCATCGACATACTGCCGAAGGTCGATGAAATGGCTGCCCAAGATGGCCGGCCAGACGACGTCGATCTGATAGACGTCGATGTCGCCGGAGCGGGCGCTCAGGATCTGCTGGTAGAGCGCGAGCTGATCTGTCGTCGATTGCGGCGCGGCGACGATCTCGACCCTGTTCCCCGTAGCCTGCGCCCAGGCTTCCGCCCCTTCGCGGCACTGTGCCTGCTCGGCCCCGACCGAACCGCAGGCGATCGAGACGGTGACACCTTGTGCCGAGGCGGTGCCGGTAGCGAGCGCAGCCGCCATCGCGACGCAGCCGAAGAGCACGGTCCTGGACATGGTTCCTCCTTGCCGTCTGGCTTTGCTTTCGGGTTCTGACGTCCCTGGTCCTCCTTTTCCCCGGCGCCGCCTTCCGAAGGGAGCGGGACGACGGCATGGGGACTTTCCGAAAGCTGAACGCCCGGCGTCCCGCTTCGTGCCATGCAGCCTGCGGCAGGCCGGCAGGGTTGATGCGACGGTCGGGCGTTCCTACTGTCGATTGCCTCTCCACCATGGACAATCCGCCCGTGACCGTGACGTCAATCAAGGCGGACCTGCCTGGTCCCGCCCCGATCGACCCCGCCTGTTCCGCCCTGTTCCTCGATGTCGACGGCACCCTCGTCGACATCGCGCCGACGCCCGACGCGGTGCGGGTACCCGACGGCCTGCCGGTGGTGCTGGACCGGCTCCATCGGCTGTGTGGCGGGGCGCTGGCACTCGTCAGCGGTCGGGCGATCGCCGATCTCGACCGCCTCTTCGCGCCCCTGCGCCTGCCAGCCGCCGGGATCCATGGTGCCGAGGTCAGGTTCGCCGACGCGGTGGAAGACCGCGCCGCTGATTTTCCCGATCCGGTGGCGTTGCGCGCCGAACTCGGTCGCCTCGCCGGCGCCCATCCCGGCGTCGAGATTGAGGACAAGGGGCCTGCCATCGCCATCCACTACCGCGCGGCGCCCGCCGCACAGGCGGCGGTTCAGGCTGCGGCGGAGGCGCTCGCCCGACGCTGGGGGCTGCATCTGCAGGCGGGGAAATGTGTGGTCGAGATCAAGGCCTCGCCGCGCACCAAGGGCGATGCGCTGCGCGAGATGATGGCGCGGGCGCCCTTCGCCGGCCGCCGGCCGGTGATGATCGGCGACGACGTCACCGACGAGGACGGTTTCCACGCCGCGCTGGCGCTGGACGGCACGGCGATCCGGGTCGGTGACAGCGGCGGCCGCAGGACGGCGGCGACGGCGCTGCTGCCCGACCCCGCGTCGCTGTGCGGCTGGCTCGCCGCGCTGGCGGCGGCGAAGGACGGGGAGGCGCGGGCATGACCGCCTCGCTCGATCTGGCCGTCGTCGGCAATTGCGGCTTCGCCGCGCTGATCGACGTCCATGCGCGTGTCGTCTGGAGCTGCCTGCCGCGCTATGATGGCGACCCCGTCTTCTGCAACCTCCTTGCCGGCGATCGCGAGGATGGGGCCTGGGACATCGAGCTGATCGACCGCGTCTCGGCCGAGCGGCGCTATCTCGGCAATTCGGCGGTGCTCGAGACGGTGCAGCGTGACAGCCGCGGCGGCGCCATCCGGGTGATCGATTTCTCACCCCGCTTCAAGCGCCATGGCCGCCTGTTCCGGCCGCCGATGCTGATCCGCCGGGTCGAGCGGATCAGCGGCACCCCGCGCATCCGCGTGAACATCACGCCCCGTTACGACTATGGCCGCCACGCGGCCGAGACGACGCGGGGCAGCAACCACATCCGCTTCCTGCTCGGCTCGCAGGTGCTGCGGCTGACGACCGACGCGCCGGTCGGGTTGGTCATGGAGGGGACGCCCTTCCTCGTCGAACGCGACCTCGTCTTCATGCTGGGGCCGGACGAGACACTGCTCGACGCGCCGGCGACGGTCTCGCGTGAGTTCCTCGAGCGGACCCTCGACTACTGGCACGAATGGTGCCGCTACCTGTCGCTGCCCTTCGAATGGCAGGATGCGGTGATCCGCGCGGCGATCACGCTGAAGCTCTGCTCCTGGGAGGAGACGGGCGGCATCGTCGCGGCCCTCACCACCTCGATCCCTGAATATGCCCATACCGGGCGCAACTGGGATTACCGCTTCTGCTGGCTGCGTGACGCCTTCTTCGTCGTCCATGCCCTCAACCGGTTGGGGGCGACGCGGACGATGGAGGACTACCTGTCCTATGTGACCAACCTGGTCGCGAAGGCGCCTGACGGCTACATGCAGCCGCTCTTCGGGCTCGGCTACGAGACGGCGCTCGAGGAGCGCATCGAGGACGGCCTGCCCGGCTATCGCGGCATGGGGCCGGTCAGGGTCGGCAACGCCGCCTATGTCCAGGTCCAGAACGACGGCTATGGCAGCATCGTCATGGCGGTGGCGCAGTGCTTCTTCGATCGGCGCCTCATCCGACCCGGCGATGTCGACCTGTTCCGCCGCCTCGAACCGCTGGGCGAGCAGGCGGCCCGCCGCTGGAACGAGCCGGATGCCGGGCTTTGGGAGTTCCGGACCCGCGCCGAAGTGCACACCCATTCCGCGGTGGTGTCGTGGGCGGCATGTGACCGTCTGGCGCGCATCGCCCACCGGCTGGGGCTCGACGATCGAGAGGCCTATTGGCGCGGCCATGCGGATGCGATCCACGCCGCGACGATGAAGGCGGCGTGGAACGAAGAACGGGGCAGCTTCGTTGCCACTTTCGGTGGCGAGGATGTCGATGCCGGTCTTCTGCTCCTGGCCGAGTTCGGCTTCGTCTCCGCCAATGATCCGCGCTTCCACGGGACGGTGGCGCGGATCGAGCGCGAGCTGCGGCATGGTGACCACATCATGCGGTACCGCCGGCCGGATGATTTCGGGAAGCCGGAGACCGCCTTCACCATCTGCACCCTGTGGTACGCCCAGGCCCTCGCCGCGATCGGGCGGCGCCAGGAGGCCCGGCGCGTCTTCGAATCGGTGCTCGCGCACAGGAACACGCTCGGCCTTCTGTCCGAAGGTCTGAGGGTCGAGGACGGGGAGCTGTGGGGCAATTTCCCGCAGACCTATTCGATGTGCGGGTTGATCCAGTGCGCCCTGCGCCTGTCGATGCCCTGGGAGGATGCCTTTTGAGCCGGCTGGTCGTCGTTTCCAACAGAGTCACGGTTCCCAAACGGAACGAGCCGCAGCAGCAGGCCGCAGGAGGCCTCGCCGTCGCCCTCCGGGCCGCGCTCGACAATATGGGCGGGATCTGGTTCGGATGGAGCGGCCGGACGGTCGAGGATGAGGAGCCGGCCGGCTATACCCAGGCCAAGCGCGGGCGGGTCACCTATACGACGGTCGATCTGTCGCAGCGCGATCTCGACGAATACTACAACGGCTTCGCGAACCGGGTCCTGTGGCCGCTGTTCCACTACCGGCTCGACATCGCCGAGTTCAAGCGTCGCGATCAGGCGGGCTATTACCGGGTCAATCAGGGCTTCGCCCGCCGGCTCGCGCCGCTCGTCGAGCCGGATGATCTCATCTGGGTGCACGACTACCACCTGATGCCGCTCGCGGGCGAACTGCGCGAGCGCGGCATTCACAACCGGATGGGATTTTTCATCCACATCCCCTGGCCGCCGATGGGCCTCCTGCTGGCGCTGCCCCATCACGAGCGGCTGGTCCGCAGCCTCTCCGCCTATGACGTGCTCGGCTTTCAGACCGAGAATGACGTCGAGAACTTCCTGCGCTATGTCGAGCGCGAGGCGGGCGGCGTGGTGTTCGGCGACGGGCGCATCGAAGTGTTCGGCCGCCGGCTGCGGGTCGCGGCCTATCCGATCGGGATCGAGACCGCCGCCTTCGAGCGGGCGGCGCGCGAGGCGGCACGCAGCCAGTCAATCCGCCGTTTCCGGGACAGCCTTGTCGGGCGTGACCTGATCATCGGCGTCGATCGGCTCGACTATTCCAAGGGCATCGGCCAGCGGATGGAAAGCTTCGAGCGGCTGCTCGAACTGGCGCCGGAGCTGTCGCGCCAGGTGACCTATCTGCAGATCGCACCGAAATCGCGCGAGGACGTCCCCGAATACGCCAAGATGCAGCGGCAGGTCGCCGAGATCGCGGGGCGGATCAACGGTGCGCATGCCGAACCCGACTGGACGCCGATCCGCTACGTCAACAAGGCGATCGGCCGTTCGGTCCTCGCCGGCTATTACCGCATCGCCCGTATCGGCCTTGTCACGCCGCTGCGCGACGGGATGAACCTCGTCGCCAAGGAGTATGTCGCCGCGCAGGACCCGGATGATCCCGGCGTGCTCGTCCTGTCCCGCTTCGCCGGCGCGGCACAGGAGCTCGACGGCGCGCTGCTGGTGAACCCGTATGACACCGACGACGTCGCCTATGCAATGCGGCGGGCGCTCGGCATGTCGGTCGAGGAGCGGCGCGAGCGCTGGGCGCGGATGATCGTCCGGCTGCGGGAGAACGACGTCTTCGCCTGGTGTGACCGTTTCATTTCCGCGCTCGCCGCCGCCCCGGAGGGCTAAACGGACCGGGCGAAACGTTCTTTCGTTCCCATCGCCGCCCCCAGACGGTACCATAGTGCGACCGCCAACGGACGGGCGACGAGCATGGGAGAGGAACGAGTCAGATGGCGCAGGTAAGGCTGAGTGGCGTCCGCAAGTTTTTCGGGGCCCTCGAGATCATCAAAGGCGTCGACCTGACGATCGAGGACCGCGAATTCGTCGTCTTCGTCGGGCCGTCCGGCTGCGGCAAGTCGACCCTGCTCCGTCTGATCGCCGGTCTCGAGGAGATCTCCTCCGGCGAGATCCATATCGACGGCCAGAAGGTCAACGACCTGCCGCCGTCCGAGCGCGGGATCGCGATGGTCTTCCAGTCCTACGCGCTCTATCCGCACATGTCAGTCTACGAGAACATGGCCTTCGGCCTGAGGCTCGCGAAGACCGACAAGCGCGAGCTCGACCGCAAGGTGCAGGAAGCGGCGCGCATCCTGCAGCTCGAGAACCTGCTGCAGCGGAAGCCGAAGGAGCTGTCCGGCGGTCAGCGGCAGCGCGTCGCCATCGGCCGCGCCATCGTCCGCAACCCGAAGGTCTTCCTGTTCGACGAGCCGCTCTCCAATCTCGATGCGAAGCTGCGCGTGCAGATGCGTATCGAGATCGCGCGCCTGCATCAGGACCTCAACGCCACGATGATCTACGTCACTCACGACCAGGTCGAGGCGATGACGCTGGCCGACAAGATCGTCGTCCTCAATGGCGGCATCGTCGAGCAGGTCGGCTCGCCGCTCGAGCTCTACCACAAGCCGCGCAACATGTTCGTCGCGGGCTTCATCGGCAGCCCGAAGATGAATTTCCTGCCGGGGACCATCGTCTCCTCCGAAGGCGGTCAGGCACAGGTTCGGCTGCCGAGTGGCGCCGTCGTCTCCGTGCCGGTCGAGACCGCGGTGTCGGCGGGCACCGCCGTCACTGTCGGCATCCGGCCCGAGCACATGGCCTGGCCGGGTGGTGCGCCCGAGGGTGTCGCGACACTGCCGGGCGAGGTGTTCGTCGTCGAGCGGCTCGGTGGCGAGACCTATGTCTATCTGCGCACCGAGGGCGGCACGGTCACGGCGCGCGTCGAGGGCGATGAGGTGGTGAAGCCGGGCGACCGGGTGCCGGTCGGCCTGCCGGAGGGCGCCTGCCACGTCTTCACCGAGAACGGCCAAGCGATCCGGCGCTACGCGGCCTGAACCGTCACGCCGCGGACGGGGCGGCTGATGCCGCCCCGTCCCCGGGTGATCGTTTCGCGACGCTATTTGCGGCGCAGCAGGGCGGCCGCACCGATTCCCGCGGCGAAGGCCGCCGCGATGCCGCCGATCAGACCCGACCCGGCCAGCAGGCCCGACAGTGCGGCGCTGTTCGATCCCGCCGGCGGGGCGCCAGGGGGCGCCGCCGCGGCCAGCGTCGAGACAGGCGGCACTGCCGCGCCGACGACCGCCGGGCGAGGCCGGCGCGCGCCGATCCAGAACAGGATAGCGGCGAGCAGCAGCAGCACCAGACCCAGGATCAGCGCGGCCACGGCGGGTCCCAGCCCGGGCAGCATCGCAATATAGGCGGCGGCCGAGAGGAAGCCGATGCCGGCGACGGCGATGAAGCCGGCGACCGCCATCGCGATAACCTTGGCAGCGGTGCGCCGCGCGACGTCCGCCGCCGTCCGCGAGGCGACCGCCGTCAGCAGCGAGACCTGTCCGGTGAGCAGCGATCCCAGCATGGGATCAGCGCAGGATCAGTTTGCCGGTGATGATGCCGAGCAGGAAGGCGATGCCGACGCTGGTCAGCGGCCGCTGCTCGACCTCGCGGCTCAGCGAGCTCATCCCGTCCTCAACGCCGTCAAGGGCGGCATGTGCCATCCGTTCGGCCTGGTGCCGTCCCTCCGCTGCCGCGTCGCGGGCGGTCGTTCCCAGCGCATCGGTCAGCCGGGCGATGGAGGCCCGGATCTCGTCCAGGCTCTGCGCGAGCGCATCGATGTCCTGCTCGAGATTACGTGCGGCCATCCGGCCCTCCTCGTCAGTCGTGTCACCAACCATGCGGCACCCACCCGTCATCAACGGGCCCGTGGCGAAAGGCCGGGCCCCGATCCATGAACGAGTGATCGCCGCCGGAGTTCCGCGGCCTCAATAGGGGCTGTCGACGTCGCCTAGCTCGACATAGACGCTCTTGCGCTGGGTGTAGTGCTCGATCGCCGCATGGCCGTTCTCGCGTCCGATGCCGGAGTGCTTCACGCCGCCGAAGGGGATCTCGACCGGCGTGATGTTGTAGGTGTTGATCCAGCAGGTGCCGGCCTGGAGCGCCGCGACCGTCCGGTGGGCGCGGGCGAGATCGCGGGTGAAGACCCCGGCCGACAGGCCGAAGGTCGTCGCATTGGCACGGGCGATCGCCTCCGCCTCGTCGTCGAAGGTCAGGACCGCCATCACCGGGCCGAAGATCTCCTCGCGGACGATCGCCATGTCATCGGTGCAGTCGTCGAAGATCGCCGGCTCGACGAAGAACCCCCCGGCGAGCACCGGGTCGGCCGGGATGCCGCCGCCGCACAGGAGCCGCGCACCCGCCTCCACGCCCGCCCGCACATAGCCGAGCACCTTCTCGCGATGAGCAGCCGAGATCAGCGCGCCGACCTGGGTCTCGGGATCCTTGGGGTCCCCGATCCGCAGCCGCCGCGTCCGCTCCACCAGGGCGGCGAGGAACCGGTCCTTGATCGTCCGGTCGACAAACACGCGGGTGCCGTTCGAGCAGACCTCGCCCTGGGTGTAGAAGTTGGCCAGCATCGCCGCACGCACGGCGTTCTCGATATCGGCATCGTCGAAGATGATCAGCGGCGACTTGCCGCCGAGCTCCATCGTGACGTGCTTCATGTCGCCCGCCGCGGCCGCCGCGACCTTGCGGCCGGTTGCGACCGAGCCGGTCAGCGAGACCTTGGCGACGTCGGGATGGGAGACCAGCGCCGCGCCCGTCTCGCCAGCACCGTTGACGGTGTTGAACACCCCGCGCGGCAGGCCGGCCCGGGCGAAGATCTCGGCCAGTGCCGCGGCGGTCAGCGGCGTCAGCTCCGAGGGTTTGAAGACCATCGTGTTGCCGCAGGCGAGGGCCGGCGCCGCCTTCCAGCAGGCGATCTGCAGCGGATAGTTCCAGGCTCCGATCGCGGCGACCACGCCGAGAGGCTCGCGGCGGGTATAGGCGAAGGCCTTCGGGCCGAGATCATGATGCTCGCCATGCAGTCCCGGCGCGAGCCCGGCGAAGAAGTCGAGCGCATCGGCCGCCGAATCGACGTCGACCACCATCGCCTCGGCGATGGGCTTGCCGGTGTCGGTGACTTCGAGAAGGGCCAGCCGGTCGCGCTCGGCACGCAGGAGCCGCGCCGCCTCGCGCAGGATGCGCCCGCGCGCGGTGCCGGTCAGCGCCGCCCAGCCGGGGAAGGCGGCGCGGGCCGCCTGGACGGCGCGGTCGACATCGGCCGCCGTCGCCGTCACCACGGAGGCAACGGGCCGACCGGTCGCCGGGTCGACCGTGTCGAAGCGCGGGCCGGCGGCCTCGACGAAGCCGCCGTCGATGAAGGGAAGGATGGTCTGTCCGGCTGCGTCGCCCATCGAAGGCCTCCATGTCGTGCGAGACGGAGGAGAGCCGCAATCGGCGCCGCCCGTCCATCCCCGCCAGCATCCCCCACCCTGGCGTTCAGGCGAGTGGCGGCGGCGGGTGCATCATCGACCGGCCGCGGGGTTCACGGCTATACCGGAGGCCGCGACCGGAGGCGGCCGCGCGAGGCGAGGGACCGAGGCATATGACGGCGGAACGGACGGATGTGGTGGTGGTCGGCGCGGGGCCGGTGGGGCTGTTCACCGTCTTCGAATGCGGGATGCTCGGGCTGCGCTGCCATGTCGTCGACACGCTGGAGGCGGTCGGCGGCCAATGCGCCGCCCTCTATCCCGAGAAGCCGATCTATGACATCCCCGGCTATCCGGCCATCGAGGCCGCGGCGCTGATCGAGCGCCTGGCGGAGCAGGCGGCTCCGTTCGGCCCCGTCTTCCATCTCGGCCAGCAGGTCACCGGGCTCGAGCGGACGGAGGAGGGACGCTGGCGGGTCACGACCTCGGCCGGAACTCGGATCGACGCCGGGGCCGTGATCATCGCCGCGGGTGCGGGGGCCTTCGGACCGAACCGGCCGCCCCTCGCCGGCATCGAGACCTATGAGGGCCGGTCGGTCTTCTACATGGTCGCGCGCAAGGAGGAGATGCGCGGCCGGCGCGTCGTCATCGCCGGCGGGGGCGACAGCGCGCTCGACTGGTCGATCATCCTCGCCGACATCGCCGAGCGGGTGATGGTCGTCCATCGGCGCGATAAGTTCCGCGGCGCGCCGGACAGTGTAGCAAAGCTGCACGCGCTGGCGGCGGAGGGGCGGATCGAGCTCGTCACCCCCTATCAGCTCCACGGGCTCGAGGGTGCGGATGGGCTGCTTTCGGCGGTCACCGTCGCGACGCTCGATGGCGAGGTGCGGCGGCTCGATTGCGATGTGCTGCTGCCCTTCTTCGGGCTGTCCATGTCACTCGGGCCGATCGCCGAATGGGGGCTCGGCCTCGACCGCCACCACATCACGATCGACCAGGCGACGGCGGCGACCAATCTGCCGGGCGTCTTCGCCGTCGGGGACATCGCGACCTATCCGCACAAGCTGAAGCTGATCCTGACGGGGTTCGCCGAGGCGGCGCAGGCGGCGCATGCGGCGCATGCGGTGATCCATCCCGACGCGGTGCTGCATTTCGAGTACTCCACGACCAAGGGCGTGCCCGGCTTCCGGTCCTGACGGGGCGGCGGGTTCAGGTGGCGGCCGGGCGGGCGACGCGGCTGCGCGACAGCGCGACGAGGTTGCCGAGCGCCACCAGCGCCGCCCCGGCGAGCGACCAGCCGGTCCAGCGATAGCCCTCGAAGACGGTCGAGACCATCAGCGCCACGACCGGATGGGCGACGAAGGCGTAGGCCGCCCGGTCGGCGCCGATCCGGGCGATCAGCGCGTAATAGGCGAGGAAGACGAGGACCGAGCCAAACAGCGTCAGCCAGAGGAAGGACAGGAGATACCCCGGCTCGATGAGGAAGCGCGGCGTCTCGCCGAGGATGCCGAAGGTGACGAGGCCGAGCGCCGCAGCGCCCCAGCCCATGGCGAGGCCCGCATATTGCGCGACCGGCACGCCCGCCCGGGCCTGGCTCGCGGCGAGCTGATTGCCGAGCGCCGTCGCCACACAGGCGACCAGCACCAGCAGCAGGCCGAGCAGCGGGCCGCCATCCAGCCGGAAATCGCCCAGATCGGGCGCGAAGATCGCAATCATGCCGACGACCCCGACCAGCGCGCCCACCACCACGCGCGGCCTGACCGGCTGGCCGAACCACAGCGCACCGAACAGGATGTTGAGAAACAGCACATTGCTGTTGGCGACCGCGAGCAGCCCGCTCGGCAGGTGCCGGCCCGCGGCATAGGTCAGGCTGTAGGCGACCGCGAAGGTCAGGATCCCCTGGGCCGCCGTGGCGAGATGGTCGGAGACGGACATCGGCCGCCACAGCCCTCGCCAGCGGGCGATCGCGATCAGGATGATGGCGGCGACCGCGAAGCGCCAGGTGACCGAGACGGTGACCGGCACGGTGCCGAGCTGGAAGGTCAGGGCAAACCAGGTGGTGCCCCAGACGAGGATGCAGACGGTGTAGAGCGGACCGGGAGCCATGGCCGCAGCCTCGGCCCCGGCCCGTCATCCGGCAATCACGATCTTGTCTCGGTGCAAAGCAGGACAAGAAACCGGCCCATCCGCGCCTGATCGCGCCCCGCCACCGGCCGCAACGCGCTAATCTCGGCACGGCCATCGCAAAATGTGGGCGAGGGAGAACGGGCATGGCGCGGCGCATCCTCATCACCGGCGCGAGCCGTGGCATCGGCAGGGCGGTCGCCGAGGGTGCCGGGCGCCTCGGCTGGTCCGTCGGGATCAATTACCGCGCCGGGGGCGAGGCGGCGGCGCGCGTCGCCGCCGCCGTCGAGGCCGCGGGTGGCCGCGCCGTCCTCCTGCCGGGGGATGTCGTGAACGAAGCGGATGTCGAGCGCGTCTTCGACACCGCCGCGCAGGCCTTCGGCGGGCTCGACGCCGTGGTCGTGAACGCCGGCATCGTCGCTCCCGCCGCAACGCTGGCCGAGATGAGCGTCGAGCGGATGCGCCGGGTCTTCGAGGTCAACGTGCTGGGCGGCTATCTCACCGCCCGCGCCGCGACCCGCCGTCTCGCGCGCAGCCGGGGCGGGCAGGGCGGGTCGATCGTTATCGTGTCGTCGGTCGCCGCCCGGCTCGGCGCCCCCGGCGAGTATGTCGACTATGCCGGATCGAAGGGTGCGATGGACGCGCTGACGATCGGGCTGTCCAAGGAACTCGGGCCGGAGGGTGTGCGCGTCAACGCCGTGCGGCCGGGCTTCATCGACACCGAGATCCATGCCGCCTCCGGCCGCCCGGACCGCGCCCATGTGCTCGGCGCGCAGACGCCACTAGGCCGCGCTGGCACCACTGCGGAGGTCGCCGAGGCGATCCTCTGGCTGGCCGGCGAGGCCTCCGGCTATGTCACCGGCAGCTTCATCGAGGCGGCCGGCGGGCGTTGAACCGCCCGCCGTCTTGTGCGCTCAGTAGCGATAGGCGTCCGGCTTGAACGGGCCCTCCGGTGACACGCCGATATACTCCGCCTGCTTCGGCGTCAGCCGGGTCAGCTTCGCACCGATCTTGTCGAGGTGCAGCCGTGCGACCTTCTCGTCGAGATGCTTGGGCAGCACATACACCTTGCGCTCATAGCGCTCATGGTTCTGCCAGAGCTCGATCTGTGCCAGCACCTGGTTGGTGAAGCTCGCCGACATCACGAAGCTCGGATGGCCGGTCGCGCAGCCGAGGTTCACCAGCCGGCCCTTCGCCAGAACGATCAGCCGCTTGCCGTCGGGGAAGACGACTTCGTCGACCTGCGGCTTGATCTCCTCCCAGACATAGTTGCGCAGCGCGTCGATCTGAATCTCGCTGTCGAAGTGCCCGATATTCGCGACGATCGCGCGATCCTTCATCTGGCGCATGTGGTCGAGCGTGATGACGTCGACATTGCCGGTCGCGGTGACGAAGACGTCGCCGATCGGCGCCGCCTCCTCCATCGTCGTGACCTGATAGCCCTCCATCGCCGCCTGCAGGGCGTTGATCGGGTCGATCTCCGTCACCATCACCCGCGCACCCTGGCTGCGCAGCGAGGCGGCCGAGCCCTTACCGACGTCGCCGTAGCCGCAGACCACCGCCACCTTGCCGGCGAGCATCACGTCGGTGGCGCGCTTGATCCCGTCGACGAGGCTCTCGCGACAGCCATAGAGATTGTCGAATTTCGACTTGGTGACGCTGTCATTGACGTTGATGGCGGGCACCCGCAGCGTGCCCTTCTTCATCATGTCGTAGAGGCGGTGGACGCCGGTCGTCGTCTCCTCCGAGAGGCCGCGCACCTCGTCCAGCATCTCCGGATACTTCTCGTGCATGAGCTGGGTGACGTCGCCGCCATC
>CAYORM010000001.1:0-142305 GCA_964406375.1 uncultured Mycobacteriaceae bacterium | reverse complement strand
TACCGGCAAGGAGGTGGTGGCGCGCGCCCTGCACACCTATGGCCGGCGCCGCAACGGCCCCTTCGTCGCGGTCAACATGGCGGCGATCCCCCGCGATCTGATCGAATCCGAGCTGTTCGGGCATGAGCGTGGCGCCTTCACCGGCGCGACGGCGCGCTCGGCCGGGCGTTTCGAACAGGCGCAGGGCGGCACGCTGTTCCTCGACGAGATCGGCGACATGCCGATGGAGGCACAGACGCGGCTGCTGCGCGTGCTGCAGAACGGCGAGTACACGACGGTCGGCGGCCGCACACCGATCCGCGCCGATGTCCGCATCGTCGCCGCGACCCATCGGGATCTGCGCCTGCTGATCCGCCAGGGCCTGTTCCGCGAGGATCTCTTCTACCGGCTCGCCGTCGTGCCGATCCGGCTGCCGCCACTGCGCGAGCGCACCGAGGACATCCCGGCGCTGGTGCAGCACTTTATCCGTGAGGCGGTCGCCGAGGGCATGCCCGCCAAACGGATCGACAAGGCGTCGATGGAACGGCTGATGCGCTATCGCTGGCCGGGCAATGTCCGTGAGCTCGAGAATCTCGTACGCCGCGTCTGCGCGCTCTACTCCCAGGAGACGATCGGCCTCGACGTCATCGAGGCTGAGCTGGCGGAGACGGCCGACAGCGCGGTCCAGCCGCCCGGTGCTGGCATCCCGCGCAGCGGCGAGAGCCTGTCCGAAGCCGTCGAGCGCCATCTGCGCGAGTATTTCCAGGCGCATGGCGACGTGCTGCCCGCCGCAGGGCTCTATGACCGCATCCTGCCGGAGATCGAACGGCCGCTCATCGGCCTGTGCCTGGAGGCGACGCGCGGCAACCAGATCCGGGCCGCCGAGCTGCTCGGCTTGAATCGCAACACGCTTCGCAAGAAAATCAGAGAGTTGGACATCCCCGTCATTCGCGGCTGAGGCAAGGCGGCGAAGGCGGCGTCCTCTCGGAACGGACGCCCATGGTCTCGGACAGCTCGTCGCCGCTCCGCCACACGCTCCATTGGGCGCGGCGGGTCGGCCTGGAGAACAAGCTCGCAGTCCTGCTCTCCTTCGCCGCGATCGTCTCCGGGATCGCGACCTATGCGGCGCTGACGAGGAATCCGCCCTTCGGCGCGGATGCCAACACCGTCTCGGCGCTGCTCACGCTCAATCTGGCGCTGCTGCTGATGCTCGGCGCGATCATAGCGCGCCGGATCGTCGCGATCTGGATCGCCCGCCGGCGCGGCTCGGCCGCCTCGCGCCTGCATGTCCGGCTGATCGCGCTGTTCTCGGTGGTGGCGGTGGCGCCGGCGATCCTCGTCGCGGCCTTCTCCGCACTGTTCTTCCAGCTCGGTGTGCAGTCCTGGTTCTCCGAGCGTGTCTCCACCGCGGTCAACGAATCCCTTTCGGTGGCGCGCGGCTACCTCGAGGAGCATCAGCAGAACCTGCGCTTTGCCGCGCTCGACATTGCGACCGACATCAATCGCGAGGCACCGCGGCTGCTCGCCAACAATGCCCTGTTCAACCAGTACCTCACCGAGCAAGCGCTGATCCGCAATGTCACAGAGGCGATGGTGTTCGACGGCTACAACCGTCTGATCGCCCGGTCGGCGCTCACCCTCGCGCCCCTGTTCGAGCCGTTTCCCGACGAGATCCTCGACCGTGCACGGGAGGAGCGGGTGGTGCTGCTTGACAGCAGCACCGATGATCGCGTCCGCGCCATCGTGCGGCTCGACGCCTTCGTCGACACCTTCCTTCTGATCGGTCGCCGCATCGAGCCGACGGTCATCGCGCACATGGAGCGCGCGCAGGGGGCGGTGGCCGAGTATCGCGAGATCGAGGGGCGGCGCTCGGTCCTGCAGATCACCTTCACGCTGATCTATGTGCTGGTCGCGCTGCTGCTGCTGATGGCGGCGGTCTGGATGGGTCTTGCCTTCGCCGATTCGCTCGTGACCCCACTGCGCCGCCTGATCACCGCTTCCGAGCGGGTGCGGGAGGGCGACCTCTCCACCCGGGTCGAGGGCGTGGTGGCGGATGACGAACTCGGCAGCCTCGCGCGCTCCTTCAACCGGATGACCGACCAGCTCGAGAGCCAGCGGCGCGACCTGATCGAGGCCAACCGTCAGCTCGACCAGCGCCGGCAGTTCACCGAGACGGTGCTGGCCGGCGTCTCCGCCGGGGTCATGGGGCTCGATCACGAGGCGCGGATCAACCTGCCCAACAAATCCGCGACCGAACTGCTCGGCCTCAGCCTCGACGAGCTGATCGGCCGGCCGCTGGACGAGGCGGTACCGGAGATGGCGGAGCTGCTCGCCAAGGTCAGGGCGCGGCAGGCACGCATCGCGTCGGGGCAGGTGAGGGTGCGGCGGGACGGCGAGATGCGCACCCTTCTGACGCGCATCGCGGCGGAGCGCATCGGCGGTGAGGTGCGCGGCTATGTCGTCACCTTCGACGACATCACCGAACTGCTCGCCGCCCAGCGCAAGGCGGCCTGGGCGGACGTCGCGCGCCGCATCGCGCATGAGATCAAGAATCCGCTGACCCCGATCCAGCTCTCGGCCGAGCGGCTGAAGCGACGCTATCTCAAGCAGATCAGCGACGATCCGCAGACCTTCGTCACCTGCACCGACACGATCATCCGCCAGGTCGGCGATATCGGCCGGATGGTCGACGAGTTCTCATCCTTCGCCCGGATGCCGACTCCGGTGATGCGTCCGACCGATCTGGCCGATACCTGCGACGAGGCGTTGTTCCTCCAGCGCCAGGCGCATCCGGAGATCACGTTCGAGATGATCCGGCCCGATGAGCGGCCGCTCATCGCCTGCGACCGGCGGCAGCTCGCCCAGGCGGTGACCAACCTGCTGCAGAACGCGCTGGACGCAATCGAGGGGCGCATCGCATCCGAGGGCAGCGGCGCGGAGCCTGGACGCGTCTCGATGCGTTTGAGCTATACGGAGAAGGAGGCGACGATCACCATCGAGGATAATGGCAAGGGCCTGCCGGTCGCCGATCGCGACCGGCTGACCGAGCCTTACGTGACGACCCGCACCAAGGGAACCGGGCTCGGCCTCGCGATCGTCAAGAAGATCATGGAAGATCACGGTGGCCGACTCGTGCTGGAGGATCGCCCCGGGGGCGGTGCCCGGGTCGGACTGGTCTTTCCACGCGAGCCGATGACGGTCGACCCGACGTCGGTCGAGACCACCGAGGATTGAGGACGAGCGTTCCAGTGCGGGACCAAGCCGACCATGGCGCATGACATTCTCGTCGTCGACGACGAGGCGGACATCCGGATGCTGATCACCGGCATCCTCGATGACGAGGGCTACAGGACCCGGCAGGCCGGCGACACGACCCACGCGCTGCAGGAGCTGGCCGCCCGTCGTCCGAGCCTCGTCATCCTCGACATCTGGCTGCAGGGCAGCCCGATGGACGGACTCGACCTGCTCGACATCATCCGCCGGGACCATCCGCAGGTGCCGGTGCTGATGATCTCGGGGCACGGCAACATCGAGACGGCCGTCTCGGCCATCAAGCGCGGCGCCTACGATTTCATCGAGAAGCCGTTCAAGACCGATCGGCTGTTGCTGATGGTCGAACGGGCGATAGAGGCGGCACGGCTGCGGCGGGAGAATGCCGAGCTGCGGCTGAAGGCCGGCGGCGAGATCGAGCTCGTCGGCCAGTCCTTGCTGATGAACCAGCTTCGCCAGCAGATCGAGCGGGCGGCGCCGACCGGCAGCCGGGTGCTGATCACCGGGCCGGCGGGCTCGGGCAAGGAGATCGTGGCGCGGCTGATCCACGCCATGTCCCGCCGTTCCAGCGGCCCCTTCGTCGCTTTGAACTGCGCGGCCATGCATCCCGACCGGCTGGAGGAGGAGCTGTTCGGGGTCGAGGGGTCGCTCGACGGGCTCGAGCCACGCAAGATCGGCACCTTCGAGCAGGCGCATGGTGGCACGCTGTTCCTCGACGAGGTCGCCGACATGCCGCTGGCCACCCAGGGCAAGATCGTCCGGGTCCTGCAGGAGCAGACCTTCAACCGTGTCGGCGGCACGACGCGCGTCGAGGTCGACGTCCGGGTGCTTGCCTCCTCCAATCGCGACCTGCCGGCCGAGATCGCCAATGGAAGGCTGCGCGAGGACCTGTTCTACCGGCTCAACGTCGTGCCGATCGCGGTGCCGCCGCTCTCCGCGCGGCGCGAGGACATCCCGCTGCTCGTCGAGCATTTCGTGAAGCGGGCGGTGGAGACGCAGGGTCTGGTGCCGCGGCCGATCGGCGAGGATGCGATGGCGGCGCTGCAGGCGTATTCCTGGCCGGGCAATGTCCGCCAGCTGCGCAACGTCGTCGACTGGCTGCTGATCATGGCGGGCGGCGAGGCCGGTTCTACCATCCGCGCCGACATGCTGCCGCCGGAAATCGGAGCGATCGCCCCGGCCGTGCTGCGCGGCGATCGCGGCAGCGAGATCATGGGGCTGCCGCTGCGCGACGCGCGCGAGTTGTTCGAGCGCGAGTATCTCATCGCCCAGGTTACCCGCTTCGGCGGCAATATCAGCCGTACAGCGGAATTCATCGGCATGGAGCGCTCGGCCCTACACAGGAAGATGAAGAGTCTCGGCGTGCATGGCATGGTGCCGCCGGACCGCGCCGGCAAATCCGGTCTCGACTGAATCGGGCCGGAGTGGTCGACGAGGGCAACCGGGGGTACGCGATGCCGCGAGAGGCCTATGTCAACGGGCGCTATGTGCCGCATGGGGAGGCCGCCATCCATATCGAGGATCGCGGCTTCCAGTTCGCGGACGGGGTGTACGAGGTGGTCGCCGTGCGTGGCGGCCGGCTGGTCGACGAGGAGGGCCATCTGGCGCGGCTCGCCCGTTCGCTGGGCGAGCTGCGCATCGACTGGCCGGTGTCGCCGGCCGTCCTGAAGCAGATCCTGCGCCGCCTGGTACGTCGCAACGGCGTGCGCGACGGGATGGTATATTTCCAGATCACCCGCGGCTCGGCACCGCGTGACTTCAAATTCCCCAAGCACGCCCAGCCGACTCTCGTCGTCACCACCCGCCGGGCCGATCTCGAACCGCCCGCCGCGGAGACCGGTGTTCCGGTGATCACCATCCCCGACATCCGCTGGAAGCGGCGGGACATCAAGACCGTCGGCATGACAGCGCAGGTGCTGGGCAAGCAGGCAGCGGCCGATGCCGGTGCCTTCGAGGCGTGGCAGGTCGATGATGACGGGCTGGTGACCGAGGGCTGCTCCTCCAACGCCTGGATCGTCACGCCGGATCGCCGCCTGGTGACCCGCCATGCCAATCGCGACATCCTCAACGGCGTCACCCGGCTGTCGATCCTTTCCCTCGCCGCACGTGATGGCTACGTCTTCGAGGAACGGCCCTTCACCGTCGACGAGGCGAAATCCGCCGCCGAGGCGTTCCTGTCGAGCGCCACGACCTTCGTCATGCCGGTGGTCTCGATCGACGGCACGATGCTCGGGGACGGGCGGCCCGGACCGCTGTCCCGGACTCTGCGCCGCGCCTATCTCGACCACGCCGCGGGTGCGGGCGCTTCATCCTGAACGGCGCAGGGCAGCTTTCGGGCGGGTAGCGGCTTTTCTCGGCGTTTTCGGCTACCATATGGTGCGGTGAGTGATCGGCCGAGGGCGGGGCTGACCATGGTGGCTGCCTCGGCCCCAATAAGAGAAGGAAAGGCCTTCCGATATGGAAAAAACTCAGAATGTTCAGGACGTGTTCCTGAACAACGTCAGGAAGAACAAGATCCCGGTCACTGTCTTCCTCGTCAACGGCGTCAAATTGCAAGGCATAATCACCTGGTTCGACAATTTCTCGGTCCTGCTCAGGCGGGACGCGCATTCACAGCTGGTCTACAAGCACGCGATCTCGACGGTGATGCCGGCGCATCCGGTACAGCTGTTCGATCCGCCGAAGGAAGAAGGCTGACACGCATGGGCTCCGCCGCCCCCGATGGTGCCGGCGCCTCCGGGCGCGCACTCGTCCTGCACCCGGCCGTCGGCCGCCCCGGTGCCGACGGCGCGCGACTGCCCGAGGCAGCGCTCGAGGAGGCGGTGGGCCTCGCCCTGGCGATTGATCTCGAGATCCAGGACGCGCGGATCATTCGGACGGCGCAGCCACGGCCCGCGACACTGTTCGGCGGTGGCGTCGTCGAGGAGATCAAGGCCTATGTGGAGGCCGAAGCGATCGAGCTCGTGATCGTCAACGCGACGCTGACCCCGGTCCAGCAACGCAACCTCGAGCGCGCCTGGAAGACCAAGGTCATTGACCGGACCGGGTTGATCCTCGAGATCTTCGGCCGGCGCGCCCGCACGCGGGAAGGCCAGCTCCAGGTCGAGCTCGCCCATCTGACCTATCAGCGCTCGCGGCTCGTGCGCTCCTGGACCCATCTCGAGCGCCAGCGTGGCGGCGCCGGTTTCCTCGGCGGTCCCGGCGAGAGCCAGATCGAGCTGGACCGCCGCCAGATCGACGACCGCATCATCCAGCTCAAGCGCCAGATCGAGGACGTCCGGCGCACCCGCACGCTGCACCGCGACGCGCGGGCTCGGGTGCCGTATCCGGTCATCGCGCTGGTCGGCTACACCAATGCCGGCAAGTCGACTCTGTTCAACCGGCTGACCCGCGGCGGCGTGCTGGCCGCCGACATGCTGTTCGCCACGCTCGACCCGACGATGCGGGCGATCGAGCTGGGGCAGGGGCGCCAAGCGATCCTGTCTGACACGGTCGGTTTCATCTCCGACCTGCCGACCCATCTGGTCGCCGCTTTCCGGGCAACGCTGGAGGAGGTCTCCTCGGCCGATGTCATCCTGCATGTGCGCGACGTCTCTCATCCGGATACCGAGATCCAGAAGGCGGATGTCGACGCCGTGCTCGCCGATCTCGGCATCGATGCCGGCGCGGATGGCCGGGTGATCGAGGTGCTGAACAAGATCGACCGGCTTGACGCGGCGGAGCGCGAGGCCGTCGCCAGCGCCGCCACGCGGCGCGGGGCCGCAGCGGCGATCTCTGCGGTGACGGGCGAGGGTATCGAGGACCTGCTCGAGGTCGTGCGACGACGCCTGCGCAGCGGCCGCGAGACCATCACCGTGCGACTCGAACTCGCCGACGGCCGCACCCTCGCCTGGCTGCACAGCCATGGCGAGGTGCTCGACAGCCGCCGTGACGACCAGCACACCTATGTCCGGGTCAGCCTGTCGTCGGCCGATATCGCCCGGCTTAACCGACAGCTCGCCGAGGCCCACGGCGCACGCGTGCCGTCGTGACCGCCGCCTCGCCGGCGCTGCCGGATCCGCAGGAGGTCGCGGGGCTCATCGCCGAGACCGGTCGTCTGGAGATCATGCCGCGCTTCCGCGCGCTGTCCGAGGACGCGATTTTCTCGAAGGGCCCTGGTGATCTCGTCACTGAGGCCGACCGGGCGGCCGAACGACGGCTGACGGCGGTACTCGAGGCGCTGCTGCCAGGCTCGGTCGTCGTCGGCGAGGAAGCGACGGCCGCCGATCCCGGCGTTCTCGACCGGCTCTCCCACGCCGCCCCCGTCTGGGTCATCGATCCGATCGATGGCACGGCGAATTACGTGGCCGGCCGGGAGCGGTTCTGCACGATCGTGGCGCTGGTGCGGGATGGTGAGACCGAGGCCGGCTGGATCCATGATCCGGTGCGCAACCTTACCGCCCATGTCCGCCGCGGTGAGGGCGCGACGCTCGACGGAAGGCCGCTCGCCGCGCCGGAAGCGGGTGGCCTTGCCAGTGTCGAAGGCAGGATGACGCTTGCCAAGCGCCCGCCCGCCTATGCCGAGGCCCTCGGACGCCTGCGCGACCGGCTCGGCCGCTGGGGCGGGCCGGCGACCTCGGCCGGGCTCGATTATCTCGATGTCGCGCTGGGAAGCTGCGGTCTGCTGATCTTCCGGGGGACCTATCCCTGGGATCATGCCGCCGGCGCGCTGCTGCTCCAGGAGACCGGCGGCATGGTCCAGGCGCTGGACGGTACCCGTTACACCCCCGTGCTTCGCCGCGGGCCGCTGATGGCGTCCGCATCACCGGCGCTGTGGGCGGAGGCGAGGGCCGTCATCGGCGAGGCAGGCGGCCTAGCGGCGGGCTGATATCGGCAGCGGCGGCGAGCGGCCTCAACCCGCATCCTTTTTCGCCTGCAGCCGCTCCGCGGCCTTGGCGGCCTGCCACAGCCGTTCCATCTCGTCGAGCGTGGCGTCCTGGGGACGCCGACCTTCGGCCGCGAGCGCCGACTCCACCGACTTGAAGCGACGCTCGAATTTCGCATTGCAATTCCTTACGGCTGCTTCTGAATCAACCTCCAATTTACGGGCAAGGTTGACTACGGCGAACAGGAGGTCGCCGACCTCATCGGCGATCCGATGCGGATCCCGCTCGGGCGTTTCAAGTTCCGCCTCCAGCTCCTCGATCTCCTCGCGGATCTTGGCCAGCACCTCCGCCGGCGTCGCCCAGTCGAACCCCACCCTGGCGGCGCGGCGCTGCAGCTTCTCGGCGCGGGTGAGGGCGGGCAGACCGATGGCGACGCCGTCGAGGGCGCTGACAGCCCCGCCTCGCGCCGCGGCCTTGGCGGCCCTCTCGGCCTCCTTGGTCTCCTCCCAACGGATCTCACCGTCGGTCCCGGTATCGCTGAAGACGTGCGGGTGTCGGCGGATCATCTTGTCGGTCAGGCCATTGGCAACCGCAGCGAAGTCGAAGGCACCTTCCTCCTCGGCCATGCGGGCGTGGAAAACGACCTGGAAGAGGAGGTCACCCAACTCCTCCTGCAGGTCGGCGCGGTCGCCACGTGCGATAGCATCGGCGACCTCGTAGGCCTCTTCGATCGTATAGGGGGCGATCGTCGCGAAGCTCTGCGCCCGGTCCCACGGACAGCCTTCCGTCGGGTGGCGCAGCCGGGCCATCAGTGCCAGCAGCCTCTCCATCGCGGCGCCGCCGCCTTCTTTCTCCGTCGCCATCACGTCCTCGTCTGTCCCGTCCCCGGGATAGCCCGATGGCTGCCGACCGGCCAGCACCGACTGACAGGCGCAGTAATGGTAACGTTGTCTTGACAGCTCCGTAGGGAGGAGGCTTCACTCCCGACACTTTCGGTCCCGGGGGCGGGCGGGGATGAGCATTCCTTGCCCCACCCCGGCAGACGGCGCGTGGGGCGGCGCGCCGGTGCGACGGAAGCGGGGGCGCCCGGGGGCGCCTCGAAGTGACGGCCCATCGGAGGAGCAGAGCATGAGGTCTCACGGAACAGCTCACGGCGCGCGCCGCAGGCGGACTCTCGCGGCGGCCGCGGTCCTTGCTGGGGTGATGGTGCTGCCGGCGGCGGCCCAGGCGGCGGCGAACTGCGTGACCGGCGAGCGCGCGCCGCCCTATACGATCGGCTGGGCGAACATCTACTCGGTCCCGACCTGGATGAAGCAGACCGAGGGCACGATCACCGATGTGATCGCGCAGTACCAGGAGCAGGGGCTGGTCGACGAGCTGGTCATCACCGATGCCCAGGGCAACGCCAACACGCAGATCCAGCAGATCCAGTCGATGATCGACGCCGATGTCGATGCGATCGTGCTGATCGCGGGCTCGGCGACGGCGCTCGACCGGGTGGTCGCGGATGCCTGCGCCAAGGGCATCGTGGTGATCAATTTCGACAGCCTCGTCGAGACCGATCAGCTGACCACGAAGATCAACACCGACTCGCACGCCTGGGGCACGCAGGCCGCCGAATGGCTGATCGAGCAGATGGGCGGCAGCGGCAAGATCATCGTGCTGAACGGCCCGGCCGGTATCTCGGTCAGCGATGACCGCCGCTCGGGCGCAACCCCGGTGCTCGAGGCCAATCCGTCGGTCGAGATTCTCGCCGAAACCAATACTGACTATAACGCCGCGCCGGCGCAGGAGGCGGTGACGAGCCTGCTCTTCGCGCATCCGGAGATCGACGGCATCCTGTCGCTCGGCGGCGCCCTGACCGCCGGCGCGATCCTGGCAATGGAGCGTCAGGGGCGCGAATTCGTGCCGATGACCGGCGAGAACTATCGCCAGTTCCTCGAGCTGTGGAAGGAGCACGACCTCACCGCCTGGGCGACGATGCAGCCGAACTGGCTGGGCGGCCTTGCGGTGCATGTCGCGGTCAAGGCGCTGGAGGGCGAGGACATCCCGGCCTTCATCGAGGTGCCGCTGCCGATCATCGACAACTCGAACATCGACGACTATCTCGCTCGCGCCGAAGAGTTCCCGGCCGATGGGTACATCTATTCACCCTACAGCATCGAGATGTTCGACGAGCTGATCGCCGCCGCCCGGGCGGAGTGACGTAAGGCGCAAGGAGGGACGCTTGAGGCGGGGGCGCGTTCGATGACCGTTCCGATCCTCGCGGCGCGCGGGGTGTCGAAGAGCTTTTTCGGCAACCGCGTCCTGAAGGAGGTCACGATCGAGCTCTCGCCCGGGCGGACCCATGCGCTGCTCGGCGAGAACGGCGCCGGCAAGTCGACGCTCATCAACCTCTTGTCGGGGGCGCTGACCCCCGATGAGGGAACGATCGAGATCGACGGCCGCCCGGTCCATGGCCTCACCCCCGCCGCCGCCCAGCGTGCCGGGATCGCCGTCGTCCAGCAGGAGCTGAGCCTCGCGACCCATCTTTCCATCGCGGAGAATGTCGGTCTCGGGGCATTCCCGCAGCGCGGCGGCCTGATCGATTATGGCGCGCTGGCACGGCGGGCGGCCGAGGCCTGCGCGCTGGTCGGCCTGGACGAGCCGCTGGACCTCCCGGTGGGGCGGCTCGCCCTCGGCCGCCGACAGATGGTGGAGATCGCCAAGGCGCTCGCGCGACGGCCGCGGGTGCTCATCCTGGACGAGCCGACCTCGTCGCTCTCGGCCCATGAGGTGCGCACCCTCACCGGTCTCGTGCGGCGGTTGCGGGGCGAGGGGGTGGCGGTGCTCTATATCTCGCACCGTCTCAATGAAGTCCTCGATCTCTGTGATTATACGACGATTCTGAAGGATGGTGTCCGCACAGCCGATCAGCCCCTCTCGGGCGTGGATCCGGCGGGGCTGGTGCGGCTGATGGTCGGTCGGGATCCCGGCGACCTTTTCCCGCCGCGTGAGAGCCCGGCGCCGGACGGCGCCGCGGCCGTGGCCACGGCGGTGCATGTCCGCGGATTTCGTGCCGGCGCCGCGAGCGATGTCGATCTCGATCTGCACCGGGGTGAGATCGTCGGCATCGGCGGGCTGGTCGGGCAGGGGCAGGAGGATTTCCTCCTCGGTCTCTACGGCGCTCTGCCGGCGACCGCGCGCGCCTTCCGCGTCGGCGGCCGCGACCGTCCACTGCGTGGCGTGACGGCGGCCAACGCCGAAGGACTGGCCTATGTCCCCGCCGATCGCAAGAAGGAGGGGCTGTTGCTGCCCCATCCGATCGACTTCAACCTGCTGCTGCCGTCCTTCCGGCGGCTGGCGCGGCGCGGGTTGCGGGACCGTGCGGCCGAGCGCTCGACCGTGGCGCGGCTCGTCGAGCGCTTCACTATCCGCGGCGATGTCCGCCGGCAGGTGCAGGCGCTGTCGGGCGGCAATCAACAGAAGGTGGCGCTGGCGAAGTGGATGCCGCTCGACCCCGGTGTCCTGCTGCTCAATGACCCGACACGCGGCGTCGATGTTGAAACCAAGCGCGAGATCTATCTGATGCTGCGCAGCCTGGCCAAGCAGGGCAAGGCGATCCTGCTACTGTCCTCCGATACGCCCGAACTCGTCCATCTCTGCGACCGTGTCTATGTCTTCCATGACGGGCGGGTCGCAACGACGCTTGACGGCGAGGCGATCACCGAGGAGGCGATTGTCGCTGCCGCGATGGGTCTCGACCGGACGGGATCCGCGGGAGAGGACCGGGCTGCATGAATCGTCTCTATGCGGCGATCCTGTGGCGCCGGAACGAGGGGCTGCGCGGCCTCTTTTTCATCCTTCTTCTCTTCTTCGCGCTCTATGCCGTCCTGTTCCCGGGGATTCTGACGGTCGAGGGGCTGTCGAAGTTCACCCAGAACTGGTTCCCGCTGGCTCTCGTCTCGGTTGCCCAGGCGCTGATGATGATGACGGGTGGCATCAACCTCGCCACCGGCGCGACGGTCAGTCTCGGTGCCGTGGTCGCCGCGACGACCATGGACGGGCCGCTCGGGGTTCTGGGCGGAGTGCTCGCCGTGGTGGCCATCGGCCTCGGCGTCGGTGCGGCGAGCGGCGCGATCGTGACGCTGCTGCGTCTGCCGGCGATCATCGTGACTCTGGCGCTGTCCTTCATCCTCGGCGGGGTGGCGCTGCTGATCCTGCCGCGGCCGGGTGGCGCCGTGCCGTCCTGGTTCTCCGACCTGCTCGCCGGCGACACGCCGGTGGCCGCGCTGCTGCTCGTGCTGCTGATCATCGGCTGGCGGCTCTATCTCGCGACGCCGCTGGGTCTGGGCCTCTACGCCGTCGGTGACAATCCGACAGGCGCCTTCCGATCCGGCGTACCGGTGCATCGCGTCCGCATCGTCGCCTATGCAGTGTCGGGGGCGCTCACCACCTTCGCTGGGCTCTTCGTCGCAGCACAGACCGGCTCCGGCGATCCGGTGATCGGCACGCCCTTCACGCTCAACTCGATCGCGGCCGCGGTGCTGGGTGGCGTGGGATTCCTTGGCGGCTACGGCACGATGCGTGGTGCGCTGGCCGGCAGCCTGCTGCTGTCGGTGATGATCAATGTCATGTTCTTCCTCGGCTTCCCGCCGGTCGCCCAGTATATCGCGCAGGGGCTGATCATCGTCGGCGCCGTCGCGGTCCCGCAGGTCATCGGCCGGTGGAGGACCGCATGAGCCGGCTGCGCGCACTGCTCGTCAACCGCACGGTCCTCGCCTATCTCGTCGTCGTCGCTGTCTGGATCGTCGCCAGCTACGCGAGCCGCGGCTTCGGCGCCTGGGGGCATCTGCGCTACCTCCTCGAGCTGTCGGCGGTGATCGGGCTGGTCGCCGCCGGGCAGACGCTGGTCGTGATCGGTGGCGGCATCGACCTGTCTGTCGGCGCAGTCATCACTGTCACGGCGATCGGCCTGCCGCTGCTGTCACCCGCAGCCGATCCGACGGGGCTGGTCGGGATCGTCGCAGCGCTGGCGGTGGCGAGTGGCATCGGCTTTCTCAACGGGGTCGGGATCGCGACGCTGCGCGTCCATCCGCTGATCATGACCCTGGCGATGGCGACGCTGCTGCAGGGGGCGCTCGTCATCTTCGCCGGCGGCAGTGCCGTCTCGGTGCGCAATCCGGCAGTCGAATGGCTGGGCTCGGCCCGGCCCGCCGGGATCCCGGTGGGCATCGTGCTGTGGGCGCTCGTTTCCGCCGCGGTGTTGCTGTTCCTGCATCGGACGGCGCGTGGTGCGCATGTCTACGCGATCGGCACCAACCCGCTGGCCTCGCGCCTGTCCGGCGTCGGGGTCGAGCGGACGACGGTGCTGCTCTACACGCTCAGCGGTCTTGCGGCGGGCCTCGCCGGGGTGCTGGTGCTCGGCATGAACCGCCAAGGCTATGTCGGCATCGGTGATCCCTATCTCCTGACCTCGATCGCCGCCGTGGTGCTCGGCGGCACCTCCATCCTCGGCGGGCGCGGTTCCTATGCCGGTACCATGGCCGGGGCGGTGCTGCTGGTGACGATCACGGCGCTGATCACGGTGGTGAATGCGTCGCCCGGCTGGCGCAGCATCCTTTTTGGATCGCTTGTCCTCGGCCTGCTGCTGGTCTCCGGGCGCGAGGAGAAACGGCGGTGAGGGCCGCCCGGGCGCGTCGCGTGACAACGTTGTCGTGGCAAGACCGTGCGCGTAGCCTCGCCGGAGGCAGATCGATTCACATCCGGAACATTTCTGCCGCGGCGCCGCAACACCCTTCCTCTTATCGCCGGTGAATCCAATGCATACGGGCGTTTTTCACGATCTGGATCTGGAGAGTGACGGCAAACGGCTTACCTATATCGGCATTCCGTTCTCGGTCGACCGCTCGCCCTATTTCCAGGTCCGGATCCCGGTCGGCGTCGTGCGGAACGGGGACGGGCCGCGCCTCCTCATCATGGCCGGCAATCACGGCGACGAGTATGAGGGCGAGATCGCGCTCGCCCGGCTGTGGCGGGAGATTCAGCCATCGCGGATGCGCGGTACGCTGACCATCCTGCCGACGACCAATCAGCCGGCGGTGATGGCGGCGAAGCGGTGTTCGCCGCTGGATGGTGGCAACCTCAACCGCGCCTTCCCCGGCGACCCGAATGGCACGCCGACGGCGCGGCTCGCCCATCATCTCGAAGGCACGTTGTTCCCGCGGCACGACGTGGTGTTCGACCTACATTCCGGCGGGACGTCGATGGCGCATCTGCCTTGTGCGCTGGTCGAGCAGCAGGAGGACCGGGCGCGCTTCGACCGTTCGGTGGAGCTGATGCGCGCGATGGGGCTGCCCTGGGCGTTCATCGCCGATAATGGCCCGTCGGCGCCGACCTCGATGGCCGCCGCCCGCCGGGCCGGGGCGATCGGGATCAGCGGCGAGTTCGGTGGCGGCGGTACCGTCACGCCGGCGACGATGCTCGGCGTGATGCGCGCGATCGATCGGGTGATGCAGGCGATGGGCATGGTCGAGCGGCCGGTGCTCGCGCCGGGGGCAGGGGTGGGGGAGGCGACACGGCTCCTCTTCCTCGGCCGGCAGAGCCAGGCCATCTACGCCTCGCGCGAGGGCTGGTTCGAGCCGGCCGTATCGCTCGGCGACCGGGTGGCGGCCGGCGATGTGGCGGGCTGGTATCACGATCTCGCGCGGCTGGATGGGCCCGAGGAGCCGTTGCGCTTCGCCGAGGCCGGCATCGTCATCTCGATGCGGCTGCACACCCATGCGCGGTCGGGCGACTGCCTCGTTCAGGTGGGGGCCATGCTGGAGGAGGCGTGAGCGAGCCCCAACCCCCACGCCCCCCCGCGGCACCGTCCGAACCGCCCCAGCGGCCCGCAGGCGAGGCAGCGCCGCGGGACTCGCGGCCGCCGCGGATCGACGAGGTGGCGCGCATCGCCGGCGTCGCGCCGATCACCGTCAGCCGGGCATTGCGCAATCCGGACAAGGTGACCGAGGAGACACGCCGGCGCGTCCTCGAGGCGGTGGAGCAGACCGGCTACGCTCCCAATCTCCATGCCTCCAGCCTGCGGTCGGGCCGGTCCGCCATTATCGCCGCCTTCGTCTCGAACCTGCAGAACCCGCAATTCGCGGCGGCGGTGCAGGGCTGTGCCGATGTCGTCGAGCCGCATGGCTATCAACTCGTCATCGGACAGACCGCCTACTCCTACGAAAAGGAGACGGCGATGTTGCAGACGCTGCAGGCTTTCCGGCCGGCGGCGGCGCTGTTCACCGGGGTGATCGAGCTCGAGAACAACCGCGCCCTGCTGCGCGGCCTCGGCATCCCGGTGATGGAGACCTGGGCCTATCCGATGGACCCGATCGACATGCTCGTCGGGTTCTCGAATTTCGACGGCGGCCGGATGGTCGGCGAGCATTTCGGCGATCATGGCCGGCGGCGCTGCGCCTATGTCGGGCGCGGCGGTGGCCGGGGAGTGCTGCGGCTTCAAGGGTTCCGTGAGGGCCTCGCCAAATTCGGGCTGCGGCCGGTGGCCGAGCTCGCGATCGCTGGCACCTACGGCATCGCCGAAGGCCGGCGGGCGCTGGCCGAGCTGCTGGAAGAGGGGCCACCGCCCGACGCCGTCTTCTTCGGCAACGACCTGCTCGCGATCGGTGGGCTGTTCGAGGCGCGGCGCCGCGGGCTGCGCGTGCCCGGGGACCTGGCCATCGCCGGCTTCGGCGATATCGAGATGGCGGCCGAGCTGGTCCCGTCGCTCACCACCATCCGTATCGACGGTTATGACATCGGCCGGCGGGCCGGACGGATGCTGCTCGAGCGGTTGAGCGGCGGCGGGCCGGAGCGGCCGGTCGAACTCGTCGACATCGCGCTCATCATCCGCGACAGCAGTTAGGTCAGGGCGATGCGCGGCGCGTATGGCCGGTTGTGGTGTCGGTGCCGATGGCGCCGAAAAAATTGCCCGAGCGATGCCCACCCGGGTCGACACGCGCCCTGCGCCGGCTAGTATGGTGGCGCTAACACCGCCGGAGAGAGCGGTTTCGTCAATGGTGGCCCGCGGGCCGCCGACTCAGGAGGAGATCCATGAGAGCGAAGCTCTGCCTGTCGCTCGCGGCCGGCGTCGCGGCCTGTCTTGCCAGCCTGCCCGCCCTGTCGCAGGAGGTCGTGCTGCGGCTCGCGCATTCGATGTCGAGCAACGAGCCGGTGCACCAAGCGCTCGAGTTCTTCGCCGAGAACGTCAATGAGCGCAGCGATGGGCGGATCGACATCACCGTCTTCCCAAGCGAGCAGCTCGGCTCCGGCAAGGATGTCAACGACATGATCCGGCAGCACACGCCGGTCATGAACCTCACCGATCCCGGCTATCTCGCCGATTTCGTACCCGATATCGGTGTGCTCAACGGCCCGTATCTGCTGGCGGACACGCTGTCCTTCCCGAAGATCCTCGAGAGCGACTGGTACGCGGAGATCGACCAGCAGCTCCAGGACCAGGGCTTTCGGGTCATCGCCTTCAACATGCTGTTCGGCCAGCGGCACATGATCGCCGACAAGCCGATCCGCAGCCCGGCCGACATCGAGGGGCTGACCGTCCGCGTCCCGCCGAACACGATGTGGATCGAGACCTTCGAGGCGATGGGGGCCCGCCCCACCACGGTCAACTGGGCCGAGGTGTACGGTGCCTTGCAGCAGGGCGTGGTCGCCGCGGCGGAAGCACCGCTCGGCTCGCTGTCCGGCTCGAAGCTCTACGAGGTGCGCAATACGGTCTCTCTGACCGGGCATTTCACTGCCTGGGTCGCGCTGATCATGAGCAATGAGGTCTTCGAGGCGATGCCCGAGGATCTGCAGGCGATCATGCTGGAGGAGGGGCATCGTGCCGGCGAGGAGCTGACGCGGCTGACGCTCGAGAGCGAGGAAGAGTTCATCCGCCAGTTCGAGGAGGCAGGGCTCACCGTGGTCCGCGACATCGACATCGCGGCGTTCCAGGAGGCGACGGCCTCGGTCTATGAGGCCTTCCCGGAATGGACGCCCGGGCTGCGCGAGCGGATCATGCAGATCCTGGCGGAGTGAAGCGGGCGTCGCACGGTCGATGTCTTTTCGTGAGACCTCCGAAGGGACGGCGCCGCCTCGCGGCGCCGTTGCCTTCCTTTTGCGCCATGTCGAGGAGGTGATCGCCGGGCTGGCGCTCGTCGTCGTCGTCCTGTCGGTCAGCTGGGGCGTCCTCAGCCGCTATGTCACGGCGCAGCCGGCGCCCTGGGCGGGGGAGGTGGCGGCGATCGCCTTCGCCTGGCTGATGTTCATCGGGGCGGCGGCGGGGTTCAAGCATCGCGCCCATATCAGCATCGACATCCTGACGCAGATGCTGCCGCGCCGCGCCCGGCGGGCAATGGCGGCCGTGACCGATCTGATCGTCGTGGCCTTCTGCGCCTATGCCGCCTGGCTCGCCTTCCGCCACGCCGCGGCGAATCTGACAAATCCGAGCGCGGTCCTGCGTGTGCCGCTCGCCTATGTCTATGCCTCGGCCGTGATCGGCTTCGCGCTCATGTGCATCCGTTACGTGCAGGTGGCCTGGCGCCGCTGGCACGGGGTCGAGGAGGCGGCCGCTTGAGCACCTATCTGCCGGCACTGATCATGGGCGTCCTGTTCGTGATCAATGTCCCGGTCGCGTTCGCGATCGGCATGGCCGCGCTCGTCTACTTTATCTTCGCGGCCGGTGTGCCGACCAATCTGTTCGTTCAGCGGATGCTGAGCGTGACGGAGAGCTTCCCGCTGCTGGCGGTTCCGCTCTTCATCCTGGTCGGCACGATCATGAACCATGCCGGCATCACGCGGCGGCTCTTCGTCCTCGCCGATGTGATGGTCGGACGGATGCGCGGCGGTCTCGCCCAGGTCAACGTGCTGCTGTCGGCGCTGATGGGGGGCATGTCGGCCTCGGCCAATGCCGATGCCGCGATGCAGTCAAAGATGATCGCGCCGGAGATGGTCAAGCGCGGCTTCTCGCCCGGCTTCACCGCCGGCATCACCGCCTGTTCGGCGGTAATCACGCCGATCATCCCGCCGGGCATCGGCCTCATCCTCTACGGCTTCCTCGCCGATGTCTCGGTCGGCCGCCTGTTCCTCGGCGGTATCATCCCGGGTCTGCTCATCACCGTCGCTTTGATGGCGCTGGTCAGCTATCTATCGGCCAGGCGGGGCTACAAGCCGCAGCGGACGACTCCCGTCCCGTGGAGCACGTTGCTGCGCGCCTTCGTCGACGCGCTCGGCGGCCTGTCGATCGCCGTCTTCATCATCGTCGGCATACGGTTCGGCGTGTTCACGCCCACCGAGGCCGGGGCGATGACGGTGCTCTATGCGCTCGCCATCGGCTTTCTCTGGCATCGTGAGCTGAAGCTGAGCCACATCCCGGCGATCCTCACCGAGACCGTGGTGGCGACGGCGGCGGTCATGATGATCATCGCTGCGGCCTCGGCCTTCGGCTTCTACATGACATGGGAGCGGATTCCGACGCTGGTCGCCAGTGCGCTGGTCACCGTGACCGAGAATCCCTGGCTCCTGTTGCTGCTGATCAACCTGCTGTTGATCGTGGTCGGGATGCTGCTGGAAGGGACGGCGGCATTGATCCTGCTGACGCCCATCCTGACGCCGGTGGTGGTCGGGCTCGGTGTCGACCCGGTGCATTTCGGGCTGGTGATCGTGCTCAACCTGACGATCGGCGGCGCAACGCCGCCCGTTGGAACACTGATGTTCACGGCCTGTTCGGTGATGCGCGTGAAAGTCGAGACCTATACGGCCGAGGCCTGGCCGATGGTCCTCGTACTGTTCGTGGTCCTGTTCCTGATCACCTTCGTTCCAGGTTTCGTGACGTTCCTGCCAGACCTGCTGATGGGATGATCCATTCGGCAACCTTCATTGAGACGACGGAGTGATGAGGAGCCAGCCATGGCGAAAGTTCTGAGCGACGCCGCCGTCGAGGCCTTCGAGCGCGACGGCATCGTCTTCCCGATCGACGTGCTGAGCCCGGCCGAGGCCGCGGCGCTGCTCGCCGAGGTCGAGGAGATCGAGAGGCGGGAAGGGGGCAAGCTCTCCCGCGCCACCAACCAGAAGATCCACCTGCTGGTCCCCTCGCTGTGGGATCTGGTCAACCATCCGCGCATCCTGGACGCGGTGGAGGACGTGCTCGGTCCTGACATCCTGTGCTGGAGCAGCAACTTCTTCACCAAGGAGGCCGGTAATCCGGCTTATATCTCCTGGCATCAGGATGCGACCTATTGGGGCCTGTCGTCACCGCGGGTGGTGACCGCCTGGGTTGCGTTCACGCCCAGCACCCGGCAGAGCGGCTGCATGCGCGTCGTGCCGGGAACCCATCACGAGCAGCTCTCGCACAGCGACAGCTTCGCCGAGACCAACATGCTGAGCCGCGGCCAGGAGGTTCAGGTCGAGGTCAATGAGGCGGATGCGGTGGATGTCGAGCTCGCACCCGGGCAGATGTCGCTGCACCACGTGCTGCTGATCCACGGCTCAGAACCGAACCGCGCCGATCATCGCCGTGTCGGCCTCGCGATCCGCTACATCGCCGGCGATGTCCGCCAGACCAGCCCGGTACGGGATTCGGCGGCGCTGGTGCGTGGCCGCGATCACGGGCATTTCGATCTCGAGCAGGCGCCGGAGGGGCTTTTCCATCCGGCGGCGCTGGCGCGCCACGCCGAGATGCTCAAGCGGCAGGAGGCGATCCTGTTCGCCGGCACCGGGCGCGGCTTCACCGAGACGCCGCGCCCGGGCATGTGAGCGCCCCATATCAAGAGGAAGGGGCCGGGCCAAAGTGCCCGGCCCTGATCATATCCGACCGTCGCATAAGATATATTATGGAAATACGGTCTAGCCGGTCACGCGTGGGATTACGGGTCCGCTCGGATGGGTCAGAGACCATCAGCGCCTTCAACGGAGGTGCTGTGATAGCGAGCGGTTATGCGGGCCACGCTCCCGTTCGTTGAAGCGCTCGCTTCGATAACCGGTTGCGGGGCCGCACGGCTTAGCGCGGCCCCGCCCGATAAGAAGAGTCGCCCGGTTGTGAGCGCGCAGGAACCCCCGTCACGCGCACGCCCGGGCTTCGCCGCAGATGCGCCCGAGGATCGCATCAACATACGCCAGAACTTGCGCCTCGTTCTCCGGACGGCAGTTCACGGGCGGGCGATCGCCCCGAAAATCCACATAGAGCTCGATGACGGTCCGCAGCGCCATCGCGCATTCCTCGTCGGAAACCCCGCCTAAGGTCGCTGCCATCGATGTCGCTGCATGTGGCGCGATGGCCTCAAGACGACGGACACCCCTCTGATCGACGCCGGCCCGACGCATCGCAAGCGGACCGAGGACCTGGCCCCGCAAGAAAGTGAGCATCTCGATCACCTCGAACAGCTCACCGCGTCCGAGCTTGGTCGCCGCATAATGTAACCACACCCAGAACCGCTCCTCGAACCACTCTGGATCCCTGTTGGGCCAGCAGGCCGACCCCCGCAAGAGACGTGCCGCAACCGTTCCGTCGAAATCCCATAGAACGATCGGGTTTTCGACCCGGTGATCGAGATCCTCGACGGTAACAAACTTGAGATCGACATGCAGAACGGGGTTGCCATAGAGGCAGATCAGAAGACGCGGTTCACCAACGTGCTCGCCTGTAAAGGCATACAGCAGATCGCCGAGTGTCTTGGCAAAATCGCGCCTGGCGGCGAGGATGTCGGCATAAATCTCTCTGCGCGCAACGAGGATCAGGTCCAGATCAGAAAAGGCGTCCGCGCTCTTGGTAATTGCCGATCCGCCTGCAAGAAGTCCGATAAATCGTCCGTCGGATTTCAGCGTTGCGACTACAGCTGTCGCGAAATCTTGCAGGGGCTTCTGGGCAAGTGCTTTCGTGGAGAGTGTCATCCATGCCTCCAGGTCAGCAGCCCAGAACACGATCTCGTGTCAGTGATGTCAAGAAGGCTCAGCCACCGAGGCCGCAACCGGATCAAGCGCGGCGACGCGATATCCCTGCTTAGAGGTTGCCGGCGCCGCCCCGGCGTCGTTAGCCTGCCATCACCGTCCATGCTGCGGTGCCTGTTCCCGTGGAGAGCGCATCTCGATGTCGACCCGCCCGCCCGTCTATATCTCCGCCCCGATCAACGCGCTGCTCGAGGGCCTCTATCGCCAGGACACCACGATCGCCGATCTGAAGCGCCACGGCGATCTCGGGCTCGGCACCTTCAACGATCTCGATGGCGAGCTGGTGCTGATCGACGGAACGGCCTATCGGCTGCGTCCCGATGGCGATGCGACGATCGTCGAGGACGATGTCCTCACGCCGTTCGCGATCGTCACGTTCTTCGAGGGCGATGTCGGTGAAAGGCTCACCGGGTCAAGGTCTTGGGCGGAGCTCGAGCACCAGCTCGTCGAGCTCGTACCGTCGCCGAACATCCTCTATTCGTTTCGCATCGAGGGTGTCTTCGACTATGTCCGGGCGCGGTCGGTTCAGCGACAGGACAACTACAAGCCGCTCGCCGAGACGATCTCGACCCAGACGATCTTCGAGTTCGAGAACATCGAGGGCAGCGTCGTCGGCTTCTGGACGCCGGATTTCCTCGGCTCCGTCCATGTGCCAGGCTTCCATTTCCATTTCTTGTCGGCCGACCGGCGCCGCGGTGGCCATCTGCTGGCCATGGATGCGCGCGACATCGATGTCCGGATCCAGCACGCCGCGCGGGTCGATCTCGGTCTGCCGATGACGCTCGACTTCATGACGGCGTCCTTCACCCGGGATCTGGCATCCGATATCCAGAAAGTCGAACGATAAGATCAGCGTGTGGCGCTGTGTTAAAGCGTGGCATCAGCGGTCATCCCTGATGCCCGGAAGGCCGGGTGGGTCCGGGGACGGGGCCGTCCCCTGCCCGTCCGCCCCGGTGCTCTCAGTGCTCATAGGGCCGATGCAGTGCCACCTCCGGATTGAGCCGTACGCCGAAGCCCGGCCGGTCCGGCACTTTCAGCCGGCCGCCGACCGGTACCGGCTCGTCGAGAAGCTGCGGTGAGAACATCGGCACCACGCGGTCGGCCTGCGGCGCCATCATGAGGAACTCCGAAAACGGGCTGTTCTGGCGCGTCACCACGAAATGGTAGCTGTAGACGCTCGATCCGTGCGGCACGACCATGACGCTGTGGGCATCTGCATAGGCAGAGATCTTGAGCAGCTCGGTGATGCCACCGCACCAGCCGACATCCGGCTGGATGATGTCGCAGCAGCCCATGTCGACGAGAAGACGGAAACCGTGGCGCGTCGCCTCATGCTCGCCGGTGGTCACCAGCACACCGGGCGGCGCGCGGCGGCGCAGCTCGGCATAGCCCCAGTAATCATCCGGCGGCAGCGCCTCCTCGATCCATTTCAGCCCATGGGCCGCCGCGCGATGCACGAACCGCGTCGCGTAATCGAGGTCGAGGCTCATCCAGCAATCGACCATCAGCCAGAAATTGTCTCCGACGCGGTCCCGCATCCCGGCGAGACGGTCGAGATTGGCCTTCAGCCCCGCCTCGCCCTCGGCCGGCGAATGGCGCAGCGGCATCTTGCCGCCGATGAAGCCCATCTCACGGGCCAGATCCGGTCGGGGGCCGGTAGCGTAGAAGACGAGCTCGTCGCGGACCGGCCCGCCGAGGAGCTGATAGACCGGCTCCTGCCGCCACTGGCCGAGCAGATCCCACAGGGCGAGGTCGACGCCGCTGATGGCGTTCAGCACCAGCCCCTTACGCCCGTAGAAGAGCGTCGCGTTGTACATCTGATCCCAGATGCGCTCGAGATCGGTGATCGGCGCCCCCTCGACGAAGCGGGCGAGATGCTTCTCGACGATGAAGGCGGCCGGCTCGCCGCCGGTCGTGACCGCGAAGCCCACCGTGCCGTCGCTCGCCTCGACCTCGACGACGAGGGTGCCGAGGACGTTCAGCCCGAAGGCCTTCCGGCTGCCGCGATAGGCCGGATATTTGGCCATCGGGGTTGCGACGTGGTCGTCGATCCAGTGCCCTTCGGCCTGATCGTGATAGTCGGCCCCGCCACCGCGCACCACGAAGGCGCGGAGCTGGCGGATCGTCGGCGTCGCCATCTGTCGTTCTCCTTCAATCCGCAAGGCCGCAGCGCCGCCGCAGGTCGGGATCGCGCACATCGAGCTCCCGGCCAGCGAGCTCCGCCGTCCCGTGCTCGACGAGCCAGGCGATCGCCATGGCGGGCTCATGCGCCGGTGATAGGCTCTCGCGCGGCAGCCGGCTGACCGGGTTAATTCCCGACTGGCGGATTTCCGCCTGCATGCCGGTGTCGACGACGCCGGGCGCAATGCTGAAGCACAGAACGCCCCGGTCCTGCGCCTCGAGGTCGACGGCGCGGGTCAGCATGGCGAGCCCGGCCTTCGAGGTGCAGTAGGCGCTCCATCCCTCGAGCGGTCGCTGCGCGGCGCCCGAGGAGACGTTGACGATGCGCCCCGGCTGTGCCTCGATCAGCGCCGGCATTGCCGCGCGGATCGCGCGATAGGGACCGGTGAGGTTGACCGCGATCACCTGCGCCCAGCCATCGGGGTCGACCGTGTCGAAGGCACCGATCGGCGCCACCACACCGGCATTGTTCACCAGCGCGTCGATCCGCCCCCACATCCTGTGCGCGGCGGCGATCGCGGCATCGATGGTGGACGGCTCGGCCATGTCGCAGGCGAAGGCGTGCGCGCCGTCGCCCCCCGCCCCCGCGATCCGCCGGGCCACCGCCGCGCAGGCCTCGAGATTGCGGCCGAGCACGCCGACCCGGAAGCCGCGTGCAGCCAGCGCCGATGCGATCGCCTCGCCGAGGCCGCGATTGGCGCCGGTAACCAGCGCGACCGGTCTTGCCTCGGCCATCATCAATCCAGATGCATCTGCAGGGGCAGAAGGTAGGGGAATTTCGTCGCCGGATCGGTCTCGACCTTCATGATCGGCGCCATCCACTCGCCCCAGCGACGGTTCACCTCGCTCTCCGCCAGCGCGCGCTGCGTCGCCGCGAGGTCGTCGGTCTCGAAATAGCCGAACAGCGTCAGCCCGTGGCGGAAGATGTTGTAGTTTCGGATGCCGGCCGCGCGCAGCGCCTCGACCATCTCGGGCCAGATCTCGTCATGGCGGCGCTTGTACTCCTCCTCATAGCCCGGCCGGACCTCGAGAACCCAGGCATAGTGACTCATGCTGCATCTCCTCGCTGTGGCGGGCGCCCTTCGGGGGCGAGGTAGTCATGGAGGATCGTCCCGGGCACCAGCGTGAAATCGGCCCGCCAGTGGAGCCCCTCGATCGCCTCGACGACCGGCAGGCGCCAGATCGGGGCCTGGATGTGCGGGCGAAGCTCGACCGTGCAGGCGCCGTGCCAGCTCTCATGCACGGTCACCTCGGCAAGGCGCCGCGCGGTGATCTGGCGGATCGCCGGCGTGCCGTCGATATGGTCGATCGCCTTCAGGTTCAGATTGACAGCGAAATCGAAATGGCGCCGCAGGACCGAGAGATCGCCGCGGCGGTGCTTGTAGGCCATGGTTGCCGTCAGCACCTCGATGCCGGTGCGGCGGATCTGCGCGATGATCGTGTCCTCGCGGCGTTCGAGCAGCGGCTCGCCATATTTCTTCGGCTGGCCATGCACCTCGCGCCCCTGGGCGATGCCGATCGGCTGGTCGAGGAACAGATAGGGCGAGTAGCCGCCGACGATGTCGGTGCCGGGCAGTCGCGCGCCCACCATGATGTTCGACTCGAAATAGCCGCCCAGCCAGTCGACATCGTTCATCCGGTAGATATGGGCCATCACCACATCCGAGACCGGCTCGAGCGGTGGCGGTAGCAGCCGCTCGACGGCCGCAGGATCGGTGCGCCAGACGGCGGTCAGCACCTCGACATTGCGGAACTGGAACGGGAAGGCCGGTGACATCGGCGCATCCCAGGGGGTGGAGAACCCGCCCGAGCGGATGTCATCCAGCGTCGGTCGTTGCGGCCGATCGGTCGTCCCGCGCATCAGCCCTGCCCTCCCCCGCCTGCCGCCGCCGTCCTTTCCGGCGCAAAGGCGTAGCCCGCGAAACCGCCGGTCACGTTCAGCACCTCGCCCGTCACGAAGGACGCCTCCTTGCCGAGAAGATAGGCGACGGCACCGGCGACGTCGGCCGGCCGGCACCAGCGGCCGAGCGGGATCGTCCGCAGCACCTGCCGCTCGAACGCCTCCCAGCCGAGGCCAAGCTTTTCGGCCTTGGCGCGGAAAGCGGCTTCCATGCCGGTGCCCGGCCCGACATGGCCCGGCGCCACCGCGTTGACCGTGATGCCCCAGGCCGCCAGTTCGACGGCGAGCGTCTGGGTCAGCGCATACACCGCGCTCTTCGAGGCGATATAGGCCGAGGAGTACGGATTGCCGAAGCCGAGCTTGGTGACGATGTTGACGATCCGGCCACCGCGATCGGCGGCCATCATCGCCCGAGCGGCGGCCCGGCACATGAAGAAGGTGCCGTCGAGGTTGACCGACATGATCCGGTCCCACTCCTCGTCGGTCGTCTCGACGACGAGGCGCTGCATGTGCACACCGGCATTGTTCACGACCGCGTCCAGCCGGCCGCAGCAGGCGACGGCCTCGGCGATGCCGGCATCGACCGAGGCGGAACTGGCGATGTCGACCGACAGAAACCGGCCGCCGATCTCGGCCGCCGCGGCCTCCCCCGTCGCCGCGTCGCGATCCGCCACCAGGATATGCCAGCCGTCGCGGGCCAGCCGTCCCGCGATCGCGCGCCCGATGCCCGACGCGGCGCCAGTGACCAGCGCGACCCTGCGATCCGCATTCATGCGCGCGCCCAGGCGCGGAACCGGTCGCGCATGGCGATCGTCTCGGTCAGCACATCGTCATAGAGCGTCGCCATGTAGTCCTGATGGACATATTCGAGCGCGAGATGCCCGGCATAGCCGGCGTCGCGCAGTGTCGCGAACATCGCCTCCATGTTCAGCGTGCCCTCATGCGTCTTGGCCTGCAGCGCGCCCGGCCGTGCCTGGCGCAGATGGACATGTGCCGCATGGGCGGCGAGCGGGTCGATCTCGTCCTGCCGCCAGCCCAGACAGCAGAAATGCGCGTAGTCGAGGGTCAGCTTCAGCCCGGGCACCCGGTCGAGCAGCTCGAGCACCAGGGCAGGACTCTCTAGGAAGGAATGGACGTGCGGCTCGATGGTCAGCACGACACCGGCCTCCTGCGCGACCGGCAACAGGGCCCGCAGAGCCTCGGCGGACTGCGCCAGCGCCTCCCCACGCCCCTGGCCCGGATTGACCACTCCCGGCAACACGAAGACCGTCTTGATCCCTGCCGTGCGGCAGAAGCGCATCGCCGCGGCGAAGTCCCGCCGGTTCGCCTCCAGCGTGGTCGGATCGGCGAGGTTGCGGTCGGCGAGGGTGGTACCGAACAGGTGATAGAAGCTCGGGATCTCGATGCCGAGCCCCCTCACCGCCTCGCCCACCCGCTCGGGTTCGGCAAGCAGTCGCGCCTTGTCGAGCGCCGGACCATAGAAATAGCCGAGATCGATGGCCTCGACGCCGATGGCGCGGGCGATGGCGACGGCCTCGGCGAGCGTGCAGGCCCGCAGCGACCACGAGGTCAAAGAGAGCTTCACCTGTCTTCTCCTTCCAGGTGACCGGAGGCGTTCCGGCTCGACGGCGCTTGGTCCGGAGCCTCCCGGTTCATGGCCTGCAGTGTCGTTTGGTGGACATTCTCCATGTGCGTCCGCATCGCGGTCGCCGTGGCATCGGGGTCGCGCGAGGCTAGCGCCTCGACGATCGCCAAATGGTCGAGATAGCTCTGCGCCAGCACACCCGGCGTCTCCGAGGCGATGCGGCGGTATTCCATCCCCAGGACATAGAGCCCGGCTGCCACCCGGTGCAGGAACGGGTTGTCCGCCCCCTGCCAGATGATGGTGTGGAACTCTTGGTCGGAGACGCGGAAGCCGACCGCGTCTCCGGTCAGCCGCTCCTGCGCCGGCAGCATCTGGCGTAGCCGCTCGACCGCTTCGGGCGCCATGCGCATCGCGGCGCGTCGGGCGACGCCGGTCTCGATCAGGATGCGGGCGTCGTAGAGCGCGTCGACATTGTAGCTGTCGAGCTCCATGTAGAAGCTCAGCGGCTCGAGCAGGGCCGCGGCGTCGAGCGAGGAGATGAACGCCCCGCCGCCCTGGCGGATGCGCACCACGCCGAGGATCGAGAGTCCACGCAGCGCCTCACGCACGCTCGGCCGGCTGACCTGCATCGCGACCGCGAGCTCACGCTCCGGTGGCAGCTGGTCGCCCGGTTTGAGCGATCCGGTACGGATCATCGTCAGGATCCGCTGTGCGACCTTCTCGGCGACGCTCTCGCGCTCGATCGGCTCGAAGGGCGATGCTGGGGTCGCGACCATCGTCACTCGCCGAGTGCCCGCGTTCGGATGAGGTCGAGCGCCACTGCCAGCAGCAGCACCACGCCGCGCGTCACATCCTGCCAGAAGGAGGAGACGTCGAGCAGCGTCAGACCGTTGTTGAGCGTGCCGAGGATCAGCACCGCGAGCAGCGTGCCCCAGACGCTGCCACGCCCGCCGAAGAGGCTCGTGCCACCGAGGATGATGGCGGCGATCACCGTCAGGAGGTGCTGTCCTGCGGCGTTGGGCGCGGCCGCGCCCAGCATCGCCGCCAGCACCACGCCGGCTGCCGCGCCGCTGAGGCCGGAGAGGACATAGAGGATGATCTGGGTGCGCGCGACCGGTACGCCGATCAGCCGGCTCGCCTCAGGATTGCCGCCCGAGGCGTAGACCCAGCGTCCGAAGCGGGTGTAGCGCAGCTCCCACCACAGCACGGCGAAGACCAGCAGCATCAGGATCAGCGGCACCGGCACACCGCCGATCCGGCCGGAACCGAGCCAGTTGAAGGACGGATAGAAGAGCGGCCGCGTCAGCCCGCCAGTCATCACCAGGGCGATACCGGAGACGATGCTCATCATGCCGAGGGTTACGATCAGCGGATTCATCCGGAGGCCGGTCGCCAGCAATCCGTTGGCGAGGCCCACCAGTGCCCCGACGATGACGGCGATCGGCACCGACACCCAAATGTTCAGCCCGGCATCCGTCAGCAGCGCGACGACGACGCCCACCAGCCCTGCCACCGCAGCGACCGAGAGATCGAGGCCGCCCGCGATGATCAGCGGCGTGCCGAGCGCCGCCATCAGGCCGATGAAGGCCATGTTTGTCCCGACGCTCATCATGTTGTTGAACGACAGGAACCAGGGCGACAGGATCGAGAACAGGACGAGCAGCGCGATGTAGAAGGCGAGAAGGATACCCACCCCCGCCCAGGGCTTGGCCAGGAGACGGATGAAGGCCCCCTGCCCGCCTGCTGCGTCACGCCGTCCGACCGAAGCGCCGCTCATCGCGCCCAACTCCCGAATGTTCCGTTCACGCGGCTGTCTCGGCCGCACCCGAAGCCAGGCGCATCAGTGCGCTCGCGGTGGTCGGGCGGTCGAAGCCGCCCGCGACCCGACCGCGGTCGAGCACCAGCGACCGATCGGCGAGCCCAGCAACCTCCTCCATGTCCGAAGACAGGATGAGGATGCCCAGGCCGCCATCGGCCAGTTCGCGCAGCTTGGCGTAAATCTCCTTGCGGGCGCCGACATCGACGCCGCGCGTCGGCTCCTCGAGGATGAGAAGCCGCACCGCCTCGTCCAGCCAGCGGACGATGCAGACCTTCTGCTGGTTGCCGCCGGACAAAAAGCGGATGCGCTGCTCGGGGCCGCGGGTACGGATACCGAAGGCCTCGATCCAATGCTGCGTCCGCTCTCTCTCGCGCCCTTGCGACAGGGCGAGTCCGCCGAGATAGCGATCGAGGAAGGGCAGCGTCACGTTCTCGCGCACCGTCAGTTCGGCGATGATGCCCTCGGCCTTACGCTCGGCGGCGACGAAGCCGATCCCCGCCTCCTTGCCGGCCTGGGGCGAGGATGGTCGGTAGGATCGCCCGAACAACGTGATGCGGCCGTCGCGCGGCTCGCCTTCGGCGCCGTAGAGGCTGCGGCCGAGATGGCCGACGCCTGAGCCGATCAGGCCGAAGACGCCGAAGATCTCGCCCGCCGCGACCTCGAAGGAGACATCTTCCAGATGCGGCGGCAGCGACAGCCCCTCGACCCGCAGCAATGGTTCGCCGCCGCCCCGCCCGTGATCGGGATAGAGACGATCGACCGAACCGCCGAGCATCGCCGCGAGCACCTCGTCATGCGTCGCCTCGGCGGTGTCGAACTCGCCGGCATTGCGCCCGTCGCGCAGCACGACGATGCGGTCGCAGATCTCGAATACCTCGTCGAGATAATGCGAGATGTAGATGACGGTGACACCCTGTGCCTTCAGCCGGCGCAGCACGGCGAACAGTGACGCCGCCTCCGTTTCGGTCAGCGCCGCCGTCGGTTCGTCCATGATGAGGATCTTGGCGCGTGCGGCGATGGCACGGGCGATCTCGACGATGCGCTTTTCGGGAACGGCCAGCGTCTTCATCAGCCGGTCGACGGCGATATGGCCGAAGCCGAGCTGGTCGAGCTGTGCGCCCGCCTCCGCCCGCATCCGGGGGCGGTCGACGACCGGCAGCCCGAGCCGGCTCGTCATCGGCAGATGGCCGATGAAGATGTTCTCCGCCACCGTCAGATCGGGATGTACCGACAGCTCCTGCGGCAAGAGACCCACCCCGTGGGCGATCGCGTCACGCGGGCCGGAGATCGCGACCGCCTCGCCATCGATCTCGATCCGTCCGGCATCGGCGCGATAGACGCCCGAGAGGATCTTGATCAGCGTCGATTTTCCGGCGCCGTTGGAGCCGAGCAGCCCGATCACCTCGCCGCGGGCAGCGGTGAGGTTCACCTCGCTTAGCACCGGCACGCCGCCGAAGGCCTTGCCGATGCCGGACATCACGAGACGCGGCGAGCCCGCTTCGACCCGGGATCCGGAGCTCATTGCCATGCTGCGCCGCCTCTCGTGAACTGTCCGCCTGGTCCCGGTCCGGTCAGTTGGCCGGGATGAGGTTCTCGTAGCCCTCGAGCTCGGGGTCCTCGCGCAGCGCGGCGAGATGATCCGCGAACGCATCCGCCGGGAAGGCGTAGTCGAAACCGGCCCCCTCCTCGGCGCAGGCATAATCCGCGTAATACTCGCAGACATTCGCCTTGGTGATCATGACGTGGTTCATCAGCACCGCTGGCGGCAGCTCGTGCCCGGCCAGCGACATCAGCGCCATCGGGACGAGGTAATTGCCATAACGCTCGGGGAAATAGCCGACCGAGGCGATCATGTTCGGCTCGCTGGTCAGCGCCTGCAGCTCGTCGGCACCCATGCCGACGGCGATCGCATCGCCCTCGCGCCCGGCCTGTTTGACCGCCTGCAGCATGCCGATGGTCGACTGGTCATTGATCGCGGTGATCATGATCGGCACGCCCTCGGGGATGCGCCCGAGCACGTTGTTCATCTGCGCGAAGGATTCCTGCAGCGTGTTCTTGGTGTCGATGCGGATGATCCGGTCCTCGGGGAAGTCCGGCAGGACAGCCTGGAAGCCGGCGATCTGGCCGCCGGTACGCATCGCCGGGATGGCGCCCGATTGCGGCAGTTCACCGACGACGAGATAGCCTTCCGTCACGGCGGCCTCGCCCCAGCGTGCTACCGCCGCCTGGGCGAGATAGGAGCCGCCCATATAGCCCGAGCGCGGATTGTTGGCGCCGAAGAAGACGGCGCTCGGCATCGGAATGTCGATGGCGGTGACGCCGATCCCGGCTTGGTCGAACTGCTGCATGACCGTCGGGCCGAAATTCACGTCGGTCTGGAACTCGATGACATAGTCGACGTCGCGGCGCACGAAGCTCTGCGCATTGGCGAGCGCCGTCGGCCCGTCGAGCCGATTGTCCGCAACCACCAGCTCGACGCCGGCGGCCTCGGCATTGGCCGTGATGCCGCCCTCGACCAGGACACCGAAGGAGATGTCGCGCTGCAGGTTGGCGAAGGCGATGACGTAGCGCTCGCCGTTCTTCGGCGGCGTCGTCTCGGCGGCCTCGGCCACCATCGCCTGGAGCTGCTCGGCCGACAGCATCGCGCCGTCGAAGCTGGCCGGGTCGAAGCCGTGGAAATCCTGCGCGGATGCGGTCGTGCCGAAAGCGAGGGCCGCGAGGGCCATGCCGGCGACGCCGATGACCGGGATCTGGCGCTTCATAACGTGCACTCCTCCCTTGGGGATCCATCGACCGGCAGGCCAACAAATCAGACCAGTTAATTGGCCTTACCAGTTTTGACGCGACGTTATCCGAGGGTGTAGCGTCGTGCAACAGCGGATCGACAGCGATCCCGGGCCCGACCGGCGCCAGCCGGCCGAGGCCCAACTTCACGGGCGGAACTGGCCATGCGGCTGCGCACGATCGAACCCATCCTCTTGCGCTATCCCGAGCCGAACGATTTCGGCCATGAGCGGAACACGGTGCTGATCCGCGTCGAGACCGAGGACGGCACTGAAGGCTGGGGCGAGGCGATCGCGATGTGGCCCGAAGCCTGCGAGGCGACGGCGGCACTGATCGAGAGCGGCCTCGCAGACGTCGTCCGGGGACTGGATGTCCGCGAGCCGCAGATGATCTGGCAGGCGCTCAAGCGGCACAGCTGGTGGTATGGCGAGGGCGGCATCGCCACTCTCGCCCTCTCCGGCATCGACATGGCCGTGTGGGATGCCTGCGGGAAGGTGCTGGGGCAGCCGCTTTGGCGCCTTTTCGGCGGCCGGGCGCATGAAGCGCTGCCGGCGATTGCCAGCATGCATGTGAACCGGGCGACCATCGAGGAGGGCGCGGCCGAGGTCGCCGGCCATATCGAGCGCGGCTTCCGCGGTGCCAAGCTCGGCTTCGGCAAGCGCGGCCTGTCGCGCGTCGGCCGTGATCCGGACCACGACGTCGCCTTCGTCGAGGCGGTCCGCTCCGCGATCGGTCCCGCGGCGATGCTGATGATCGATATCGGCAATGGCGTGCGCTGGGACGTGTCGACGGCGATCCGCACCACGCGGCGGTTCGAGGCATTTGGTATCGACTGGATCGAGGAGCCGCTGCATCCGGACGATCTCGACGGTCTGGCGCGGCTGCACGCCGCGGTCGGAACGCGGATCGCAACGGGCGAGAGGCTGTGGACGGTCGCCGCCTACGACCAGCTCATCCGGCGTCGCATCGTCGATGTCTACGGCGTCGACCCGGCACGCGCCGAAGGGGTCACCGGATTCCGTCGCATCGCGGGCCTGATCGAGGCGGCGCGCGGCACCGTCAATGCCCATGCCTGGAGCACCGTCGTCACCACGGCGGCGAGCCTGCATCTGTCGGTCACCAGCCCCGCGGCGCGCGTCTTCGAGCTGAAGCCGTTGGAGAACCCGATGCAGCACGAGCTGCCGGTCACGCCGATCTGGCATGAGGGTGGGCTGGTACGCCCACCGGAGGGGCCGGGCCTCGGAATCGAGCTCCGTCCGGAGATCGTCGAGCGCTATCGGATCCGGCGCTGACGGTCGAATGACAAGGATCCGAGTGGAGGAACGCATCCATGAGAGCCGGTCTTTCCTTCCTGGGGGCGGCGGCGATCGCCCTCGCCGCGGCCGCGCCCGCCCTGGGCGATGACTTCCATGGTTTCGACCCGGGGGCGGTTACGGGCGAGATTCCCACGGCCGAGGCACTGCAGGCGATGGTCGCCGAGGCGGAGGCGGTGACGCCGCCGCGCAATGGCGAGCAGTACGTCTTCGGCTACACGATGTGGGGTGGCAGCTCGCCCTTCTCGCAGCTCAACCGCCAGGGGCTCGAGGCGCTGGCTGAGGAGGCGGGTTTCGAGCTGCTCGTCGCCGACAATGAGTGGGATCCGCAGCGCAACGTCGCCAACGCCCAGTCGTTCGCCCAGCGCAATGTCGACTTCGTCATCAACAGCCTGCTCGACATCCAGTTCGGCGGCGCGGTGAAGGCGCCGCTCGACGCCGCGGGCATCCCGATCATCTCGCTCGACATCCCGATCGCCGACACGCTCTGGGTCGGCGTGGACAACGCCCGCGCCGGCTTCCGCGCCGGCACCTATCTGGCGCAGACCGCGCTCGAGCGCTGGGGGCACGAGACCGCGCTCGAGGCGACGCTGGTGATCGCGTCCTTCCGGCTCGTCGGCCCGAACGGCATCCTGCGCAACCTGTCGCAGGAATACGGCGTCCGCGCCGAGCTGCCCGAATTGCCGGAGGAGCAGATCATCTGGCTCGACATGCAGGGCACGGCTGACAGCGGCTTTTCCCAGATGAACAACCTTCTGGGCCGTCTCGACCCCAGCAAGCCGATCCTCGTCGCGTCCTTCTCCGACGAGCAACTCGCCGGCGCCCTGCGCGCGATCGCCAATGCCGGACGCAGTGACATGACCCTTGCGGTTGGGATGGGCGGCGAGCGGCTCGATCTGCTCGGCACCGATCCGAGCTTCATCGGCACCATGTCCTTCTTCCCCGAACGCTATGCGACGGCGGCCGTCCCGGCGGCCCTCGCCGTGCTGGCGGGCCGGGAGCTGCCGCCGGCGGTCTTCGCCTTCAGCTACCTCATCACCCCGGATACGGTGTGCGAGATCGACCCGACGACGACCTGCCGCGAACGTCCGGAGTGGCAGCCGGCCGATGCGGTGATCAACGAGGCCGCCTACCGCGACTATGTCGCCGGCCTCTATGACCGCGAGGAGTTCGCGGATTTTCAGATGCTGCTGCCGCCCGTCCCGGGCGAGTGAGCAGGTAATGGCGATGCGGCGGGCGGCAGCTGGCGCCTGCCGCTCCCTTCAGGCGATGAGTGCTTGACGAAAGAACGAGGCGGGCATGGCGGAGACGGCCAGGATCATCGTGCTCGGCGCCGGGTGGTGGGCGACCGAGTATCACATCCCCAATCTGAAGGCGCGGCCGGAGGTCGAGCTGGTCGGTGTCTGCCGGCTCGGCGCCGAGGAGCTCAGACTCGTCCAGGAGCGCTTCGGCTTCGCCCACGCCTCGGAGGATTTCCGGGCGCTGCTCGACAGCTGCGAGGCCGATGGTGTCGTCGTTGCCTCACCCCATGTCGCCCATTTCGAGAACGCGGCCGCGGCGCTCCGGCGGGGCTGTCACGTGCTGGTCGAAAAGCCGATGACGACCAGCGCGGCCGAGGCGCGCGAACTGGTGGCGATCGCCCGTGAGGTCGGCCGCGAGATCATGATCCCGCACGGCTACAACTTCACCCATTACATGCCGCAAGCGGCAGCCTGGGTCGCCGAGGGCCGTATCGGCGAGGTGCGGCATGTGGTCTGCCAGATGGGCTCCGCGCTGCTCGACCTGTTCGGCGGCGAGCCGATGGCCGAGACCGTCGGCGCCACCTTCCGTCCGCCTGCTTCGACCTGGGCCGATCCCAAGCGTGCCGGCGGCTATGGCTGGGGCCAGCTCTCCCACGCGCTCGGCGCGCTGTTCCGCATCGTCCCAGTCGATCCGGCGGAGGTCTATGCGATCTTCGGCCGCTCGCCGACGGGGGTCGACTATTTCGACGCGGCGACGCTGAAGCTCGCCAATGGCGCTACCGGCGTCCTGTCCGGTTCGGCCGCCGTGCCGAAACATGTCGGCACGCATATCGACCTCAGGATCTACGGCAGCGAGGGCGCCATCTTCCTCGATGTCGAGCGCGAGCGTCTGGAACTCAGGCGGCTGGACGGCCAGGACGTGATCCATCCCTTCCGCGCCGGCGAAGGCACCCCCGCCTATTCGACCAAGCCGCCGATCGACCGCTTCGTTGATCTGTGCCTCGGCCGGCCCGTCGTCAACGACGCCGATGGCGAGGTCGGTCGTCGCTCGGTCGAGGTGCTCGACGCGATGTACCGGTCGGCCAAGAGCGGCGCGGTCGTGAAGATCTGAAGGGGGCGCCGCTCAGCCTTCGATCACCAGCCCGTCATGCGCCGGGCGGACATGCGGCGGCAGCTTGGCGCAGAGGGCATCGTAATCCATGAAGGTGCTCATATGGGTGAGGAAGGCGCGCCGGACGCCGACGCGCTCCACCCATTCGAGCGCCAGGTCGAGATGGGCGTGCGAGGCGTGCGGCTCCTCGCGCGTCGCATCCACCACCCAGGTGTCGACACCCTTCAGCACCTCGAAGGCGGTGTCGTCGAGCCGCACCACATCGGTCGAGTAGGCGAAGGGACCAAAACGGAAACCCCAGCTCGGTCCGTAGCCGTGATCCTGGACGAAGGGGGCGATCTCGACCCCTTCGACCACGAAGGGACCGTCGATCACCACCGGATCGAGGAATGGCCGGTAGAGCCCGCGATCCATCGTCACCGTGGTGAAGGCATAGGGAAAGCGCCGCTCGAACTCCTCGAGCAACGTCCGGTCCAGATAAGCCGGGATCGGCCGGTCGCGGGTGAACATGAACGGGCGCAGATCGTCGATGCCGTGGATGTGGTCGGCATGCCCGTGGGTGTAGAGCACCGCGTCGATCTTGGTGACCGCAGCGTCGAGAAGCTGGTCGCGCAGATCGGGACCGCTGTCGACGAGGATCGTCACCCCACGCGATTCGACCAGGATCGACGGCCGGCGGCGGCGGTTCTTCGGGTTCGACGGATCGCAGTCGCCCCAAAATCCGCCGACGATTGGCACGCCGAGCGAGCCGCCACAGCCGAGGATGGTGACCCGGTAGCCCGTCATGCCGGGGTGATCTTGTCGAACAAGGCGAGGAAGTTCGCCGTGCTCTGCGCGGCGAGCGCGGCGGGATCCTCGCCACGGGCGGCGGCCACCGCCGCTGCGGTATGCACAACGAAGGCCGGCTCGTTGCGCTTGCCGCGCCGCGGGACCGGCGCGAGGTAGGGCGCATCGGTCTCCACGAGCAGCCGGTCGGCCGGCACCATGCGCGCGACCTGCCGGATCGTCTCGGCCTTGGGGAAGGTGGCGATCCCCGAGAAGGAGATGTGCAGGCCGAGCGCGAGCGCCTGCTCGGCCAGAGCCGGGGTGCCAGAGAAACAGTGGATGATCCCGCGCAGCGGCTGCCCACCAGCCTCCTCGCGCAGGATCGCGATCGTGTCGGCCTCGGCATTGCGGGTGTGGACGATAAGGGGCAGACCGGCCGCGCGGGCCGCGCGGACATGCAGGCGAAAGCTCTCCTGCTGCGCCGGGCGCGGACTGAGATCGTAGTGATAGTCGAGACCGGTCTCGCCGATCCCCACGAGCTTTGGATGGCGCGCCGTCTCGACCAGGCGCGCGACGGTCAGATCGCCGGCATCCTTCGCCTCGTGCGGATGTATGCCGAAGGCACCCCAGACCGCATCGAACCGCTCGATGAGGGCCAGCGTCGCGGGAAGCCGGTCGAGCCGGGTGCAGATGGTCAGCATCCGGCCGACGCCGGCCTTGATGGCGCGGTCGACGACGGCGTCGATCTCGCCCTCGAAATCCGGGAAATCGAGATGGCAATGACTGTCGACGAGCATCGGCGCCTCAGCGCTCGGTCCGGGCAGCGGGCGCCTCCGGATCGACCCAGCGCGGGAAGATCCCCTCCGGCCGCGGCAAAACCCGACCCGAGGGCAGCGGCACCGCCAGCGCATCGAAGCCGCGCTCGGCCGGCGGGACCGCGAGCTGGTCGAGCAGCTTCTCCATCGCCTGCGGCATCACCGGCTGGACGAGGATGGCGAGGCGCCGCACCGTCTCGGCCAGCGTCCACAGCACCGTGCCCATCCGGGCCGGATCCGTCTTGCGCAGCGCCCAGGGCGCCTGCTCGTCGACATAGCGGTTGGCATCGCCGACGACCGCCCAGATCGCCTCGAGTGCGCGATGGAAGGCCTGTGCGTCGAGCTCCCGCCGGACGATGTCGAGCAGCCCGGCCGAGCGGTCGAGCAGCGCGGCGTCGGCCGGTGTTTCGGGGCCGCGTTCGGGGACCCTGCCCTCGCAGTTCTTCGCGATCATCGACAGGACCCGCTGGGCGAGATTGCCGAAATCATTGGCGAGATCGCCATTGATCCGGCCGACGATCGCGCGATGAGAGAAATCGCCGTCCTGGCCGAACGGCACCTCGCGCAGCAGGAAGTAGCGCACCGGATCGAGACCATAGGTCTCGATCAGTGTCAGCGGGTCGATGACGTTGCCGAGCGATTTCGAGATCTTCTGGCCTTCATTCGTCCACCAGCCATGGGCGAAGACGCGCTTTGGCGGCTCGAGCCCGGCCGACATCAGGAAGGCCGGCCAGTAGACGGCGTGGAAGCGCAGGATGTCCTTGCCGACCATGTGGAGATCGGCCGGCCAGCGCCGTCGGAATCCCTCGCCATCGGCATCGGGGTAGCCGACAGCGGTGATGTAGTTGGTCAGCGCGTCGAGCCAGACATACATGATGTGATCCGGATCGCCCGGCACCGGGATACCCCAGTCGAACGTCGTGCGGCTGACCGACAGGTCCTTGAGTCCCGCACGCACGAAGCTGATCACCTCGTTGCGCCGGCTCTCCGGGCGGATGAAATCCGGGTTCGCCTCGTAGAAGGCGAGCAGCCGCTCCTGCCAGGCCGAGAGCCTGAAGAAGTAGCTCGGCTCCTTCACCCATTCGCATTCCGCACCCGAGGGGGCGATCCGCCGCCCGTCGACGATCGTCAGCTCGTCCTCGCCGTAGAAGGCTTCGTCCCGGACCGCGTACCAGCCGCCATACTCGCCGAGATAGAGATCGCCCGATGCCTCGATCGCGCGCCACAGCGCCTGGCAGGCGCGGATGTGCCGCTCCTCGGTGGTGCGGATGAAATCATCATTGGTGAAGTTCATCGCGCGCGCGAGATCGCGGAAATTGCCGCTGAACCGGTCGGTCAGCGCCTTGGGAGCGACGCCCGCGGCCTCCGCGGCCTTCTGGACCTTCTGCCCGTGCTCGTCGGTACCCGTCAGGAAATGGACGTCATAGCCGTCGAGCCGTTTGAAGCGGGCCAGCACGTCGCAGGCGAGCGAGGTGTAGGCGTGGCCGATATGCGGCTTGTCGTTGACGTAGTAGATCGGGGTCGTGACGTAGTAGCTGTTGCGCGCCGTCATGGCGTCCCGCCTTCCGTGCCTCGGACGCGGGGTCAGGCGTCGCAGGCCCGGCCGATGCCGAGGAAGGCCTGCAGCAGCACCTGCTTGCGGTCCAGGTTGGCTTGATCGGCCTGCGCGAGCAGGCGGCGCGTGTTGTCCCACAGCGCCAGCCACCGATCAAGGCCGGCCGGGCCGGCGAAGCGCGCCGCCAGCTGTGGGGCCAGACGCCCCTCCTCTTCGAGGACGGCAGGCACGGCCGCATCACCGGCAAGGCGCCGCGCCTGACGTGCCATCCACCAGGGCAGGATGTCGGCGATGCGCCGGAACGCCTCGGCATCGCCATGGCGCTCCACGAGCTTCATCAGCTCGGACGGGCCGGGGCCGGCCGCGACGCGAAGCGCCGTTCGCAGCGTCTCGACGCCCCCGGGGTCTCCGGTCGCAAGATCATGTGCCCGGCCGATGCTGCCTTCGGCCATCACCGCCAGAGCGGCGCGATCGGCGGGGCCGAGATCCGGCCGCAGCCGGCCGAGCGCCGCTTCGACGGTCGCGGCGGGCAGAAGGCGCAGGGCAAGGCAGCGGCAGCGCGACCGGATGGTCGCCGGCAGCCGCCCGGGATTGGCGCAGACGATCACGATCAGCGCGCCGGCCGGCGGCTCCTCCAGGATCTTCAGGAGCGCGTTCGCGGCGCTGCGGTTCATGCTATCGGCGTCGTCGACGATGGCGACGCGCCAGGTCCCCTCCGCCCCGGTCAGCCGCAGGAAGGGGTCGATGCGGCGGATAGCCCCGACACCGAGCTCCCGCTCCTCACCGCGCGCGATCGTCAGCAGATCGGGATGGCCGCCGGCGGCCACCCGGCGGAAGACCGGGGAAGACGGGTCGGTGGCGAGCGAGGAACCCCCGCCGGACAGCACGAAGCGCGCGAACCGGAAGGCGAGCGTCGCCTTGCCGATCCCGGGCGGCCCGGTCAGCATCCAGCCATGCGGCATACGTCCGGAAGCATAAGCGGTGAGGAGCGCTGCTTCGGCCGCATCCTGGCCGAACAGGACGGGGTTGGCGCGCGGCGGCAGCACGGCCGGTTCCCCGGTGGTCTCTGCTTCCCGCGGTCCGGTCATCATGCGGACAGTGCCGCGTCGAGCGCGGTGAGGAGCCGGGCGGCCACGGTCTCCTCCTCACCCTCGGCGCTGACGACGACGCAGCGTCCAGGCTCGGCCGCGGCGATCGCCAGGAAGGCCGCACGCACCCGCGCATGGAGGGCGGCCGGCATCGCCTCATAGCGCTGCGCGCCGCCCGGCCGGGCCAGAGCGCGCGCCATGCCGGTCTCGGGAGGCAGGTCGAGGATCAGTGTCAGGTCGGGAACGAGCCCGCCTGTGGCGAGCGCGATCGTCGCCTCGACCGCTTCTGCCGAAACCCCCAGCGCGGCGCCCTGATAGGCGCGGGTACTGTCGGTGAAGCGGTCGCACAGAACCCAGGCCCCACGATCGAGCGCCGGGCGGATGGTGCGCAGCACGTGATCACGGCGCGCTGCCGCCAGCAGCAGCGTCTCGGCCATCGGATCCCAGCGGTCGGCATGGCCGCGCACCAGCAGGCCGCGGATCAGTTCGGCACCGGGCGAACCGCCCGGCTCGCGCGTCTCGACCACCTCAAGGCCGCGGGATCTCAGACTGGCGGCGAGGCGGCGGAGCTGGGTCGATTTGCCGACCCCCTCCCCGCCCTCGATGGTGACGAAGCGGCCGCGGCCCACCCGCGCTGGCTCGCCGGGGACGGTCACTCCGCGACGGCGCTGGTCACCAGCGCTTCCAGATTGGTGAGGATGCGACCGGGCAGCCCGATCCTGGCGACATCGGCGCCGGCGAACAGCGGCACCTCATGCGGGGGCTGGTCACCCACCTCGACGCGCAGCGTGCCGATGGTCTCACCCCGGGCGATCGGCGCGGGCACCGGTTCCTCGACACGCACCACGACCCGCATCGACTCGCGCGCCGCACGCGGCAGGGTGAAGGCGATGGGACGCCCGGTGACGAGCGGCACCGTCGATGCCTCGCCCATCCAGACCGAGGCGGCGGCGACCGGCTCATCGGCCGCGAACAGGCTGACGGTATCGAACTCCCGGAAGCCCCACTCGATCAGCCGCTGCGCCTCCTCGGAGCGTTCGCGCATGCTGCCGAGGCCGCCGATCACCAGGATCAGTCGCCGGCCATCGCGCACGGCAGTACCGATCAGCCCGTAGCCGGCCTCCTCGGTATGGCCGGTCTTCAGCCCGTCGGCACCCGGCACGGTTCCGAGCAGCGGGTTACGATTGCCCTGGGTAATGCCGCTATAGGTGAACTCCGGCTCGGAATAGTAGTGATAATACTGCGGGAACCGCTCGATCATCGTCATCGCCAGCAGCGCCAGATCGCGCGGCGTCGAGTAGTGATCCTCATGCGGCAACCCGGTTGCATTCACGAAATTGCTGCCGGTCATGCCCAGTGCGCGCGCCCGCTCGGTCATGCGGCGGGCGAATTCGGCCTCGCTGCCGGCCAGGCCTTCGGCAAGGACGATCGAGGCGTCATTGCCGGACTGCACGACGACGCCGCGGATAAGGTCCTCGACCGTCACCGTGTCGCCAACCTCGACGAACATCTTCGAGCCACCGGTCCGCCAGGCATACTCACTGACCGGAAGCCGGTCCGTCAGATTGAGCCGCCCCTCCGCCAGCGCCTCGAAGACCATGAAGATCGTCATGACCTTGCTCATCGAGGCCGTCGGCATCGGCGCGTCGGCGTTCTTCTCCAACAGCACCGTGCCGGTGGAGGCGTCGATCAGGATTGCCTCGCGGGCGCGCGTGTCGATCGTCTGGGCGGCGGCCCCGCCTGCGGCGGCGGCGAGCACGGCCACACAGAGGAGAAGACGGGCGAAGAGGACGCGGACCATCGGTCAGGACTCCCGGCTACGGACGCGCCGATCCTAGCCGATCGTGCCCGCGCATAAAGTCCGACGGGCAGCAACGGCCGGAACGGCCGTCACCGGGCGAGAGGATCGTGTCCGAGGATCACCGGCAGTTCGGCCGGAATAAGGTCTTCCATCAACAGCTCGGCGATCTCGTCATCCAGTGCCGCTGCCTGGCCGGCGAGATCGCCCGGCAGACCCGGCGGCAGCGCCGCGAGCAGGATCTCCGGCTCAAGCCGTTCGATACGCACCTCGGCGGTACCGGCGGACTTGAAGCCCAGCAGCTCCGCCCCGCGCTCGGAGACGTCGATCACCCGGCCACCATAGACCGGGCCGCGATCATTGACGCGCAGGATCAGTGTCCGCCCGTTCTCGAGATTGGTGACGCGGACCAGGCTGGGCATGTCCCAGCTCGGATGGGCGGCGGTCAGCCCGGCGTCGTCGAAAGTCTCGCCATTGGCTGTCCGCCGGCCGTCGAAGCCGGGCCCGTACCAGGATGCCTCGCCCACCATCTGGTCGTCGGGATCGCTGCTCGGGACGAAGCGCACACCGTCGATCACGACAGCATCGTCCGCCATCGTCCGCGAAACGGCCGCAGCGGCGTTCCAGGGCAGCCGGGAGGCGATCTGTTCACCGAAATCCAGCGCCTGACAGGCGCTGAGACCAAAAAAGCTTGCCATTGCTGCGAGCAAGACAGCGCGACGACGGTCTCGCGATGCCGGCCGCCCGAGGCTGGCCTCACCGAGAGACGCGCCGCCGAACGAATTCTGTTCGGCAGTCATGGGCGCGGCCTATACACGAGGATCGCCAGCGAGGTCCAGATCCGCTGACGACATTACTTCCTGTTAACGCACGAACCTACCGTCTCGTTGCGTCTCGGCGCGCTTTCACTCGAGAGTGTCAAATATCATTTCGTTTCAACGCAATCCGGACAGAGTCTGCGACGGCATCCAAAAGCCCGACCCATAAGAAACAGTGATGTCGAAATGCGGCCGGATGACGCGGCCGTGTCGCGTCAGGCGCCAAGCGCGAGCGGCTCGGCCTGCTCCAGCCTTTCGCCCAGCCGCTCGATCAGCATGCGGGCGAAGTGGTCGTCTGCCTTCAGCCGGCGGCGCTCGGCAAAGGCTTCGACGAACAGCGCGCGATCGCCGTCGCGGCTCGCCGCCTCGAGCAGGAGCCGCAAGAACAGATCGCGCTGCGCGTGGCTGCCACCGAGCCGGAGCAGCGCCGCGCACCGCCCCCGCATGCGTCGTAACGGGCCCGTCCGGCCAGCTGCCGCGGCGCAGAGCGCGGCGGCCAGATCGGCGCCGACGGCAGTGCAGACCGCTGCCTGATGGGCGGTGGTCCGGCCAGCGGGGTCGGCGAGCCGATCGGCCAGGCGGCGCGCCTCCTCATCCCGCCCCGCACCGATCAGTGCGAGAAGATAGTGAAGGCTGGCGAAGACGAGCGTCAGGTCATCGCTGCGGCCGCGCGCGATCGCTGCGAGCTCGGCCCAGCGATCGCCGACCGGCACGCCGCGCTGCTCCAGGCGGCGCAGCAGCGAGACGGCATTGGCGACGTCGCGATAATCGTCGGTCGGCAGCGGCCGGACCCGCTCGTCATAGAGTGCGAGCACCGCATCCATGTCCGGTACGGGCGCTTCGAGCCGGAACAGGCATTCATGCCAGGCGAGATGAAAGCGGAAGTTGTTGCAGCGCGCGGCCGACCAGTCGCGATGCGCCTCGAGCCAGACGAGCCCGCGTTTCGTATCCCCTCGCATTTCGTGGACATGGGCGACGGCATGCATGCCCCAGGCGTCATGGGGCGCATGGGCGAGCGCCACGGTGCCGGCAGCGATGGCGGCGTCGAAGGCGCCGGTCTCCTCCAGCCCGAAGGTGTGCATGCCGAGCAGATAGCCATAGCCCGGCACCGTATCGTCCCAATGGTTAAGCGCCCGCTCGGTCGCGGCGTGCATGCCCGTCGGGTCGCCACCCATGAAGCGCATCGCATGCAGTGTCTTCTGCGCCAGCAGATCGTGCGGCCAGCGCGCGCAGATGCTGTCGAGCCGGGCCTCCGCCTCCTCGAACGCGCCCGTTGCCCAGGCGCCCAGGGCGTCCAGCAGCGCCGATTCGCGTGCCGTGCCGCCGCGCTCGGCGAAACTCTCACAGGCGGCGCGCCAATCCTCCTGCGCCTCGGCCACCGTTTCGCGCCGCGCGAGCAGCAGCATCGCAAAGCCGTGCAGGATGTGGGCGAGGAGCAGCGACGGGTCGTGCCGCAGGGTCGTGGCGAGGGCCTCCGCCATGTCCCGGTCATGCGCCACGAACGCCTCGACGGCCTCGTCATAGGCCGCCGCGGCCTCGGCTGAGCGCGCCGTCATCTCCAGCCCACGGATGTCGTTGATCACGCCTGTGCTTCCTCGCTGCCCTTCTCCGGTTTCGCCCGGCGGGGGTGACCGGTTACCGCAGAGCCATCTCGTTTGCCGCCACAATCGCGCGGCAAGAGGACAACGGACCGGCTCGACGTCCGACCGCATCTGTGCCGTCGCCTCACCCTCCGCAACCGAGGTAGCTTGCGTTTTCCGCGACTCTCGCCCTTCCCGACCTTCCGCCAGATGCACGCCGAGGAATCCATGACAGGCGCGTTGATGACAGGCGCGTTGCCGACCGCAGCCGATCTGATCGCCGGGCGACTGGCAGAAGCCGGTTGTCGCCATGCCTTCGGGATGCCCGGCGGCGAGGTCGTCGCGCTGCTCGACGCGCTCGACCGCGCCGGCATCCGCTTCACCCTGGCCCGGCATGAGACGGCGGCCGGCTTCATGGCCGAGGGCAGTGTCCATGCCACCGGGGCACCCGGCATCCTCTTGACCACGCTGGGGCCCGGCCTTGCGAATGCGGTCAATGCGATCGCCAATGCCTGGCAGGACCGGGTGCCGCTGATCGTCCTGTCGGGCGCCGTCGATCCGGCCGACAGTTTCGCCTTCACCCATCAGGTCTTCGACCATGGCGCGCTGCTGCGGCCGATCGTGAAGGACACGCTGATCGCCCATGACGGCGCGGTCGACGCGGTGATCCGCCATGCGATCGCGCTGGCGACCGCCGACCAACCCGGGCCGGTCCATGTCGATCTGCCGGTCGGTGTGGCGACGCGGCCGCAGCGGCGTGCCCCTGTCCCTGCCCTGCCCCGGCGGGCACCGGCCGCGCCGGCCGAGGGCGGGGTGATAGAGGCCGCGCGGGTGGCGCTCGCACGTGCCGAGCGGCCGCTCGTGGTCGCCGGGCTCGACGCGCTGCGCCACGGCGCCGGCGAGACGCTCACCGGGTATTGCGGGCGGCTCGGCCTGCCGGTGATCACGACGTACAAGGCCAAGGGGCTGGTGCCCGAGAGCGCGCCGTTCTGTCTCGGCGGCGCCGGGCTGTCGCCGCTGGCCGACCGTCATCTGCTGCCGCTGGTCAAGGCCGCCGATCTGGTGCTGCTTGCCGGCTACGACCCGATCGAGATGCGCAAGGGTTGGTTCGAGCCCTTCGCGCCGGATGCGACGGTCATCGAGATCGGCCCCGCCCCGATCCGGCACGGCATGCACGCCGCTCATCTGCACCTCCGCTGTGACGTCGCGCTGGGCCTCGAGGCGCTGCTGGCCGGGTTGAACCCGCGTCCCCTCTGGGCCGACGGCGCGCCGGCCGCGGCCCGAGCGGCCCTCGCCCGCGATTTCGCTCCACCCGATGCGTGGGGTCCGCATCGCGTCTTCGAGACACTGCGACGGCGGCTGCCGCAAGAGACGGTCGTCACCGTCGACAGCGGCGCCCACCGGATCCTGATGAGCCAGATGTGGCGCTGCGAACGGCCGGGACGGCTTCTGCAATCCTCTGGGTTCTGCACGATGGGAGCGGCCCTGCCGCTGGCGATCGGCTGGGCGGTGGCGCGGCCGGGTGAGCGGAGCGTTGCGGTCATGGGCGATGCCGGGCTTGAGATGGTGATGGGTGAGCTCGCGACGCTGCGTGATCTGGCCCTGCCCGTCACGCTGGTGGTGCTGGTCGACGGTTCGCTGGCACTCATCGCGTTGAAACAACGCGGGACGGGGCTGCCATCGCTCGGCGTCACCCTGGGCACTACCGATCTCGCGGCCCTTGCTGCGGCCCTCGGCGGCAGCGGCCATCTCGTCCGCTCGGTGGCGGAACTCGAAGCGGCCCTCGACGCCGCGGCGGCAACACCCGGGTTCTCGATCATCGGCTGCGCGATCGACGCGCAGGCCTATGAGGGCCGGATATGACGGCTCTGCCGGGAGCAGCGGGGCGCGACCTGCGGATCGACCTGTTCCGCGGCATCGCGATGATCATCATCCTCATCGCCCATATCCCCAACGACACCTGGGCGCTGTTCATCCCCGGCCGGTACGGCTTCAGCGATTCCACCGAGATCTTCGTCTTCTGCTCGGGCTACGCCTCCGCCCGCGCCTTCGGACGGGTGTTCCGCGAGGCCGGGTTCGGCATGGGCGTGGTCCGGGTCCTGTTCCGCTGCTGGCAGATCTACTGGGCCCATATCGCGCTCTTCGCCGCGGTCGCCGCCATCTGCGTGCTTGCCAACACGCTGCCGGACGCCCCGAAAGACTATGTCGGCGCGCTGAACCTGACGCCGTTCTTCCGCGACACCGAGACGAACCTCGTCGGGCTGCTGACCCTGTCCTACGTGCCGAACTTCTTCGACATCCTGCCGATGTACATCACGATCCTAGCGATGGTGCCGGTCGTGATGCTGCTGCACCGCCTGCATCCGATGCTGCCCTTTCTCGGATGCGCGGCTCTTTATGCCTTCGTGCAGGTCACCAGCGTCAATTTCGGGGCCGAGCCCTGGTCGGACCGGCCCTGGTTCTTCAACCCGATGGGCTGGCAGCTCGTCTTCTTCTCGGGCTTTGCCATCGGCATGCGCTGGTTCACGCCGCCTGCGACCTCGCGCCGGGGAATCGCGCTGGCGGCCGGCCTTCTTGTCTTGGCGATCCCGCTGAGCTGGTGGCCGCTGCTGCGCACCTTCCCGACGCTGGCGGAGACGCGGGAGGCCATCGGTGTCCTCGTCGCCAAGACGGATTTCGGCCTGCTGCGCTGGCTCCACTTCCTGGCCATCGCTTATCTGGGCCGCGCCCTTATGGAGCGCCTGCCGAACCTCGCCACCGCATCCCTTCTGCGCCCGGTCGTGAAGATCGGCCAGCAATCACTGGCGGTCTTCCTCGCCAGCATGGCACTCGCCTGGGTGCTCGGCGTCGTGCTCGACTACACCGGGCGCGAGGCGGTGCCGATGATGCTGGTCAACGTCTTCGGCATCGGCGTGCTGATCCTCGTCGCCTATGTCTCGGGCTTCGTCCGCTCGACGCCGTGGAAGGTGGTCAGGGCCTCGGGTGCGGGTTCGGCGGCGGGACGCCCTCAGACATAGGCACCGCGCCGCTCCAGCCGGTCGAGCGTGCCCGTCAGGACGAGCGCGAAGATCAGGTGGCCGATCAGTGACATCCAGGTCAGCGGGATGAAGCCCAGGAACAGCGGCAGTCCCGCGACCAGCCCCGCCATGACGAAGAGCGCGAAGACCCAGAGCACCACGCCATAGGCGATGCCGCCGCCGAGCCAGCCGAGCGGCAGGACAGGGCGCATCACCAGCACATAGCCGAGCGGATAGAAGACGATGCCGGTGATGAAATGGAGGAGCTCGGCCAGCGGACGGTGCTCCGCGCCGAGGCCGAAGACGCTCATGATCAGTGCCGCTGGCTCGAGCGGGCCGCCGATGACGGCCGGCGTGACGAGGCGGGCCCAGACCTCCCAGACGATGGTCGCGGCAATGCCGGCGAGCGCGGCGTCGCGAAACCGGGCCATGGTGATGATGGCGGGCATGGTCCCTCTCCCCTGACGGCGCCCGCACGGGGCGCCCTGCACTCCGATTTCGCGCATGCGGCGATGGCGGTTACCGGTTTGCGCGACGGCGGATGGTCCGCGGCGGGTTTGCTTGACGCGATGGGGGGCGGTTGCGCTAATGCCGCCAGAACCGCCGCGCGGTCGCCGTCGCGGCCTCGATCGACAGTTTCAGCAGTTACTGATTCAGCAGTTACTGAGGGGAGGACCAGACATGCAGGTCACGCGCGTCGCCGCCATCAGCCTCCTGGCGATGGCCATGGCCGCTGGCGCCGCCGGAGGGGCCGCGGCCCAGGAGGGAACGGCGCTCGAACCCGTCACCGTCGCGGTGACCGCGATCGTCGAGCATCCGGCGCTCGATGCCGCCCGCGACGGCGTGAAGGCCGCTCTCGAGGAGGCCGGCTATGTCGAGGGCGAGACCTTGACCTTCCAGTATGAGAGCGCGCAGGGCAACCCCGCCACCGCGGCCCAGATCGCCCAGAAATTCGCGGGTGAGGCGCCCGATGTGATCGTCGCCATCGCCACCCCCTCGGCCCAGGCTGCGGTCGCGGCGACGACCGAGATCCCGATCGTCTTCACCGCCGTTACCGACCCGCTCGGCGCGAATATCGTCACCGATCTCAACGAGCCGGGCGGCAATGTCACCGGCCTGTCGGACATGTCGCCGCTGGCCGATCACCTCGATCTGATTCGCGAGTTCCTGCCGGAAGCCGAGACGCTCGGCGTGCCCTATAATCCGGGCGAGGCGAATGCGGTCACCCTCGTCTCGGCGCTGAAGGCGATGGCCGGCGAGCATGGTTTTGAGATCGTCGAGGCGCCGGCGACACGGTCGGCCGACGTCCAGGCGGCCGCACAGAGCCTGATCGGCAAGGTCGATGCGATCTACGTGCCGACCGACAACACGATCGTATCGGCGCTCGAGGTCGTGCTGCAGATCGGCATCGACAACCAGCTGCCGGTGTTCTCGGGCGACACCGACAGCGTGGTGCGGGGCGCCGTCGCTTCGGTCGGCTTCGACTACTATCAGATCGGCCTGCAGACGGGCGCGATCGTCCTCGACGTGCTGAACGGGACGGATCCGGGCTCGATCCCGGTCGCCGTCGCCTCGGGCTCCGATCTGTTCGTCAACCCGGCCGCCGCCGACGCGATGGGCGTGGCGTTGCCCGAGGGGATCCTCGAGCGCGCCCATACGGTCGTGGAGTAAGCACGAAACACAGCGGCGTTTCCGCCGTTCGGAGGCGAATGCCGGCGGTACCGCACCGCCGGCATTTTCCTTTTTATGTGGCGATCTTCGTTTTCGGACGGTATGGGAGGGCCGGTTTCCCGTCCTCCGGCGGCTAAATGAGTCAGATCGCCCTTCTGGGCGCGGTCGAGATGGGGTTCGTCTTTGCGCTCGTCGCGCTCGGCGTGTTCCTGTCTTTCCGCGTCCTTCAATTTCCCGACCTGACGGTCGATGGCAGCTTCCCGCTCGGGGCCGCCGTCTCCGCGACCCTGATCGTATCCGGCTGGGACCCTGTCTCGGCGACACTGGTCGCCGTGCTGGCGGGTGCCTTCGCCGGGCTGGTCACCGCATGGCTGAACGTGCGCTTCGGCATCCTGCATCTGCTGGCCAGCATCCTGACGATGATCGCGCTGTTCTCGGTGAATCTGCGCATCATGGGTCGCCCGAACGTGCCGCTCCTCAACCAGGAGACGGTCATCACGCTGTTCGCCGGCCTCGACATCTCGCGCGTCTACCTCAAGCCACTGGTGGTCGGGGTCGTTGCGATCCTCGCCGGCCTCGCGCTGTGGCGCTTCCTTGTCTCTGATTACGGGCTGGCGATGCGGGCCACCGGGGCCAATCCGCGGATGGCGCGGGCGCAGGGCATCGAGACCCGTCGGCTGATCCAGGTCGGCATGGCGATGTCCAACGGCCTCGTCGCGCTGGGCGGTGCGATGTTCGCGCAGACGGCGGGCTTCGCCGATGTGACAACGGGCACCGGCACGATCGTCGTCGGCCTCGCCGCCGTCATCCTCGGCGAGACGCTGTTCCGGTCGCGGCTGATGTTCGTGATGATCTTTGCCTGCATCGCCGGCTCGATCATCTACCGGATCGCGATCGCGGCCGCACTCAATACAGATGCGCTCGGCCTTGAGGCTTCAGACCTCAACCTCGTCACGGCGGTGCTGGTCGGGATCGCGCTCGTGCTCCCGAAGCTGCGCGGCCATGTCCGCAGCCTCCGGCGAGGTGCGTCGTGATCCGTGTCGTCGATGCCGAGGTCGTCTTCGGGCGGGGTACACCGCTCGAGACGAAGGCGCTGCGCGGCCTGTCGCTCGACGTGCCAACCGGCAGCTTCGTCACCGTCATCGGATCCAACGGCGCCGGCAAATCGACGCTGCTCAATGTCCTGTCCGGCGATGTCCAGCCGGATCGCGGCCGCGTCGAGATCGACGGCATGGATGTGACGCGATGGTCGGCGCCGCGCCGCGCCGCCTTCGTCGCCCGCGTTTTCCAGGATCCGATGGCCGGGACCTGCGAGGCCCTGTCGATCGAGGAAAACTTGGCGCTTGCGCTGCGGCGGGGCGCGCGGCGCGGCCTCGGCGCCTCGCTCGACGGCAGGCGCCGGCGGCAGTTCCGCGATCGGCTGGCCGAGCTTGGTCTCGGCCTTGAGAATCGGCTGGGCGACAGCATGGGCCTGCTCTCCGGCGGTCAGCGGCAGGCGGTCAGCCTGCTGATGGCGACGCTGTCAGGCATGCGCATTCTGTTGCTCGACGAGCATACCGCGGCGCTCGATCCGCGGACGGCCGCCTTCGTGCTGTCGCTGACCAACCGCATCGTCCAGGAGCATCAGCTGACGACGCTGATGGTCACCCATTCGATGCGGCACGCGCTCGATCACGGCGAGCGCACGGTGATGCTGCATGAAGGGCGCGTCGCCTTCGACGTGCAGGGCGAAGAGCGTGCGAAGCTCGACGTGCCGGACCTTCTCGCCCTCTTCTCCCGGGTGCGCGGCGGCGCCGAACTCGCCGACGACAGCCTGTTGCTCGGATGAGCTGCCCCGGCTTCGATCCGGTCGATTATGGGTGGCGCCATATAGATAAAATGCCTACTATATGCCCTCTAACGGGGTACAGTGGAGGCGACGGATGCTGGCATCGCCGGAGAGCCGGATCGTCGGGGGTCTTGCAGGAGGGCTGATCGGATCAGCCGAACGTGAAGGGCTAGGCCTGTTCTGGCGTTCCCCCGAATCGACGACTCTGTCTGCGATCCCGCGTCTTCTGATGGTCGATGACGACCCGATGACACGGGCGCTCCACCGCCTGCATCTAGACCGGCTCGGGCTGCCCATCGCCGAAGCGGTGGACGGGCTCGACGCACTGGAACGCCTGCGGGATTTTCGCCCGACCGTGATGCTGCTGGACACCGAGATGCCCGGGCTGGGCGGGCTTGAAACCGCCAAGCGCGCGCAGGCGGAGATCGAGGCGGGTCGGTTGACCGTGATTGGCGTCTCCGCCTCGCTCGACCCGGGCATTCTGAGCGGCGCCCGGCGCGCCGGCTATGCCGCCTATCTCTTCAAGCCGGTTGCGGGCGGGCTGCTGCGCGAGACGGTTGCCCTCTATGCCGGCATCCCTGTCGACGGGATGCCACCTGCCGCCTGAGCCCTTCAGCGGCCGCGCGCGTCCTCGAGGATCATCGCGGCGGCCTTCTCGGCGATCATGATGGTCGGCGCGGCCGTATTGCCCGAGGTGATGCGCGGCATGATCGAGGCGTCCGCCACCCTGAGTCCGTCGATGCCGAGAACGCGCAGCCGCGGATCCACAACCGCCTCGGGATCGGATCCCATCCGGCAGGTGCCGACCGGATGGAAGATCGTCGTCGCGACCCGCCCGATCCCTTCGAGCAGCTCAGCGTCACTCTCCGTGCCCGGGCCGGGGGCGAACTCCTCGGGCCGGTAGCGCGCGAGCGGCGGCGCGGCGCAGATCCGCCGGGTGAGCCGGACGGCAGCGAGCGCTGTCTGCCGGTCGCCTTCGGCGTCGAGATAGTTCGGATCGATCGCCGGCGCCGTGCGCGCATCGGCACTGCGGGCATGGACAGAGCCGCGGCTCTCCGGCCGGAGATGACAGACAGAGGCGGTGATGCCCGGCCAGCGATGAAGCGGTTCACCCAGCCGGTCTGTGGTCAGCGGCTGGATGTGCCATTCGAGATCGGCCGTCGCCCGCGCCGGATCGGAGCGGGCAAAGGCGCCGAGCTGGCTCGGGGCCATGGTCAGCGGGCCGCGCCGGGCGACGGCATAGCGCAGCACCATCCCGGCCTTCGCTGCCAGGCTGTGTGACATCTCGTTCAGTGTTCGCGTGCCGCTGACGCGGAAGGCCAGCCTGATCTGCAGATGGTCCTGTAGGTTCTCGCCGACTGCCGGCCTGTCGACGAGCGGCGTTATCCCGAGCGCGGCGAGGCGGTCGGCATCGCCGATGCCCGAACGCTCGAGAAGGTGCGGCGAGCCGATGGCGCCGGCCGCGAGCACCACTTCCCCTGCCGCCTCCGCCCGCTCCAGACGGCCATCACGCTCGAAGAGGATGCCGGTCGCGCGCCCCTCGGCTACCGTGATCGCATGGACGACGGCGCCGGTCACCACGGCGAGATTGGGCCGCCGCAGGGCGGGACGCAGGAAGGCCTTGGCGGTCGTCCAGCGCACGCCGCGCCACTGGTTGACACGGAAATAGCCGCACCCCTCATTGTCGCCGCGGTTGAAATCCTCGATCGGCGGGATGCCGCATGCGGCGGCGGCCTCCCGGAAGGCGTTGAGGATCTCCCAGGACAGGCGCATCGACTCCACCCGCCATTCGCCCCCCGCCCCATGGAACGGATCGGCGCCGCGTTCCTCATCCTCGGAGCGGATGAAGAAGGGCAGCACATCATCCCAGCCCCAGCCGACCGCGCCGAGCTGCCGCCAATGGTCGTAATCGGCCGCCTGGCCCCGCATGTAGATCATGCCGTTGATCGCGCTGCATCCGCCCAGCACCCGGCCGCGCGGATAGCCAATCGCCCGGCCGCCGAGCCGGCGCTGCGGCTCGGTGCGAAAGCACCAGTCCGTGCGCGGATTGCCGAGCGTGAAGAGATAGCCGACCGGGATGTGGATCCAGGGATAGGTGTCGCGGCCTCCCGCCTCGACCAGCAGGACGCGGCGGGCCGGATCGGCCGACAACCGATTGGCGAGAACACAGCCAGCCGAGCCGCCGCCGACGATGATCCAGTCGAACCGACCGCTCGTTGCGCCGTCGCCCTCCCGCCGTGCACCCGCCGATCGCATGCGCCGCAGCATGCCGGGTTCCCCCATCTTTTTCGCTCTTCCGGATAGGACCGGCCGGCGCGGCCGGATGCAAGACACCCGTGTCAGGCCGACAAGCCATGCCGCTTGAGCAGCGCATCGAAGCTGGGGGTGAAGCGCTCGAACATCGGCAGGCAGGCCGCACCCAGGACCGCCGTGTCGCGTCCGCATCCCCCCAGGCTGAGCCGCGGACCGGTTCGGTCACGCCGGGCGGCGACTGAGGGTGCGAGGGGATCCGCAGCCTCGACGGCCGCGCGCAGCACCGCCGAAGGCATGGTGCCGCCGATCACGATCGTCTCGGGATCGAAGACGTTCTCGATCGTCGTGACGGCGCGGCGCAGCGCCCGACCGGCCGCGGCGATCCAGTTCCGGGTTGCATCATCACCCGCCTCGAGGCGCCGTTCGAGCGCCTCCCCCACCTCCGGCAGCGCCACCTCGGGCACGACGCGCTCATGCGCCGAGTCGATGGAGAGGTAGCGCTCGAGGCAGCCGCGATTGCCGCAGCTGCAGGGCTCACCCTCCGGATCGACGGAGATGTGGCCGACCTCGCCGGCATTGCCCATGCGGCCCTTGTAGAGGCGGCCATCGACGAAAAGACCGGCGCCGAGGCCGGTCGAGACGTAGAGATAGACGAAATCGTCGAGTGCGCGGGCGATGCCGTAATGCCGCTCGCCGATCGCCGCGGCACCGGCATCGTGTTCAAGAAAGACGGGGGTGCCAAAGCGCGCGGACAGTGTGTCCGTCGAGGGCGGCACATCCCAGCCCCGCAGCGTGGTAGGCGAGCCGTCGGCCGGGAACGGGCCCGGCACGGCGAGGCCGAGACCAAGCAGCCGGTCACGCCCCGCGGGAATGCGCGCGCCCAGTTCGCCGAGCAGGGCCTCGACCACCGGCAGCGCGTGTTCGGGTTCCGCCCGGCGCAGCGTCCGTGCGGCGCGAGCCACCACCCGCCCTTCGAGGTCGACCAGTGCGCCGGTGGCCAGCGCCGGCGACAGCTCGACGCCGATGCCATAGCCGCCGGTCGGGTCGATGCGCAGCGGGATCGCCGGCTGGCCCCGCCCTGACCGCACGCGCGGATCGGCCCGCAGGATCCCGGCGGCCAGAAGCTCATCGACGATATTCGAGACGGTCTGCGGCGCCAGCCCGGTCAGCCGGGCAATCCGTGCCCGGGACAACGCGCCGCCCCGGCGGACGGCATCGATGACGGCCCGACGATTGTGCGAGCGGGCATGCTCGAGATTGGTACCGCCGCGGAAGGCCGGCTCGGCCAAGTCCATGTGGCGCCTCCTCGCCCCCTCCTCCCATGCCTGGCGGCCGGTCCGGCATTGGCTGAGAATGGGGGCTTGCATTAACCCCATTTGACAGATTTATTAGTAGCAGACGGAGGGGAAAGGCGTACAGGGACCTCCGCATGCCGGGTGATGTCCCGGCCGTGAGCTGCCGACCGACTTGGGGGAGCGGATGGAGCTGCGAGAGAAGCGCTGGCAATTGGAGGCCGACGGCTATTGCGTCGTCCCGCAGGTGCTGGCGCGCGACGTGCTGGAGCGGCTGCGGGTCCTGGCAGCGGACCGGCTCGCAGCCGTGGGGCGGGAGCATCGCGAAAAATACCGCTCGGAGGGCAGCCTCGTCCCAATCGCCGAGCATCCCGAATTTGCCGAGCTGATCGCTTATCCGCCTGCCCTTGCGGCACTGGCCGGGCTCGGCTTCGCCGATGTGCGGTTCAGCTCGGGCTACGTCATCAGCAAGCCGCCGCAGGGACCGGCGCTGTTCTGGCACCAGGATTGGTGGGGCTGGAGCGAGCCGATCTCCTACACCGGCCGGATCGCGCAGGTCGCGCTCTTCTACTATCTGTCGAAGACCAGCGTGGAGAATGGCTGCCTGCGCGTCATTCCCGGCTCCCATCGCCGTCGCCATCCGCTGCATGACGCGATGGAAGCGCATGCCGAGGCGCTGGCTCAGGTCGCCGCGCCCGACGATCCCGCCTTCAGGCCGCATGCGGCGGAGGTCGCGGTCGAAGTCGAGCCCGGTGATCTGGTGATCGCCGATGCCCGCCTGCTGCACGGAGCCTATCCAAACCGGTCGGCAGCCGAGCGTACGCTGCTGACCCTCTGGTACCACCCTGATTTCGCTTCGCTGCCGCCGCCGATCCAGGCGCGGATCCACGCCTGTTACCGACGGGTCGAAGTCGATACCGATCCCGGCGACGGCGACCGGCCCTACCCCGATCTGTGGCCGGAGCCCGCGCGCACCATGGTGGCGCCCCTGGTCCCGCGACCGACGACGCCGGCAGACCCCGCGCCCTGGGTTCGGTCGCCGGTCAATCTTCACTGAGGACAGCGGAATGCAGGTCGGGGAGCAGACGACAATTCGGGAGGAGAAGGCCGTGCCAGAGACCAGCGAGGCAGCACCGCGGGGCGCGCCGCTCCTCAGTGTCCGCAACGTCTCCAAGCGGTTCGGGACGATCCAGGCGCTGCGCGACATCAGCTTCGACGTCCATCGCGGCGAGGTGGTCGCGCTGCTCGGCGACAATGGTGCGGGCAAGTCGACGCTGGTCAAGATCATCTCGGGCAGCCACCAGCCCGACTCCGGCGAGATCCTGTTCGACGGTGCCCCGCTCGGCGATGAGGGGCCGGCGGCGATCAAGGCCAAGGGCATCGAGACGGTTTATCAGGATCCCTCGCTGTGCCTGAACGTCGACGTCGTCGCCAATTTCTTCATGGGCCGCGAGAAGGTGCGCAACTTTCTCGGCCTTCGCATCCTGCGCGAGCGCGAGATGCAGACCGAGACCGAGCGGGTGATGCGCGAGGTCGGGGTGCGCCTGCCGGGCGTACGGGTGCCGGTCGAGAACCTGTCCGGCGGCCAGCGCCAGGCCATTGAACTGGCACGCTTCGTCCATTGGGGCGGCAAGATGGTGCTGCTCGACGAGCCATTTGCCGCCCTCGGTGTCGAGCAGACCCGCCGCGGCCTCGACATGATCGAGCGTGTCAAGCAGCAGGGCATCGCGGTGATCGTGATCACCCACAACATGCTGCACGCTTTCCAGGTCGCCGACCGGGTCGTCGTACTGCGGCATGGCCGCGTCACCGGTATCCGGTCCGTCGATGCGACCACCCCCGAGGAGGTGGTCATGATGATCACCGGTGAGATCAGCCGGTCCGCCGCTGCGGAGCGGGCGGCCGGATGAACTGCGCGCCGCAGCCCGGCGCAGATCGAAGGAGGAGGCTTCGATGAAGATTTCCAGACGAGCCCTGAGCATCGCCGCGGGGGCGACCCTCGCCGTCTCGACCCTCGCGCTCGCCGGCACCGCCGCGGCGCAGGAGAGCAAGGGCACGATCTACTATCTGATGCCCACGCTGCTCGACGAGTTCCAGACCCTGTCGCAGGAGGCGGTCGAGCACGTCTTCCCGCAGCTCGGCTATGAGGTCGTGTCGCTCGACGCGCAGAACCGGTCCGACATCCAGATCAACCAGTTCGACGATGCAATCGAGCTCAGCCCCACCGCCATCATCGTCAACGCCGTCGATTTCGACGCGGTGACGCCGGGCATTGAGAAGGCCCGCGCCGCCGGCATCCCGGTCCTCATCTACGACCGGCAGATCCGCAGCGTCGAATCCGACTTCACCTCGGTCTCCGGCAACGTCCAGATCGGGCGGCTCGCTGCGCACGCAATCGCCGATCTGCTCGAGGAGCGTCACGGCGCCGTCCAGGGCAAGGTGCTGCAGATCCTCGGCGGGCTCGGCGACAGCTATACCCTCGACATCCAGCAGGGCTTCGAGGAGGTGATGGCCGCCGAGTATGCGGATGTCGAGATCATCACCAACGCGGCGCTGGATTGGGAGGCGACCAACGCCGCCGACATCGCCGAGAATCAGCTCCTCATCCATCCGGACATCGACCTGATCTTCTCGCACGCCGCGCATCTGTCGGGCGCGGTCAAGGCGGTGCTGGAGGGACAGGGCAAGGCGCCGGGCGAGATCATGCTCGTCAGCTCGAACGGTGCGCCGATCGGCCTCGACATGATCCGCGAGGGCTGGCTGCAGGCCGAGGTCGAGCAGCCGATGTTCGCCCAGGTCTGGGGCCTTGCGATGTTCATCGACAAGGTCGTCGCCGGCGAGCCGATCGAGCCCGGGACCTACGAGGTCCTCGGCCTCGAATCCACGCTGACGATCGAGCCCTGGGGCCCGAACCTGGAGATCCCGGGCGCGGTCATCACCGCCGAGAACGTCGACAACCCGGCCTTCTGGGGGAACCAGCAGATGCCGGAGGATCCCGTCGTTCCCGTCGAGTGACGGCGACCGGATCAGCCATTCGCGTGACGGGGGCGGCGCCGGCCGTCCCCGTCCCCTTCCTCACCGCTGTCCATGCCTAGCCGGGGTTTCAGGATGAGCGCTGTCTCCGACCCGTCGGCCACCGAGGGTACCATGCCCGGTGCCGCCCGCCGGGTGCTCCTCAATTTCTTCCTCGACCATCTGGTCTGGTTCATCCTGGCCCTGGTGCTGATCATCTTCTCACTGACGATCAACCAGTTCTTCCAGGCCGGCATCTTCATCAACATCCTGCGACAGGCGACCTTCGTCGGCATCCTGTCGATCGGCCTGACCTTCGTGATCATCGCCGGGCATCTCGATCTCTCGATCGAATCGGTGATGGCCTTCGGCGCAATGCTGGCGGCCTATCTGGTGGCGACTGGCGGCGAGGGCCTGGGGCTTGACATCGAGCCGCTGCTGACCTTGCCGCTCGTGCTGATCGTCGGCGCCGCGATCGGTTTCGGGAATGGCTGGCTGGTGTCGAAGCTGAACATCAGCGCCTTCATCGTGACACTGGCAGCCTTCATCGGAATCCGCGGGCTGGGGCTGCTGGTCACCGGTGGCCGCTCGGTCTACGGGCTGCCCGAGAGCTTCCGCTGGGTGGCCAATACCGATCTCTTCGGCCTGCCGCTCCTCGCGGTGGTCCTGATCATCACCTTCGTGCTGGCCCATCTGCTGCTCACCCGCACGACCTTCGGCCGCTACGTCTATCTGATCGGCGGCAACCCGGTGGCGCCGTTCCGGGCCGGCATCCCGGTGAAGCGGCTGCTCATCTGGGTCTTCGTCCTGTCGGGTCTGCTGGCCGCACTCGCCGGATGGCTGCTCGCGGCGCGGACGAACGGCGCGACCGTCAATCTCGGTTTCGGCATGCTGTTCGAGGCCTTTGCCGCGGTCGTGATCGGTGGCGTCAGCCTGAAGGGCGGCTATGGCCGGCTGAGCGGGGTGTTCGCCGGCGTGCTGCTGCTCAGCACCATCGACACCGCGATCAATGTGATGGGCCTGCCGCCGCACTACATGCAGGTGATCCGCGGCGCGCTGGTGCTGTTCGCGGTGCTGCTCGACTCGATGAAGACGACGATCCGCCGCCGCTATCTCTGAGCGGTGGCGGCAACCCGGGAGAGAGGCGGAGATGGAGCCGTCCAGTCGTTCAGCAGACCTTCCCGACATCCGCGGTGCGGTCCGCGCCTTCAAGGAGGCGCTGGCGGACCGCGCCGAGGCGCTGCGGTGCAGCTTCCGTGAAGCGGAAGATCACGTCCGGCGCGAGGCGGACGTGATCGCCCGGGACGCCGCGGCCGGAAGGCCGGTCGTGCCGGAGATCGCCTTCGCGGCGATCCGCGACGGCACGGTCAGCGAGGCCGATCGCGTGGCGATCCGCCGGCGGGGCTGCGCGGTGATCCGCGGTGTCTTCCCCGCGGACCGGATCGGCGCCTGGCATGACGAGATCGGCCGCTACATCGAGGACAATGGCTATTTCGAGCTGGAGCGCGAGAAGCGCGGCCTCGACCAGTACTTCTCCACCCTCGCCGCGTCGCGGCCACAGATCTTCGGGGTCTATTGGTCGAAGCCCCAGGTCCTGGCGCGCCAGGACCCGAACCTCGCCGAGGCGCGCGCCTTCCTCAACCGACTGTGGCGCCATGACGGGCCGGACGGCCGGATCTTCGACCCCGACCGGGAGTGCACCTATGCCGACCGGACGCGGCGCCGGGCGCCGGGAGACCGTACGCTCGGCCTGTCGCCCCATATGGATGGCGGTTCGGTCGAGCGGTGGATCGATCCCGGCTATGCCCGCGTCTATGCGGCCGTCTGGGCAGGCGCCTGGCGCGACTACGACCCGTTCGACCCGCGATACCGGCTGGAGACCAAGGAGATCCCCTCCTCGGCGGTCTGCAGCGTCTTTCGGACCTATCAGGGCTGGACGGCCCTGACCCGCCAGGGGCCGCGCGACGGCACCCTGCAGCTCGTCCCCATCGCCAATGGCATCGTCTATATGCTGTTGCGCGCACTGCAGGACGACGTCGCGCCCGACGATCTCTGCGGCGCCCTGCCCGGCCGTGCCCTCTCGGCGACGGCGGAATGGCACCCGGCGCTGCTCGATGCCCTCGTGTCGATCCCGACGGTCGAGCCGGGCGACACGGTGTGGTGGCACACCGATGTCTGCCATGCCGTCGCCGATGAGCACGCCGGGACCGATTTTGCGAGCGTGATGTATATCGGTGCCGCCCCCGACTGTCCGAAGAACCGAGCCTATCTACCGCGCCAGCGCGCCGCTTTCCTCGAGGGCCGCTCGCCGCCTGATTTCGCGCCGGAGGATTACGAGGTCGGCTTTGCCGGCCGGGCCGGGCCGGATGATTTGACGCCGCTCGGCCGGCAGCAGATGGGGTTCTGAGAACGCGGGAGTGACGCAGGCATGGCGGACAGGCTGAAGGACCGAACGGCCATCGTGATCGGTGCGGCGCGCGGCATCGGGGCGGGCATCGCGGCCCGCTTCGTCGAGGAGGGCGCGCGCATCCTCCTGGCCGATGCGGATGCCGAGGCCGGCGCTGCCCGCGCCGCGGCGCTTGGCGATGCCGGCCGGGCGCGGTTCCGCCGTGTCGACATCGGCGATCCCGAGGATGTCGAGAGCCTGGTTTCCGACACGGTCGAGGCGTTCGGCGGCGTCGACATCCTCGTCCAGAATGCCGGCATCTATCCCTGGACGCTGATCCGCGACATCAGTGTCGCAGAATGGGACAGGGTGCTCGCGGTCAATCTGCGCGGCACCTTCCTCGCCGCAAAGGCGTGCTTCGAGGTGATGCGGGCACGCCGTTACGGGCGGATGGTGTTCACCTCCTCGATCACCGGGCCCCGCGTCACCAGTCCCGGCCATGGCCATTACTCCGCCAGCAAGGCGGGGATGAACGGCTTCATCAAGGCCGCGGCACTCGAATTCGCGCCATGGGGGATCACGGTCAACGGGATCGAACCCGGCAACATCCTGACCGAAGGCGTCGAGGCGAACCGCTCGCGCGCGTTCATCGCCAGCATGGAGCAGTCGATCCCGCTCGGCCGGCTGGGTACGCCGCAGGACGTTGCCAATGCCGCGCTGTTCCTGGCTTCGGATGAGGCTTCCTACGTGACCGGCACGACGCTGATCGTCGATGGCGGCCAGACCCTGCCCGAGGGGGCCGATTTCCGCATCGAGCCGAGCTGACCTGGGTTATCGGCCGCGGATCTCCGGATCGATCAGGTTTCGCTCGACCGAGCGGAGATGCTGGTACATGGCGCGGCTGGCGCCGTCGAGGTCGCGTCGCTGGATCGCGGCGATGATCGTCTCGTGCTCGGCGAAGGAATGGTGGTCGCGCGGCGGCCGATCGTGTTCGGCGCGCAGGACGCCCCAGACGACCGCCCGGCGGACGGCGTTGAGGGCATCGAACAGCGCGAGCAGCAAGCGGTTGTCGGCCGCTTCGGCGATGCAGCGATGCAGCTCGTTGTCGGCGGCCTCATACTGCCGCCAACTTGAGGCCTTGAGCGTACGCTGGGCGCAGCGATGCAGCGCCTCGACATGGCGCGAGGTCGCGTTGAGGGCCGCCTCCCGCGCGATGATCGGCTCGATCAGCAGCCGGGTGCGCATCACCTCCGCGGGATTGGTCTCGCGATCGATGTCGGCGAGGCTCATCACCTCGATGGCCCGCGTGCCGGTGAAGGTGCCCTTACCGACGTGACGCCAGAGCTGGCCCTCCGCTTCCAGCGTCGCCAGTGCCTTGCGCAGCTCGCCGCGCGTGACGCCGAGGATCTCCGACAATTCGCGCTCGGCCGGTAGCCGGGTGCCGGGCGGGAAGTTGTGCCGCGTCAGCCAGGCGCGCAGCTGGACGAGCGTTCCATCCTTGGCGCCCGACTGCCGGTCATCATCCTCCGATTCCACCTGATCCTCATCCAACCAATCTTCATTGGTCAGGACACTAGCGCGGAGCCCGGTCCTGTCAAAGGCGAAGATCATCCCAGAAGGCATGAATGGCGAAGCGGTCGGGCGGTTGACGCCCTGACCAATGCTGTGATTGAGTTTGACCAATCTGACCACCGCGGCACTGAGTGCCGACGGAGCGGCGTCCGAGCCGGACAACCGGCCATTGTATTGCAGGGAGGAGATGATGGCAGCGACGTGTCGAGTGAAAGCGACCCTGAGAGTGTCGCCCGTCCATGCGGTCGGGCTTGCCGCCCTGGCGGCCGCGATCGCGGCATGCCCGGCGCTGGCGCAGGACGATCCGATCCGCGTCGCCATGGGTGACATTGCGAGCGTGGAGAGCCTCGGCCTCCTCATCGCCATGGAGCGCACCCAGGAACGCGGCGTTCCGATGGAGATCACCTTCTTCAACTCCGAGGATGTAGCGACCCAGGCCGTGGTCGGTGGCGAGGCCGATATCGGTGTCGGCGCCCCCTACGCCTTCATCCAGAACTCGAACGCGCCGATCCGGATGTTCTTCCGGATGACGACGCTGCTGTTCTTCCCGGTCGTCAACAGCGAGGTCTATTCCAGCTGGGCGGATCTCGACGGCCAAGAGGTCACCGTCCATTCACGCGGCTCGGGCACTGAGGCGCTAATGCGTCTGATGGAGGCGCATCACGGCATCCAGTATTCGGGGCTGAGCTACGTGCCCGGCGCCGAGGTCAGGGCCGGGGCGCTGCTGCAGGGCACGATCAATGCCAGCATCGTCGACGCGGCCTCCTTCCGTCTGCTCGAGGAGCAGGGCGGCGGCAAGTTCATCCGCCTGCCCCTCGATGGCGTGAACGCGACCGACGAGGCGCTCTATGCCAACACCGCCTTCCTGGAGGAACGCCAGGAGGACGTTGTGGTCTTCGTCGAAGAGCTGCTGCGCACCTGGGAGGACATCAATGCCAATCCCGGCATCGTGGTCGAGCTGCGCGAGCAGTACGGGCTCCTGCCCGATCTGCCGGAGGCGGCCGCCGGCGATATTCCGACCTTCTATGCCGAAGCGGTCGAGGGCGGCGTTCTCCCCACGTCCGGCGGCACGCCGCAGGATGTGATCGACGATCTCTCCTTCCTGGCAGCCGCCGGGCAGGTCGAGCCGCCGGGCGAGGATCTCGACATCAGCCTCTACTGGGATTTCGGGCCGCTCGAAGCCGCCCGGCAGTGACGGGAGGGGCGCGCCGGCGACCGGCGCGCCACCCTCTCCTCCGCACCACTCCTCATGGACACCATGGACGGTGTGATGTCATCGGTCGGGACTGCAGATGGTATGGCACCCCGGCGGCGGGACGACGCGCCCGGCATGGCCGCACGGCTCGCGGCCATGCCGCTGTTGTGGAAGCTCCTGTCGCTCGCCCTGTTCCTCGGCGCCTGGGAGCTCGCCGCCCGCACCGGGTTCAACTTCGCCTTCCCCAGCTTCACCGCGACCGCCGCCGCCTTCTGGGCGATGGTAGCGGACGGCTCGCTCGGCCTTGCCTATCTCCGGACGATGGAGCCGCTCGTCATCGGCCTCGCCTTCTCGCTGGTCGTCGGCATCGCCGCCGGCGTCGCCATGGGGCTGCGCGAGGATGTCGAATGGCTGACCCTGCCGGTCTTCATCGTCATGCAGGCGGCGCCGATGGCGGCGCTGATCCCGCTCGTCACCTTCATCTACGGGATCAGCCTGACGGCAAAGGTGCTGGCCGTGGTGATGCTGGCAATGCCGGTCATCACGATCAACAGCTACAAGGCGGTGCGCAACGTGCCGCCCTCGCTGGTCGCGATGTGCCGCTCCTTCATGGGCAGCCGCCGCAAGCAGATCTGGTACGTCGTCGTCCCCGCGGCCGCACCGATGATGTTTGCCGGCCTCCGCCTCGGCGTGGCCGAAGGGTTCAGCGGTGTGGTGCTCGCAGAGCTGCTGATCACCCCGACCGGGATCGGCGATCTCATCACCTATCACCGCTCGATCGCCAATTTCGCGCATATGCACGCGACGATCGTCTCGATCGTCCTGTTTGCCGTCATCGCCGTCGGCCTCCTGCAGAAGGTCGAGGCCGTCCTTTTCCGCCCCGAAAAGCGGAGCGTCCGATGAAGCTCGCTTTGTCCGAACCGATGGCGGCCGGATTGCCGGCATCCGGAACGCGCGACGGGACGGTGCCCGATGCGCCCGTCGCCGCTCCGATCATCCAGGTCAGGGGCATCTCGAAGATCTATCCCGGCGGTGTCGTGGCGCTGAGCGATATCGGCCTCGACTTCGAGACCGGGAAATTGACGAGCCTGCTCGGTCCGTCCGGGTGCGGCAAGACCACGCTGCTCAAAATCATCGCCGGTCTCTTGCCGCCGAGCGCCGGCGAGGTCCAGGTCAAGGGCAAGCCGGTCACGGGCCCCGGACCCGAACGCGCTTTCGTCTTCCAGGATTTCGCCCTCCTGCCATGGGCATCGGTGCTGGAGAACGCGGCGTTCGGGCTGAAGATGCAGGGCCAGCCGCGCGCCCGGCGCGAAGAGGTCGCGCGCCACTACATCCGTGAGGTCGGCCTCGAGGGCTTTGAGGACAAGTATCCCCATGAGCTGTCCGGTGGCATGCGCCAGCGCGTCGGCCTCGCCCGCGCCCTCGCCGTCGACGCCGATGTGCTGCTGATGGATGAGCCCTTCTCGGCGGTCGACGAACAGACCCGCCGTAAGTTCCAGGAGGATCTCATCCGGCTGCGCGAGGTGGAGAGGAAGACCTTCATCTTCGTCACCCATTCGATCGAGGAGGCGGTCTATGTCTCCGACCGGATCGTCCTTTTGTCCCCCCGCCCCGGCCGTCTCTCGGAGATCGTCGAGCCGGCGATCCCGAAGGGGCTCGATCCCGACGCGCTGCGCCGCGACCCCGTCTATCTCGACACGGTCGAGACGATCTGGCACGGCATCCGCCGCTATGTGGACTGACCGATGACGCTCTATGGCTTCCGTATCCCGCGCGCCGCCGCCCTGCTGGTCTGGCTGGTGGTGTGGGAGGTCGTCGGGCAGACCGGGCTGCTCCTGCTCTTCCCGCCCTTCAGCGAGGTTCTGATGGCGCTCGGCGAGGTCGTGTCATCGCCAAGCTTCGCGGCAGCGGCGCGGATTACCATCGTCTCCTATCTCGCAGGGCTGGCTCTCGCCGTCGTGCTGGGCGTCGCGATCGGCCTGGCGATGGGCCTGTTCCCGCCGGTCGACCAGGCGCTGAACACCTGGGTGAATGCGCTGTTGTCGGCGCCGCTCTCGGCGCTCGTGCCGATCTTCATGATCCTGTTCGGGCTCGGGACACCGACGGTCATCGTCACCGTCTTCATGTTCGCCGTCTGGATCATCGTGCTCGACACCCGTGCGGGCGTGCAGGGCATTTCGCCCTCGATGCTGGAGATGGCGCGTGCCTTCGGCGCCTCGCGGCGCGAACGGACGCGGATCATCCTCCTCGCCGCCCTGCCGGAGATCCTGGCGGGCATCCGGCTCGGCATGATCCGCGGCGTCAAGGGCGTGGTGATCGGCCAGCTCCTGGTCTCGATCATCGGCGTCGGCGCCCTCTTCTCCCTCTACCAGCAGAATTTCCTGATGGCCCATTTCTGGGCGCTCATCATTCTGCTGTTCACCTTCGCCCTCGGTCTCGCCGACCTCGTCGGCCGGCTCGAGAAGCGGCTGGATTACTACGCAGGCGTCAGGAGTTGATCATGTCCGAGAGTGCCGCGGCGAGACGGTCGGCCGAGACCTTCCTCTTCCCGCCCCCGCCCGTGGTGACGCTGCCCGTCGAGGGCGAAGCGGCTCTGTTCCCGGTCGGCCGCATCTTCTGCATCGGCCGCAACTACGCGGCGCATGCGGTAGAGATGGGCCACGATCCGAACAAGGAGCCGCCCTTCTTCTTCTGCAAGCACCCCTCGAACCTGAATGTCGGACGGACCTTCCGCTATCCCGGCCGCACATCCGACGTGCATCACGAGATCGAGATGGTGGTAGCGCTCCACAAGGGCGGATCGGACATCGCCGTCGCCGATGCGCTCGACCATGTCTACGGCTACGCGGTCGGCCTGGACATGACCCGGCGCGATCTGCAGGGCGAGGCGAAGTCGCTCGGCCGACCCTGGGAGGTAGGGAAATCCTTCGACGGATCGGCCCCCTGCGGTCCGCTCGTGCCGGCCGCACGGATCGGTCATCCGACCCGCGGCGCCGTCACGCTCGACATCAACGGCCAGCGGCGGCAGTCCGGCGATCTTGAGCAGATGATCTGGAAGGTGCCGGAGATGATCGCGATTCTGTCGCAGTTCTTCACGCTCATGCCCGGCGATCTGATCATGAGCGGCACGCCCTCCGGCGTCGGTCCGGTCGAGCGCGGAGACGTGTTGCGCGGTGCCGTGGCCGGCGTGGGTGAGATCGAGGTCGAGGTGGTCTGAGCCCGCCCGTTCCCGCGGCCCGGTGGCGCCGGGATCACGGGGCCGGTCCTTATTGTCGATCCTGGCACGCGCCGCTCACCGCGGCGCGTTGCCTTGTGCGGCGCCTGCCGACTCGCAGCGGTGAGAGCCGCCATGTCGATCGCGCAGTCCGGCAGCGCCAGCATGTCATAACGCAGCTTATAATAGCCTGACTATCTTCCGCTGCGGAGGTTCCCGTGGAGAACGACCGGAAGCGCCGGGCGGCGATCGCGTTGTCCGATACCGCCCGCATGCTGCGGACCGCCGTCGACAAGAAGGCGCGGGCGATCGGCATGAACCGTGCGCAATGGGCGGTGCTGATGCGACTCAAGCGCCTCGAGGGGCAACGCCAGGTCGATCTGGCGGTGGCGATGGGGGTCGAGCCGATCACCGTGGCGCGTCTGGTCGACCGGCTCGAGGCAATGGGCGTGGTGGAGCGTCGTCCCGATCCGGAGGATCGGCGCGCCAAACGCCTCTTCCTCGCTGCCGGGGCAAAGGCACTGCTCGACCAGGTGAACCGTCTGGTGGACGAGGTGCTGGACGGTGCCCTTGCCGGGCTGGCCGCGGAGGATCTGGACAGGCTGACCGCTGCCCTGCAGCGGATCCAGGCGAATATCGACGCCGCGGCACCGGGCTGCGTCGCGGCGGTGACGGAGGACGAGGATGCCTGATGGGAGTTCGCCGGCCGACAAGCCCGTCGGCGGAACGGAGCACGCGGCAGGACGGAAGGCGCAGGTGGTGACGGAAGCGGCAGAGCCGGTCCGGCCGCGCAGACGACGGCTGACCCGGCACGGCCTGATGATCGCCGGCCTTCTCGCCGTCCTTGTCGGTGGCGGCTGGATGTGGCTGTCGGGTGGACGTTACGTCACCACCGACAATGCCTATCTCGGCGCCCGCACGGTGCTGGTGGCGCCTCGTGTCACCGGCCCGGTGACCACGGTCGCAATCACCGAGGGTCAGATCGTGGAGCCGGGCACGCTTCTGTTCACCATTGATGATGGCCCCTACCGGACGGCCGTCGACGCGGCCCACAGCGCGGTCGAGGCGGCACGGCTCGACCTCGAGGCGCTGCGCCAGGATTACCGCAAGACGCTCGCCGATATCGAGGTCGAGCAGCGGCAGGTCGAATACTGGCGGCATGAGGTCGAGCGGACGGCGAACTTGGTGGCGCGCAGTGCCGCCTCACAGGCCGATCTCGACCGCGAGCGGCTCGAGCTGTCCACCGCCGAGGCCCGGGTCGCGGCGCTGCAGCAGGAGGCGCAGGCGGCGCTGGCACGGCTCGGTGGCGACCCCGACCTGCCGCTCGAGGCCTATCCCGGCTATCTCGCCGCCAAGGCCCGGCTCGATGCCGCGGAACGGGATCTCGCCGATACCGAGGTGCGGGCGAGCATCGCCGGCATCACGACGCAGACCGACCAGATCGTACCGGGGCGCTATCTCTCGGCCGGGACGACGGCGCTCGCCATTGTCTCGCTGACCGATGTCTGGGTCGATGCCAATCCCAAGGAGACCGATCTTGCCGGTCTCGCCGAGGGGCAGCACGCCGCGGTGACGATCGACGCCTACCCGGATCTCGTGCTCGACGGCATCGTCGAGACGATCAGCCCGGGCACCGGCTCGCAATTCGCCCTGCTGCCCGCGCAGAATGCCAGCGGCAATTGGGTGAAGGTCGTCCAGCGCGTGCCGGTCCGGATCCGCATCGAGGCCGGGGCGGACATGCCGCCGCTGCGGGCCGGCATGAGCGCCGGGGTCGCGATCGACACCGGTCGGGAGCGCTCGCTCGCCGACCTCTTGTGAGCCCGCCTGCATGAACCCGAACGATCCCGCTCTGGTGGCGGCGCGGCCGCTGATCGTCGTCTGCGTGATGATGGCGACGATCATGCAGGCGCTCGACACGACGATCGCCAATGTGGCGCTACCCTATATGCAGGGCAGCCTCGCCACCACGCTCGACCAGATCAACTGGGTCCTGACCTCCTATATCGTCGCTGCGGCGATCATGACGCCGCCGATCGGCTGGCTGACCGGCCGGTTCGGACGCAAGCGGGTGATGATCGTCTCGGTCGCCGGATTCACCATCGCCTCCGTGCTGTGCGGCCTCGCCAGCTCGATCGGCGACATGGTGCTGTTCCGGGTGCTGCAGGGCATCTTCGGTGCCGGGCTCGTGCCGTTGTCGCAGTCGATCATGATCGATCTCTACCCCGCGGAGCAGCGCGGCTCGGCGATGGCGATGTGGGGCATCGGCGTGATGGTGGGACCGATTGTGGGGCCGACCCTCGGCGGCTGGCTGACCGAGACCTGGGACTGGCGCTGGGTGTTCCTGGTCAATGTGCCCTTCGGCATCGCGACACTGCTCGGCCTTCTCGCCTTCCTTCCGGAGAGCCGGCGCAACCCCGGCCTGAAGCTCGACTGGTTCGGCTTCGGGCTCCTGAGCCTCGCGGTCGGCGCTTTCCAGATGATGCTCGATCGTGGCGAGCATCTCGACTGGTTCGCCTCGCCCGAGATCCAGATCGAGGCGGCGTTGGCCGCACTCGCGCTGTGGCTGTTCATCATCCACACGGTGACGGCCGAGCGCCCGTTCATCGATCCGCGGATGTTCCGCGACCGCAATCTCTCGGCCGGCCTCGTCTTCATGTTCGCGATCGGCATCATCCTGCTCGCGACGATGGCGCTGATCACACCCTATCTGCAGAATCTGATGGGCTATCCGGTGCTGACGGCCGGGCTGGTGCTGGGACCGCGCGGCCTCGGCACAATGCTCGCCATGGCCGTGGTCGGGCGTCTGGTCGCACGGCTTGACGCACGCGGGCTGATCGCCTTCGGTCTCGCGCTCACGACGATCGCGCTCTACGAGATGTCGGGCTTCACACCCGATGTGTCGATCGAGACGGTGGTATGGACGGGCTTTCTGCAGGGGCTCGGGCTCGGCTTCATCTTCGTGCCGCTGTCGACCATCAGCTTCGCCACACTGCCGGCCCAGTTCCGTACCGATGGCGCGGCCTTTCTCAGCCTCGTTCGCAATCTCGGCAGCTCGATCGGCATTTCCGTCGTCATCTTTCTCCTGTCGCGCAACACGACGGTGATGCATGCGGAGCTGGTCGGCCATCTCACGCCGTTCAGCCCGGCCCTGTCGCTGCCCGCTATTGCCGATGCGTTGCCGCTCGGCTCGAGCGCCGGCCTTGCCGCGCTCGACCAACTCGTCACGCGGCAGGCACAGATCATCGCCTATGCCGATGATTTCTGGCTGATGACCTTCGTGACGCTGGCGGCCTTCCCGCTCCTCCTCCTGATGCGCCGACCCGACCGCGGCGGTGGCGGCGCCCCAGCCCATGCGGTCGCGGATTGAGCCGGCACTCAGATCACGCGGGTGACGAAGCGCGTTGACACCGAGACGCTCTCGCCGCGGCCGAGACGCACGAGACCGTCCCGCTCCGGAAGGGCGAAGGCGTCGACCGGGTGACTCACCGGCTCGAAGCAGAAGAAATCCGCTTCGGCGCCCGGCGCGTACAGGATGAAGGTGCCGAGCCAGGCATCCGCCTCGATCCCAAGGGCGAGGCCCCGGTCGGGCCAGGTGATCCGCGCAAAGCCGTCCCAGGCGACGAAGGCGTTGTTGATCCAGCGCGGTGGCAGGTGGCGGCGGTGCCGGAAATCCCAGTCCGGCACCTCCGCGACACGTACCTTGTCGGTCGGCAGGTGCCGTGCATCCTCCAGCCAGACCTGGGTGGCGCGCGCTTCGAGGGTGGTCGCGGCCGAGCGGGGCAGCCAGGGATGCAGCCCCAGGCCATAAAGGCACGCGGTCTCACCGCGATGCTCGACGGCCAGCGAAATGCGGAGCGCCTCCCTCTCGACGGCGTAGGACAGCCGCGCGGCATAGTCGAAAGGCGGGATCGCCCGGCTCTCGAAGGTCAGCTCCACCCGTTGTGGCGCCTGCTCCGCCACCCGCCAGGCGGCGCGCCAGCCCTCGCCATGCAGCGGGAACGGCTCGCCCGGCACCGTCGGTGCGATCGGCCAGAACCGGCCGTCGAGATCGATGCCGCCGCGGCCGATCCGGTTCGACCAGGGCACCAACGGGTAGCAGGCGAGCGCATTGGGATCGGCGCTGCCGTCCCAGCTGCGGAAGACGGGCTCCCAGCGGTCGCCGATGCGGCGGTCGAACCGGGCCAGCCCACCGCCGAGGCCGGGCACGACGGCGATGCGCAGCGCCTCGCCTTCCAGCGCGATGGTCTCGAGCCCTTCCGCCTTCATCCCTTCCTCCGTTCCGCTCTCTCGACGACACTGGACACCGCCTGGAGGGCCCCCATTTCCCGGACAGATCCTCAACGACGGAGGCACGACGATGCGGCAGGAGATTATCGATCTCTATGACGAGTTCACCCATCACTCGCTCGATCGTCGGGCCTTCATGAACCGGCTGACGGCGATGGTGGGCAGCGCCACCGCGGCAGCGGCGATCGTCAAGGTGCTGGAGGCCAATCCCGCGGCCGCTGCCGTCGTCGCGGCGGACGATCCGCGGGTCGCCGCCGACCGTGTCGGGATCGCCGAAGGGCTGACCGGTTACCTCGCCCGGCCCTTGGAGGTACCCGGCCGCGTGCCGGCGGTGCTGGTCGTCCACGAGAATCGCGGGCTGAACGGGCATATCGAGGATGTGGCGCGGCGCCTTGCCGTGGAGGGTTTCGTGGCGCTCGCCGTCGACTTCCTGTCGCCGCTCGGCGGTACGCCGGACGATCCGGATGCGGCGCGCGAGATGATCGGCACGCTCGATTTGGCATCGGTCACCGAGAATGCCCGTACTGCGATCGGCTGGCTGTCGCGCAGCGCCCTCACCAACGGCCGGGTCGGCATCGTCGGCTTTTGCTGGGGTGGCGGGGTGGCCGGGCGTGTGGCGGTGGCCGAGCCGTCGCTAGGCGCGGCCGTCGTTTTCTACGGGCCAGTCCCGGATCCGGATGGAGCTGCCGCCATCCAGGCGCCGCTCCTCCTGCACTATGCGGGTCTCGATGAGCGCATCAATGCCGGCATTCCCGCTTTCCGCCAGGCGCTGGATGCGGCCGGCAAGCACTACGAGCTGCACATGTATGAAGGCGCCAATCACGCCTTCCACAACGACACGTCGGAAGCACGCTACGATCCCGAGGCGGCAGCGCAGGCCTGGGAGCGGACGATCGACTTTTTCCGCCGCACCCTCGGCTGAGCCGCCTCAGATGGCGTCGGGCGGCAGGTCCGGCAATGCCGCATGTGTTGCCGTGACCGCCGCTGCGAGGCCCTGGAAGCGGGGCAGCATCACCGCGGCGTAGAAGTTGATCGTGGCGAGCTTGCGGGTCAGGAAGGGAGAGGCATCGCCGCCGGCGATACGGTCGACGGCGGCGGCCGCGGCGCGGGCGAGCTGCACACCACCGAGGACAAGACCGGCGAGCTCGAGATAGGCGGCGCTGCCGGCCGCCACGCGTTCAGGTGCGCGCGGAGCCGTCTCGACGATCCAGCGCGTGGTCTCTGCCAGCGCGGTCAAGGCCGGGGCGAGCCCCTCCGCCAGATGACGCGCGGCGGGGTCGGGCCGGTCGGTCAATGCCTGGACGATTTGGGCGCTCTCCGCGAGCACCGCCCGCATCGCCGCACCCTCGTCGCGGGCCACTTTGCGGAAGGCGAGGTCAGCCGCCTGGATCCCGTTCGTTCCCTCATAGATCGGCGCGATGCGCGCGTCGCGCCAATGGCGGGCGGCGCCCGTCTCCTCGATGTAGCCCGCACCGCCATGGATCTGGATGCCGAGCGAGGCGGCGGCGACGCCGCCCTCCGACGCCCAAGCCTTAACGATTGGCGTCAGGAGATCGCGGCGCGCCGCGGCCGTCTCCCGTGTCGTGGGATCGGGGTGGTGCGCTGCGATGTCCAGCATCGCCGCCGCCCGATAGGTCAGCGCCCGGCCGGCTTCGATGCGCGCCCGCATTTCGGCGAGCATCCGGCGGATGTCGGGATGGCCGAGGATGGATTCGCCAGCCGCCGCCAGCAGCCCCCGCCCCTGCACACGCTCGGCGGCATAGGCGCGGGCCCGCTGCAGCGCCCGATCACCGATCGCCACCCCCTGCAGGCCGACGGAGAGGCGGGCATTGTTCATCATGGTGAACATGGCCGCGATCCCGCCCTGCGGCACGCCGACGAGCCAGCCGGTGGCACCGTCCTCCGCCTCGCCATAGCGCATGGCGCAGGTCGGGCTGCCATGGATGCCGAGCTTCCGCTCGAGGCCGATGCAGCGCAGATCATTGGCCCGGCCGTCGGGGAGGATCTTCGGCACCAGGAACAGCGACAGGCCGCGGCTGCCCGCCGGCGCGTCGGGTGTACGCGCCAGGACGAGATGAAGGATGTTGGAGCTGAGGTCGTGATCACCCCAGGTGATGAAGATCTTGCCGCCCGACAGCGCAAAGCTGCCATCCGGCCGGGGTGTCGCCAGGGTGCGGATGGCGCCGAGATCGGAGCCGGCCTGCGGCTCGGTCAGATCCATCGTCCCCGTCCATTCCCCGGAAACGAGACGCGGCAGAAAGCGCTCCCGCAGTGCCGGATCGGCATGGGTGGCGAGCAGCTCGATCGCCGCCTGGTTGAGCAGCGGGCACAGGCCGAAGGCCATCGATGCCGATTGCCACATCTCCTGCACCGCGAAGGCGACGGACCAGGGCAGTCCCTGGCCGCCGATCGCCTGCGGGAAGGGCACGGCGTTCCAGCCGCCATCACGGAAGGCGGCATAGGCCCGGCCGAAGGCGGGCGACGTCCGCACGCCCCCCTCGCCCAGCACGGGCGGGTTGCGGTCACCCTCCTCGTCGAGCGGTGCAATCGCGGTCTCGGCCAGCCGCGCTGCTTCGGCCAGGACGGCGTCGACGAGATCAGGCGTCACCTCCTCGAAGCCGGGGAGCGCGAGGATGCGATCGAGCCCGACGACGGTGTCGAGCACGAAGCGCATCTCGTCTGTAGGGGCGCGGTAGCTCATCACGGAAGGAGACGCGACCCCGGCCGCCCGATCAAGCGGGATCGGCGATCATCGCGCTCAACCGGACAGACGGGTGCCCGTCGTGTCGGTGTCGATCACCGAAAGATGCCAGCGGCCGAGATTGGCGGTGTAGAGCCGCGAACCATCGAAGGCGATGTTCGTCGGGTGGCATAAGGTGTGTGCGGTTGGATCTTCGACATAGACTGCGACATCGCCCTCCGGGGCGATCCGGAGGATGCGGGAGGGCTCGTAGCAGGCCACGAAGATGGCGCCGCGGTCATCGCAGGCGACCCCGTCCGGCAGTCCGGGGAGATCCTCGGCCACCGTCTCGCGCGCGCCGGGACTGCCATCGGGCGCGATCTCCACGCGAACGAGGCGGCGCGCAAAGGTCTCGCAGACCAGGAGGGCCCGGCGATCGGGCGTCAGCGTGATGCCATTGGCAAAGACGTAGTCGCGCCCGTCCCAAAGTTCTCCCGCACCGCTTGCGAGGTCGTAGCGCCACAGGCCCGGGCCGGGCGTGTCGAAGGCATGGCTGTCCGAGACGAAGAGGCAGCCGCGCGAGCGGTCGACCACCGGATAGTTAGGGATGCGGATGCCCGGCGGGGTGAACCGTTCGAGCCGCCTCGTTTGGAGGTCGAGCCGGAACACGCAGGCATGCCGGAGATCACAGGCGAACAGGGCCGACGCGCCGTCGAAGGCGAGGCCGAGCACGAAGCCGCCGGTCGATGCGACCTCCTCGATCGCCCCGCCATCCGCACCGATACGCAGGATCTGCCCGTTCTCGGTGCCGCACCAGACGGCGCCGTCGGGGCCGACGGCGACGCCTTCGGCATGCTGCAGCCGTGGCGTCGTGAAGACGCCGTCGAAGAACACCCGCACGCGGTCGGGCGGCAGGATGGCGTGCTCGGCGGTGGCGAAACGCATGCTGGCTCCTCCCTCGGCCCGCTTCAGGTTGGCAGGCGCGTACCAGTCGTGGCGTCGAACAGGTGGAGGGCGGCGGGATCGAAGCGCACCCCCACCGTCTCGCCCATGGCAAGCGGACAGCTCTTCGGCGCCTTGGCCACGATGCGGTCGCGGTCCAGCTCGACCGTCACCAGGGTCGCATCGCCGAGGAGCTCGACGGAATAGACCGTGCCCGTTGCCTCGCCCTCTCCGGGTGCCGCGAGCGTCAGATCCTCCGGCCGCTGGCCGAGCACGACATCGCCGCGCGCCGAGACGGCCGGACCGTCGATGAAGGCGGGGTGGCGAAACCGCCCGGCCTCCACCGTGCCGCGCAGCAGGTTCATCGGCGGGTTGCCGATGAAGCCGGCAACGAAGAGGTTGGCCGGCCGGTCGTAGACCTCGGCGGGTGTGCCGATCTGCTGTAGCCGGCCGGCGTTCAGCACAACGACGCGGTCGGCCAGCGTCATCGCCTCCACCTGGTCATGGGTGACGTAGATCGTGGTGATGGCGAGTTCGCGCTGGAGATGCTTGAGCTGCGCGCGCATCGAGGTGCGCAGCTTGGCGTCGAGATTGGAGAGCGGCTCGTCCATCAGGAAGAGCTGCGGTGTGCGGACAATCGCACGGGCGAGCGCGACCCGCTGCCGCTGGCCGCCGGACAGATGGGCCGGCCGGCGGTCGAGGAAACCCTCCAGCTCGACGCGCGCCGCGGCGGCTCGGATCCGCGGCTCGCGTTCGGCCTTGGGCACCCGCCGGACCTTGAGCGGGTAGCCGATGTTCTCCGCGACCGTCATGTGCGGATAGAGGCCGTAATTCTGGAACACCATAGCGAGGTCGCGGTCGCGCGGCGGCACGTCGTCGACCCGCCGGTCGCCGATGCGGATCTCGCCACGGGTCGGTTCCTCGAGCCCGGCGATCATCCGCATCGTCGTCGTCTTGCCGCAACCGGAGGGGCCAAGCAGCACGAGAAACTCCCGATCGGCGATGTCGAGCGACAGATCGGCGACACCGATGACGTCGCCCCAGCGCTTCTCGAGCCCGACAAGGGTGACGGAGGCCATGTCAGTCGCCCTTCACGACCATGCCGCCATCCACCCGCATGAGCTCGCCGGTGATGAAGGAGGCGCGGTCGGAGGCCAGGAAGAGGATCGTCTCGGCGACCTCCGACGCCTCGCCGAAACGCCCGAGCGGATGAGCAGCGTTCCAGCGGTCGATCAGCCCCTGCGGGTCGGCCGATTCACGGAACACCTTCTCGTTGAGCGGCGTCATGATCGTTCCCGGCGCCACCGCGTTGACGCGGATGCCGAAGGGGGCGAGTTCGACGGCCGTCTGCTGGGTCAGGGCATTGATCCCGCCCTTCGCCGCGGCGTAGGCGGCCCAGCCGTGGAAGCCGCGCAGCGACTGGACCGAACTGACATTGACGATCGCGCCGGAACGGCGCTGCCGCATGTGCGGGACCACCGCCTTCATCCCGCGCCAGACCGAGGTGAGGTTGGTCGAGATCACCTCGTTCCAGGTCGCCTCGTCCGTCTCGTCGACGACCCCCTGGATCGCCCGCGCGGCGTTGTTGACCAGCACGTCGATCTGACCGAAGGCGCGCAGCGTCGCCTCGGCGGCGGCCTCGATCTCTGCCATCGAGCGGACATCGCAATGGATGAAGAACGCCTGTCCCGACAGGGACCGGGCTTCCTCCGCGGTACGCTGCCCGGCCTCGTCCTCGACATCGGCGATGGTGACGGCCGCACCCTCACGCGCAAAGGCCAGCGCCGCGGCGCGGCCGATCCCCATCGCGGCCCCGGTGACGATGGCGGCCTTACCCTTCATATCGGACATCTCATTCCCCCTTGAACACGGGTGGCCGCTTGGCCAGGAAGGCGTCGATGCCTTCCTGGCCGTCCGCCGTGCCATACAGCCGCACCAATACCTCCTGCTCGAGGGCGAGCGCCGTCGGCAACGCTGCGTCGGCCCCGATCCGGATCAGCCGCTTCATCTCGGCCTGGGCCAGTGGCCCGAGCTTGAGCATCGCCCGCGCCTTCTCCAGTGCCGCCTCGCGCAGGGATTCGGGTTCGACGACCGCCGCCGCGAGGCCGAGCTGATAGGCCCGCTCGCCGGTGAGCCGCTGCGCCGCGAGCAGGAGGTCGGCGGTGGCGTGCCGGCCGATCGAACGGATCAGGCGCTGGGTGCCGCCGCCGCCGGGGCTGAGACCGAGCAGCCCCTCCGGCAGGCCAAGCCTGGCCCGGGTCGAGACGACCAGCACGTCGCAGCACAGGGCGATCTCGAAGCCGCCGCCCAGCGCATAGCCGTTCACCGCGGCGATCACCGGCTTCGTTAGCGCCTCGAGCCGGTCGAAGAGCCGGCGGCTGGAGAACTGGTAGGCGGCGAAACGGGCATCCTGACGCCCGGCATACTCGGCGATGTCGGCCCCCGCGACGAAGGCCTTCTCGCCGGCCCCGGTCAGGATCACCACGCGGATGGCGGGATCGGCCTCCACCTCGTCGAGGCGTCGCGCGAACGCTTGGAGCAGCGGCGTCGACAGCGCGTTCAGCTTCTCCGGCCGGTGGAAGGTCAGGATCGCGATCGACCCGTCGACCGTCTCCCGAAGGACGAGATCCTCGGACATGGCGCCACCGGCCTCACACGATCCCGCGGGCGCGCAGATCGGCGATCCGTGCATCGTCATAGCCGATCTCGCGCAGCACCGCGTCGGTGTGCTCGCCGACCAGGGGCGGTGCGAGGCGGATGCTGCCAGGCGTCTCGCTGAGCAGCACCGGCACGCCGACCATGCGGATGCGCCCGGCCGTCGGGTGATCGATCTCCTGGATCAGCCCGTTATGGGCGACCTGGGGATCGTTCATCACCTCGTCGAAATTCTGCACCTTGGCGCACCAGAGATCACTGGCGCCGAGCGCGTCGAGCACCTCGGCCGCCGGGCGGTCGGCGAGCGCCGCATCGAGGATCCGCCGCACCTCGTCGCGCCGCGCATAGGCGCTCTCGTCGGTGTCGAAGGCTTCGAGGGCGGGGATGCCGAGCGCCCGTCCCACAGCCGGCAACGGGTTGATCGAGATCGCGACATGGCCGTCGCGGCAGGCATAGATGCCGAACGGGGCCGAGAGCCAGGGTGCACCGATGCCGGCCTCGCTGCGCTGACCTTTCACCGGCAGGTTCATATGTGCCAGCAGCTCTTGGCACTGGATCGCGATCGCGGTGTTGAACAGCGACACATCGACCTTCTGGCCGATGCCGGTCCGCTCGCGATGGAACAGCGCCACCATGATCGACAGCGCCAACGTCAGTGCCGTCGAGGCATCCATGACCGAGCAGGCCGAGGGGACCGGCGGTTCGGAGGCGCGGCCGTTCTGTGCGGCATATCCCGACAGCGCCTGGATCAGCAGATCCTGGCCCGGGCGGTGGAGATAGGGACCCGATGGTCCGTAGCCGGATCCCGAGGCGTAGACGATCCGGGGATTGACGGCCTTCAGCGCCTGATAGCCGAGGCCGAGCTTGTCGAGCACGCCCGGCCGGAAGTTTTCGACAACGACATCGGCGTCGCGGACCAGCGCACGGACGATCTCCTTGCCCTCCTCGGCCTTCAGGTCGAGCGTCAGGCTGCGCTTGTTGCGGTTCATGGCAAGGAAGAACGGGCTGTCACCGCCGAGGAGCTGGCCCATCGCCGCCAGACCGCGTTCCCATTCGCCCGTCTTCGGCCGCTCGATCTTGATCACGTCGGCGCCCATGTCGCCGAGGAACTGCGTGGCCCACGGCCCCAGCATCATCTGGGTGAAATCGACGATACGGATGCCTTCCAGTGCGTGTTGCATTGTGGGTCCCGAGAGAGGTCAGCCCTTCACGGCGCCGGCGGTCAGGCCGGAGACGAACTGGCGCTGAAGGAGGAAGAAGGCGATGACGACCGGCACCGAGATCAGCACCGAACTCGCCATCAGCTCGCCATAGCGGATGCCGTACTGGCCGATCCAGTCGTTGACGCCGACCGGCAGGGTCCGCATCTCGCGCGTCGAGGTGAAGGAGAGCGCGAACAGGAACTCCTGCCAGGTGACGATCAGCACGAAGACCGCCGTCGCGGCGATGCCGGGCCGTGCCAGCGGCACCACGATGTCGAAGAAGGCGCGCAGCGGCCGGGCCCCGTCGATCGCCGCCGCCTCTTCGAGGGTCACCGGCATCCGCGCGAGGAAGCCGCGCAGCATCCAGATGGCGACGGGCAACGTGACCGAGACATAGGCGGCGATCAGCGCGACATAGGTGTTCAGAAGGTCCGCGGCGCGCGCCAGCTTGTAGATCGGAATGATGATGGCGCTGGCCGGGAACATCTGCGCGATGATCACGAGCAGCATGAAGGCCGAGATGATCCGCAGCTGGTAGCGCGTGAAGGCATAAGCAGCCAGCAGCGCCAGCGTCACGGTGATCAGCACCGTCGCGCCGGAGACGATCACGCTGTTGAGGAAGTAGCGCTGGAACTCCGGCTGGAAGGCGGTGACGTAGTTCGCCAGCGTCGGTTCGTCGGGCCACAGCCGGGCCGGGATGGCGAACGGCTCTCCGGGCGGCTTCAGCGAGATGCTGACCATCCAGAAGAAGGGCAGCAGCACGATGATCGCCAGGAAGAGCTGGAAGAGCAGCATGCCGGCGCGGCCGAGCAGCCTTTGGCGTCGAGAGCGGTTCATGCGGCACCTCCCCCGGCGCGGACCCGGCGCTGCAGCGCCAGGAACAGGATGACGAAGCCGACGAGGACGACGACCGAGACCGTGCCGTAGGCGGACGCCTCACCGAACCGGAACTGGCCGAAGCCGAGCTCGTAGACCTTGGTCGGGAAGATGTGCGTGGCGTCCAGCGGCCCGCCGCGCGTCAAGACCCAGATCATGTCGAAATAGTTGAAGGTCAGGATCGTCGTCAGCAGCAGGTTGATGGCGATCACCGGGCGCACCGCCGGGATGACGACATCGAAGAGCCGGCGCAGCGGTCCCGCCCCGTCGATCGTCGCGGCTTCGACCTGCTCGCGATCGACGGATTGCAGAGCCGCGAGAAAGACGACGGTCGAGAAGGGGAATCCCTTCCAGACCGCGGCGACGATCGCCGCCGCCATCGCCGTCGAGGTGTCCCCCAGCCACTCCACGCCGCGATCGGCGAGGCCGAAGCTGATCACGAAAGAGTTCACGAGCCCGAGCTGCGGGTCGTAGAGGAAGCGCCAGACGATCGCCGCGACCACGCCCGGCAGCACCCAGGGCAGAAGGATGAGCGACCGCATCACGCCCTGACCAGGCACGTCTCGGTTCAGCGCGAGCGCCACCAGGAAGCCGAGCAGGTTCTGCAGCAGCACCACGCCGGCGGTCCAGACGAGCGAATTGCCGAGGACCCGCCAGAACTTGGCGTCGCCGAGCAGCGCTTCATAGGTGGCGAGCCCGACGAAACGCGGCACCGGGCTGATGAAGGAGGAGCTGTACAGGCTCTCGAGCACCGTGCCGATCATCGGCCAATACATCAGCGCGCCGATCAACAGCGCTGCCGGCGCGATGAACAGATAGGCCAGACCGCGATCGCGCAGATGCATTCATGCCTCCGCGGGCGGGGGCACCGCGACGCCCCCGCCCTTCTCCTTGTCCTCGACTTCTGCCCGGCTCAGTCGGCGAGCGCGTCGATCGCCGCACAGGCCTTGGCCGCGGCCTCGGCGGCCGGCATGCCGGAGAACAGGTCCTGCGCCATCGTCACCTGGATCTGCGAGACCTCGAGATAGCGGGGCGACAGCGGACGCGGCCGTGCCGCCTCGAGATGCGCCATGATCTCCTCGGGCTTGTGCCGGTTCTCGGCGAGGAACGCCTCGGCCGCCTCGATATTGGCCGGGATCAGGTCGACGACCGCGCCATTGACGTCCGGCCGGGTCAGGAACTCGATGAACTTCCAGGCAGCCTCCTTATGCTCGGACTGCTCGTAGACCACCAGATTCCAGCCGCCATAGGTGCCGACCGGCGTCTTGCCTTCCGGCGCGTGGCCGGAGACGAAATCCCAGTCCAGCGCGCTCTGCTGCAGCGTCGGCTGCTCGAGCGCCGGCCAGAACTCCATCGCCAGCGAGCCGTTGAGGAACAGCTCGCGCATGTCGCCGCTCGAGGCGTTCAGCAGGCCGCGCGGCGCGAATTCCTGCAGCGAGGCCATGTACTCGAGCGCCTCGATCGCCGCGGGCTCGGTCAGCGCGCAATCGCCGTTCTCGTCGAGGACGCTGCCGCCATTGGAGTAGATGAAGCTGTCGAGGACGACGACCGTGTCCTCGCCGTTATGGGCGAACAGCCCGACGCCGAACCGTCCGGCATCGGCATCGGTCAGCGCTTCGGCGGCGGCGCGCAGCCCCTCCCAGGTCGCCGTCGAGGCCGGATCGATGCCCGCCTCCTCGAACAGCGCGCGGTTGTAGAAGGTGAAGGACCACACATCGACATTGAAGGGGATGCCCCACAGCGTGTCGTTGTAGACGGCGCTCGCCCAGGCACCCGGGAAGAAGCGGTCGGCGGTGATTCCCGCCTCGGCCGCCAGATCGTCGAGCGGCAGGATCGCGCCGGCCTCAGCGAAGGCCGCCTGCCAGATCTGGTCGACCGTCGAGACATCCGGCGCATTCCCGCCCTGCACCGCGGTGAGCAGCCGCTGCTGGTATTCGGGGTAGGGTACGGTCACCACCTCGACCGTGATGCCCGGATTCTCGGCCTCGAAACGCTCGACCGCGGCGCGCTGATACTCGCTGAGGCCGGATTCGGTCTGCTGGTTGTCCCAGAAGGTGATGGTGATCGGCTCCTGGGCCGCTGCCATCGCCGGCAGGGCCAGCGCCGCCACCGAGGTGAGCGCGAGGGTGCGAAGTGTCCGTTCCATCTCTGTTTCCTCCTCCTTCGCCGTCCTGCCTGTGCACATGATCTGTCGGCAGGTGTCAGGCGACCGCCCTGTGCGGTCGCGGGATGTCGTCATCCGCCAGCAGCACCCGGGGGCCCGCGGCGGCGATCTCGAAGCGATGGGCCGGCAGCGTTCCGGCATCGGTGACCACGGTGTGGACCCGGTCGAGCGCGCAGATCCGGACCCGCGCCTCGCGTCCCACGCGGCTGTGATCGGCGAGCACGACGGTCTCGCGCGCCGCACCGACGAAGCGGCGGGCGACCTCGGCGGCGCGACCGTCGTCGCAGGACAGGCCGAAACCCGCCGAAAGGCCGTCGACTGACAGGACCGCCTTGTCGACGCGCAGCATGTCGAGGATTGGGGTGACCGCCGGTCCGATCAGCGCCGCACAATCGGGCGCAAACTCACCGCCGGTGAGCACGATGCGGGGCCCTTCCCCGCCGAGCTGGTTGAGGATGGCGAGGCTGTTGGTGACGATCGTCAGCGAGCGCCGGCCGCCGAGTTCGGCCGCCAGCAGCCGCGCCGCCTCGCCGCCATCGAGCAGCAGTGTCTCGCCATCGCCGATCAGCGCCGCGGCCGCGACGGCGAGCCGCCGGCGGACAAGGCCGATCTCCTGGGCGTACTTGTCCTCAGCATTGCGCGCGGAGAAGCGCAGCCCGAGCTCGGTCGCCCGTTCCGCCATCGCGGCGGAGAGGTTCCGGTACCATTCATGGGCGGGGTAATGGAGGATGAAGCTGACGAGCTTGCCGCGTGCGGCGGCGTCGTGCCGCCATGGCCGTGCCTCGAGCATAGCGGCCAGCCGCTCGCGCCGCAGCCGCCACTGATCGGCCTCGCGAAGATAATATTCGCCCAGCGTCGCCGGCGTCAGGATCTCCGCCCGTGTCTCCACCGGGCCGTAGATGCGGCCGCCCGAGAAGCAATGGCAGGCCGCATCGATCGCCATGCGTCCGACCACCTCCGGGAACAGTGCCGCGCAGGCGGCGAGCGGCCGCCCCTGTGCCAGCACGTCGAGCAGCGTCCCGCCCTCCGCCCCCACCGAATAGGCGATGAAAGCGTCGTCATCGCGACCGGTGCGGCGGCATGCTTCGATACCGGCCAGGATCGAATGATCATTGACGCCGAATAGCACGTCGATGCCCGGAAAGGCCTGGAGCGCGTCGAGCACGGAGCGGTACGCGGTGGGATAGGCGCCACGGCCGTCGATGAGGTGGCTGCGCACCGTACCCGGGAAGGTCTCGCGCAGCCCCTCGACGAAGCCGCGGGCGCGGTCGCGAGTGTTTGGCAGCGCCTCGAGCGAGATCACCAGCAGCTCGACGCTCGACCGGCCGGCCGCGGCCAGTTCGCGCGCCGCATGCTGGCCGAGCTGCCGCGCCACCTCGCGATTGTCGGGGCCGAGATAGATCCCGCCCTCCTGCGGCGAGCTCTCGGCGAAGAAGGGGATGCCGCGGCGACGGGCATGCTCGCGCAGGGTGTGCGCCCAGCGGCCGCCGATCGGCGGCAGAACCAGCGCGTCGGCCAGCTCGATGTCAGGGCGGGCGGTTTCAGTGGCAGACACCAGCCCGGCAGGACGGTCCACCGTGACCGCGCCGCCATGGGTGCGTCGCAGCTTGCCCGCCGCCTCCAGCCGGGCGAGATCGCGCCGCACGGTGATCGCGGACACCTCCGGCATGTGCTCGGTCAGGGCGCGGATCGAGACGGAGCCGCGCTCTTCCAGCATGCGGAGGATCACGATCTCGCGTTCCGATTTGATCATTTTCGACCGACCAGCCCTCGAATGATCATTCGTTTAGGGCAGGATCGGAGGGTGGCTCAACCGTTCGAACCTTTTTGATCGGTTATGATCATGTTGCAGGTGCGAGAATGCGACGCGGAACGGCTAACGCCGCCGCCCCACCCGGTGCGCGGCGGCAGGGTTCAGCCAGCCGTCAGCCGGTCGTCGCTGCCTGACGATTGAGATGGGCGATAAGGTCGGAGGGCAGCTCGAGCCGGCGCGCGAGCTCTTCGAGATAGGCCTTCTCGCGCGGGTCTTCCGGCCCGATCACCATACGCGAAGCGAGCCAGATCTCCGCCGCCTGCTCCCGGCTGCTAGCAAGCGCGGCAATGGCTGCGACATCCAGCGGCCGGGCGAGCTCGTCCATCAGGAACGCCTTTTCCTCGGCATCGAGAGACAGGGCGGCGATACGCTCGAACAGCACCCGCCGTTCGTCGGCATCGATATGCCCGTCGACCTTCGCGGCGGCGATCATCGCCCGCATCACGGCGAGGCGCGCGTCATTGCCGTCGCCTGAACGCTGGGCCGACAGGTCGAAGGGGCCGCCCGAGGGTGGCAGCGCCGGCGGTTCGGCCGGCTGAGCCGCCGGCGACGCCTCCTTGCGGGCCTGCCAATCCTGCCACGCCTTGTATGCGAGCCCGCCGATCACCGCCGCGCCACCATAACGCAGCACCGATCCGCCAAGTTTTCGGACCCCCTTGGAGCCGAGCAGCATCGCGGCGATGCCGCCCACCGCGGCGCCGGTGGCATACTTCCCGACATTGCCATTGAGAAGATCGCCCAACCCGCCGCTGCCGGTACCCGCCGAAGCCGGGCGATTTTGGCCATTGCCGTCGACGGTCCGGCCGGAGCCGAGGAAGCTGTCGAGCAGTCGTTGCGGATCGAGCACGTTGGGATCTCCGTTCGCGGTGGTCCGGAACAGATGGTCCGGGCCCCGTCGTGCCGCAACGGGACTTCGAAGGACGGCGCCGATCAGCCCGCGCGCGGCGCCTCGAGCGCAGCGACGGCACGCCGGGCGATGGGCGACAGCCCCTCCCCGCCCGCGGCGAGGTGGTCGATGATCGAGCGCCGCATGCCGGGATCCCAGAATTTCCGCAGATGATCGGCCGTCGACGCGATCGCCTGGGCCTCGGGATAGGCAGAGAAGAAGCCGGCAATCTGGTTGACCATCCGCACGATCTTCGCACTGCCGCCGGCCGCCGCGCCCTCTCCCGTCTCGCTGTCGTTCATGCCGCCGCCGATCCCGCTACCGTCGCTCATCCCCGTACCCCGTCACTCCGCCGCTTCATCGATCCGGCCGCCGCCGGCATAGACCGTCATGGCATCGCCGCGTGCGAAGGCGACGAGTGCCAGGCCGGCCCGTTCGGCCAACCGCACCGCCAGCGCGGTCGGTGCCGATATCGCCACCAGCGCGCCGAATCCCGCCACCGTCGCCTTCTGTACCATCTCGTAGCTGCACCGGCTGGTCACCAGCGCGAAACCGTCGGCAGCCGGTCGCCCCTCCGCCGCCAGCGCGCCGATCAGCTTGTCGAGTGCGTTGTGGCGGCCGACATCCTCGCGCACCGTGCCGATGCGCCCCTCGCCATCGACGAACGCGGCCGCGTGGACGGCGCCCGTGCGCCGGAACAGTGCCTGCTGCTCGGGCAGTGCCCGCAGCGCCCGCCGGATCGCCGCGGCCGCGGGGACTGTCCCGGGATCCGGCCGGATCGCCGGACGCGGCAGGGCCGAGAGGTCGTCGATGCCGCAGAGCCCGCAGCCCGTACGCCCGGCAATCGCCCGGTTGCGCTCGAGCACACGGCGCATGCGCTCGGCGGGGATGGTCATCTCGACCCGCAGCCCGTCCGGATCGGACAGGACGCGCAGCGCGCGGATCTCGCCCGGCGCTTCGACCACCCCCTCGGTCAGGCTGAAACCGCGGGCCAGATCCTCGATGTCGGCGGGTGTCGCCATCAGCACTGCGAAGGAGACGCCGCCATAGACGAGACCGACCGCGACCTCCTCGGCGAGATCGCGGTCCACCGGCTCGCGCGCCTCGCCCGCCAGCCGCACGGCCCGCACCGGGCAGGAGGTGGCCGGAAGGCCCCCTTCGCCCGATGCACCAGCCGTCATTCGGCGGCTTCGCGCGGCATGATGCGCACCGTCGCGCGGCGCAACGCCTCGCGCTCCTCCTGCCACCGCGACGGCCCGTTCGACAGCCGCACCTGGACTGCCGTCACCTTGTATTCGGGGCAGTTGGTGGCCCAGTCCGAATAGTCGGTGGTCACGACATTCGCGCCGCTCTCGGCGTGATGGAAGGTCGTGTACACCACGCCGGGCTGCATCCGGTCACTGATCCTGGCCCGCAAGGCGGTCTCGCCAGACCGGCTCTGCAGCGCCACCCAATCGCCGTCGCGGATGCCGCGCTGCTCGGCGTCGAAGGGGTGGATCTCCAGCACGTCTTCGTCATGCCAGGCCGAATTGGCGGTCCGCTTGGTCTGCTGGCCCACATTGTACTGCGCGAGGATGCGGCCGGTCGTCAGGATCAGCGGGAAGCGCGCCGTCGTCCGCTCATCCGTCGGCACGTACTCGGTGATCATGAACAGGCCCTTGCCGCGGACGAAACCGTCGCGATGCATCACCGGCGTGCCATGCGGCGCCTTGTCGTTGCAGGGCCACTGGACAGAGCCCTCGGCATCGAGCTTGGCATAGCTGACGCCGCTGAAGCTCGGCGTCAGCCGGGCGATCTCATCCATGATCTCGCTCGGATGGCTGTAGGCCATCGGATAGCCGAGCGCGTTCGACAGCTTCTGCGTCACCTCCCAATCGGCAAGGCCGGCGAGCGGTTCGATCACCTTGCGCACCCGTGAGATGCGCCGCTCGGCATTGGTGAAGGTGCCGTCCTTCTCGAGGAAGGAGGAACCCGGCAGGAAGACATGCGCGTAGGACGCGGTCTCGTTCAGGAAGAGGTCCTGGATGACCACACACTCCATGGCCGCCAGCCCGGCCGTGACGTGTCGGATGTTCGGGTCCGACTGGGCGATGTCCTCACCCTGGATGTAGAGACCCTTGAAGCGCCCCTCGATCGCGCCGTCGAGCATGTTCGGGATGCGCAGACCCGGCTCGCTGTCGAGCGGCACGCCCCACATCGCCTCGAAGGCTTCGCGCGTCGCGTCGTCGGACACATGGCGATAGCCCGAGAACTCGTGCGGGAACGACCCCATGTCACAGGAGCCCTGCACATTGTTCTGGCCGCGCAGCGGGTTGATGCCGACGCCTTCGCGCCCGATGTTGCCGGTCGCCATCGCCAGGTTCGCCATGCCCATGACCATGGTCGAGCCCTGGCTGTGCTCGGTGACGCCCAGGCCGTAATAGATCGCGGCATTGCCGCCCGTCGCATAGAGTCGCGCCGCCGCGCGGATATCGGCGGCCGGCACCCCGATCGTGTCCGCAAGGGCCTCGGGCGCGTTGCGCGCCTCGGCGACGAAGCGCGCCCAGTCGGCGAAGGCGTCGAGATCGCAGCGCTCGCGCACAAAGGCCTCGTCGACCAGCCCCTCGGTCACCACCGTGTGCGCCATCGCGTTGATCAGCGCGACATTGGTGCCGGGCAGCAGCGGCAGGTGGAAGTCCGCCTTCACATGCGGCCCGTCGACGAGGTCGATCCGCCGCGGGTCGACGACGATCAACCGCGCGCCCTCGCGCAGCCGCTTCTTCATGCGGCTTGCGAACACCGGATGGGCGTCGGTCGGATTGGCGCCGATCACCATGATGACGTCAGCCTTCAGCACGCTGTCGAAATCCTGCGTGCCGGCCGAGGTACCGAGCGTCGTCTTGAGTCCGTATCCCGTCGGCGAGTGGCAGACCCGGGCGCAGGTGTCGACATTGTTGTTGCCGAAGGCCGCGCGGATCAGCTTCTGGACGAGGAAGGTCTCCTCATTGGTGCAGCGCGAGGAGGTGATGCCGCCGACCGCGCCGCGGCCGTACTTCTCCTGGATGCGCCTGAATTCGCCGGCGGCATAGGCGATCGCCTCGTCCCAGCTCACCTCGCGCCAGGGATCGGTGATCCGCTCGCGGATCATCGGTCGGGTGATGCGGTCCTTGTGGGTCGCATAGCCCCACGCGAAGCGTCCCTTGACGCAGGAATGGCCGTGATTGGCCTTGCCGCCCTTATACGGCGTCATCCGGACGACCTCGCTGCCCTGCAGCTCGGCCTCGAAGGAGCAGCCGACGCCACCAAAGGCACAGGTGGTGATGACGCTGTGCTCGGGCTGGCCGGCCTCGATGATTGTGTTCTCCATCAGCGTCGCGGTCGGGCAGGCCTGCACGCAGGCACCGCAGGACACGCATTCGCTGTCCATGAAGCCCTCATTCTGCCCGGCCGCGACGAAGGACGCGAAGCCGCGGCCGTCGATCGTCAGTGCGAATGTGCCCGGCACCTCCTCGCAGGCCCGGACACAGCGCGAGCAGACGATGCATTTCGTCGGATCGAAGGTGAAATACGGGTTCGAGCGGTCCTTCTCGCCTGTCAGGTGGTTGGCGCCGTCGAAGCCGTAGCGCACCTCCCGCAGCCCGACGACGCCCGCCATGTCCTGGAGTTCGCAATCGCCGTTGGCGGCGCAGGTCAGGCAGTCGAGCGGGTGGTCGGAGATGTAGAGTTCCATGACGTTGCGCCGCAGCTTGGCGAGGCGCTTCGTCTGCGTGCGGACCTTCATCCCGGGCTCGACCGGCGTCGTGCAGGAGGCCGGCGTGCCGCGCCACCCCTCGATCTCGACGAGGCAGAGGCGACAGGAGCCGAAGGGTTCGAGACTGTCGGTCGCGCACAGTTTCGGGATCGATGTCCCGAGTTCTGCCGCCGCGCGCATCACCGAGGTGCCTTCCGGCACGGTGATGACGTGGCCGTCGATCTCGAGGGTCACGAGGCGGTCGGAAACGCGTTCGGGCGTCCCGTAATCGCGGTCTTCGACGAGGGGCATGGGTCGGGCCTCCATCCGTCTCATTCCGCCGCCGCCGCGAGCGGACGGTCGAAATCCTCGGGGAAATGGCGCAGGGCACTGCGCACCGGCAAGGGAGTCAACCCGCCCAGGGCGCAGAGGGAACCATCGATCATCGTCTCGCAGAGATCCTCGAGCAGCTCGAGGTTTCGCGCACGGTCCTGTCCGGCCAGGATCCGGTCGATCACCTCGACCCCGCGGGTCGAGCCGATCCGGCAGGGCGTGCACTTGCCGCAGCTCTCGATTGCGCAGAAACGCATGGCGAAGCGGGCCTGCGCCGCCATGTCGACCGTGTCGTCGAAGACGACGACGCCGCCATGGCCCAGCATGCCGCCGACCGCGGTCAGCGCCTCATAGTCGATCGGTGTGTCGAGCAGATGCGCCGGCAGATAGGCGCCCAGCGGACCGCCGACCTGAACCGCCCGGATCGGACGGCCGCTGGCGGTGCCACCGCCGAAATCCTCGATCAGCTCGCGCAGCGTCAGGCCGAACGCCTTCTCGACGAGGCCTCCGCGACGGACATTACCGGCGAGCTGCAGCGGGTTCGTCCCGCGCGACCGGCCGACGCCATAGTCGGCATAGAAGGCGGCACCGCGGTCGAGGATGACCGGTACGCTGGCGAGGGACAGGACGTTGTTGACGACGGTCGGCCGGCCGAACAGCCCCTTCAGCGCTGGCAGCGGCGGCTTGAAGCGGATCATGCCGCGCCGCCCTTCCAGGCTCTCCAGAAGCGAGGTTTCCTCGCCGCAGATATAGGCGCCGGCGCCGAGCCGAGCCTCCAGCCGGAAGGTGTGGCCGCTGCCCCGGACGTCATCGCCGAGATAGCCGGCCTTTTCGGCGCGGGCGATCGCCTCGGAGAAGGTACGGAAGGCGTCGGGGTATTCGGAACGGATGTAGACGTAACCGCGGGTCGCGCCGACGGCGAGCGCGGCGATCACCATCCCCTCGATCAGCAGATAGGGGTCGTCCTCGAGGATCAGCCGGTCGGCGAAGGTGCCGCTGTCCCCCTCATCGGCATTGCAGACGATGTATTTGCGGTCGGCCTCGGCGGCCGCCACCGTCCGCCATTTGATGCCGGTGGGAAACCCCGCCCCGCCCCGTCCGCGCAGGCCGGAGGCGGTCACTGCCTCGACGACCGCCTGCGCGCCCATCGCAAGCGCGGCGTCGAGGCCCCGCCAGCCGCCATGTGCGGCGTAATCGCAAAGCGACAGTGGCTCGGTCACGCCGAGGCGGGCGAAGGTCAGGCGCTCCTGGTCGCGCAGATAGGGGATCGCCTCGGGCCGGCCGAGATGCAGCGGATGGGCCCCGCTGCCGGACAGGAAGTCCGCATCGAACAGGCCGGGCACATCCTCCGGTGCGACCGGACCGTAGCCGATGCGGCCCTCGCCGGTCTCGACCTCAATCAACGGTTCGAGCCAGAACAGGCCGCGCGTGCCATTGCGCCGCAGATCGACGGGCAGGCCCCGCCGCCCCGCCTCCGCCAGGATCTCAGCGGCGACCGCATCGGCGCCCACCGAGCGCGCGGCGCTGTCGCAGGGAACATAGATGCGAGTTGTCATCGCCGCGCCTCACCGGCGCCCGGCACCGACGTGTTTGAGGCTGCCGTGCCTGGCGCCGCCATGATGGTGTCGAGCAGCCGGTCGAACGCCGCCTCGGTCAGCCGGCCGTGCAAGCGCCCGTCGACGGCCGCGGCGGGCGACAGCGCGCAATTGCCGAGGCAGAAGACCTCCTTCAGCGTCACCGCACCATCCGGCGTCGTCTCCCCGAAACCGATCCCCAGCCGCTGCCGCGCCCGGGCGGCGAGGCGGTCGCAGCCCATCGACTGGCATGCCTCCGCGGCGCAGAGCTGCACCACGTGCCGCCCCTCCGGCCGGCTGCGGAAGTCATGGTAGAAGGTCACGACGCCATGCACCTCGGCGCGCGACAGGTTCAGCGCCGCGGCGACGAGCGGCACGCTCTCCGCCGGGATGTAGCCCCATTCGTGCTGGATGTCGTGCAGGATGGGCAGCAGCGGCCCTTCCCGTCCCGCATGCCGTGCGACGATCGCGCGGACGCTTTCCGGATCCCAGGCCCTGTCGGCCGTGTTCATCACCCCTCCCGCTGCCGGCTGTGGCGTCGCGACGGCTGCGCCGTCCGGCTTCTCGGTTTCCCGCAATGTCGCGCCGTGCCGTGGCGAAGCAAGCCGATTTTTCCGATCGTTCGATAGAAGATGTCTATCACGGCGTCGCCCGCAACTCGATCGTCGCGAGCGCCGCCTCGATTGCGGACGGGTCAGCCGAGTCGAGCAGCGCGCCGCTGAGCGGCGGCGCCGGTTGCCGGTCGGTGATAACCAGACCGATCGTCTTGGCGATCACCGGATCGACGAGGGGCAATGCCCGTGTTCCGTCCGGCACGCCGAGGGTGTGGAGCAGCGCCCGTGGCATCACGCTCGACCAGGGGCCGGAGCGCACATGGGCGCAGAGCGTTACGATCGAATTGGTCTCGACCGCCGCCATGGGAGTAAGGCCGAGTGAGCGGAAAACGCCGTCGACGATCCGCCGGTTCTGCATATTGGGTGTCAGAAGGCACAACGGCAGCGCCGCCGCCTCGGCCCAGGACACCGTCTCCTGGCCCAGAAAGCGCCCGGTCTCGCCGGTCAGCAGCACATAGTCTTCGCGATAGAGCGACCGGCTGCGCACCGGACCCAATGGCTCGGCGTCCAGATAGGTGATCCCAGCATCCAGCTCGAACTCGGCGATCCCCTCGCCGATCTCGATCGACGACAGGGAGAGGATCGTCAGGTTGACGAGCGGATGGGCGCGGGCGAAGGGCGCGGTGATGAGGGCGGCGACGGAGAGCGCCGACGGGACGACGCCGATTCTGAGGCGGCCGGTCAGGCCACGGCGCATCAGCCCGAGTTCCTGGCGCAGCCCGTCGCAATCGGCGAGGATCCGCTGCGCCCAGGCGAGTACGGTTCTGCCTTCCGGCGTGAAGCCGCGAAAGCTGCGCCCACGCTCGACGACTGGCACGCCGAGATCCTCTTCGAGCTGGCGGATGCCGGCCGAAAGGGTCGGTTGGGTGACATTGCAGGCCGCCGCTGCCCGGCCGAAATGCCGTTCGCGGGCGAGGGCGGTGAGATAGACGAGCTGTCGAATGACCATGCGGCTGGGATCCCTCCGGCACGTAACCATGGCCCGGTCGATGGCGAAAGACCGTCAACGCTGATGGGAGGTGCCGATGACACCGTTCTGGATGTGCCGTGTGGTCGGAGCGCTGCGCGCCATCGCCATCGCAGTGGCAATCGCCCTGCCCTCCGCCGCCGCGGCGCAGGTGATGAATCTGGAGAACGGCGTCGCCATCCAGGGCTACGACCCGGTCGCCTATTTCGAGGTGGGTGCGGCGACGAAAGGTGATCCGGCGATAGAGACTGTGTGGAACGGCGCCATCTGGCGCTTCGCCAGCGAAGCGAATCGCGACGCCTTCCTCGCCGATCCCGAGCGCTACGCGCCGGCCTATGGCGGTTTCTGCGCCTATGGCACCGCGCATGGCTACCTCGTCGAGATCGACCCCGAGGCATGGGCGATTCATGACGGCACGCTCTACCTCAATTATGACCGGTCGATCCGCGACGAATGGCTCGCCAAGGCCGAGACCTTCATCACCTTGGCAAACCGAAAATGGCCGGAGTTGATGGTCGAGGCGACGCAGTAGCGGCGCGCGGACCGATCACCGGTCCCAGACGAACTGCAACAGCACCGTCCGCAGCAGGAACAGCATGTTGTCGTCCGAAGCGACGAGGATGCGGGTGCGCCCTTCCCCGTCCCGCCAGGCGGAGATGGCCTCGTAATTGTCGCCGAAGGCACCGCCGCCGAGTTCGGCGAGCGGGCGCCCCTCGACCGTCGCGCCCGGCTCGATGGTGGCGATGGGCACGTGCATGACTGCGCCACCGATGGTGGCGAGGAAAGGATCGCGCCTTTCGAGCACGACAAGATCGCCGTCAGGCAGCAGCGCCGCCGCGGTCGGCCGATAGCCGGGCCGGGTCCGGTATGTGAAGGACTCCCAGCCGTCACGGTCGCCGATCCAGCCCTGATGCAGGCCGGCAACACCAGCCGCATTACGCTCCGACAGCAGGACCAGCCGGCCATCCGCCGTCTCAGTGATTGCCTCGATCCCCTCGTTGCGCGCGAGATCGGCGTCGCGCGGCAGCGGGATCTCTCCCTCTTCCCGCATGAGCCCTGGATCGAAGACCATCAGACGGTGATGGTATTCGAAGCTCACGACCCGCCAGCCCATCGGCAGCATGGCCATGCCTTCGCTGTCATTGAAGCCGTTCGGATACGGAGCGCCGGAGGCATCGAGGAGACGGCCGCGACGCAGCGTCTCGAGGCCGACGAGTGTGCCCGCCCCGTCATAGCGCGGCGCCACCGTCGCGGTGAAGGTGCGGTCGGAGAGCATGACCAGCCGCGACCCGTCCGGCGACACGTCGATGGAGGAGATGCCACCGAAGCCGGTGAGGCGCAGCCCGCCGGCCCAGCGCAGGGCACCGATCCGGCCGTCCGCATCGAGCGTACCCTCCGGCAGGACCAGCGGCTCGGCCCCGATTGGCTCGACGGCCGTCTGTTGGGCGCCATCCTGCGCGGCGACGCGGCTGCCGCCGGTCCCTGCGGCACAACCGACGGCGAGCGCCGCTGCCAGCAGCGCGCCGCCGACCTGCAGGATACGCCTCACCTCGCCTCCAGCAGCGCCGCGAACAGAGCGTCGACGGCGCCGGTATCGAGCGGGCGGCAATTCGCCTCCCGCATCGGCGCGTTCTCCGGACGCAGCGCGGCGCGGGCCAGCCGGTCGCGATCGGCCGGTCCGAGCCCGTCGCCGGCGAGGGAGATGGCGAGACCGACGCGCCGCAGGAACCCGTCATAGGCAGCCGGCAGGGCCGCGGCGAGCGCCGCGTCGTCTGTATCGGCGTGCCCTATTCCCATGGCGCGCGCGACGGCAGCGTGGCGGTCGGGCGCCGCCGCCGCATTGCCGGGCAGCGCCACCCGCAGACAGAGCGCCACGGCCCGGCCATGATGAACATGGCCGACGGCGCCGAGCGCGTGGCCGAGGGCGTGGGCAACGGCGGTGCCGCAGGCGTCGATCGCAAGGCCGGCGAGGCAGGCCGCGACCAACAGACCCGCGCGCGCCTCGAGATCATCGGGCCGATCGGCTGCCGCCGGGAGATGCGCCATGACAAGGCGAATCGCCTCGCGCGCATAGGCGTCGCCGAGTGGATTGGCTCTCCGGCTGGTCGTCGCCTCGATCGCGTGCACCAGCGCATCGAGGCCCGTCGCGATCGTCAGGGAGCGCGGCAGGCCGGTCGTGAGCGTCGGATCGAGGAGCGCGAGGGCCGGCCGCAGCGTCTCGCCCCAGGCCCAGACCTTGTCACCCGCCGCGGTGGTGAAGACTGAGGTCCGGGTGACCTCGGACCCCGTTCCGGCGGTCGTCGGGATCGCGACGAGCGGCAGCGGCACTTCGGGCAGCGGGTTGGCGCAGAGCGCGTAATGCTCGGACGGTGCCTCGGCGGGCGCGATTCCTGCTGCGAGTTTGGCGACGTCGAGCGCCGAGCCGCCGCCGAGCCCGACCACGGCGCGGGCACCGGTCCGGCGGGCGAGAGCGGCGGCGGCATCGATCTGCGCGGCCAGCGGATCGCCCTGCAGCTCCGTGAAGAGCGTGACCGCATGGCCGGCACCGGTGAGCGCCGCGGTCGCCCGGTCGGCGAGGCCGGCCCGTGCCACCCCGGGATCGGCGACCAGCAGCACCGGCACGGCCGGCCCCGCGAGCGCCGCGACATCGGTGCCGAGCGCGGCGAGCCGGCCTGGTCCATGGGCGATCCGGCCGGAAAGGCCCTGTTCGAAGGCGGGAACGGTCATGCGAGGCTCACGAGACGACGGCCGCGGAGGATGCGTCGCCGCCGGACCGGCCGCAACCGGGATTTCCGTGGCGTCGAACCCTCGCCGACCTCGAAGCGGCGATCCTCAGCGCCAGGGGGCGACGGTCTCGGGCTGTCCGGTCTCGACGCTCCGCAGGATCGCGTCATTGACCGCGACGTTGCGCATCGCCTCCTCGACGCTCATCACGAAGGGCGCATCGTCGCGCAGCGCCCGGACGAAGTGGCGGATCTCCTCCGCCAGATCGCCGGTGACGCGGTCACCGACGACGGGCCAGTGCAGCCCGTCCGGCTGGCTCCAGCGCCCCTCGGCGAGGATACGCAGCCCGTGATCGCGGACGTCGAGATCGACAAGCCCCTCCGTCCCGATCACCTCGGTCCGCGCCCAGATTCCGGTCGGGGCGGTAACGGGCAACGTCCAGCCGCAATAGAGCTGGCCGACCATGCCGCCGGTCATCTCCACCGTGGTGACGATCGCGTCGGGCGCACCACCGGACACGCCTACGGAAGTGGCGCGCGAGAACACGCGCACCACCTCGGCGCCGCTGATCCATTGCAGCGCATCGACGTCATGGATGCCGAGGTAGAAGCAGGGGCTCGAGCCGCCAGCCATCCGTTCGCCCACCGCACGCAAGGTCCACCGGCCGCTCGTCGCGTGGACCGGCGTGCCGATGCGTCCGGCCCTGACTGCCGCGGCGGCCTCGGTATAGCGGGGGTCGAAGCGGAGGATGTGAGCGACGAGCAGACGGGCGCCGCTGCGCTGCGCGGCGGATGCGATCGCCTGGGCCGCGGCGAGCGTGTGGGCCATCGGCTTTTCGAGAAGGACCGGTTTGCCCGCCTCCAGCAGCCGACAGGTCGCGGCCTCGTGCAGCCTGTCGGGCAACGCCACGACGAAGGCGTCCGCCCGACCCAGCGCGTCCTCGATATCGGCGTGCCAGCTCGCCCCGACCTGCTCGGCGAGGGCCCTGCCGCGCGCGGCGTCGATCTCGACGATCGCGGTCACATGCGCGCCCTCGCTCTCGGCGATCGTGCGCGCATGCAGCGCGCCCATGAACCCGGCGCCGACAACCGCGATCCCCAGCCTTGCCATCGACCGTCCTCCTCCGTCTGCCGGACGACGATAGGCGGCGCGCGCTCAGCCGAGAAGGGCGTCCGGACCGGCGCCGCAGACCAGCGTACAGATGCGCTGTCCGGCAGCCGCCGTCACCACGCCGCTTTGCAGCGCCGCGATGCCGGCGGCCCCGCTGAGATCGGCGGCGAGACCCAGCTCGAACCACAGCCAGCGCGCTGCCTCGACCATCGACTCGTCGTCGATCAGGACGATCTCGTCCACCGTGTCGCGGATGCGCGCGAAGATCGCGTCATCGGTCCGGCCGCAGGCCATCGTCGGAACGCGTGTCGTCACCGCCGGCAGGGTGACGACATCGCCGGCCGCAAGGCTCGCATGCAGCGTCGGCGCACCGACGGGCTCGATGCCGATGATGCGCGTGCGGGGTGACAGGGCCCGCATCGCCGTCGCCATGCCGGCGATCAACCCGCCACCACCGATCGCGACCAGCAGCACGTCGATCTCCGGAAGATCCTCGAGGATCTCGAGCGCCACCGTCCCCTGCCCCGCCACGACGGCGGGATCGGCGAAGGGATGGAAATAGGCGGCGCCGCGGCTCTCGGCCTCGGCCAGCGCGGCGCGGTTGCTCTCATCCCACACCGCGCCGTGGATCTTCACCTCCGCACCCCAGTCGCGAAGCTTGGCGATCTTCGCCGGCGAGGCGTTCTCGGGCAGGTAGATGATCCCCGGTACGCCGGCCATCCGCGCCGCCCGGGCCGTGGCGAGGCCGTGATTGCCGCCCGAGGCGGTGACGATGCCGCGGGCCAGCCGATCGGCCGGCAGGCTCATCAGCTTGCTGGTCGCGCCCCGCGCCTTGAAGCTGCCGGTGACCTGCAGGCATTCGAGCTTCAGCCACAGCTCCGCCGGCGTCGGCGGCGCCAGCACCTGATCGACCCGGATCAGCGGCGTCCGCCGGACCCGGCCCTCGATACGGGCACGCGCGGCGCGGACATCCTCGATCGTGATCACGCTGTAATCCCCGTATGCGGTGCGGCGACGACGGCGCAGCAATTGCCGACCGCGGCGCGGCCGGGTTGGCGCAGGCCGAAAAGAATGCCATCGGCCCGATAACGCAGTTCCACCGGCGGGCGGCCGGGATCGGTCAACATGTGGATCCGCCCGGCCAGCTCGCCCCGCCGCACCGGATCGCCGAGCGCGTGCATCGGCTCGAAGACGCCGTCGGCAGTCGCCAGGACATAGGCATCGGTGCCGGGCAGCGCATAGGTCCGGTCGGCGGCGACGGGGGCCGACCGATCACCCTCGATGACGCCGAGATGGGCGAGCACGCGCCGCACGCCGCGCCGGCAGGCGGCGAGTGCCTCCCGCGTGACCGTGCCGGCACCGGCGAGCTCGGTCCCCACAACCGTCAACCCTGCCCGCACCGCAGCGGCCGAGGCGGTCCGCGGGTCGCCGAGATTGTCGATCACCACGGTATAGGGTGCGTCGAAGGCGCGGACCGCCGCCCAGTTGCGCCGGGTGTGCGCGGGATCCGGCGCCGGCTCGACGATCGCACTCGGCAAAAGGCGCAGCGAGGAGCCGCCGGAGTGCAGGTCGATGAAGGCGTCGGCCCGCGCGAACAGATGGTCGTGGACGAAGGCCGAAATCTGCCGGGTGATCGAGCCGTGCGGGTCGCCCGGGAAGGTCCGGTTGAAGTTGAGCCCGTCATCCGGTGAGACGCGACGCCCGGCAGCGACGGCCGGCCGGTTCATCGCCGGCAGGATGATCAGCCGCCCCGCGACCGTCGCCGGATCCGTCTCGCGGATCAGCTCGCCCAGCGCGATCGGCCCCTCATACTCATCGCCATGATTGCCGCCGGTCAGCAGCACCGTCGGCCCGTCGCCATTGCCGATCACCGCGATCGGGATCGCGACCGCACCCCAGGCATCGTCATGGGGTGAATGCGGGATGAAGACGTGGCCGAGCTGCCGCCCGGCGCCGTCGAGATCGATATCGGTGAAGGCCGTTCCCGGCCGCGGTGACGGTTTCCGCTGTGCCGATTGGTCCTGCTCGGCCTCTTGCACCGGCCTCTCCTCCCGCTCGTCCCGGCGGTCTCTCCGCCGCGTCGGATGCTAGGAGTGGTTCATGAGTGAAGTCAATTCTCATATATGAACCCCATGGCCGGTCGCCGAGCGGCCGAGATTCGTCGTTGCGCGCGGTGCCGTGCTGCGCCCCGTGCTACAGCAGGGCCCCTGGAGGATCCGGATGACCGACGCACGCCCAGCCTATTCCGCGCCAGCCCTCGAGAAGGGTCTCGACATCCTCGAGCTGATGGCGGCGCGCGAGGCGCCGATGTCGCTCCGCGCTCTGGCGGCCGAGCTGGGCCGGTCAAAAAGCGAGATCTTCCGGATGGTCGCGGTGCTGCTGGATCGCGGCTACATCGTCCGCGATCCGGTCAGCGACGATCTTGTCCTCACCAATCGCCTGTTCGATCTCGGCATGCGCACCCCCAAGGTCCGCGACCTTGTCTCGGAGGCGGTTCCGGTGATGAAGCGCCTCGCCGAGGAGGTGGGGCACACGCCGCATCTGGTCGTCGTCCATCGCGGCGAGACGGTCGTCATCGCCTTCGTCCCCGGCGGTGCCGAGATGACCTTCTCGCTGAAGCTCGGCTATCACCGCCGCGCCGTGGACGCGACCTCCGGTCAGGTCGTCATCGCCTTCCAGCCGCCGGATATCCAGGAGCGGATGATCGCTGAGAGCCTTCGCCTGACGCCCGAGCCGATCGCCGAGCCCGACCTGCACGCCGCCCTCGCCCGTATCCGCGCTCAGGGGCATGAGGTGCATGACAGCCGCGACTTCGCCGGCATCACCGATCTCTGCGCGCCGATCCTCGACACCGCCGGGCACGCGCTGGCCTGCATCAACGTCACCTACATGAACCGGCTGGGCCGTCCGGCCCGCTACGAGGAGGTGCTGGCGGCGCTCAAGCGCCATTGTGCGGCGATCGCCGCTGCCATGGCCTGACGGACGGCGCACCGGTGGCAGCCCTGCCCTTCCTCGTCGTCGGCGCCGGCCCGGCCGGCCTCGCCGCGGCGGAGGTGCTGGCGGAAGCCGGTCACGCCGTCGTCGTGGTCGAGCGGATGCCGAGCGTGGCGCGCAAATTCCTGATGGCGGGCCGTGGCGGGCTCAACCTCACCCACTCCGAGCCGCTCGAGACCTTTCTGGGTCGCTACGGCCCCGACCGGGATTGGCTCGAGCCGGCCATCAGCGCTTTCCCGCCGACGGCGCTGCGCGACTGGGCGGCGGGACTTGGCATCTCCACCTTCGTCGGCTCGAGCGGACGGGTCTTTCCCGAAGGGCTGAAGGCCTCACCACTGCTGCGGGCCTGGCTCGACCGGCTCGCAACCCAGGGGGTGTCGATTCGGACCCGTTGCCGATGGCACGGCTTCGACGCCGGCGGCATGGCGCTGATCGACGGCCCGGAGGGCATCGAACTCTTCCCCTCCGCTGCCACCATCCTCGCGCTCGGCGGAGCATCCTGGCCTCGGCTCGGCTCGGATGGCCGCTGGACGGACATCCTCGCCGCCAGCGGCGTGGACATTACGCCGCTACGTCCGGCCAATGCCGGCTGGTTCATCGGCTGGTCAGCGCATGTGCGGCGCTTCGCAGGAACGCCACTCAAGCGCATCGCTCTCGGCTTCGCCGGCGAACGGGTACGTGGCGAGGCGGTGATCACCGAAGCAGGCATCGAGGGGGGCGCGGTCTACGCGCTCGGGCGACCCGTGCGGGCGGCGGTCGAGCGCGACGGTGCGGCGACGGTCATGCTCGACCTCCGCCCCGATCTCGACTCGGCCACTCTCGCGCGGCGGATCGCCGGCCAGCCGCGCAGCCGTTCGCTCTCTGCAATCCTGCGGGCCCTCGACCTGCCCGCACCGGCGCTCAGCCTGCTGCGCGAGACCGGCAGCCTCGGGCAGGCGGCGGGTCCGGCGGCGCTCGCCGCGGCGCTCAAGGCGCTGCCACTGCGCATCACCGGATCGGCGCCGCTCGACCGCGCCATCTCGACCGCCGGCGGCGTCCGTCGGGAGGCGGTCGATGCGGCGCTGATGCTGCGGGCACAGCCGGGTGTCTTTGCCTGCGGCGAGATGCTGGACTGGGAAGCGCCGACCGGCGGTTATCTGCTGCAGGCCTGTTTCGCAACCGGACGGCTGGCCGCCCGGGGCGCAATCGCCTGGGCCGATGGCAGGAACGGCGGATGAGCGGTGGCGTTTCGGCGGGTGTATGTCGCCCGTCGAGGTCGCGCCCATGCCCCGCTCCCTGCTGACGCTACTCGCCCTGCTGACGCCGCTTGCCATACCCGCGACGCTGCCGGCCGAGGAGGCTCCCTCCCCCGTCGCAGCCCCCGTGACGGCCAAGGATGACCCGGCCGCGACGAACCTCGCCGGGGCGGTGACGCGCCTGTTTGCCGCCGAGGCGCCGGAGGCAGCATGGTTCAGCGAAGCGTTCCTGGCCACCGTCCCGCTGCCGGAGATCGTGCGGATCGTCAGGGATCTGACGGACCGTTTCGGTCCGCTGCGGGCGGTGACGGCCGAGGGGGAACACATCACCGTGCAGCTCGAAAGTGCGGATGTGCCGGCCCGTGCCGACCTTGATGCGCAGGGCCGCTTCACCACCCTCTGGCTCGGACCGCCGGTGCCGGTGGGCGAGATCGACGATCATGCGGCGGCGATTGCCAGCCTGCCCGGCGAGACCGCGCTGGTCGTCCTCACCGATGGTGAGGAGCGGGCGGCGCATCGGGCCGACATGCCGATCGCCGTGGCCTCCTCCGCCAAGCTGCTGATCCTTCAGGCGGTGGCGGCGGCGGTGGCGGATGGACGGCTCGCCTGGGACGAGGTGGTGGCGCTCGCGCCGGGCTGGCGGTCGCTGCCGACCGGGGTCCTGCAGGACTGGCCGCCAGGAACACCGGTCACCATCGCAACGCTGGCCGCGCTGATGATCTCGATCAGCGACAACACCGCGACCGATGCCCTGCTCGACCTCGTGGGACGCGAGGCGGTCGAGGCGCTGACACCACGCAACACCCCCTTCCCCTCGACACGGGAGCTCTTCCTTCTCAAGGCGGAGGGGGCCGAGGCCCAGCGGCGAGCCTGGATCGAGGGTGATGCCGAGGCACGCCGCGCCCTGATCGCGGCGATGTCGGATCTGCCGCCACCGGACCGGCTGGCCGAGACGCCGACACCCGAGATCGAGTGGCATCTCACGGCACGCGAGCTGTGCCACGCGCTTGATGCAGTTGCCGACCTGCCTGCCATAGCGATCGCACCGGGCGTCGCGCGGCCGGAGGACTGGCGGTCCATCGCCTTCAAGGGCGGCTCGGAGCCCGGCGTCCTGGCGCTCGCCACCCGGCTCGAAACCGAAGCGGGCGCCGCCCATTGCGTCGTCGCGGCATGGAACGACACGGCGCCGCTCGACGAGGCACGGCTCATCGAGCCCTACCGCGGCATCCTCCGGGCGCTCGCGGCGCCCGGAGGCTCCTGACACTCAGTCGAGCAGGCCGCGGCCGGCAAGGTTGCGGAACAGCGCCCGTGCACCGAAGCGCCACGGCGCGACCGCGTCGCTGCGATTGACGCGGTTCACCAGCCGGCCGAGGCTCGGCGTCGAGATGGTGACGATGTCACCGAGCTCGTGGGTGAATCCCTGCCCCGGCTGACCGCGATCCTCAGTCGGCGCGAACATCGTGCCGAGGAACAGCACGAGCCCGTCGGGATACTGATGGTTGGGCCCGATTGCCTGGCTGACGAGATCGAGCGGATCGCGGCTGATCAGCCGCATCGAGCTCGATCCGCGCAGGGTGAAGCCGTCCGGCCCGTGTACCGCCATCGACAGCTCCGCCTGACGGACGTCGTCGATGCCGTAATGCGCATCGAACAGCCGGACGAACGGACCGATGGCGCAGGAAGCGTTGTTGTCCTTCGCCTTGCCGAGCAGCAGCGCCGACCGCCCCTCGACGTCACGCAGATTGACGTCGTTGCCGAGGGTCGCGCCGACCGTCCGGCCGTCCGAGGCCACGACCACCACGATCTCGGGCTCCGGATTGTTCCAGGTCGAGATCGGATGGATGCCGATCTCGGCGCCGAGTCCGACGGCCGACATCGGCTGGCTCTTGGTGAAGATCTCGGCGTCGGGTCCGATCCCGACTTCGAGATATTGCGACCACGCCTTCTGCTGGATCAGCACCTCCTTGATCCGCCGCGCCTCGTCGGAGCCGGGGCGGATCGAGGCGAGGTTGTCACCGATGATTGCCACGATGTTGCGGCGGATCTCCTCAGCGCGGCTGGCATCGCCACGGGCCTGCTCCTCGATCACCCGTTCGAGCATCGAGGCGACGAAGGTGACGCCGGAGGCCTTGATCGCCTGCAGGTCGTTCGGCGCGATCGGCCAGGGGTGGCTGGTGTCGCGCGCGGTCTCGTCGGCATTGGCGAGCAGCTCCTCGACGCTGCACAGCCGCTCCCCCGAGGCGCCGCGCGCCAGCGCCGCCGGATCATCGGCGTCGAAGAGATCGCTGGTCGTCGGTGCGGTCGCGGTGATGTCCCAGACCACGCCGTCGCGCAGCGCGACGACGGAGGGGCCGTCCACATCCGGCCGCCACACCCGCCCGACCAGAGTCGCGCGCTCCGCATCGGCCGGCAGGCAGCCGGCGTCGATATAGGCCTTCATCCCTCTCCTCTCGGGCGTTGTCCGGTCGTCCAGCTCACATCACCGCGCCGACCTGCCAGGGCACGAACTCATTGTCGCCGAAGCCCAGCGCTTCGCTCTTGCTCTTGCGGCCGGAGGCGATCTCCAGGCAGAGATCGAAGATCCGCTGCCCGGCCTGCTCGATCGTCTCCTCGCCGTCGACGATCGTGCCGCAGTTGATGTCCATGTCGTCCTCCATGCGGTGATACATGGCGGAGTTCGTGGCGATCTTGATGCAGGGCGCAGGCTTGAAGCCCGACACGGAGCCGCGGCCGGTGGTGAAGCAGACGAGATTGGCGCCGCCGGCGATTTGCCCGGTCACCGAGGCCGGGTCGTAGCCGGGTGTGTCCATGAACACAAAGCCCTTCGCCGTCATCTGCTCGGCGTATTTGTAGACATCGACGAGGTTGGTCGTACCGCCCTTCGCCGCGGCGCCGAGCGACTTCTCGAGGATCGTCGTCAGGCCGCCGCGCTTGTTGCCCGGCGAGGGGTTGTTGTTCATCTCGCCGCCGTTGCGCGCGGTGTAATCCTCCCACCACTTGATCCGCGCGACGAGCTTCTCACCGACCGCGGGGCTGACCGCCCGGCGGGTGAGGAGATGTTCGGCGCCATAGATCTCCGGCGTCTCCGACAGCACCGCGGTGCCGCCATGGCGGACGAGGAGATCGGCGGCATGACCGAGCGCAGGATTGGCCGAGATGCCGGAATAGCCGTCCGAACCACCGCACTGCAGAGCGAGGATCAATTCGCTCGCCGGCACCGTCTCGCGCACCGCACGATCGGCATCGGGCAGCATCTCCGAAAGCTTAGCGATGCAGGTCTCGACCGTCTTGCGCGTACCGCCGAGGCTCTGGATGTTCATCGTCTGGAAATGCGGGCCGCGCTCGATCTGATAGGCCTCGAGCAGGAAGTCGATCTGATTGACCTCGCAGCCCAGCCCGACCAGCAGCACGCCGGCGAAGTTCGGATTGCGGGCATAGCCCCACAGCGTGCGCTGCAGATTGTCGTAACCCTCGCCCGACCCGGCCATGCCGCAGCCGGTCGTATGGGTGATGGCGACGACGCCGTCGATGTTCGGGTAGCGCTCGAGGATGCCGCTCGTCTCGAAATGATGGGCGACCTGGCGGCTAACCGTCGCCGAGCAGTTCACGGTGGACAGGATGCCGAGATAGTTGCGGGTCCCCACCCGGCCATTGGCACGACGGAAGCCCTGGAAGGTCGCCCGCAGATGCTCCGGCACGTAATCCGTCGGCCGCGCATCGGAGCAGAAGGCGTAATCCCGCTCGAAATCGCCCATCGCGCAATTGTGCACATGGACGTGCTCGCCCGGCTCGATCGCCTCGGTCGCGAACCCGATGATCTGGTTGTAGCGCCGAATCGGTTCGCCGACGGCGATCGCGCGTACTGCCATCTTGTGGCCGGCGGGGATGTGCACCTGGCTGGCCACACCCTCGCCTGCCGCCGCTGTGCCCGGCAGGACGTCGGTGCGCGCCAGGACGACGTTGTCCGCGGGGTTGAGGCGCAGGAAGGGCGAGGGTTGGTTCATGTCTGGCGGTCCGGCTGACGGCTGAACGCTGTGGGCGGGGTCAGGCTTCTCACGAGGAGCCCTTGAGTACCGGCTTATACGATGCCCGGCGCGCCGGCGCATCCTCCTCCGTTGAGCGGCCCGCCGGGCTTCGAGTTGACAGGCGAGCCGCTGCCCCATCCACTCACGCCCGGACCGGACGGGCAGCGATGACGGCTGAACCCGATCTCCGGCACTGTCCATGGGAGGTCGCCTTGACGCGTAGCACCGCATCGCGGTTTTACCCCTGTTCCACCCTTCCGGCCGGGATCGCCCAATGACCCGTCGGATCGGCATCGACACGGGCGGGACCTTTACCGACCTGGTGCTGCTCGACGAGGCGAACGGCGAGGTCCGCACCATGAAGGTTCCCTCGACCCCCGCCGATCCGGCACAGGCGGTGCTCGAGGGGCTGGCGGCGCTGGCACCGGATGCCGCGGGGATCGGCAACATCGTGCTCGGCACGACGATCGCCACCAATGCCGCGCTGCAGCGGCGCGGGGCCCGCGTCTTCTACATCACCACCGCGGGTTTCGAGGACATCCCTTTCCTGCAGCGGGCGGACAAGCCCGACCCCTACGATCAGGGCTGGCAGCGGCCCGAGCCGCTGGTCGCCCGCCGCGACTGCCTCGGCGTCGTCGAGCGGATCGGCCCGGGCGGCGATGTCATCACGCCGCTCTCCGCCGTCGAGCTCGACCGGCTCGCCGCGCGGCTGCGCGAGCGCCTGGACGCCGCGCCCGAGGGCGGCGATTGCGCGATCGCCGTCAATCTCCTCTTCTCCTACGCCAACCCGGCTCATGAGAAGGCGATCGCCGCCCATCTCGCCGAGCGTTTCCCGGCGATCCCGCTCTCGCTGGCGAGCGAGGTCGCGCCGATCTGGCGCGAGTATGAGCGTGCCAGCACGACGATCCTCGATGCCTTCACCAAGCCGCTGATGCGACGCTTCATCGGCGGGCTCGAGGCGCCGATCCGCAATGCGGGCTATCAATCCGGCGTCGCTGTGATGAAGTCGAATGGCGGCCGGATGCTGGCCGCGGCAGCCGCCGAACGGCCGGCCCAGCTGCTGCTCTCGGGCCTCGCCGGCGGCGTGATCGCCGGACGGCATTACGGGATGGCGGCCGGGCACCGCAACGTCATCACCTTCGACATGGGTGGCACCAGCACCGATATCGGGCTCGTGGTCGATGGCAACCTCGCCTACACGACCGAATATCAGATGGAGTTCGGCCAGCCGGTGATGGTGCCGTCGCTCGACGTCGTGACGATCGGCGCCGGCGGCGGCTCGATCGCCTGGATCGACAAGGGCGGGCTGCTGCGGGTCGGCCCCGCCTCGGCAGGCGCCGATCCCGGCCCCGCCTGCTACGGCCGTGGCGGCACCGAGGCGACGGTGACCGACGCCAATCTGCTGCTCGGACGTCTGGGTGCCGATTCCCTCCTCGGCGGCGGCATGGCGATCGACCGCGCAGCCGCCGAGCGTGCCCTCGCGCGGCTCGGCGCGCAGCTCGGTCTGTCGGCGGAGGAGGCTGCGCTGGCTGTCATCGCCGTCGCCAATGAGAACATGGCGAACTCGATCCGGGTGCTGACGGTCGACCGGGGGCTGGATCCGTCCGAGTTCGCCCTCGTCGCGTTCGGCGGCGCGGGACCGCTGCACGCGGCGGAGCTCGCCGCCATCCTCGACATCCCCGAGATCATCGTGCCACCGCACCCGGGCGTCACCTCGGCGCTCGGCACGCTGATCGCGCCCCCGCGCGTCGACCTGCAGCGGACCTTCGTGCGGCGCGGCGACCGTATCGATCCGGCCGAGCTGTCGGCGGTCCTTGAGGAGCTGGAGGCTCGGGCCCGGGCGGAGCTCGCCGCCGAGGGATATGACGGTCCGGTCGAGATCCAGCGAAACGTCGCACTGCGCTATGCCGGGCAGAGCTACGAACAGGAGGTGCCCGCGCCGCCGCCGCCGCTCGACGCCGATGCGCTGCGCGCGCTGTTCGCCGATTTCGATGCCCGCCACCATGATTTCTACGGCTACAGCATCCCCGGCGAGACGATGGAGGTCACCGGATGTGCCGTCACCGCGACCGGTACGTCTCCCCTGCCCGCCGCCACGTCGGCACCCGCTCGGGCGGCATCCGCGCCAGGTGACGGCGCCGCCCGTCGCCAGGTGGTACTCGAGGGCGGCGCCCATCACGACGCGCCGGTCCTGCGCCGCGGCACCGAAGGGGCGGAGGGCCACGGCCCCTGCGTGATCGAGGGCTATGATTCGACCATCTTCGTCCTGCCCGGGCAGCGTTTCGCCGCGGGCCCGGACGGGGCGCTGATCCTGTCGGGCCACAAGGCCGTTCACGGCCGCCGTCCGCCGGACGACCCGGTGGCGCTGAGCATCATCAACAACGCGCTCGTCGCCATCTGTCGCGAGATGGGGACGGCGATGATCCGCACCGCCTATTCACCTATCTTCAACGAGTCCCGCGATTTCTCCTGCGCGATCTTCGATCCGGAGGGGCAGCTGCTCGCCCAGGGTGAATACTGCCCGGCGCAGCTCGGCGCGATCGTCCATACGGTGCGCTGCGTCCTGGACGAGATCCCAATCTCGCGCTTCGGACCGGGCGACGTCCTGATCCACAACGACCCGTATCGCGGCGGCTGCCATATGCCGGAGCATCTGATGCTGCGGCCGATCTTCCACGACGGGAAGCTGGTCGCCTTCGCCGCGATCATCGCCCATCTGGCGGAGATCGGCGGTATGGTCGTCGGCTCCTTCGCCGCCACCGCGACCGAGGTGTTCCAGGAGGGGCTGCGCCTTCCGCCCGTCATGCTGATGCGGGGCGGCGAGCGGGTCCAGGAAGTCTGGGACATCATGCTCGCCAACCACCGCACGCCCCGCCACACCTGGGGCGACCTGCATGCGATGCTCGGTGCGCTCAGCGTCGCCGACAGCCGGTTCCGGGCGCTGTGCACGAAGTACGGGCCGGACTATCTCGCCCGCGCCTCGGCAGCGCTGCTCGATTATGCCGAGCGCTGGATGCGGGCGGAGATCCGCGCCATTCCCGACGGCGTCTACGAATTCGCCGACGCAATGGAGGATGACGGCGTCGGCACCGAGACGATCGGCATGCATGTGAAGGTCACCGTCGACGGTGATCATCTGACGGCGGACTTCACCGGCTCCGACGATCAGGCGAAGGGACCGATCAACGCCACCCGCGGCGTCACCATGTCGGCGACCTTCAACGCGCTCTACCAGCTGGTCGACAACGACATTCCGCGAAACGCCGGCTGCTACCGGGCGATCGAGGTCGTCACCCGGCCGGGTTCGGTGCTCGACGTCCGCTATCCGGCGCCGTCCGTCGGCGGTAACACCGAGACGCAGCCGCGGATCGTCTTCCTGGTGATGGGCGCCCTCGCCCAGGCCCTGCCGGATCGGATCGGCGCCAGCGAGGGTGGAACGGCCTGCAACTTCCTGATTGGCGGCATCCACCCCGATACGCAGGAGTACTTCGCCCATTACCATTTCGAGGCGAGTGGATTCGGCGGCCGGCCCTGGGCGGACGGCAATGACTGCCAGAACCACATGATCGGGAACTGCCGGATCACGCCGGTCGAGGTCTTCGAAACCCGCTTCCCGTTCCGGATCCTGTCCTACGGGCTGAAGCCTGGTTCGGGGGGCGCGGGCCGTTTCCGTGGCGGCCTCGCCAGCGTGCGGGTGATGCGTGTCGAGGCCCCGGAGGTCCGGGTCAGCCTGCTGATGGACCGGGCGCGCATCGGCGCCTTCGGCCTGTTCGGCGGGGAGCGGGGGACGCCGGCGGCCGTGACGGTGCGGCGCGCCGGCGAGACGGCGTTCCGCCCGTTCACCGAGGCGTTCGGCACGCTCAGCGCGTCCAAATTCGCCGATGTGCGGTTGCGCCGCGGCGATGAGGTGCGGATCGAGAGCGCCGGTGGCGGTGGCTATGGCGATCCGACGTCACGGGATCCCGTACTCGTCGCCCGTGACCGCCGGGAGGGATTCGATCTCGAGGCGGCCGCCGGGCGGTGATCTGAGCCCTTGACAGCGACGCCGGCCGCGCAGGCCGGCAGTGTCTGCCGCCGGCGTAACGTTTTGTTGCGCCGGCGGCCCCGCATACGACGCGTAACGGAAGAGGCGCGTTGACCTTTTCAACATTCGTTTCGAATATGCCCCCGTGGTCGGGCTCGCCGCGGCGCGGTGAAGATGTCGGCCCGAGAACGAACGGGACGAAGGGGAGGAACGGATCATGCTCCACGGGCGGAGAGGCTCGCTCGTCGCCGGCTGCGCGATCGCGGCCGCGGCTCTCATCTCGACAAGCGCACAGGCGCAGCACCGGGTGGTGGACGGCCCCGGCTACCTGCCGGAGTGCTTTGCCCCCTGGGACGAGACCACGCAGTATTTCCAGTGGGACGCACGCGAGGGGCCCTATCGGATCGCGCTTGTCAACGGCTTCGTCGGCAACATCTGGCGCATCCAGATGATCCAGACGGCCAAGGCCTACGCCGAGCTGCCGGAGATCGCCGCGGACATCGCGGAGTTCAAGGTGGTCTCGACCGGCACCGACGCCGCGGCCCAGCTCGGCGCGATCGAGGACTTCATCAACCAGGGCTTCGACGCGATCATCACCATCGCCGTCAGCCCGACCGGCTTTGACCGCGTCATCCGGCTGGCCGAGCGCAACAACGTCGTCCTGATCCCCTTCGACAACACCCTCGACACCACCGACGTCATGCAGGTGAACGAGGATCAATACGCGATGGGGGTGATGTCGGCGGAGTTCCTCATCGAGCATATCGGCAATTCCGGCCGGATCCTCGAGGTGCGCGGCGTGCCGGGCAATTCGGTCGACCGCGACCGGCATGAGGGCTTCCGTGCGATCATGGAGGCCGAGGGCAACGACTTCGAGATCGTCGAGGTCGTGGGCAACTGGGCGCCGGGCGACAGCCAGAAGGCGACCGCCGACGCGCTGGCGGTGCACGGCTCCTTCGACGGCATCTTCAGCCAGGGCGGCACCAACGGATCGGTGCAGGCCCTGATGGATGCCGGCCATCCCTTCATCCCGATTGCCGGCGAAGGCGAGAATCTGTTCCGCCAGCAGATCGAGCAGTATGAGGATCAGGGCCTGCTCGGCCTCTCCTACGGCCAGTCACCGGCGCTGTCGGCGATCGCCATGAAGGCGGCCATCGCCGCTCTGAAGGGTGAGGTGCTGCCGCAGATGATCTCGGTCCCGATCCCGGTCGCCGATTATCGGACGCTCGAGGACGGGGTGAATTACTGGTCGGATCTGACGGCCGACTTCTTTGCCGTGAACTCGTTCGAGCCCTGCGGCATCGAGTTCACCGCGCCGCAGATCATGGCGCAGGACGCCGAGAACGTCGAATAAGACCGGACGTCCTAAAGGTCCGGGACCGGCGGGGGGCCTCGTGCCCCCCGCTCCTTCCGCTCAGGACAGAACTGAGGTTTCGATGGAAACGCCCGGCACTCCGGTCGTGCGCCTTGAGCGCGTCGACAAGCGCTATGGCGGCGTGCACGCACTGCGCGAGGTCGATTTCGCTGCCCATGCCGGCTCGATCCACGGTGTGCTGGGCGAGAACGGTGCCGGCAAGAGCACGCTCATCAAGATCATCGCGGGGGTGGTGCAGCCGACCTCCGGCGAGATCTATGTTGACGGCGCCCGCCGGACCTTCGACGGACCGCAGGACGCCAATGATGCAGGCATCGTCTGCATCTTCCAGGAGTTGTCGCTGCTGCCCGATTTGTCGGTCGCGGACAATATCTGCATCACCAAGCCGCCCCGCCGCCTGGGGCTGATCGACCGTCGCGCCCAGATGCGGCGGGCCGAGGAGCTGCTCGCCCGCATCGGCTGCAGTGACATCGATCCGCGTGAGCGGGTGCGCGATCTGTCCCTGTCGCGCCGGCAGATGGTCGAGATCGCCAAGGCGCTCGGCCGGAACCCGCGGCTGCTGATCCTCGACGAGGCCACCTCGGCGCTGACCGCGGCGGATGTCGAGAAAGTCTACCGCATCCTGCACGAGCTGCGCGCCGAAGGACTGTCGCTGCTCTACATTTCGCACCGGATGAACGAGATCAAGGCGTTGTGCGACGTCTGCTCGGTCTTCCGCAACGGCCGCCACATCGCGACCTTCCCGGCCGCATCGAAATCCGACGAAGAGGTCGTCTCGATGCTGATCGGGCGCGAGATGAGCCAGGTCTACCCGCCGCGCCCGCCGCAGCCCGAGGCGCCACCCAAGCCGATCTTCGAGGTCGACAGGCTGAGCTGGGGCGACCGGCTCGAGAACATCAGCTTCAGCGTCGCGCCCGGCCAGATCGTCGGGCTCGGCGGGCTCGACGGCCAGGGTCAGCGCGAATTGCTGCTGGCCCTTTTCGGCGTGCTCCGCGGCGTCGGCGGACAGGTGCGGATCGACGGGAAGCCGATGCGCATCTCCGGCCCCCGCATGGCCAAGAGCGCGGGCGGCGTCGGTGTCGCTCTGATCCCCGAGGATCGCAAGACCGAAGGCCTGATCCTGCCGATGTCGATCGCGACCAACATCTCGATCGCCTCGCTGTCCGGCCTCACACGCGGCATGGTCGTCGACCGCAAGGCCGAGGCCGCCAAGGTCGACGAGATGATCGCCAAGCTGCGGATCAAGATCGGCAGCGCAGATGATGCGGTCGCGACACTGTCGGGCGGCAACCAGCAGAAGGTCGTCATCGCCAAATGGCTGATGACCGGCGCCCGCATCATCCTGCTCAACGACCCGACGCGCGGCATCGATGTCGGCACCAAGCAGGAGATCTACCGCCTCCTGCGCGAACTCGCCGCCGCCGGTGCGGCCATCGTCTTCTATTCGACCGATTACGACGAGCTGATCGGCTGCTGTGACCAAGTGCTCATCCTCTATGGCGGGCGCGTTGTGCGGACCCTCGAAGGGGATGAGATCACCGAGACGAACATCGTCGCCAGCGCCCTCAATCTCGACGTCTCCGAGCCGGCGGCCGCCCGATGAAGCAGTTCTCCCGCATCCTCTCTCGCAACACGGCGCTGATCATCGCGCTCGTGCTCTTCGTCTTCTTCTACGGGCTCTATTCTTCGCTGCACCCGCGTGGCTGGTCGGCGCAGGTCATCGTCCAGAACGCCAATGAAAGCTTCACGCTGGCGCTGGTGGCGATGGCGCAGACGGTGCCCATCCTGCTCGGCGGCCTCGACCTCTCGGTCGGCCCGCTGATGACGATGGTCAATACCCTCGCCTCGCATCTCCTGCTCGGCTCCGGCTGGGAGATGCTGCTCGGCGTCATCGTCTGCCTGCTGGTCGGCTGCATCGCCGGTTTCGTGAACGGTTGCCTCGTCGTCTATGGCCGGATCCAGCCGATCATCGCCACGCTGGCGACCGGTGCCGTCTTCATCGGCATCGCCCTCTTCCTGCGACCGACACCCGGCGGCGCCGTCGATCCCGACCTCTCCTGGGCATTGAGCAACATGCTGTGGGATGTCGCCGACACCTATGGCTGGTGGGACGGCGACTTCCCGGGCTGGTTCCAGTTCATCGAGGACGTGCCGATGCCGCTCGTCCTGCTCATCCTCGTCGTCCTTCTGGTGTGGATGCCGTTCAAGAACAGCGTCGTCGGACGCGGCTGCTATGCGATCGGCTCCTATGAGCCGGCGGCCTACATGTCCGGCGTCAACATCAATCGCTCCAAGCTCGCCGCCTTCACGCTGGCCGGACTGTTCTCCTCGATCGCCGGCATCTATCTCACGCTGCAGACCGGGACCGGCAATGCCGACATCCCGATGGCGGGCACCTACACGCTCAACTCGATCGCGGCGGTGGTGATCGGCGGCACCGCGCTTTTCGGCGGCTCCGGCGGGGCGGTCGCCTCGATCATCGGCGTCTTCGTGCTGCGCGCGATCTCCTTCTGCTTCCGCGTGGTGCCGGAGGACAGCCTGCTGGGCTTCCTCGCCAACCCGCTGCTGCAGCCCCTGTTCGAAGGGCTCATCCTGCTGGCCGCGGTCTCGATCGGCGCCGCCCGCGTGTTCAGCGTCCGCAACCGCCTCCAGCTCTTCGGGTGACGGCGATGATGGCCTATCTCCGCTCCCTCGACCGGCCGATTGTCGTCGCCTGCGGCTTCATCGTCCTGATCCTGCTCGCCGGCACTGTCTACACGCTGCAGACCCAGGGGTCGGCGACCTTCCTGTCCCCGACCTACCTGCTGCAGCAGCTCAAGGTCGCGGCCTTCCTCGGCATCGTTGCCGCCGGCATGATGATCGTCATCCTGATGGGGCATATCGACCTGTCGGTGCCCTGGACGATCGCCACCGCCGCCATGGTGGCGACGGCGGTCGGCGGCGAGCTCGCGATCCCGGTCGGCCTCCTGATCGGGCTCGCCGTCGGGATCTTCAACGGGCTCGGCGTCGCTTTCCTGCGCATCCCGGCGATGATCTTCACCCTCGGCGTCAACACCGTTCTGCGCGGGCTGATGGTCCTCCTGACGGGTGGCCATTCGCCGACCACGACCGCGACGCCGCTGATGGAGTTCTTCGCCAAGACCGAGTTTCTCGGCATCCCGACGGCGGCAATCGTCTGGGCCGTCGTATCGCTGCTCGTCGTCTTCATGCTGACCCGCATGCCGATGGGTCGCTACATCTACGCCATCGGCAACCGCGAGGCGGCGACCTATCTTTCGGGCGTCAACACCCGGCTGGTCCTCGTAGTCAGCTTCGCGATCACCGGCTTGTGCTCGGCCATCGCCGGGCTGCTGCTCGCCGGCTATTCCAGCAAGGCCTATCAGGCGATGGGCGACTCCTATCTTCTGCCGGCGATCGCTGCCGTCGTCATCGGCGGCACCAACATCCTCGGCGGCCAGGGACGTTATGCCGGCACCGTGGTCGGGACGATCCTGATCGTCCTCTTGCAGAGCGTCCTGTCGGTGATGCAAATGCCCGAGGCGGGCCGCCAGATCATCTACGGCCTCGTGATCATCGCCATGCTGCTCGTCTACGGCCGTGGCCAGAAGGCCGTGCTGTCGTAGTGTCACCATCGAGAGGAACCCCATGCTCGACACCACCGTCTTCGAGGTGATCGACCCGCGCTTCAGCCAGTACGCCATGGGCAATGTGCATATGGACGTGCTGGCCCGGGACATCGGGATGCGCTGGGCCGAAGGGCCCGTCTGGTTCGGCGACGGCCGCTACCTGCTGTGGAGCGACATCCCCAACAACCGGATGCTGCGCTGGGACGAGACGGATGGCAGCGTCAGCGTCTATCGCGCGCCTTCGAACTACACCAACGGGCACACCCGCGATCGCATCGGCCGGCTGATCTCCTGCGAGCATGGCGGCCGCCGCGTCAGCCGGACGGAGCCCGACGGGCGGGTGATCACGCTCGTCGACAGCTATCAGGGCAAGCGGCTCAACTCGCCCAATGACGTGGTGGTGAAGTCGGACGACACGATCTGGTTCACCGACCCGCCCTACGGCATCCTGTCCGACTATGAGGGTCATCAGGCGGAGCAGGAGCTCAACTGCAACGTCTACCGCTTCGATCCGAAATCGGGCGCGCTCACCGCGGTCGCGACCGATTTCGACAAGCCGAACGGCATCGCCTTCTCGCCCGACGAATCCCTCCTCTACATCGCCGATACCGGGGCAAGCCACGACCCCAACGGACCGCGCCACATCCGTCGCTTCCAGGTGCGCGATGACGGCACGCTCGCCGGCGGCGAAGTCTTTGCGGAATGCACCTACGGCTTCTTCGACGGCTTCCGCATCGACATCCACGGCAATGTGTGGACGAGCGCCGGAGATGGCGTGCATTGCTACACGCCGGACGGCACGCTGATCGGCAAGATCAAGACGCCGGAGGTGGTGGCGAATGTCTGCTTCGGCGGCGCCAAGAAGAACCGGCTGTTCATCTGCGCCACAACCATGCTGCTGGCAGTCTATCTGAACACCCGCGGGGTCCAGACCCCGTAAGCATTCGTCCGGCACCTGCCTCGGCAGGTAACCACGTCCGCACCGCCGCCGTCCCGGTCCCGGGCGGCGGCGGGCTCGTCTTGACCTTGCCGCATTCGGGGATCAGCTTCGCTGCGCGATTCGGGAGATCCGCGCCTGTCGGTGCGCTCCGGATCAGATCGGGGGCCGTCCAGTGGCCCGAGCAACGGGGCGGACATCGTGGAGTTGGTCGATCTGCTGGAAACCGGCGCACATATCGTGCTCGCGGCGGCGCTGGTCTGCCTGTCCATCCTCTCCTGCAACCTCATCTGGCTGACCACCGCCTATTGGCGGCTTCGGCGGACGGGTCAGACCGCCCTCGCCCCGGCAGGACAACCGGCCGAGACCGGAGCTGAGACCGAGAATGCGACAGCATTGCCGCGCGTGCTGGTGCAGATCCCGGTCTTCAACGAGCGCCATGTCGTGCGCCGCATCCTGGCGGCGGTCGCCGCCCTCGACTGGCCGCGCGACCGGCTCACCATCCAGCTCCTCGATGATTCCACTGACGACACGGCCGAGATCGCCGCGGCGGCAGTGGCCGAGCTGGCGGATGTGGGCGTCGATGTCGTGCGGTTGAGCCGGACAGATCGCCAGGGCTTCAAGGCGGGAGCCCTGCAGAACGGGCTGGCCGTGACCGACCATCCCTTCATCGCCATCTTCGACGCCGATTTCATCCCGCGCCCCGACTTCCTGCGGCGGACCATGGGCTCGCTGCTCGCCGATCCCCGCCTCGCCTTCGTCCAGGGGCGCTGGGAACACCTCAACGGGGAGGAAAATCGTCTGACGCGGGCGCAGACACTGATGCTCGATGCGCATTTCGCGATCGAGCAGCCGGCGCGCAGCATGGCGGGCCTGCCGTTGGCCTTCAACGGCACCTGCGGCGTCTGGCGGCGGGCGGCGATCGAGGATGCCGGCGGCTGGCGGGCCGACACGCTGACCGAGGATCTCGATCTGGCGCTGCGCGCGCATCTGCGCGGCTGGCGCGCCGTCTTCCTGCCGGATGTGACGGTGCCCGGAGAGCTGCCGGCAGCACTGCCGGCCTGGCGGGTGCAGCAGTTCCGCTGGACGAAGGGCTTTGCCCAGGTCGCGCGCAAGCTCCTGCCGGCGATCTGGCGGTCGCCCTTCAGGCCGGCTGTGAAGATCGCGGTGAGCCTTCAGCTCCTGCAATGCCTGTTCTACCCGCTCGCCGCCCTTGCGGTCTGCAATACCATCCTGTTCCTGACCGCCGGCCTCGCCCAGCCGCTGGCGCTGCAGGTGCTCGGCGTCACCTCGACCGTGCTCGGCATCTGCGGAACCGCAGGCTTCCTTCTGTCGGGGCGGATCGTCGCGCGGCGCTCACGCCTCGGCCACGCTCCTGCCGATCTCGTTGCGGTGATGGCGCTCAATGCCGGGCTCGCGCTATCCAACAGCCGGGCGGTCGCCGAGGCCCTGCTCGGCCGGCGTTCGGCCTTCATGCGCACACCGAAGAAGGGCGGGCAGACCGCCTCCGGCTACCGCAGCGCGGGCGCCACCGGTCTGCCGGAGATCGTCTGCGCCGTCTTCCTGCTCGGGCTGATGACGATGGAGCTCGCCTGGTACGTGCCATTCCTCGCAGTCTCGGGCGTCGGGCTGCTGATCGTCGGTGCGGCGCTGGCGCTCGACCGTTTCCACCCACGTCTTCCCGCCTCGATCCGGATGCCGGGCGGGACGGCGCCGGCCCGGCGCGCCGGCCAGACACGTTGAGGCACCGGTAGGCCACTCTCTACGCCAAGCCACCCGGCAGAAGGAACACACGCATGGCCTTGTGGGACAAGATCGTCGGCGAATTCATCGACGTCGTCGAATGGACCGACGACACCCAGGACACGATCGTCTACCGGTTCGAACGCCACAACAACGAGATCAAGTACGGCGCCAAGCTGACCGTGCGCGAGAGCCAGGCGGCCGTCTTCGTCAATGAAGGACAGATCGCCGACGTCTTCCAGCCCGGCATGTACACGCTGGAGACGCAGAACCTGCCGATCCTCTCGACCCTCAGGGGCTGGAAGCACGGTTTCCAGAGCCCCTTCAAGGCCGAGGTCTATTTCGTCAACACCAAGCGGTTCACCGACCTCAAATGGGGCACGATGAACCCGGTGATGCTGCGCGACCCGGAATTCGGCCCGGTGCGGCTGCGGGCATTCGGCACCTATGCCATCCGCGTCAAGGATCCGGCCGCCTTCATCCGCGAGATCGCCGGTACCGATGCACGCTTCACGACCGATGAAATCACCGGTCAGCTCCGCAACCTGATCGTCACCAGCTTCGCAGGTGCCGTCGCGAAATCCGGCGTGCCGGTGCTCGACCTGGCGCAGAGCTACGACCAGATGGCCGGGTTCATCGCCGCGGCGGTGCGGCCGGAATTCGACGCCTACGGGCTCGAGCTCACAACGCTGCTCGTCGAGAACGTCTCGCTGCCCGAGGCCGTCGAGCAGGCCCTCGACCGCCGCAGCGCGATGGGCGTGGTGGGCGACCTCTCGAAGTTCACCCAGTATCAGACCGCCGAGGCGATCCGCGAGGCGGCCGCCAATCCGGGCGGCGCTGCAGGGCTGGGCGTCGGCTTTGCCACCGGTGGCGGCCTCGCCGCCGCGATGGGCAGCGCCGTGCAGCAGGCCCAGCAGCCCGGGGCACCGGCGGCGGCCGCCCCGCCGCCCCTTCCCGGTGCCGAGGCCTTCTATGTCGCGATCGGCGGGCAGCAGGCCGGTCCCTTCCCGCTCGGCCAGATCGGACCGATGGTCGCCGATGGGCGGGTGACCCGCGAAACGCTGGTCTGGGCCCAGGGCATGGCGGGCTGGACCCCGGCCGCGGAGGTCGCGGCTCTCGCTTCCCTGTTCTCCGCCGTACCGCCCCCGCTGCCGCCCACGAGCTGAACCGTCGCCGGCGACGCGCTGGCACGGCGAGATCGAGGGCGGGGAACACGGGGGAGAGGATGGCCGAGAGTTTCAAATGCGAGGCCTGTGGCGCCAAGCTCGAATACGCACCGGGGACGACCAGTCTCAAATGCCCCTATTGCGGGCACGAGAATCCGATCGAGCTGCCGGAGGGCGAGACCGCCGTCGAGGCGATCGTCGAGCTCGATTTCGAGCGCGCCCTTGCCGACGCCGATGCCGGCGGCGAGACCGAGGAGGTATCGGCGGTCAAATGCGGCAGTTGCGGCGCGGAATTCCAGATCGACCCGGCGATCCGATCGGGGCACTGCCCATTCTGCGCCTCGCCGATCGTCATGGAGCCGCGCCGTGTCTCACATCTGAGACCGAAATCGCTGCTGCCCTTCTCGATCGACGCCAAGGCGGCACGCGAGCGGTTCCGGAGCTGGCTCTCCGGCCTGTGGTTCGCGCCGAACGACGTCAAACGCATGGCGACGACCGAGGGCGGCTTCACCGGGATGTATGTCCCCTACTGGACCTACGACGCCCGGACCGAGACGCGCTACACCGGCGCGCGTGGCACGACCTACACGACGGTCGTGCGGACGACCGTCAACGGCAAGCCGAGCTCACGCACCGTCACCCGCACCCGCTGGTCGCCGGTATCGGGACGGGTCTCGCGGGATTTCGACGACGTGCTGGTCTTGGCGAGCGACAGCCTGCCCAAGGCGCATGCCGAGGCGCTCGAGCCGTGGGATCTCGAGAACCTCGTCCCTTACGACGCCCGCTTCCTGTCCGGCTTCGCTGCAGAGAACTACCGGATCGACCTGGCGAAGGGCTTCGACCGCGCCAAGGCGCGGATGGAGACGGTGATCCGGGGCGATGTGCGACGCGACATCGGCGGCAACAAGCAGCGCATCGCCTCGCTCTCCACCACCTATGCCGGGGTGACCTACAAGCATCTGCTGCTGCCGATCTGGGTGAACAGCTACCGCTATTCCGGTAAGACCTACACCTTCGTGGTCAACGGACGGACCGGCGAGGTCCAGGGCCAGCGGCCATGGAGCTGGGTCAAGGTCGGCGCGGTCGTCCTCGCCGCCCTGCTGGCCATTGCCGCGGTCATCTGGCTGACGCAGGAGGGTTCATGACCGGCGGCGCGGCGTCAAAGGTCGGCGCCGCTTCCTGCGCATGAGCGGTGCCCCCCTCATCCTGCCGCTGGCGCTCGTCATCGACGCGCTGATGGGGGAGCCCGAGCGGGTCTGGCGCCGCATACCCCATCCGGTGATCCTGACCGGGCGCGCCATTGCCCTGCTCGATCGCCGCTTCAACCTGCCAGGACGCCGACCGATGCATGGCCGGGCGGTCGGCGCGGCAGTGATCGCCGGCCTCATGCTGGCCGCCGGCCTCATCGGCTGGATCGTGTCGCTCGCCCTCGCCTTCCTGCCCTTCGGCTGGATCGTCGAGGCGGTGATCGTCGCCGTCTTCCTCGCCCAGCGCAGCCTCTACGATCACGTCGCAGCGGTGGTCCGCGCCTTCGCTGGCGGCGGTCTCGCGGCCGCCCGCGAGGCCGTGTCGCGCATCGTCGGGCGCGACCCGGAAACTCTGGATGAGGCCGGCGTCTGTCGTGCGGCGATCGAATCCAACGCCGAGAACTACTCCGACGGCGTGCTCGCGCCGATCTTCTGGTATGCCGTCGCGGGTCTGCCGGGCCTGCTGATCTACAAGCTGGTCAATACGGCCGACAGCATGATCGGTCACCGCAACGCTCGTTACCGGTCCTTCGGCTGGGCCTCGGCGCGGCTCGACGACCTCCTCAATCTGATCCCCGCGCGGCTCTGCGGCTTGCTGATCGCCGCGGCGGCCCCCGTGGTGGGCGGCAGCCCGAAAGAGGCGTTGGCGATCATGCTACGCGACGCGCGGTTCCACCGCTCACCCAATGCCGGATGGCCGGAAGCGGCCATGGCGGGTGCACTCGGCCTCGCCCTCGCCGGACCGCGCAGCTATGGCGGCGTCGTCATCGAGGATCGCTGGATGGGTGCGGGCGGGCGGATCGCCGCACGACCGGAGGACATCTCCCGCTCGCTCGCCGTGACCCGGATGGCGGGGCTGCTGCTGTTCGGGACCGTCTGCCTTCTGACGCTCATCCGCTTCGTCTGGTGAGCCGGGGCCGGGCGGCGAGAGCCAGGATCGCCTCGATATCGAGATGCTGCTCGAGATGGTCGGCGAGGCCGTCGAGCGTTTCCTCGACCATCGCCTCATAGGTAAGGCCGGCCTCGCGCCGTCCCGGCCGCAGCCCGGCGAGGAAGGCCGCCCGGAAACCGTCGCAGGCGAAGAGCCCGTGCAGATAGGTGCCCGCGACGAGGCCATCGGCGCTGACCGCACCTTCGGGACGCCCGTCGATCTCCAGGAAGGGACGCACGGCATCCGCCCCGGTCGTGCAGCCGACATGCATCTCATAGCCGCGCACGGCCTCGCCCGAGGCACGATGCCGCCCCTCGACGCGCCGCAGCGTCTTGTCCGACATCATCACCGTCTCGAGATCGAGCAGCCCGAGCCCGGCGAGGCTGCCTGGCGGCCCGTCGATGCCGTCCGGATCGTGCAGAATCCGCCCGAGCATCTGATAGCCGCCGCAGATGCCGAGCACCCGGCCGCCCTGACGCAGATGGGCGGCGAGATCGATGTCCCAGCCCTGGGCGCGCAGGAAGGCCAGATCGCCGAGCGTCGATTTCGAGCCCGGCAGGATGACGAGCGATGCGTCGCGCGGCAGCGGCCGGCCGGGCGGCACCATCTCGACCGCGACGTCGGGTTCGGCCCGCAGCGGGTCGAGGTCGTCGAAATTGGCGATGCGGGAGAGCATGGGGACGGCGATGCGGATGGGCCGGCCCGTCGGCATCTCGGTGTCGGCGAGGGCGTTGGCATCCTCAGCCGGCAGGCGCGCCGCCTGCGGCCAATGCGGCACGATCCCGAGGCCGCGCCAGCCGGTGCGGTCCTCGATTGTCGTCACCCCATCGGCGAAGAGCGCTGCATCACCGCGGAAGCGGTTGACGATGAAGCCGCGGATCCGCGCCGCCTCCTGCGGCGCCAGGACCGCATGGGTGCCGACCAGGGCAGCGATGACGCCGCCACGATGGATGTCGGCGACAAGGATGACCGGCAGGTCTGCCGCCTCGGCGAAGCCCATATTGGCAATGTCGCCGGCCCGGAGATTGATCTCGGCCGGGCTGCCGGCACCCTCCACCAATACCAGGTCGCAACCCGCCGCCAGCCGATCGAACGCGCCGAGCACGGCATTCAGCAGCGCCGGCTTCCGTTGCGCATAGTCGCGTGCCCGCATGGTTCCTGCCCGGCGCCCGAGCAGCACGAGCTGTGCGCCCGCGTCCGTCTGCGGCTTCAGCAGGACGGGGTTCATCAGCACATCGGGCTCTACCCCGCAGGCCCGCGCCTGCAGCGCCTGCGCGCGACCGATCTCGCCGCCCGCCGCCGTCACCGCGGCATTGTTCGACATGTTCTGCGGCTTGAAGGGCCTGACGGCGAGGCCGCGACGCCGGGCGATGCGGCACAGCCCTGCGACCAGCAGCGACTTGCCGACATCCGAACCGGTCCCCTGAACCATCAGGGCGCGGGCGGTCATCGAAGCGGGGCTCCGCGCGTCAGAATTCCACCCCCGGCTGTGCCTTCACCCCCTCGCGGAAGGGGTGCTTGATCAGCGTCATCTCGGTGACGAGATCTGCGGCTGCGACAAGCTCCTCCGCCGCGTTGCGCCCGGTGACGACGACATGCGTCTCCGGCGGGCGTGCGGTGATCGCCGCCAGCACCGGCTCGAGCGGCAGGTAGCCATAGCGCAGCACGATGTTCAGCTCGTCCAGCACCACCATTCGTCGCGACGGATCGGCGATCATCCGCTCGGCAACGGCCCAGGCGCGCTCGGCGGCAGCGATGTCGCGGCGCCGGTCCTGCGTCTCCCAGGTGAAGCCCTCACCCATGGCATGGAACTCGACGAGATCGGGAAAGCGTTCGAGCACGCGCCGTTCGCCGGTGTCCCAGGCGCCCTTCACGAACTGCACCACCCCGACTGGCATGCCGTGCCCGATGCAGCGCAGCACCATGCCGAAGGCGGCGCTCGACTTGCCCTTGCCCTTGCCGGTGTGGACGATCAGGAGACCGCGCTCGACCGTCTTGGTGGCCAGCATGCGGTCGCGCACCGCCTTCTTCTTCGCCATCTTCTCGGCGTGGCGGGCATCATCCTCCGAGGTGGGATCCGGGGTCGGATCGGTCATGCGATGTCCCTCCTTCCGGCGGCCAGGGCTTCCGCCAGTGGGCCCGCCGCGTTGCGTCGCGGTGTCCACAAGCCGCGGCGTTGTGCCTCGACGAAGCGTTCGGCGATCTCGCGCGCCGCGGCGGGATTGGCATACAAGAGAAAGCCGCGCACCGCCTCGTCCTGGAGATAGGCCTCGAACACCGCGTCGAAATGATGGGACTTCACCGCCTCCGTCGTCGCCGCGAAGGCGAAGAGGTAGTCGACCGTCGCCGCCATCTCGAACGCGCCCTTGTAACCGTGACGCATCACCCCGGCGATCCAGCGCGGATGGGTCGCCCGGCCGCGCACCACGCGCGCGATCTCCTCGGACAGCGAGCGGACGACCGGCCGGTCCGGCCGCGAATGGTCGTTGTGCCAGACGGCCGGCGCGCGTCCGGACAGGTGCTCCACCGTGGCGGCAAGGCCGCCCTCGAACTGGTAGTAATCATCGCTGTCGAGCAGGTCGTGCTCGCGATTGTCCTGGTTGTGGATGACCGCATCGACCTGCGCCAGCCGCCGGGCCAGCGCATCCCGTGCCGTCACACCCTGCGCGCCACCACCATAGGCATGTCCGCCCCATTCCAGGAAGGCTTCCGCGAGATCCGCCCGGCGGTCCCACGCGCCGCTGTCGATCAGCGCCTGCAGTCCCGCACCATAGGCTCCCGGTTTCGAGCCGAAGACGCGATGGCCGGCGATGCGGGCGGCGGCCATCGGCTCCATCCCCGCGCCGACCAGCGCCGCCGTCTCCGCCCGCACCCGGGCGGCCAGCGGATTGTCCTCCTCCGGCTCGTCGAGCGCCGCGACGGCACGGGCGGCGGAATCGAGCAGGTCCATCTGGCTGGGGAAGGCGTCACGAAAGAAGCCCGAGACGCGGATCGTCACGTCGACGCGCGGCCGGCCCAGCACCGAAGCCGGCAGGATCTCGAAGCCGATCACGCGTCCGGTCGCCTCGTCCCAGCGGGGCTGCACACCCATCAGCGCCAGCGCCTGGGCGACGTCATCGCCGCCGGTGCGCATGTTGCTGGTGCCCCAGACGCTCAGCGCCATGGCACGTGGCCAGTCGCCCTCCTCCTGTGCATGCCGTTCGACCAGCAGCGACGCGGAATGCCAGCCGAGGCGCCAGGCTGCCGGCGTCGGCACCGCGCGGCTGTCGACGGAGAAGAAGTTGCGGCCGGTCGGCAACACCTCGGGACGTCCACGCGTCGGTGCGCCGGACGGCCCGGGCGCAACGAAGCGGCCGGCGAGACCGGCGAGCAGTGCTGCCATCTCGGCACGCCCGCATGCATCGAGCGCCGGGCCGATCCGCTCCCGCGCGCTGCGCAGAACCGACGCGGTCCGCCGCCAGGCGGGATCGCACGCCGCCTCACCGGAAACGAGGCGCAGCGCCAGCGCCTCGAGGCGTTCAATCGTATCCCCGGTGCTGCGCCAGCCGCGCTCCGGACCCAGCACCGCCGGCCGGGGGCCGGCCCAGGGTTCGGCGAGCGGTCGGGCGGCGGGATCGGGGTCGAGGCCGAGATCGGCGGCGAGCGCCTGCAGGATGCCGGCATTACCCCCCTGCCCGTCCCCACGCGCGGTGCGCAGCAGCGCGAGCAACAGCTCGCTGCGCAGCGCGCCCGCGGGGCTCGTGCCGAAGACATGCAGCCCGTCGCGGATCTGCATCTCCTTCAGTTCGCAGAGATGGCCGTCGATGCGCGCCAACGCCTCGTCCGGTGCAAGACCCGCAAGACCGAGATCATGGTCGAGGCCGGATGCAGCGGCAATTTCGAGGATCCGCTCACGCAGCGGGGCGAGCCGACGCGGGTCGAGTGCTGCCGCCTCATACGCCTCGTCGACCAGCGCCTCGAGTTCGGCGAGGCCGGCATGGCTGCCGGCGCGGGCGAGTGGGGGCGTCAGATGGTCGATGACGACCGCGGCTGTACGTCGCTTGGCTTGGCTCCCTTCCCCCGGATCGTTGACGATGAAGGGGTAGAGCTGCGGAACGGGGCCGAGGATCGCATCCGGCAGGCAGTCGCTGGACAGCGCCAGCGCCTTGCCCGGCAACCATTCGAGATTGCCGTGCTTGCCGACATGCACGACCGCCTGCGCGCCGAAGACGCGCCGCAGCCAGGCATAGAAGGCGAGATAGGCGTGCGGTGGCGGCAGATCGGGCGCGTGGTAGGTCTCTTTCGGATCGAGCTCGTAGCCGCGTGTGGGCTGGATGCCGATGACGGTCCCGCCGAGGCGGTGGAGGGCGAGCCGGAAGGCGCCATCGCGCACCGCCGGATCAGCAGCGGGCGGACCCCAACGCCCTACCACCTGCGCCTGCACCGCCTCCGGCAGGCTGGCGAAGGCGGCCTCGTATTCGGCCAGCGGCAGTGTCTCGCCACCCGGCCGGTCGGCGCTGCCCGGGGCGTTGGTCGGCGCCGCCTGAAGAAGGGCCATCAGCGCCGCTGCATCCTCCGGCGCGCCGCTGACCGGATAACCCTCGGCCGCCATCGCCTGCAGGATGGCCACCGCGGAGGCCGGGGTATCGAGGCCGACCCCATTGGCCAGCCGGCCGTCGCGTGACGGGTAGTTGGCGAGGATGAGGGCGACCCGCCGCCCGTCCGGCGGCGTCATGCGCAGTCGTACCCAGCCCGCGGCCAGCGCCGCCGCGAATTCCAGCCGGTCAGTCAGCGGGCGATAGCCGGCGATGGTGCATTCGGTACGGGCATCCCAGCGCGTCTCGGCCTTGAAGGCGACGGCACGGGTGAGGATCCGGCCGTCGATCTCGGTCAGCGCGACATTCATCGCGAGATCCTTGGGCGACAGCCCGCGGGTACCATCGCGCCAAGCGGCCTCGGTCTCGCCCGAGAGCACCAGCTGGAGCACCGGACAATCAAAGCGGTCGAAAGGCGTCGCCCGTCGCTCCCCCTCAGGGGAGCCGACGGCGAAGCCGGTCAGGTTCAGCACGATGGCGGGCGGCCCGCCCGGCGCCGCGGCGATAGCAGCCCGCGCCGCCTCGTCCTTCAGGCTCGGAACCCACAGAGCGGTCGGCGCCAGACCCTCGGCCTCGAGCGTATCGCAGAGCGCGTCGATCGTTTCCGTGCCGCCGGCGAGCACGAGCGCGCGGTAGAAGGTGACCAGCGCGCGCGGCCGGCCATCGGCCGGGGCGGCACGATGGATGCCGCAGGCGGGCACTGGCGTCGGTGGCGGCGGTTCTGCCCCCTGCCCGATCAGCGCGGCCGCTGCCGCGAGGAACCCCCCGGCATTGTCGACACCGCCTGCCGACAGATGGGACCACAGCCGTGCGCGTTCGGCGGGGGCGACGCTCGACAGGCCCTCGAGCGAGGGATCCTCGCGATCATCGCCCGGCAGCACGACAAGCGGTATGCCGCGCGCCCGGCAGGTCTCGGCAACCCGTTCGATGCCATAGCGCCAATAGGCGCGGCCACCGAGCAGCCGGACGACGACGAGGCGCGCCTTCGCCACCACCCGATCGACATGGAGGTCGACCGAGAGCGGATGGCCGAGACGCAGGAGATTGGCGAGCCGCAGCGTCGGTGCTTCGGGCGGCAGGCGGGATTGGGCAGCCGCGAGGCAGGCGATCTCGGTGTCGGCCGCACTCAGCACCACGATATCGCCCGGACTCTGCGCCAGATCGACCGCTTCCTCGCCGTCGACGATCGCCCCGGGCCGGGTCGCCAGCAGATGCACTGCGCGTCAACCCGTCAGCGCCGAACGGATGGCCCCTTCGTCGAGGCCGCTGCGGCCGATCACGACGAGGCGTGAGCGCCGCTCCTCACCCGGCTGCCAGGCGCGGTCGTAATGGTGCTGGATGCGCGGCCCGGCCGCCTGCAGGACGAGGCGCATCGGCTTGCCGGCGATGGCGACGAAACCCTTCACGCGCAGCAGGTCGTGAGCGGCGATCAGCGGTGCAAGACGCGCCACGACCGCGTCCGGCGAGACCGGCTCGGACGGCAGGTCCACATGAAAGCTGGTGAAATCGTCATGGTCGTGGTCCGGCTCGCCATCGTGATGCGAGGGGCGTGCCGCGAGGTCGTCCTCCGCCCCCGCGCCGAGGCCGAGCAGCACCGCCGCCGCGATGCGCCCGTCACCGGTAACCAGCACCGGCACGCCCGGGCGCGCCCCTGCCGCGACCGTCGCGCGCACCCGATCCAGCGCGGCGGCGTCGAGCTGGTCGGCCTTGTTGATGACCACGATATCGGCGCAGGCGAGCTGATCCTCGAACAGCTCGGCGAGCGGGTCGTCGTGATCGAGCGAAGGGTCCGCCGCGCGCTGCGCCGCCACCGCATCGGGATCATCGGCGAAGCGGCCATCAGCGGTGGCAGGGGCGTCAACCACCGCGACGACACCGTCGACCGTGGTGCGGGTGCGGACCTCCGGCCAGGCGAAGGCCTGTACGAGTGGCTTCGGCAGGGCGAGGCCGCTCGTCTCGATGACGATGTGCTCCGGCGGGACCGGTCGACGCAGCAGCGCTTGCATGGTGGGCAGGAAATCATCCGCCACCGTGCAGCAGATGCAGCCATTGGCCAGCTCGATCACATCGTCATCGGCGCAACCCTCGAGCCCGCAGCTGCGCAAAATCTCACCATCGATTCCGGTCTCGCCGAACTCATTGACGATCAGCGCCAGCCGCCGACCGCCGGCGGTCTCGATCAGATGGCGGATCAGCGTTGTCTTCCCGGCGCCAAGAAAGCCGGTGACAATGGTGGCGGGGATCCGGCTCATGCGGGACTCCGATCGGACTGTGCTGCGGGATGCTTGAGGACGAGAGGCAGACCGGCTGCCGTGAAGACGACTTGGTCGGCTACGGCGGCGACCGCCTGGGCGAGCCGCCCGGCATGGTCACGAAAGGCCCGGGCCATGGCGTTGTCCGGGACGATGCCGAGGCCGACTTCGTTGGTGACGAGCACGATGCGGCCGGGCAATTCCGGCAGCAGCGCCGCGAGCCCCCTCGTTTCGGCTTCGACGTCGCGCCCGTCGAGCATCAGGTTGGTGACCCAAAGCGTCAGGCAGTCGACGAGCAGCGCCGTACCGTCGGCCGCATGGTGGCGGAGCGCATCGGCGAGGGCGACCGGCGCCTCCACCGTCTCCCAATCCGGGCCGCGCTCGGCACGATGACGGGCGATCCGGTCGCGCATCTCGTCGTCCCAGGCCCGGCCGGTCGCGAGATAGACGCGTCTGAGGCCGGCCGAACGCACCAGCCGCTCGGCCAGCGCGCTCTTGCCGGAGCGGGCGCCGCCAAGCACCAGCGTCAGCCGCGGCAGCGCCGTTCCTTCCGCCAATCCGCCGATGATGCCGCCCAGCGCCATGCCGACCCTTTGTCTGCGGGGCGACGGATGGCGAGCGGCCGCGGGGCAGCCAGCCTTGCCATGCCGCCGGTGCACCCCGCCCGGTGGAAAGCCTCTCTGGACGGGCAGGTCTCCTGGCTCGCGGGTCGCCGCCCTCTGCGCGTCTTCCCGGCCCACGGGGCCAGTGACCTGTCGCGCTGGGCTCGCCGCCTACAGTTGCGGGGGCAGCCGCCGCCTTGGCCGAAGCCGCACGGCGTTCCCTTTTCACCCCGCGTCGCCGCGGGGAACCCGATCCATGCCGGCGACACTAGGAGGCGGCCGCCGCTGGGTCAATCGACGGCCTCGTCGACGACGTGAAGGAAGCTGCCTTCGACCCGGCCCGCGCGGTGCCCCGCGGGTCCGAGATCCTGCCCGCCGGCGTCCAGCATCCGGACGAAGAGCGGCTCGCCCGCATCCGCGCCCTCGACGACAGTCGCGTAGTGGAATTCATGGCCGCGGATCGCCCGCCCGTCCGCCCGCACCGCCAGCCGATAGCCGAGGCTGCGCCGTCGGACGGCGAAGGAGGTGGTGACCGGCAGTATCCCGGCCATCGCATGGGCACCGCCGTCCGCATCGATGAGTTGCCGGCCCAGAACCATGTAGCCGCCGCATTCACCACGGATCGCCACGCCTGCCGCAGCCGCCGCGCGCAGCGTGCCCAGGAAGCGGTCGGCGGCGGAAAGCCGGGCGGCATGTAGCTCGGGATAGCCGCCCGGAAGGAACACGGCGTCTGCCGCCTCCGGCACGGCCTCATCCTCCAGTGGCGAGAATGGCAGGACCGCCGCACCGGCGGCGCGCCAGCCATCAAGCAGATGCGGATAGGCAAAGCGGAAGGCGTCGTCCGTGGCGACGGCGACGCGGCGGCCGGGTGGCGCGACCGGCGCGGCGCGGCCGGCGGCGAGCGCGGGGGCCTCTGCCAGGGCCATGATCGCGGCGAGATCGGCATGGCCCGCGACGTGCTCCGCAGCGGCCGTGAGGAAGGCGGCGAGGTCGCCATGCTCGCTCGCCTGGACGAGGCCGAGATGGCGCGAGCGCAGCGTGAGCTGGGGTGCCTCAGGCAGCAGGCCGAGCACCGGAAGGCCGGCCCGCGCCGCCGCCTCACGCAGGATCGCGCCGTGGCGGGCACTGCCGACGCGGTTGAACAGTACGCCGGCCACCCGGACGTCCGGATCGAAGCGGCTGAACCCGAACAGCAGCGCCGCTGCCGAAGCGGCAAGGCCACGGGCATCAATGACGAGCAGCACCGGCAGCCGCCAGCGCCGGGCGAGCGCGGCCGTCGACCCGTCGGTCGTCGCGCCCGTGAACGTCCCGCCGGCCGGGGCGCCGTCGAACAACCCCATCACCCCCTCGATCAGCACCGGATCACCGTCGAGCCCGGCGCCGAGCGTATCGAGCATCGCCGGCCGCATCGACCAGCCGTCGAGATTGGGGCAGGCGCGGCCACAGGCAGCGGCAAGGAAGGCAGGATCGATATAGTCCGGACCGACCTTGGCCGCGCCGACGGGATGGCCTGCGCGGCGGAGCGCCGCGAGCAGCCCGAGAGTGACGGTCGTTTTGCCGGAGCCGGTCTGCGGCGCCGCGACGATCAGCGCCCGTTTCATCCTGTCTCGCCCACGCCGCGTGTGCCGAGCGGGTCGGCCGCGAGGACACGGCCCGAAGCGGCTCCCAGCCAGTCGAGCGCGTCGCGCAGCCGCACCACCTCGCCCAGCACGAAGATCGCCGGCGCCTCGATGCCGCTCTCGGCCATCGCCGCCGGGCAGGCGGCGAGCGTCGTCTCGAGCACGCGCTGATGCGGGGTTGTCGCGCGGCTGATCACGGCGACCGGCTCTCCCGGCGCGCGTCCGCCCGCGATCAGCGCCGCCGCGATCGGGCCGATATGCTTGATCGCCATGTAGAGCACGATGACGGGCGAGCCGCGCGCGATCGCCGCCCAGTCGATCTGCGCCGGCGGTGCGCCCGTCGCGTCATGGCCGGTGACGAAGGTTACGGCATGATTGGTCTCGCGATGGGTCACCGGAATGCCGGCATAGGCCGGTCCGCCGATCCCGGCGGTGACACCCGGCACCACCCGGAAGGGTATGCCGGCCTCGACCAGCGCCAGCCCCTCCTCCCCGCCGCGGCCGAAGACGAAGGGATCACCGCCCTTCAATCGCAGGACGCGTGCGCCCTGCCGCGCCATCTGGATCAGTCGGCGGGTAATGTCCGGCTGCTTCGGTGACGGTTTGCCGCCGCGCTTGCCCGCGTAATCGAGCTGCGCCTCCGGCCGGGCCAGGCGGAGGATGCGCTCGTCGACCAGCGCGTCGTAGACGACGACGTCGGCCGTCCGCAGCGCGTGCAGCGCGTGGAGGGTCAGAAGGCCCGGATCGCCGGGCCCGGCACCCACGAGCCAGACCCAGCCGGGCACGAATGCCGGCAGTTCGAAAGGCAGCTCCATGCCGCGACGCTATCCGCGCGGCGTCGTGACCGCTAGGCCGTTTGCGCACCAGGGTCTATCTGTTCGGGACCATGTCGCGCCGCCCCGAAGGACCCCTGCGCACCGGCTGGACCACCGGCGCCTGCGCCACGGCGGCTGCAACCGCGGCTTTCGAGGCGCTGGCGACCGGCCGCTTCCCCGACCCCGTCACGATCCGGTTGCCCGGCGGGCAGCGCCCCGCCTTCGCCTTGGCGCGCGAGGGCCTGACGGACGGGGCGGCCTTCGCCGGCGTCATCAAGGATGCCGGCGATGATCCGGACGTCACCCATGGTGCGCTGGTCATCGCCACGATCCGGCGTCGCCCCGCGGGAACGGGCATCATTTTCCGTGCCGGCGACGGGGTCGGCACGGTCACCCTGCCCGGACTGCCGCTGCCCCCCGGCGAGCCCGCCATCAATCCCGTACCGCGCCGGATGATCGCCGAAAACCTCGGTGAGACGGCGGTGCGCCTCGGCATCGCGGCGGATGTCGAGGTCGAAATTGCGATTCCGGGCGGAGAGGCGCTGGCGGCACGGACCTGGAACCCGCGGCTCGGTATCGTGGGCGGGCTGTCGGTTCTTGGCACGACTGGGATCGTCACGCCCTATTCCTGCGCCGCCTGGATCCACTCCATCTATCGCGGCATCGACGTCGCCCGTGCCGCCGGTCTGACGCATCTGGCCGGCTGTACAGGTTCGACCTCGGAGCGCGCGGTGCAGGCACTTCACCGCCTGCCCGATCAGGCGATGATCGACATGGGCGATTTCGTCGGCGGCATGCTGAAATATCTGCGCCGGCACCCGGTGCCGCGCCTGACAATCGGCGGCGGGTTCGCCAAGCTCACCAAGCTGGCGCAGGGGCTGCTCGACCTGCATTCAGGGCGTGGCGAGGTCGACTTCCACGCCCTGGCCGACCTGGCGCGGCAGGCCGGCGCCTCTGAAGCCCTGGCGGACGCGCTCGGCCGGCAGCCCACCGCCAAAGCGGCACTCGACCTCGCGACCGCCAGCGCCTTCCCTCTGGCGACCGCCGTCGCCGACCGCGCTCGGGAGGTGGCTTTGGCGGCGCTGAACGGCGCGCTGGTCGCCGTTGATATCGTCGTCATCGACCGGCAGGGCACGATCGTGGCGCGGTCGTCATGACTGGCTCGCGGCGGGTCTTGATCCTCGGCGGGACGGCCGAGGCGACCACCCTCGCCGGTCGCCTGGTCGCGGCAGGCGGCTGGGCGGTCACCACCTCGCTCGCCGGCCGCACCGGCCGGCCTGCACCCGTGCCGGGCGCGCTGCGCATCGGCGGCTTCGGCGGGGTCGAAGGCCTGACCCGCCATCTGATCGACGAGGATGTGGCGCTGCTCATCGACGCCACCCATCCCTTCGCCGCGCAGATGGCGGCCAATGCCGCCGCCGCCGCGACGCGCGCCGGGGTGCCGCGCATCAAGCTGCTGCGTCCGGCTTGGCACCCCCGACCGGGTGATGACTGGATCGACGTCGCCGACACCCTCTCCGCGGCCAGGGTGCTGGCCGGCCTGCCGCGGGGTCCCGCCTTCCTCACGATCGGCCGTAAGGACCTCGCACCGTTCGCCGCGACAGGCCGGCCGCTCGTCATCCGCAGCATCGAGGATCCAGGGCCGGTGCCAACAGGGACGATCGTGCTCGCTGCCCGCGGGCCATTCGACATCGGGGCGGAAACGGCGCTGATGCACGCCCATGGCATCGCAGTACTCGTGACGAAGAATGCCGGTGGTGAGGCGACGGCCGCCAAGCTCGCCGCCGCACGGGCGCTATCGCTGCCGGTGGTGATGATCGCGCGGCCTCCTGCCCCGGATGGGCCCGTCGTGACAGGGGTCGATGCCGCCATCGATCTTGCTTACACCCTCGTGAACAATCCCTCGTAACGCTCGATCAGGCCGTCGGAATCGACGGACAGTTCCGCTATGAAGCCGGCAAAGACGCCCAAGTCGATGTAGCGGAAGCGGTGCTCCGCAACCCTCTGATAACATTGATATGACGGCGTGCAGGTGAGAACAGGAAAGGCGACATAGAGCGCCGTCATCACACCCGCCCCGCCCGGTGCCGGCCCGAAGCGCCGCAGCGCCAGCGTATTGCAGAACGGTGTCACCGCGAGGTCGATCTCGACGCAGCCGTCCAGATCGGGACGCCCGGTGCCGTCGATCGACCAGCTCCAGGGTCCCAGCCGTTCAAAGCGCATGCTGCGCTCAGCGGTGTCGCGTATCTGGAGGTCAAGCCGCCGTGTCGCCAGCGCCGCATCGAGAGACCACCGGTAGGACAGGGCGAAACCCACGGCCGCATCGACCAGGTCCGAGCGGGCGATCCAGCCCTCCCCCTCGCGCGCGAGCCGCAGCAGTTCGACCGACAGCCCATCCTCGCGGCGCCAGGCAAGGACGGTCTCCCGCATCAGCCACGCGCCCCCTTACCTGTCCCCCGTCGCGGTCGCAGCACATGGACGTGGCGCGGGTCGTAGAGCGCGCTGTCAGGGAAATCGGGCGTGCCGAGCACCGAACCAACGAGGATCAGGGCCGTCCGGGTGATCTTTTCGGCCCGCACCTTCGTCGCGATGTCGGCGAGGGTGCCGCGGATCACCCGCTCGTCGGGCCAGGAGGCACGATAGACGACGGCGACCGGGCAGTCGGCACCGTAATGCGGCTCGAGCGCCCGGCGCACGGCGGCGAGGTTGCGGATCGACAGGTGGATCGCCAGCGTCGCCCGAGATCGCCCGAGCTGCTCGAGCTCCTCACCGGCTGGCATCGCCGAAGCCTTCATCGCCGTGCGCGTCAGGATCACAGTCTGGGAAACGCCGGGCAAGGTCAACTCGTTGCCGAGGGCGGCCGCGGCGGCCGCATAGGCCGGCACGCCGGGGATGATCTCATAGGCGATGTCGTGCCGGCGCAGTCGGCGGATCTGCTCGGCAATCGCACCGTAGAGGGAGGGGTCACCGGAATGGACGCGTGCCGTGTCCTCGCCTGCCGCCTCGGCGCGTAGGATCTCCGCCATGATCTCGTCGAGCGTCATCGGCGCGGTGTCGATCACCCGCGCATCCGCCGGCGCATGCGCCACCACCTCCGGCGGCACCAGTGAGCCGGCGTAAAGACAGAGCGGGCAGCGGGCGATCACGTCGCGCCCGCGGATCGTCAGGAGGTCGGGTGCGCCCGGGCCGGCGCCGACGAAATAGACGGTCACGAGGCCTTGTCCATGCGCTTGGCCGCATAGCCCCGCGGCGTATAGACGACGCGGCCTTCCGGCCGTTCCACGACCCGCGTCTCCGACGAACCGATGAGAACGACCGACAGCATGTCGATGTCGGAGGCCGTCACGCGATCGAGCGTGGTCACCGTCACCGCCTCGCCGGGCCGGCCGAGATTGCGGCCGATGACGACGGGTGTCGCCGGCGGACGATGCGCCACCAGGATCTCGCGGGCGCGTTCGAACGGGCGGCGCCGGCGCTGCGAGACGGGATTGTAGAGTGCGACGACGAAATCCCCCTCCGCCGCGGCGCGCAGCCGTCTCTCGATGACCGGCCAGGGCGTGAGCAGGTCGGAGAGCGAGATGAGGCAGAAATCGTGCCCGAGCGGCGCCCCGCAGCGCGCCGCCAGCGCCTGTACCGCCGTCACGCCCGGTGTCATGACGACGGCGACACGCGCCCAATCGGCACGGCCGGCGGTTTCGATCTCCTCCCAGACGAGGCTCGCCATGGCGTAGATGCCGGCATCGCCGGAGCAGACCAGCGCCACCCGCCGGCCCGACGCGGCGAGGTCGAGCGCGTGGCGGACGCGCTCCGTCTCCTCGCCGAGGCCGAAGGCATGGCACTGCCGCCCCGCCGCGAGCGGTCCGAGAAGATCGAGATAGAGCCCGTAGCCGACGAGATCGCTGGCCTGACGCAGCATTGTGTCGGCCTCGGGCGTACGCCAACGGGGGTCGCCCGGCCCGATGCCGACGAGCGCGAGCGTGCCGCGCGCGAGGCCGATCGCAGCGGGGACCAGAACCGTCTCGGCGAGCGCGACGGCGCAGGTGGCCCGCGCCGAGCGCCGTTTGGGAACGAGCAGCCGTCCGCCGGGTCCTGCCGCCGCCAGCGCCGCCCCCTCGGCAACGCCGTGGCAGCCGACGGCCCGGAAGACTATGTCCGAGGGATTGGCGAGGCGCGGCGTCTCGGCCTCGAGCGTCGCCGCATTGAAAAAGCGCAGTGGGCGGTCGAGCGTCGCCGCCGCTGCGGCGAGACCCGGCTCATCCATCTTGAGGTCGAGCGAGGCGAGGAGCGCGACCGCATCGAGGGTGAGCCCCGCCTCCTCCAGCGTTTCCCGGATCAGGGAAAGAATTTCGTCCGCCGTCGCGCCACGTTCACAGCCAATTCCGACGGCGAGGCGGGATGGATGATAGACGAGCGCGTCAGGCCCCGTCGTGGCAGGAACCAAGCTCTCACGCAGGACCACCGGGGCGGCGTTACCATCGGTGCCGCTGAATGCGGCACGGTCGATCCAGGACAGGGCACCATCGATGACCGCCGGCGCCCCGCCGAGGAGCCGGGCCATTGCCGGCTTGGGATCGCCCGGCGCCAGCCGCCAGCCGGCGGGTGGTGCGTCGAGCGCGACGCCGAACGCCAGATCGCCGGCCGTGGTGATCGCCGCCCTGCTGCACAGGGCAGAGGCGATGCGGCGGGCGAGCGGGTTGGCGCCGTGATGGCCCCCGAGAAGCGGCACGACCATCGAGCCGTCGGCCGACACCGCAACGACCGGCGGTTCGCGATGCTTGTCGGCGATGAGCGGTGCGAGCACGCGGATCAGGATGCCGGCGGCGCAGACGGCGATGACGGGCCGTCCGGCGAGGAACGCCTCACGCGCCGCATCGGCGAACCCTTCGGGCCCTATGGGGGTCAGCCCCGGCCAGAGCCGTGCGATCCGCTCTGCGGTGCGGTGGGCAGCCTTGGTCGGGGCGAGGATCGCGGGAAGGAGATCGTGGCCGGTCATCCGAGGGCGTCTCCACGCCGGTGCAGCAGGATCATCGCGAAATAGGGCGCCGGACCCTCGACCGCGGCCAAAGGCAGTACGCGCTGCTCGGCCAGGCTCGCCCGTTCGACATAGCGCGCCTGCGCCAGCAGGCCGAGCCGGTCGATCAGAGCCCGGATCCGCGGCAGATGGCGACCGAGCTTGAGGATCGCCACGGCCTCCGCCGCCCGGAGGTGCGGCACGAGCGCGGCATCCGGCAGGGTCCCCGGCAGGATGGTGAGCGTGTCGGTGCGCGAGATGAGCGGCATGCACGCCGCAGCGGCACCGGCCATCACCGAGGAGACCCCCGGGACGATCCCCGTCTCGACCCGGCCGGCGAAACGGTCAAGGAGATACATGAACGAGCCGTAGAGCAACGGGTCGCCTTCGCACAGCACGGCCACCATGCCACCAGAGGCCAGCACCGGCTCGATGTGGTGGACTGCGGCGTCATAGGCCTGCTGTGCTGGAAAGCGCTCGGCCACCATCGGCAGACGGATCGCGAATTCGGACCGGCCCGTGGGGATGTGCGGCGCGGCGATGCGACGGGCGAAGCTCTCCCCCGTCTCCGGCGCGGGATAGGCGATGAGATCGGCCTCGCCGATCAGCCGCACCGCCTTCAGCGTCATCAGCTCGGAATCGCCCGGGCCGACACCGACCCCCCAGAGGCGCCCGGGCAGAGACCGCCTGTCCTTCATCGCCGCAGCGTCCATTGGGTGACCGGCATCAATGGCCGCCAGCCGAGATAGGGACCGATCGGCTCCGCGCGCTCGACACCGATCCGGATGAGGGTGCCGCCGTGGCGGAGGCGCGCCTCGGCGAGCGTCGCCTCGCCCTCGATCGTGACGGCGTTGGCGACGAGCCGGCCACCGGGTGCAAGCGCGGCGAGGCAGGCATCGAGCAGCCCTGGCGCCGACAGGCCGCCGCCGATGAAGATCGCGTCGGGCGGACCCGGGGCGCGGGCGAGTACCTCCGGCGCCGTCCCGGTGACGATGGCAAGACCGGGTACGCCGAGCGCGGCGGCATTGCGGATAATGCGCGCACTGCGGTCCGGAGACCGCTCGATCGCCACGGCGCTGTTGCGCGGGTCGCAGCGCATCCATTCGATCGCGACGGAGCCCGCCCCGGCGCCGATATCCCACAGGCGCTGTCCCGGTGCGGGAGCGAGAGCGGCGAGCGTCACGGCACGCAACTCACGCTTGGTGAGCTGTCCATCGTGGTCGAAGGCCTCGTCGGGCAGACCGGGGACCGTCGGCAGCGGCGTGGTTCCCGGCGCGGGACGGCATTCGAGTGCGATGGTGTTGAGATCGGGGCTCTGTCCCTCGGGCCAGGTCTCGGCAGTGGCGGTATCGATCACCTCCTGCTTGCCGCCGAGATGGGAGAGCACGGTCATCCGGCTCGGCCCCCAGCCGGCCTCGCGCAGCAGCGCCGCCAGCGCCGCCGGGGTCCGGCCGTCCGCCGAGAGCAGGAGCAGCCGCGCCCCCGGCTGCAGATGCGGCAGCGCAAGCGCCAGCGGCCGGCCATGCAGCGTCAGGCAGCGGGTCTCGGCGACCGGCCAGCCGAGCCGCGCGCAGGCCTGCGAGAAAGCCGAAGGCGCCGGCACGACGACCATCTCCGCGGCCGGGATGCGCCGCGCCAGCGTCACGCCGATGCCGAACCACATCGGATCGCCGCTGGCGAGCACGCAGACCCGGCGCCCCCGCCAGCCCTCGATCGCCGCGACGAGCCGGGAGAGCGGGCTCGGCCAGGGATGACGCGGCCGGCCGTCCTCGGGCAGCATGGCCAAGTGCCGGGTGCCGCCGATCAGGATCTCCGCAGCGTCCACAAGGGCACGCGCCGTACTCGACAGCCCGTCGAGCCCGTCCTCGCCGATGCCGACCACGAACAACCAGGGCTGCGTCATGACACCCTGTCCTCCAACGGGCCGGCGAGCGCGTTCACCGCCGCGGACGCCATGGCGCTGCCGCCGCGCCGGCCCGGCAGGGTGATCGCAGGAAGTCCGCTCGCCAGGAGCGCGGCTTTCGACTCGGCGGCACCGACGAAGCCGACCGGGAAGCCGAGAATCACCGCCGGCCGCGGCGCCCCGTCGGCGATCAGCTCGAGCAGGCGGAAGAGCGCGGTCGGTGCGTTGCCGATCGCGACCACCGCACCGGCGAGACGCTCGCCCCACAGCTCGACCTGTGCCGCCGACCGTGTGACGGCCGCGCGCGCGGCCCGTGCCCGCGTCCGCGGATCGGCGATCAGGCTGATTACCTCATTGCCCGCCGGCAAGCGGTCGCGGATCACGCCTGATGCGACCATGGCGCAATCGGCCAGCACCGGCGCGCCGGCGCGAAGCGCCGCCCGCCCCGCCTCGGCGGCGCGAGGTGCAAAGGCGAGATCCCTGGCCACGTCGATCATCCCGCAGGCATGGACGACCCGGATCGCGACCGCCGCCTCCGCCGCGCTGCGGCCGGACAGATCCGCTTCCGCCCGGATCATCGCGAAGGACAGGCGGTAGATCTCCTGCGGATCCCGCAGCCACACCCCGGTCACCCGCCCCTCTTCTTCAGGCTGCGCGGGCCGAGCGGATGGTCCGCATGCGGATAGGGGTGGTGATGATGGGCATGAGCATGGCCGTGCCCGTGATGGTGATGGTCGTGATGGTGATGGTGATGGTCGTGGTGGTGGTGGTCGTGGTGGTGATGACCATGATGATCATCCGCCGCCGTGCCACCGGTCCCAATCCCCTCGACGTGATGATGGTGGCTCTCCTGCGCGAGGCCGCGCTCGGCCTCGAATCCCAGCACCTGCATCCGGTACTTGCAGAGCTGGCAGTTCATGTTGCCGGTGCCCTCCAGGATCTCCTGAACCCGGTCCTGCATGGTGCGCAGCACCAGCGGGTGGTCCGCCAGATAGCGTGCCTTGACGAACTCGATGCCGGGATGGCGTGCCGCGACCGCATCCGTCGATGCGTAGATCCGGTCGACCAGCACCCCGGTGAACAGGAAGTACGGGAAGACGATGACACGCCGGTAGCCGAGCCGCGCCACATGCTCGAGCGCCGGTTCGACGAGCGGGAAGGTCACACCGGAATAGGCGGTCTCGGCCCAGCCGAAGCCCATCCCCTCCCAGAGCAGCCGCGTGACCTTGGAGACGTTGGAGTTGGCGTCGGGGTCTGACGCGCCGCGTCCGACGACCACCAGCACCGTGTCGTGACGCGCGACCGGTCCGTCCGTGGCACGGCCATCGGCGACCGCCGACGCCTCCTCCACCCGGTCGGCCGCCGCTCGTACCATCTGCGTGTCGACGGCCAGGTCACGTCCATAGCGAATGCGGATGCCGGGATTCTGCGCTGCCCAGGTATTGAGCACGGACGGTATGTCGTTCTTGGCGTGGCCGGCGGCAAACAGCATGCCGGGCACCGCCAGGATGTCGGTGACACCGCGCGCCACGAGCCGCTCGAGTCCCTCCCGAATGATCGGCCGGGCGAATTCGAGATAGCCGTACTCCACCTCGTATTCGGGCACCAGGCGGCGGAAGTGCACGGCGAGCGTCGCGAACTCGTCGACCGCCTTCTGATCGCGGCTGCCATGGCCGCAGATCATGATTCCCATCCTGCCCGTCATCGGCGGCTCTCCTTTCGGGCAAGCCGCCGCATCCGGCTGCGGCCGGAGTCGGGACGGTGTCGGCGCCCGGACATCGGTCTCGATCTGCCCGTACATGCCCCCGTCGCGCTGGCGTCCCGGGGTGGCCGGTGAGGCGCACCGTCGACGCCTCGCGGGGCACAATGCTATCCCGCCCTGCCCTTCTGCAAGGATCGCCGCGACCATGACCGTCCCGAAAGCGACCGCCGCCCCCTCCGCCGCACCGGTCGGCCCCGCCCGCATGGCGCGCGATGCGGACCGGCTGCGCGACGTGCCGCCCGGCCGGCTCTTCGTGTTCGGCCTCGGATACACGGCCACCCGCCTTGCCTTCCGGCTGCTCGCGCAGGGGTGGCGGGTCGCCGGGACGACCCGCGATCCGGCCAAGGCGGCAGCGTTGCGCGCGGCAGGCATCGAAGCGACGCCCTCACTCGGCGCGGCGGCACTGGACGGGACGACCCATCTCCTGCAATCGATCCCCGCCGAGACCCAGGGCGATCCGATCGTGCCGTCCCGGGCCGAGGCGCTGCGCCGGCTGCCCGGATTGCGCTGGGTGGGCTATCTTTCGACCCCCGCGGTCTATGGCGACCGGGGCGGCGCCTGGGTCTCGGAGGCGGACCCGCCTGCGCCCGGCAGCCCGCGCGGTCAGAACCGGCTCGCCGCCGAACGGGCATGGGCCACGGCTTTCGCCGGCACCGGTGTGCCGGTGCAGGTCTTCCGCCTGGCGGGGATCTACGGACCCGGACGGAGCGCGCTGGACCAGCTCCGCGCCGGGCGGGCACGCCGCATCGACAAACCCGGTCAGGTCTTCAACCGGATCCATGTCGACGACATCGGCTCGGTGCTGCTCGCCTCCTTCGCCCGGCCGCGCGACGGCGCGGTCTACAACGTCGCCGACGGCAACCCGTCGAGCCCCAATGATCCGATCGAGGAGGCGTGCCGCCTGCTCGGCGTCGAGCCACCCCCCCTCATCCCCTTCGCAGAGGCCGGGTTGGGGCCTATGGCGCTGAGCTTCTATGCCGAATGCAAGCGGCTTCGCGTCGATCTGCTGCGCGGCGAACTCGGCGTCGACCTCGACTATCCGAGCTTCCGCGAGGGGCTCGCGGCGATCCGGGTGGAAGAGCTTGCCCGCTCGGCTCAGCCGGTGACGGGCTTGTAGGCGATCGCCTCGATCTCGACGCGGCAATCGACCATCATGTCGGCACGCACGCAGGAGCGCGCCGGCCGGTCGCCGGTGAAGAACGAATCATAGACCTTGTTGAAGGTCCAGAAATCGCGCGGATCCGACAGCCAGACCGTGCATTTGATCACGTCCTCGAGGGTGCAGCCGGCCAATGCCAGCGCTGCCTTGACGTTCTCCATGGTCAGCCGCGTCTGCTCGGCGATGCCGCCCTCGACGATCTCGCCATTGGCATCCATCGGCACCTGGCCGGAGACATAGACGAAATCACCGGCACGAACCGCCTTGGAGAAGGGCAGCCGCTGGCCGCCGGCACCGGAAACCGTCGTGCCGAAATGCGCGCGCGTCGTCATCCTCGTCCTCTCATGCGTCAGGGGTCACTTCACGGCACCGAGCGCCAGGCCGCGCACCAGATAGCGCTGCATCCAGGCGAAGACGATCGACACCGGGACCGTCGCGAGCAGCGTCGCCGCCATGACATGGTGCCACTGGATCGAGTAGCGCCCCGCGACCTGGCTGAACACCTTGATCGGCAGGGTGTGGGTGTCCGGGCTGCGCAACAGGCTCAGCGCTACGGCGAACTCGTTCCAGGAGTTGATGAAGGTGAAGATGGCGGTGACCGTCATCGCCGGCGCGGCGAGCGGCAGGAAGACGCGGATCACCGTGCGCAGCCGTGACGCGCCTTCGAGCCAAGCCGCCTCCTCGAGATCGCGGGGGATCGTCGCGAAATAGCTCTGCAGCATCCACACCGCGAAGGCGATGTTGAAGCCGGCATAGACGAGCACCAGAGAATCCGCGCGTCCGACGAGGCCGAGCCAGGCGACCAGCCGGAACAGCCCGATCACCAGCACGATCGGCGACAGCATCTGCGTGATCAGCAGGAAGTCGCGATAGGCGTCGCGACCGGCAAAGCGGTAGCGCGACATCGCATAGGCGGCCGGGACCGCCACCAGCAGTGCCACCACCGTGGCCGCCGCCGAGACATAGAGGCTGTTGAGAAGTGCGGTGCCGAAATCGATCGCCCGCCACATCTCGGCGAAATTTTCCCAGGCGAAGCGGCTGGGCAGCCAGGTGGTGCGCGCCGACAGCACCTCGTCGCCGGGCTTCACCGCAGTCAGGAACATGACGGCGAAGGGGAACAGGATCACGATGATCAGCGGCGACAGCAGCAGCCAGCAGATCACCGACCTGACGAGCTTTCGCCGAGCCTCACCCATTGCGCTCGCCCTTCATCGCCATGCGCAGATAGATCAGCGTGAACACGAGCAGGATGGCGAACATGACAAGCGAGATCGACGCCGCCTCGCCCATCTTCCCGAACTTGAAGGCCAGCTTGTAGAGGTAGGTGACGAGAATGTCCGTCGAGTTGGCCGGGCCGCCTTCCGTCAGCACCCAAATGATCGGGAAGGAATTGAACACGTAGATGATGTTCAGGACGATCGCCATGTTCACGAAGGGGCGCAGCAGCGGCAGCGTCAGCGTGCGGAACTGCTGCCAGCGCGTCGCGCCATCGGTCGCCGCGGCTTCGTAGATGTCCTGCGGGATCGATGAGAGCCCGCCGAGGAAGATCGTCGTGCAGAACGGGATCGACACCAGGATGCCGATGCCGATCTGCATCGGGAAGGCGGTCGCCGCCTGTGCAAGCCAGACGATCGGCTCATCGATCAGCCCGAGCTGTCGCAGGCCGAGATTGAGCATGCCGCTCTCGCCATTCAGCGCCCAACGCCAGACGACCGCCATCATCGTCAGCGACACCGACCACGGCAGCATCACCAGCACCCGCGCGATGCCGCGGCCGTAGAAATTCTCGTTGAGGATCATCGCAACGGGGATCGAGATCAGTACCGTCCCGCCGACGACGAAGAGTGTCCACACGCCGGTCCGCCACAGGCTGTCGAGGAAGAGCGGATCGGCGAACACGGCGCCGAGATTGGCGAACCCCGTGAAGCTTTGGAGCATGCCGAAGCGGTTGACCTGGTGGCTGGCGACGGCCAGCAGGTCGAACAGCGGATAGGCGATGATGAAGGTCGCCAGCGCGAAGCTGGGCAGGATGAGCAGCAACGGAGCCGCGTTGGTCCGGCGCATTGCACCTCAGATTCTCGCCCGACGCCGGGCGACGTGGCCGCTGGGAAAGCAGGGGCGGCGGGGATCACCCCGCCGCCCGTCGATGATGACCGGGCCTTACCGGTTGGCGGCCAGGATCGCGTCGACCTCGGCCGCAGCCGCCGGCAGCACGTCGGCCGGCTCGCCCTCGCCGAGATAGATCGTCTGCAGCGCGCGCGAGGTGACGTCGGCGATCTCCTCCCAACCCGAGATCACCGGCGCGAAGCGTGCATCCGGCAGCATGTCGGTGAACGGCTTGAGGGTCTCGTCATTGGCGAAGAACTCGTCCGCCGCCTCGCCCTTGGTCACCGGCAGGAAGCCCTCGCCGATGGTGAACTTGGTCCGCCACTCGGTCTGGAAGATGAAGTCGAGAAACTGCCAGGCCGCTTCCTTGGCGCCGCTGTTCGAGAACATGATGATCGAGTCGGTGACGCCATAGGTCGCCGAGGTCGACGCGGCCGGGACCGGAACGACGCCGTAATTGAGGTCCGGCGCCTCCTCGGCGATCTGCGTGCGCAGGAACGGCGCGGTGATCATCATGCCGATCCGGCCCTGCTTAAACAGGTTCTGCACGTCCTCGCGGTTGTAGGCGGTGACGCCCGGCTGGGTTAGCCCCTCGTCGATCAGCGTCTCGTAGAGCTGGGCGGCTTGGATCGCCGCCTCGCTGTCGAGGCCGCTCGACCCGTCATCGTCCAGGATGTTCCCGCCGAAGCTCCACATCGCATAGTAGAAGTAGACGTCGGTCTCGATCTCCTTACCCTGCAGGCCGAAGCCGTAGACGTCGTCGGCCGGCAGTGCCGTGACGGCGCGGGCAGCCTCGACCAGCTCGTCCCAGGTGGCGGGCGGCTCGGCGACGCCGGCCTCCGCGAGCAGGTCGGCGTTGTAGTACATCGCGCGCGCCGAAGCGGCGATCGGCAGGCCATAGGTCTGGCCGTCCATGATCGACGGGGTCAGGAAGGTCTCGAAGAACCGTCCCTTGAACTCGTCGGTCATGTAATCGTCGAGCGGCTCGGCAATCCCGGCCGCGACATAGTCGATCAGCCAGCGCGTGCCGATGATTGCGAGATCGGCGTTGGCGCCGGCCGAGATGTCGGTCGTCAGCTTCTGCTGCAGCACGTCCCAGGGCACGACCTCGATCTGAATGTCGATGTCGGGATTCGCCGCTTCGAAGGCGGCTGCCGCCTCCTCGAAATAGGGGCCGGTCTTCTGGCTGTACTCCGCCACGGTCACGCGGACCGTCTCGGCATTGGCGGCGCCGGCGGTCGTGGCCAGCAGGAGGGCGGCGAGGCCGGTGCCGGACAACAGGGCCCAAGACGAACGCTGCATGAAATGATCTCCCGATGAGGCGGCGGTCGACCGCCGCGCGAATCCCCGTCGATCTTATGCCGAAAACCGCCCCTGGGATCGGCGCATGCCGGCCCCGGGGCGGTCCCGGCTTGCCGCGACTCTCTTACAAGCCCGCTGGTGGCGCAACGGTAAAGCCCGCCGACCTTTTCCGGCCCCCGGGACAGCGGCGCGCCTTGTAAGTTCAGCGCGAGGGACTAGCATCGCAGCGCTGCACGCCGGAAACGAGCGAAAGGGTCGGGGATGCGGGGAGAGCGGGCGGTCTATGCCTATGCCTGGGATGTCATGGAGGCCGGGGTGGAGTCGGTGGCTGCCGAGCTCACCGGCCTCGGCCTCAACACCCTCTCGCTCGCATCGAGCTATCATGCCGGCAAGTTCATCCGGCCGCGGGGGCGCAGCGGTAAGGTGGTCTTTCCGGAAGATGGCACCGTCTATTTCCGGCCGCGGCTCGAACGCTACGGCCACCTCGTCCCCCTGCCCCACAGCCTCGTCGCGGAGACGGATCCCTTCGCCGCCTTCTCCGACGTGAGAGGTCTCGCGCTGAATGCCTGGACCGTGCTGCTGCACAATTCGCGGCTCGGCGCGCTGCATCCGGAGGTCGTGGCCCGCAACGCCTTCGGCGATCCCTATCTCTACAGCCTGTGCCCCAGCCACCCGGCTGCACGCGACTACGCGACGGCACTCTGCACCGATCTCGGCGAGGCGTACCCGCTCGTCGGCATGTCACTGGAGACACCGGGCTGGCTGCCCTACCAGCACGGCTATCACCACGAATTCGCCCAGGTGCCGGTCAATCCCTGGCTCGCCGCGCATCTCGGCCTGTGCTTCTGTGATGCCTGCATGGCCGAAGGTGCCCGTGCCGGCATTCCGATGGCCGACCTCAAGCGGCGCACCGCCTCGCGGATCGAAGCCTATCTCGCCGGCCCCGTCACCGTCCCGCCCGACATGGCGCTGGAATGGCTGGTTGCGGATTTCGTCTGGGATGCCGAGTTCGCCGCCTTCCAGCGCTGGCGCGCCGATGTCGTGACCTCGCTGGTCGAGGCGATCCGCGCTGCCGTGCCGGCCGAGATCCGCGTCACCATCATCCCCTCGGTCCAACGGCCGACGAGTGCAAGCTGGAGCGAGGGCACCGATCTCGCCTCGCTCGGCCGGGCGGCGGACGCGATCGATCTATGTCTGTACGAACCCTCGCCCGCCCGGGCGCTCGCCGATTACTGGGATGCGCGCCACCGCACCGGTCCGGACGCGACGCTGCGCTGTATCCTGCGTCCCGGCCCGCCGGACATGACCTCCTCCGGCCAGGCCCGTGAGACGGTCGCCGCGCTCGCGGCAGCCGGGATACAGGATTTCGCCTTCTACAATTACGGGATGCTGCGCGCCCATAATCTCAGCTGGATCAGGGACGCACTCGCCACCATCGACGGAGCCCCGGCGTGACTTTTTCGTTCAGCGGCAAGACGGTGCTGATCACCGGCGCGACCGGCGGCATCGGCCGCGCCCTCGTCGAGCATTTCATCGGCGCGGGGGCGCGGGTCGTGGCACTCGATCGCGACCCGACGGCGCTCGAATCCCTGCGCATCGCGCTCGCCGACAAGGGCGAGGTGGTGCCGGCGACGGCCGACTACACCGCGCCGGAGACGATCCGGCCGGCGGTCGAAGGCGCGATCGCCGCGACCGGCCCGATCGACGTGCTCGTCAACAATGCCGGCGGCGTCACGGCCGGCACGCTCGGCAAGATGACCGACGCCTTTTGGTGCCAGGACATCGACGTCAACCTCAACGGGCCCTTCCGGGTCACCAGCACGGTGATCGAGGGAATGAAGGCGAAAGGTGCCGGCGCCATCGTCAATATCGGGACGGTCAACGGCCTGACCACCCTCGGCCATCCCGCCTACAGCGCCGCCAAAGCCGGCCTGATCAGCTACACCAAGTCGCTGGCGGTGGAGTACGGGCCCTTCGGCATCCGCGCCAATTGCGTCTGCCCCGGGACAGTCCGCACGCCGGTCTGGGAGGAGCGGGTCGCAGCGAAGCCGGAACTCTTCGAATCTCTGAGGAAGTGGTATCCGCTACAGCGCGTCGCGGCACCCTCCGACATCGCCCGCGCCGTCGCCTTCCTCGCCTCGGACGACGCCGCCTTCATCACCGGCGCGGTGCTGCCGGTCGATGGCGGGCTGATGGCGGGCAATCGCGTGATGTCGGCGGAGCTGACGCTCGAGGAGTTCTGACCCATGGCCACCGTCACGCTCAAGGGCGTCACCAAGCGCTTCGGCGAGATCGCCGTCATCCACGGCGTCGATCTCGACATCGCCCATGGCGAGTTCGTGGTGCTGGTCGGTCCCTCGGGGTGTGGCAAGTCGACCCTGCTTCGGATGATCGCCGGGCTCGAGACGATCTCCGGCGGCTCCATCCTGATCGGTGGCGAGCGCGCGGACCATCTGCCGCCGCAAAGGCGGAACATCGCAATGGTGTTCCA